>NZ_JBQFYB010000002.1:0-283321 GCF_056541275.1 Ruegeria sp. AI2
TCGCAGGTTCAAATCCTGCTCCCGCAACCAATACTTCCAGTCAGATATCAAGCACTTAGCGCCCAAAGGGGCGCTTTCTGCGTTCAGGGCCAGCCCAATCATTGCTGCCAGGGCACCCTCCAGTTCGATCTGCACACCATCCCGTTCATGTTGGATCATAACACGTTCGATCAAGCCCCGGATAACCTGTGGCTGAAGCAACTGCCCTTCAGCCAAGTGTTCCGCTGCTCCTAGGTGTCTACGAATTAGCAAACAGCAGGCACAATGTGAGAGCGCATGTTTTCTGCTCTTAACTGGCGGATATTTTAGGTGTCGGTAAACCAAAGATTTGCGACAACCTCTTGAGCTGTGCCTGTGGTGCTACCAAGCGCTCGGCTAAAGCAACATTTTCCTCTAACAGCGCGAGGCAAATTTCTTCCTCTAGATCGTTTGCTAGTTGCAGCAATAGATAAGCGGCTTCCGCGCTAGTCGTGTTATCATCAATAGTCGTGGCTCTTCCCAGTCTGTTTGTGGATATCTGTGGCATTGTCCATTTTCCGGTTTGTCTTCATGTTCAAGCCTATCTGTACGCGAACCGGGATACCGTGGACTTATCGTTGACGTATCGTTGAATTTTGCAGGCGGTGTTGGAGGCATGCATGAGACCTTGGGTGTTGAATCTGAAGGACGGGATTTTGTCATCGGGAACGAACCACTCAAAACTGTCGCCAAAAGCAACCGAGGTTCTGGACTACCTGATATCTGAGACAGGGGTGTTGTTGTCTCGAGAGGAAATACTTCAGGCTGTTTGGCAAGGCTCGTTCGTGAACCCTGACCTGGTACGAGAGTACATATTTGAGATCAGAAAGGCTCTTGGCGACGATGCTAAAAAGCCAGTTTACATCGAAACTGTAGGCCGGCGCGGATTTCGTCTCATTGGAGGTATCTCCACTCTGCCCGTTCCGACGTCTTCCACAAAACCTTCTCCTGCACGGTCCAATAAACTGCCACCTGTGAAGTTCTGCCACTCGAACGACGGCACTTCAATTGCACACACTGTTTCTGGCGAAGGTTATCCATTGCTGATTTCCGGAAGCTGGATGACACATCTGGAACAGGACTGGAGCAATCCGGCCTACGGAGACTACATACGGCATCTTTCAGACAGTTTTTCTGTCATCCGTTATGACCAGCGCGGAAATGGGTTGTCTGAATGGGTAGATGTTGACATTAGTTTTGAGCGCATGGTCGACGACATGGAAGTCGTGATCGATACTTACGGTTACGAAAAGGTGGCCATATTAGGCTTGTCACAAGGTGCATCTGTGTCGGTGGCATATGCTCTTCGGCACCCGGGGCGAGTTTCCCATCTTTTGTTAAGTGGGGGTTACTCAAGAGGACGCAGGCAGCGCGGCAATGAGTCGGAAATTGAAGAAAGCAAAGCTCTCGTCAATTTGATACGAAATAGCTGGGGAAACGAAAACCCTGCGATCCGGCAAATATTAACTTCCATGTTCATGCCGGACGCCACCAAAGAAGAAATGCAATGGTTCAACGAATTTCAAAGGATATGCGGGCCGGCTGAAAACATCGCCAAGTTTCGTGCCTTGTTTGACGACATAAACGTTGCCAGTTTGCTACCCAAAGTTTCGGTGCCCACATTGGTTCTTCACAGCAACAGGGATGCCATAGCACCACTTTCTGAGGGAAAACTACTGGCGTCTGAAATCCCAGGGGCATCCTTTGTGCAACTGAACAGCCCCAATCACCTGCTCTTTGCGACAGAGCCGGATTTTGACAGAATGATAGCAAGTATCGACGACTTCATTCGAACTTAGCCTGCAATTCTCGGGTCCGCCTATGCTGATAGTTCGCTGCCCGTGGTGCAACCTTTCGTGTCACGTACCTTGAGTGTCCGCATAGGCCTGCAAGCAGTCTAATGCGCTTGCAGCTTCCAAGGCAGGCTGCGATGACTACAATGGGCTCCGGTGCGGACCTTGAAACGGATTTCTTGATTGTCACTTTTTCCGTCCAAAGCCGCCATTATTTCAAACAGACAGGGAATACGTAGAGATGGCTTTTTGGATTAGTAGTTCCGTTAACGTTCGATATAGGCCAAATCCTGCTCCCGCAACCAACACTTCCATTCAGATATCAATAACTTACACGCCGCCCCAGGGGCGGTGTTTCTATTTGTGCCATCACAGCTGGAAGCACTCTGGAAGAAAAAGGGATTAAAAAATACGCCGCTGGTCCCCAACGGTATTTTGCGTCACTCTGGTACAAGGTCTTCAAGTTCCGGCATCAGAACAACGCTTTCCTGTTCGTTCGGGTCCGTGCGTGCGATAACTGCAACTGCGGGTTCATTCCCATCGTTGAACGGAAGGTGCGGAGTGTTTGATGGAATATAGATCAGGTCTCCTGCTTGCGTTTCCATAACGTGTTCTAGCCTGTCGCCCCAATACATCTTAGCAGACCCGGAAATCACATAAATCGCGGTTTCATGTGTCTCATGTTTATGCGCCCTGGCGCGCCCTCCGGGCGGGACCGTGAGCAGATGCATGCAGATAGCTTGGCTTCCTACCGTCTGTCTGGCGATGCCTTCGAAGTAATCGAACCCCTGTTTCCCGGAATAGGTTTCGCCGGGGCGCAGTTTCGCACAATCCGCCATCTAGGTATTCCTTCCTAAGATTTGAGCGAGAGAATGATACGCCAGCTTCGCCTGGAAACGTAGGGAAATCAGAAGCGGGTTTTGGGCGGAGATTCGAACGAGCCTTATGAACGAACCGCATACCGGGTGATACGGCCTGAGATACATAAGGACGAAGAAAACCACGTTTGCGGACGTTACTCATACCAAACTGTGCACGTAGCCATGACAGATCCGTACCTCGCCCCCCCTCCAAAATCTTCCATGTTGGGCGGTCACATGGCGTGTTGCCATTGAAGACCTTTGGAAAGATTTCATTACCTCGGGTCAGAGAAAGGGTCCGGAGGGGTATTCAATCGCAGATGCCGCATGAATGCCCGTGCGATCCTTGGAACCGGTTTTTGATCAGAGACCACAAAATGGCCCCGGTACCGCATTGGAGATTCAAATCGGACAAATGCCAGGTCGGGAGATCGGTAATGGTAGACGGGAAAGGGATTGATAACAGACAGCCCCAATCCTTCGCGCGCCATGTCGGCGGCGGCGAATGAGGTTGAAACTTCGGCAACGATCCTCGGTTTAGCGCGCACTTGATGAAGCAACCGGTCCAGCTGCCCGCGCCGCCCATGTCGATACGTCAGTGCGATCAACTCTTGCTCATGCAAGTCTGAAGGCGTCAGAACGGTGCGTTCAGACAGAGGATGTTCGGGTCGCATGACGCAAACGGCTGGTGACTCGCGAAATGGTATAAGTTTGATGCCAGCGCGGCTTTGTTCAATCCCGGTCACGGCAAGATCAAATCGGTTCTCAAGCACGCCAAGTGTGACCATATCCGACGTTGTCACCTCAAGGTTCACGAAAAACCCGGGATTCCCGCGAATGAAACTGGCGATGAGGGAAACGATGTATCGATGAGCATAGCTGGGCGGTGCAACGAGGCGCAGTGTTTCCTGCACAGTTTCGCCCGGACCATCGATCCTGTCCAATGCCTCGAACAAAGGATCCAATCGCATATTCAGCCTCACGGCTTCTTGCGTCGGTCGCAATCTGCCCGCATCCCGTTCGAACAGTGTTCTGCCCAATCGATCCTCCAGGCTGCTGACCGAGCGACTGACTGCGGATTGAGATAAGCCAAGCTGTCGGGCGGCGGCGGCTGTTGTTCCAGACTGCATGAGCGCACGGAGCGCCTGGTATTCCGGCAGAGAATGCCAGTTGCGAGGTTTCTTCATCGCTGGGCGCCCGCATGATTCCGACTAGCTCTATGAGTAAAACTCATCAAGATTTTTTGCAATCATGATGATTGCGTCTGTTAGCGTGTGTCGAAATGACACTAACCTGGGAAAAACGAGTTTGAGCACCTCCCCTCTTATCTTTGATGGGCACAATGATGTTCTGTCAAAACTGGCCTCGTCAGGCGGTCTGCCCGAAGCGGACCGCTTCCTGACCGGGCTCGAAGGTGCAATAGACTCTGTTAAATCCAAGGCCGGTGGATTTGGCGGAGGCTTCTTTGCCGTCTGGGTCCCTTCGCCTATCGATGCCGATGCTAAAATGGAAGAAATGGTCCGGCCCAGCTATGACCTGCCGCTTCCCAATCATATAGACGCCGAAGATGCTCTGCCCTCAGCGCTGGGGCAGATTGCCATACTGCTGGAACTGGAACGTTTGGGGGCGTTGAAAGTGGTTCGATCAGTTTCGGATATTCGAAACAGCATGGCGCTAGGCCAGATTGCGGCCATTTTTCACATCGAGGGCGCCGAGCCGATTGATGCCGATCTGCATTCGCTTGACGTGTTTCATGCGGCGGGGTTGCGATCATTGGGGCCCGTGTGGAGCCGACCCAACATTTTTGGCCATGGTGTGCCGTTTAGATATCCATCGGGGCCGGACACTGGCCTTGGATTGACGGATCATGGACTGCGGCTTGTGCAGCGATGCAATGCGCTGGGTATCATGTTGGATTTGTCCCACCTCAATGAAAAAGGTTTCTGGGATGTAGCGCGGTATTCGGATGCGCCTTTGGTCGCAACGCATTCGAATGCCCACGCCATCTGTCCGCACGCGCGAAATCTGACAGATGATCAGCTTCGCACCATCGCGGAAAGCGACGGGATGGTCGGGTTGAACTTTGCCACTGCGTTTCTGCGTGAGGATGGTCGGATGCTGTCCGATGTGCCGTTGATGCAGGTTCTGAAGCACCTTGACCACCTGATCGGGATAATGGGTGAAGACCGGGTCGGGCTTGGGTCCGATTATGACGGGGCGGTCGTGCCGGACGACGTGAAGGACATCTCGATGCTGCCTCGATTGAGAGATGCCATGGTGACCCATGGATACGGCGAAGAGCTCATCAAGAAGCTCTGCCACGAAAACTGGTTGCGTGTTCTTGAGAAGACCTGGGGCTCGTAACCGTTAGTGAAGACTTGATGACAGAGAGGACAAAATGAACGCATTTAACAGATTGCTTACCGGTGCGGCGCTAGGATTGGCGCTGGCCGTGACCTCGACTTCGGCAATGGCCGAAACGCCGCCGAACATGTTGGTTATCGCGCATCGTATCGACGACATCACGACGTTGGACCCGGCCGAAAGCTTTGAGTTTGCGGGTTCGGATGTCAGCCGGAATGTCTATCAGAAGCTGGTGAACTTCGACCCGCTCAATCTGGATGCTGGCTATCAGCCCGACATCGCTGAAAGTTGGGATGTGTCTGAAGACGGCAAATCGATTACCTTCAATATCAGGGAAGGGTTGACCTTTCACTCCGGAAATCCGGTGACGGCCGAAGATGTTGAATTTTCACTGCGTCGGGCGATCATTCTAAACAAGACCCCGGCCTTTATCCTGACCCAGTTTGGGTTCACGCCGGAAAACGTCGAACAAACGATTGTCGCGGACGGCAACACTCTGACGATCACGACGGACAAACCCTATGCGACATCCTTCGTTCTGAACTGTCTGACCGCTACCATCGGCGGCATTGTCGATAAGAAGACGGTGATGGAACACGACAAGGATGGCGACTTGGGCAATGAATGGCTCAAGACCAATACTGCTGGATCTGGGGCTTATAGCCTGGTCAGCTGGAAACCCAATGAAAGCGTAACACTGAAGTCGAACCCCGATTTCTACTTGGGTGCTCCGGCCATGGAGCGTGTGGTTGTCCGTCACGTTCAGGAAAGCGCCAGCCAGCGCCTGTTGCTGGAACGTGGTGATATCGATGTCGCGCGCAACCTGAATCCAGAAGATGTTGCCGGCGCTTCATCTGTTGCCGGCGTAAAGATTGCAGACGAGCTTAAGGGCCGCCTGATGTATGTTTCGCTGAGCCAGAAACATCCCGAGCTTAGCAAGCCTCAGGTTCGGCAGGCGTTCAAATATCTGGTTGACTATGAAGGGATGCGCGACAGCTTCCTGAAGGGGCAATACACGATCCACCAGAATTTCCTGCCCCAAACCTATCTCGGTGCCTCTGACGAGACGCCGTTTAGCTTTGATGTGGAAAAGGCCAAGGCCCTGCTGGATGAAGCAGGTGTAAGCGGGCTTGAGATCGAAGTTGGTGTGCGTGAAGCGCAGGAACGGATCGAAATCGCCCAGTCGCTCCAGAATGCGCTGAGTCAGGTTGGCATCACGATGAACATTACCGTGGGAACCGCCAAACAAATTTTGGCGCGGTATCGTGCGCGGGAACTGGATGTTTACCTTGGCGCATGGGGGCCGGACTATCCTGACCCGCAGACGAACGCAGGTACCTTTGCCTATAACCCGGATAATTCGGACGAAGCCAATGCCACAGGATTGCTGGCATGGCGGAATTCTTGGGATACCGGCGGGCTGACCGAGAAAACGGATGCGGCTGTTGTCGAAAACGACACCGCGAAACGGGCTGAAATGTACAAGGAAATCCAGGCTGAGTTCCGCGAGACTTCGCCGTTTGTCATCATGTTCCAGCAGATTGAGCAATCGGCCCTGCGTGAAAACGTGACGAATTTCTCAACCGGTCAGGCGATTACATCGGCGTCGTATTGGCAGGTGACCAAGTAAATGGCACTGGCCGAAAGACCAACTGAGGGGCGCCGCTCGGCGCCTCTTATCCATTGGATCAAGAGTATCCTAAAAACTCTTGGCACTATCGCAATTACAATGCTGGGTCTGCTTTTCGTGACCTTCATCATCGGTCGCGTGATGCCGATCGACCCGGTACTGGCAATCGTCGGTGAACGTGCATCGCAATCGACTTATGATGCGGTCTATCAACAGCTTGGTCTTGATAAACCGCTGTTGGTTCAGTTTGGATATTACCTTTGGGATGTTCTGCACGGCGATTTTGGCGATTCACTTCTGAATGCCCGCCCGGTTTCTCAGGATATTGCCCGCGTCTTCCCTGCCACGCTGGAATTGGCGACTTTGGGCGTTCTGATTGGAATCTTTCTGGGTGTTCCGCTTGGTGTGATCGCCGCAGTTAAGCGCGGATCGTGGATCGATCAGATCGCCCGTGTGGTCGCGCTTGTCGGGTATTCAATGCCAATCTTCTGGCTGGGGCTCATGGGGCTTCTGGTCTTCTACGGGATACTCGGCTGGGTCGGTGGCCCGGGCCGCCTGGATATCTTCTACGAGGACATAGTGCCCTCACGCACTGGGCTGATTTTGGTAGACAGTGCCTTGGCCCAGGATTGGGATGTCTTCCGCAATGCGTTGTCCCATATCATCCTGCCCGCGGCATTGCTGGGGTACTACTCGCTTGCCTACATCAGCCGGATGACCCGATCCTTCATGCTGGAACAGTTGTCAGCCGAGTATGTCATCACCGCCCGCGTCAAAGGGCTGTCTGAAAGACAAGTTATCTGGCGCCACGCCTTCAAGAATATCCGGGTGCAGCTGATCACAGTGATCGCACTCAGCTATGCCAACTTGTTGGAAGGATCAGTTCTGACCGAGATCATCTTTAGCTGGCCGGGGATCGGCAGCTATATCACGACGGCTTTGCTGAGCGCCGATATGAATGCCGTTCTTGGAGGAACCGTTGTGGTCGGGCTGATCTTTATCTGCCTGAACATATTCTCGGACCTGCTTTACCGTTTCTTTGATCCGAGGTCGAAATGAGCGACATGACCTTGCGCCAGTGGCTGCTGACTGACGAGCCGACTTCGCGCCGCCATGCCAGATTGGCCAGCTTCTACAAAGGCTGGCTGACTTTGCGATCAAACTCGATGGCAATGGTCGGGTTGGCGATTCTTGTCGTCCTTGTTCTGACAGCGGTCTTTGCGCCTTTTCTCGCGCCGCACGATCCCTTTGTTCAGAGCCTGTCCAGCCGACTTCTCCCCATCGGGGCTGAAGGGCACCTGTTGGGAACCGACAGCTTGGGGCGGGATATTCTGTCACGCCTGATCTTTGGGGCGCGAATTACACTGTACATCGTAGCTCTTGTGGCGCTCATCGCACCGATTGCGGGGCTGCTGGTCGGGACTGTTGCGGGATATGTGGGGGGATGGACGGATGTGATCCTTATGCGCATCACGGATATTTTCCTCGCTTTTCCACGACTTGTTCTGGCGTTGGCGTTTGTTGCGGCGCTTGGGGCAGGGATTGAAAACGCTGTTCTGGCAATCTCACTCACGGCGTGGCCGCCCTATGCACGTATGGCGCGTGCAGAAACCCTGACTATCCGGTCAACCGACTATATCAACGCGATACGCCTTCAGGGTGCCGGGCCGCTGCGCATCATCACCCGGCATATCTGGCCGCTTTGCATCTCATCTTTGATCGTGCGTGTCACGCTGGATATGGCCGGGATCATTTTGGCTGCCGCCGGCCTTGGTTTTCTGGGGTTGGGGGCACAACCTCCAAGCCCGGAATGGGGTGCCATGATATCCGAGGGTCGAAGGTTCATCCTTGACCACTGGTGGGTGGCCACGGTGCCGGGGCTCGCAATTTTCACGGTTTCGCTGGCCTTCAACCTGTTGGGTGACGGGCTGCGGGACGCGCTTGATCCAAAGGACGGTGGGCAATGAACTTACTCGACATCGAAGATCTGTGGGTTCGTTTCCCAACCCGTCAGGGCGTGTTTGACGCCGTGCGGGGCGTGTCGTTTTCGCTGGGGCGCGAGCGTCTGGGGATCGTCGGCGAAAGCGGCTCGGGCAAGTCGATGACGGGACGGGCCATTCTGCGCCTGATCCGAAATCCGGGTATCGTGGAGGCCAAACACATCAATTTGGAAGGCCGAGACCTGATGAAGCTCAGCGAGCGCGAGATGCGTGAGGTGCGAGGGAAGCAGATCTCCATGGTGATGCAGGACCCCAAGTTTTCTCTGAACCCGGTGGTCACCGTTGGCGAGCAACTCATGGAAGCATACCTTCAGCACAATTCCGGCTCGAAGGCCCATGCTAAGAAGATGGCTATCGAGATGTTGGATAACGTCTCAATCCGTGATCCTGAGCGGGTGATGCGAACGTACCCGCATGAGGTGTCTGGGGGTATGGGGCAGCGCATTATGATTGCGATGATGTTGATTCCCAATCCCAAGATACTGATTGCCGATGAACCAACTTCGGCGCTTGATGTCAGCGTTCAGCGGCAGGTGCTGAACATCATGGATGGATTGGTCAAGGAGCGGGGGATGGGTCTGATATTCATCAGCCACGACCTGAATCTGGTGTCTGAATTCTGCGACCGTGTCCTCATCATGTATTCAGGTCGGATCGTCGAGGTTTGCGAGGCTGACAAGCTGCATCAGGCCCAACATCCCTATACCCAGGGCTTGCTGAACTCGCTGCCGCGCCTTGATGAAAAATGTACCCACCTGAGTGTTCTCACACGCGATCCGTCTTGGTCCGAAGCCCCGAGCGTGAGGGGCTGAAATGAAGGCACTGGAAATCAACCATCTGAATGTCTGGTTTGGTCATGCACACGACCGGGTCGATGCGGTGAAAGACGCAAATCTTGAAGTCTCTCAAGGCGAGAGTTTTGGCCTTGTGGGCGAAAGCGGGTCCGGCAAGTCGACAATTCTGAGGGCAATAACGGGACTTGCACCGCAATGGTCGGGCACAATCCGCGTGGAAGGTCAGGCGATATCCGGGTCCCGGCGGGATCGGTCATTCTTTCGAACCGTCCAGATGGTGTTTCAGGACCCGTATGCATCGTTACATCCCCGACATACTGTCGACCAGGTCCTCAGTGAAACAATTCATCTGCATGGGTTTGGTGATATCGATAAACGCGTGAGCGATTTGCTCAACGACGTCGGACTTGGGCAAAGATTCCGGTTTCGGTATCCACACCAGCTTTCCGGTGGTCAAAGACAACGCGTGGCAATCGCAAGGGCCTTGGCAGGTGAGCCGGACATCCTGCTTTTGGACGAACCCACGTCAGCTTTGGATGTCAGCGTTCAGGCCGAGGTTCTCAACCTGTTGACTGACCTGCGCAAACAGCGCGGATTGACCTATCTGATGGTGTCTCACGATCTTCCGGTTATCGCACATATGTGCGAGCAGTTGGCGGTCATGAGAAATGGTGAAATTGTTGAGGTCATGTCCTCGGAAACACTGCGTTTTGGGAACCCAAGCCACGAGTATTCCAAGCAATTGTTGACCGCCTCTGTTGCCCCAAACCAGTAGCGACTGTTCGTTAGAAGCAGGATTATTCTTCGTATGATCATTTCGGGGGACGCACGACAGCGTCCTTTAGCTTTTCCGGTGTGAACGCACCTTTTGATTGATAAGGACCGTGTTGGCACTGCAGCAATCGAGATATTGGAAACGGCTACAAATTGTGTAACCGTGAAGCATGCAGGTAATGCAATATGAATTCCAGCTACGAGGTCACTGATGAAAAGCAAGGTGCAATACTTGGCGATTGCGGTAGCGTTACTGATCGCACCGCCTGTTTCAGCCCAGCAATCTGATTGGTCTTTTTCGGGCACAGCTTATCTGTTCATGGCCGAAACAGATGTTTCTCTTGCAACACCAAGTGGACCAATCGACGGTACGTTGAGTTTTTCAGACGCTCTCGAAAACCTGGATCTTGCGTTTATGGGCAGTATTTCAGCGTCTAACGGGCGCTGGTTGTTGCTTGCTGATTACAACTACACCGATTTGGCGTTTAGTAACTCAACTCCCGGCCCGGCGTTTTCGAGTTTGGATACCTCTGCCACCACGCAGTTTCTCAGCGGCTATGTCGGTTACCATGTTTATGAGACACCCGCGATCAGCGTGGCCTTAGCAGGCGGGTTCAGGTGGTTCAGCACGGAAACCACGTTCCGATTGCAACCTGGGGTCGCTGCTGGGCGAAGTGTGACGACCGACGACAACTGGACTGATCCGGTCGTCGCTGCCCGTGCAAGAGTTCGGATTTCGGACAATTGGTCAGGGACCGGGTTCGTGGATTATGGCGGGTTTCGGAGCGGTAGCGAAACCTGGCAAGTTTTGCTGACTGCAGATTATGAAATCAATGACAGATGGCTGATCCGCGGCGGCTACCGGTATATTTCCTTCGATCATGAGATCAACGGCAATGATTTCAGGTTTGACCAATCAGGTCCGCTGCTGGGCGCAACGTACAGGTTCTGAAGACAACGTCAGGCGCATCCCTGATACTAACCTATGTTGCAACAGCGGCGGAGCGCGGTTGTTTCTAAGGGGTGTCGTCGCTCGATAGTCCAGAAACGTACAGTCTGATTTCAAATAAGCTTTTGCTTTTTATGATTATTATTTGACTTTGGTAAGTGGCGGAGACGAAGGGATTCGAACCCTCGAGACCCTTCCGGGCCTACTCCCTTAGCAGGGGAGCGCCTTCGACCACTCGGCCACGTCTCCGCCGACGGGTATATCCGTGCAAGCAACGGAAATACAAGGTCAATTCCGCAAAGTTTGGTTTTTTTTGCAGATCTGTCCGAACTCTTTGAAATAGAACGGAATCGCGCCGGTTTGCATCCACCATTGGCAAGACTTGGTTCACTTTCTTCAGACCCAATGCAGTTCGTAATATCCTTAGAATCGCGGGCCTTGCCTGTGGCATCTGGCCTGATGTACGAGAATTTGAACGTGGCAAGTCTACAGCGGAGTTCAAGTGCTCGGTTGGCTTTGCAACGTGAAACCGGGTCACGAGTTTTTGCGTGATTGCGTTCCGTACTTCGGCATGAAACGGGCAACACGTTGAAAAAAAACTGAAAACACATTCTCTTTTTGGAAGTCACGATCCGGTAACGCCGAGATGCGAATCGTTCTTTCGTCGATGAGGAGAACATCATGTCGCAACATACCGTTCCGTCTGAACCATGGCAGAACCCTGATGAAGCCAATCAAAAGGTAGGCCGGGGTCGGCGCCGTTTGAGTGTGTTGGCGCGTTCCACTCAGGAGGTTTTAAAGGATCACAACGGTGAATCGGACCTTTTTGAAGGGACATGGCCCACGAATTTCTCGAAGGGTTTGCGTCATGACGTAAACGGAATTGTCGACGCGCAGGTCTATACCGAGTTTCTGGATGAAGTGGCTGATCCGACCTGCACCGACAATCTTGGCAATCGGTTGGCGTTGTTCGACACGCCAGCCTATTCCGGGCCCTTCCGCACCGCGCCATCAGAGGGTGGTGAATATAGGTGGCGTGCGTGGGAAGGGCCAATCCTGGGCCATCGGCTTGGTCTCAACGGATGTGACGCGGGGGTGGTGGGAATTGCACCCGCGCCCCGGCTGGGATCGGATGAGTTGGCGGCGGAGATGGCCGAGATTTACGCGATGGCCTATCTGCGGGATGTGCCGTTCGAATCCCTCAGAGATGGTGCCGGTGATGCGGCCAACGTGGCGAGTGCCCTTTGTCAGATGGAATGGTTCCGGCGCGATGGTAGCCCTCGGGACGCTGATGGCGCAGAGATTGGAAAGGTTTCGGCGGCGCGGCGGGTTCGGGACGGTGGCGGCCTGACCCCTCAAACCCTGTTTCGCGGTTGCTCACAGGGCTGTGCACAGGGACCGTATCTGTCGCAGTTCCTGGTACAGGGCCACGATCCACTGACAGCAGATCAAGCGCGCCGACAAAAGCAAAAGCTGACGCAGGCAATGGCCGTCGGGGCTGTTCCCTTCGGCGCTTTGAGGATCGACCAGAAGATCCAGCCGCAGGCGGCGGGCGTGGACTATCTGCGGGATTGGGCTGAGTGGCTGGACGTTCAGAACGGGGCGGACACGACAGCTGAACAAGCCTTTGAGAGCGAGGGAACGAAATTCATTGAAACACCGCGCGACCTTGCCTCTTACGTGCATTTTGACAAAATTTATCAGGCTTTTTTCAATGCCTGCCTGCTGATGCTAGGACAGGGCACGCCGACAGATGAAGGTTTGCCCGAGGATGGATATGCCGGTGTGCGTGATCCAGGCTCTGCCTGGGGCGGCGCGCACGTACTGTCCCTGTTGACGGAAGCCGGGGCACGGGCCCTGAGGGCCGCGAAACGCCAGACGTTTCAGGTGCACAATCGTGCCCGGCCTGAAAAGCTGGGCAGTGTTACGAGTTTGATGGCGAACGGTCACGGCGCAACCCTTGGCGCGGCCGAGCCTTTTGCCGCGACCCATCTGGGAAAACTCGAAGCGGCGACAAGCGAAGGTTTCAGCCTTATGGATGCAATCGCCGCCTCGCCTTCGGCGAAGAGGTTTGCGCATAACGCCATTTCCCATAAGGGCTTGCCGCGAAATGACCGTAACTTGCTGCTTCCGGTTGCTTACCCCGAAGGCTCGCCAATGCACCCTTCTTATGGCGCGGCTCATGGTGCCGTTGCCGGGGCATGCGTCACAGTGCTCAAAGCTTTCTTCAGAACGCACGCTTTGGATGGATCACGGGTTTCTTTGACTGCGGCTGGTCTGCCTCGGGTCCTTGTGCCAGCTGCGGGGGGTAAGACCCTGATCGACTCGACCCGACCGGAAGACAGTGCAGACTGCCTGACGCTGAATGGCGAGTTGAACAAGTTGGCTGCGAATATTGCACTTGGGCGCAATTTGGCGGGCGTTCATTTCTATAGCGATTATTTCGACAGTATCCGGATGGGTGAGCGTATCGCGGTCGGAATACTGGCGGAGCATATGGCAAAATCACCGACGTCATCGAAAGTGTCGCTGGAGACTTTTGACGGCGATCATCTCAGCATCTCGGGAAAACGGTCTTCTGGCAGTGAAATCCACGTAGCCAACAGTTCGCCTGAATTGTGGTGGACCCGCCACCTGCCAGAGCAGGCAGGTTGGGGCGGATGAGGTTTCAGGTTTTTTCGGAGGGAGATTTTTCATGATGCTTCCGTGCCCGTCAACGATGATGATCTCTCGAACCAGGCTGGAACTGCCGTGGCAAGTATTGATGGCAGATCAGCCCTGCATTTCAGATACAGATCGGTGTTCGGTGATGGCTGTTTTTCAATCTCCAGGTTGCGCCGATAGGGGGGTGAGTGAAGCCGCCCTGTCGGACTGGAACTCGAGAATCGAAGGGTTCTTTGATGGCAATGGAGTGAGCCCGTTCCTGGTCATGGACCCAGACGACATCGTCGATGGTCAGATATCGATGGGGTTCAAATGGTCTGCCAACCCGCGCGAGCCCCGGGATTGTCTGGGCGAGGATCTGGCCGCCAGTCTTTCGGATCGGGGTTGGGCAAGCAGGGCTGAGCTGCACAATGAATTTCTGGAATATGCGCTGATTTTACGGCCCGATTCCGAAGGTAAAATGCGGCCGAAGCGCTTTGTCGCCACGACCGAACTGATGGAGTGGTGGAGAACCATGGCAGTGTTCGATCTGGATCACTTCCTTTCGGTCGTTGAAACCGTATCCAGATGTTCATATTCCTGCGAAGAGTTGTTCGAGGTTTCGAAATCAGATTGGTGCGCATTGGATGTGCCTCAACGCATTGCTCGTTTTCACAAAAGACTGGTGGGAACAGATTTTACCCATCCACCAGAGCATCCGTTGAATATCGAACATGCTTTGTTCATGATCAGAGAGACGAACAGCCTGAGCGACCTGATCGCTACAATGCATCTTTCCTCATTCCCATATGTTGTCGGCAATGGTGAAAACAGAAGGCCCGCGCGGCTTGATGAAGTGTTACATTTTGCCGACCGACAGGATTTGTATTGTCGCCATGCGGGATCTGGTTTGGCGGGTGAAGCCCTTGATCTGGCCTTCTCCAGGGGCACAGCAACGCCGACAGGGCGCGCGATGGCGTTCGCGAATCCTCTGGGGCTATATATTCGGGCGTTTCACATGTCCGAACTCTTCGTGGATGCGGTGAATGTGCCGACAGATTGGGTGCGTTATCCGCGCGGTGAAGCGGGAATGCCCATGCGCCTTGAGTTCGGGCCGGGCGATGATGATCCGCGGTTTCTGGACGATATCACCGTGGGATCAGGGTCGACCGCACGGTCTGCGTCGGGTTATGCGCTTGCCAGCCTGATCGAGGTTGGCCCTTTGATAACAGTGGCGGCCAATCCACGCGCGATCACAAGGGTCGAATTTGTTGAAGTCCTGCCTGTTGATCCAAGCGATATCGTTTGTGGACTGCCGGAAACCCAACGATGCAAACAGATTTCTGAATTTGCGGACCGGACTGAAACCGAGGTCTTTGGCAAACTGGCGCTAACTCGCCAATTCAGTCACTGACAAAGGTTTCAAACTGGCACGGCTTTGACAACGGGCAAAGGTATTTCCGGCGCGGTCATATCGAATATGGCAATCGGGCGACCGGCAGCGTTGGCCGTCGCTGTCAATACGGTCATCAGCGTCGGGTCGGGACTCTGCCAGGCATCCGCATCGAAAGAGGATGCTGGAGTTGTCGGGCGATCGGTTCGCGCGCCGCGATACAGTCGGAACAAGCGCGCCTGTTCCTCATTCATCGCGTCATCTGTCACGCCGGTGTGGTCAAGGGTCACCATATTGCGCCAGGACACAACCGCTTCGCATGCCGCGTGCCAGACACCTGTCGCCAGATCGGCGGAAAAAGCCGTTCCGTAAGTTGGTCGCCCGCCATCCGCATCGGCGCAGACCGCACGCAGTAGGAGGCCGACGCCCGAAACCATGCGAACGTGAACGCTCAGATGACGCAGGTAGGTGTTCAGCCAGCTGGTCAGATCGCGCGGCAGCACTGTTTCGGGCAACACCTGGTCGAACCCATGTGGTCCAAGCGCGTGTTCCAGACATTCAAGCGCGGCCCACAGCGCGGCGGCTTCATGCGTTGGTCCCGCTGCGGCCCCCTTCGACGTGATCTGTCCGTTGCTGCCCTGCGCACCCAGAGCAAGGGCATCATTTGGCAGAACATGCGTGGCACCATCCGATGAAATCAGGCTTTCGCGGGTTTCGGGCGAATCCGCGCTGTATTGCAGCGCATAACGTTCGATCGCCTCGAATCCCGAAAGCCGCGCGGCTTCGTTCCGGTTACAAGCCGTGCCAAAGGACACTCGATGTTTCATTGCGCCAGCGGGTGGCACTGTTCCGTTTCGCAAATTGATCATGCGAAAGGCGGTGTGGATCGGAGCACTTTTGGGAAATTCAGCAAAAGAAGGTCCGGAAATAATCCCTGCGTTTTCGGCCAGTTCAATCAGTGCGTCGGTCATTTTTGTTTCCGGATAGGTATGTAACGGGTTATACAAATGGTTGTGGTTGTTAAGAAAGGACTTTTAGTATGGCTCGTTTGACTATTAATCCGAAATACACACTTAAGGATCTTGGGTGTGAAGTTCTGAACGCCGCCCGGAGCAACGCGCTGGGGTCACAAGAGGGTCGCGACGCGGCTGAGCGACAGATTCATGAAATCCTTGCTGATGTCGGTAATCCTGCAGTGGAGTTTGTTTATGATTCCAAGAACAAGGTTCATATCGTAATCCCTGATCTGAGCGATAAAGAGCCAGACCCAAATCCCGATCACGAGTCATGGTGCTGCAAGCTGGCCTATGAAGCGATGGGTGGCATTGTCGTTTATGGCTGTGGTTCCTGATCGCAGTATCTGAACTTGCCTGAGGAGTTTATTTGAGTAAGGCAAAAACCAAGATATTCCTGACCGGTCCGTTTCAGGTGATTTGCGACAACGGCCAGGATGCAACACCACGCGGCACCAAGGCGAAAGCGCTTCTCGCCTTGGTGTTGTTGTCTAAGAATGCTGTTCGCAGCAGGGCCTGGCTGCAAGACAAACTTTGGAGCAAAAGCTCACCCGCACAGGGTGCGGCCTCGTTGCGCAAGGAACTTAGTGTCCTGACCAAGCATCTGGCCGGGTTCGGTCTGGGGTTTTTGGACATCGGGCGCGAGAATGTCTCCATCGACCTGAAAGCGCTTGAAATTGATTTGTTTGATGAACCGCTTCAACCGGATCGCGCCGAGCTTCTGGAAGGGTTGGATGTTGCAGACCCGGAATTTGAAGACTGGTTGGCAGTTGAACGGCAAGCGTATTGGGACGTTGGTTTTGATGAGAATGCGCCTGTCCCGGTTGGCGCGCGCTTTCCATCCCATTGGGGGCACCAGAGACCTGCAATTGTAGTCGAGCCGTTTGAAGTAATTGGTGACGATAACAATATCAACGTTGCGGCGGCGTCGATACGGGACGAGTTGCTTTTCCTCTTGGGTACGTTGTCGGATGTCATCGAATTGCGTGATGCGCGCAGGCAACAAGGGCCTGTCGACGGCTATATGCTAAGCGGCAGCGTGGTAGCGGCCGAAGGGTTGCGGGTGGCGGCACAATTGACATCAACCGTGGATCAGGTGTGCCTATGGACCGAACGTTTCCGGTTTCGGGAAAAGGATACGTTTGACGCCGTTGAAGAAATCGCAATGAAAGTTGTCGAAGCGCTTCAGCTACGGCTGCGGGATGGTCACTGGTCCGAAATCTGGTCAGCACGCGCCACATCCACCGAAGTTTGGACGGCATTTCAGAATGGTCGCATTCAGGAAAGCCTTACGACCAAGGACGGCCTGTTTCGTGCCATCCGCCAGTATGAGGTCTGTTTGCAGCGCGATCCGGACTATCTGCCTGCGCGGATCGCTGTCGGATTCTGCCGCCTGGATCTGATCCGGTTGGGCATGGAAGATTCGCCGGAAAAAACGCTGGCTCTGGTCGAGGCCGACTGCGCCGTCATGCGTGAAAAACACCCGGCGGATCCTTATTGCGCCGCACTCGAAGCGTTTACCCACAGTGTTGCTGGCCATACTGCCGAGGCTTGCCAGCTGATGCGCAAGGTACTTGAGCGGTTCCACAGCAGCCCCGAATTGCTGGGCTATTATGGTGTCTTGTTGATGTATGATGACCGGCTTGAGGACGGAATAGCCACGTATCGGCAGGCCCTTGCGTTAACGCCGCACCCGCCGATCTGGATCGAGGCGAACCTGTCCATGACCCTTGCCCTCTCCGGAGACAAGGCAGCATGGCAGCACGCGCATAATGTCTTGCGAGTGGACCCCGGCAGCGTGCGGGCGCGGGTTGTGTTATGCATGTTGTCCGCCGCCGCTGGCAACCAGTCACTGGCACGCCGGCACGCCCGTCGCATCCTGGAATTGCAGCCCGGTTTCACGGCAGAGCGCTGGGCCTGGCCTGGCTGTTTCAAAAACAGAAAATACTATGACGAAGGTGCACGGCTGTTGGCCGAAGCAGGTCTGTGATGGCGTCTAATTGTCGTCCAGCACTTTGCGGGCGACGCGGAAACACTCCAACGCCTGCGGAACGCCGCAATAAATCCCGACCACGTGGATGATGGCGCGTATTTCTTCTTTAGTCACTCCGTTGGTGATGGCGCCCCGGCAGTGGATTTCCCATTCATGCATCTTTCCCAGTGCTCCGATCATGGACAGGTTCATCATTGACCGCGTTTTTGCGTCGATCACGTCATCCCCCCAGCCAAAACCCCAGCACCAGGCGGTCATGGCTTCCTGAAACGGGCGGGTGAAATCATCTGCTGCTGCAAGGTTCTTTTCCACATAGTCCGCGCCCAGTGTATTCTTCCGTTGTTCCAACCCTTTCAGGAACAGGTCTTCGTCAAATAAGTCGGCCATTGCGGGTCTCCGGTTTGTCAGCGTGTCAGGCGGTGCTTCTATGCGGTATCGTAGTGCGAAATTATCCAGTGGCGCACCCGTTTTACCGGTCTGGCTGATCCATTATGTCGTTGCTCCTGCGTGGCTTTAGGCCAGGGCCGGTCGATTTCGCAAGGGTGCCATTTCCTGGGCTTCAGCATGGTTGATCTACCCGCTCGAGGGCAGGGCAAACAGGTTATGTCTACCAGGGGCGGGTTTCATTCCACTGCCTCGCGCATCCATTGTTGCAACTTGGCGATTGAATGTTCGGACATCACACTGCAACCCGGATCCAGCACCAGCGGGCCGGGGCGGTAACCGCGGGATCTGAGGCCGCGATGAACGGATTCCACAAGTCGGATGTCTTCTTCGACCGTTGTTTCCCTGTCCTGAACGGCCAGTTGCCGGATCACCGCGCTTTCCGAACCACCTTCAGTGTACCAACCGCGCCAGACGGTGCAGTGATCCGTGTCACGTGCGCGCCAGTGATAGGTGTTCAGCACATTGCCCGGGTAGCACTGGAACGAAAACATCGGCCACAGGAACCACGATTGGTAATCGCCCGCATGAGGCACCGACAGGTCGATTGGGTAAGTCATCTTGTCGAGGCTCTGACATTCGGTCGTGTGGCGCAGCACGAAACCGCCGCCTGCATCGGGTTGGATGTCGTAGGTTTCGGGCTTGACGACACCTTCAGCGAATGTCGGGTGGTTGCTCGGACAGTGATAGCATTCCGAATAATTCTCGACGCTGACCTTCCAGTTGCAATTTTCCGGAATCTCGACCCATTCCAGCGGCTCAAGCTCGTCGATATGCGGGACAAATGTACGGATTTCCTGCCGCACTCCGGGATACCAGTCGTCCATCGGGGCTGCCTTGTCGTCGAGATTGACGAAGATGAACCCATTGAAGATTTCGGTCCGAACGGCCGTCAGGCAGATTGCACTGCGGTCAAATCCGGGGACGGATTTGATATTTGGACCCGCGCGCAACTGACCTGACAATTCATAGGTCCACGCGTGATAGGGACAGACGACAACGCGGGTGTTGCCTGTGCCCGAGACCATTTCATGCGCACGGTGCTGGCAGACGTTATAGAAAGTGCGAATTTCGCCATCGCGCCCGCGAATGCAAAACAGGCTTTGCCCGGCAATCTCGAAGGCAAAGTAATCTCCTGTTTCCCGAACCTGCGCGACATGGCCTGCGAACTGCCATGTTCGGGCCAAAAGCCCCTGCATCTCCTTCTCGAAAATGGCGGGGTCGGTATAATATCGCGCGTCCAGTGAGTGGGTCAGCGGTGCGTTCATTCGGGTTCCTCCGCATAGATGCCAAGCTGATGGCGACGACGATGGAAACGTTCGACCCGTTCGACGATCTCGTCGCTGGATACCGCGATCACGAAAGACAGCAGCGTTTCCAGCAGCGCGATGGTCGAAACGGATGACGGGAAAAACTGTGGGGTATCTGCTGCGACGACAAACCCGTGATGAGCGTTCCGGATCACAGGGCTGGCCGGACTGTCCGAGATACCTATGACAGTCAGGCCCTGCTGACGTGCCAGTTTGACCGCCTCGATCACTTCGGTGCGGTAGGGATGGCAGGTGATCGCAATCAGCACGTCCTGCTCATCGGCCCAGGCCAGATCGTCTACCGGGGTTGAACCGGGGCGGGGGATTGCATGAAACTGCTTCATCCCGGTCGAAGCCAGATAGGTAAAGTTGCGCGCGTTGGAATTGTTGACGCCCACGCCGAGTGTGAAAATCTGGCGGCAATTCCAGATGACTTCGGCAGCAGATTTCAGGCGGTTCGCGTCGATCCCTGCAAATGTTTCCTCGATATTCCGGATCGCGGCACCGATCATATCGGCATACAGCCCGCCCAATTCACCGGATTTGCCGATGTCCTGAAGCCATCTGGCGCGATCTGGAAACGACACGCGTCCCTTTCGGATTGCATCGCGAAAGGGTTCGCGAAAATCTTCGTACCCTTCAAACCCCACTTGCCGTGCCATGCGCACAAATGTGTTGGGCTTGACCTTTGCCGCCTCGGCGATTTCGCGCACGGTTGAAACCCCTACATCCGCAGGGTTTTCCAGAACGTACCGCGCGGCTTTCTGTGCCTCAGGGGTCAGGGCGTCCCACTCTTCGGTCAGACGGTCCAGAACAGTTGATGATACATTTGTGTCATTCATGATTGACGATGGTACAAATGTGGAATTAGCCTGTCGAGCAGAAAAGCGACTCGGGAAGAGGAAAAATCATGTCCGGGAATGAACTGCCGTCACACGCACGCGTGGTCATCGTCGGGGGCGGCGTCATGGGTGTTGGTCTGGCTTACCATCTGGCCCAAGAAGGCTGGGGCGATGAGACTGTTCTGCTGGAAAAGGCCGAGCTGACCAGCGGCAGTACGTGGCATGCGGCAGGGCAGATTACGCATTCAACCTCAAGCTTTGGTCTGGGCAAATGCGTCGATTATAACATCGGTTTGTATTCCGGCCTGCTTGAGGCAGAGACAGGTCAGCCTGTCACATGGCATGGCTGCGGCTCGTTCCGTCTTGCTTATACCGAGGATGAGATGGATTGGCTGCGCCACACGCTGTCGGTGGGCCGGTCGCTGGGCTTCAATATCGAACTTGTCGGTCCCGAGAAGGTGGCCGAACTGCATCCGTTTTATAACCTCGAAGGTGTTCTTGGCGCTCTGCACACGCCGGATGACGGGCATGTGGACCCGACAAACGTGACCATGGCGATGGCAACCGGGGCACGCCAGAAAGGCGTGCGCATCTTCCGCAGTTGCCGGGCGACGAACATCACGCAGGGCGCAAACGGTGAATGGATTGTTGAGACCGAACAGGGCACCATCACCTGCGAGCATGTGGTGAACGCAGGAGGCACCTACGCGCGCCAGATGGGCGAATGGTCCGGGCTGCAACTGCCCATGACGTCAATGACACACCATTATTTCGTGACCGAGCCGGTGCCGGAATTCCAGAACCTGGACAAAGAACTGCCGGTGATCCGCGATGACCGCAAAGTCTCGGGTTATATCCGGATGGAGCAGCAGCGTGGCCTGATCGGAATATACGAGAAAGAAAATCCGAACTCGGTCTGGCATGATCATTGCCCGTGGGAGTACGAGAACTGGTTGTTCGACGCGGATTATGACCGGGTAATGCCATGGCTAGAGGAAAGCCTGAACCGGATGCCGATCTTTGCGGAACTGGGTATTCAACGCGATGTGCATGGGGCGATTTCGCACCCGCCGGACGGCAACCCCCTGATCGGGCCTGCTCCGGGTGTGCGAAATTACTGGTGCTGTTGCGGAACGCAGATCGGGATCGGTTGGGGCCCGGGTCTGACCCGAGAACTGGCGCGCTGGATGGTGCATGGGGCTGCCGATATCTCGATGCGGGATTTCGATCCGCGCCGCTTTGGCAGCTATGCCACCAAAGACTGGCAGGTGACCAAGGCGGAAGAAGATTATTGCTTACGGCACGAAATCCCGTTTCCACACTTCAATCGACTTGCAGGGCGTCCGATCAAGCCGTTGCCACTGTACGAGTTGCTGAAATCCAAGGGCGCGGTACATGAAGAAGTCTATGGCTTCGAACGCCCCCGCTGGTTCGCCCGGGACGGCGTGGAACAACGCGATCACTATTCCTTCCGCCGCACTCCTGCCGACGACATGGTCGCGGCCGAGGTCAAGGCAGTGCGCGAACGTGTCGGCATCATGGATGTCACCGCCTTCACCAAAGTCGAAGTATCGGGGCCCGATGCCTATACCCTGTTGGATCGGTTGACTGCTAACAGGATGCCGCAAAAGGTTGGCTCGATCACGCTGACCCATATGTTGAACCGCCGTGGCCGGATCGAGTTGGAGACAACGATTGTCCGCATGGCCGAAGACCGCTTCTATCTGGTCTGTGCAGCGTTCTTCGAACAGCGCTTGCTTGATCATCTGGCGCATCATCGCAAGGGCGAAGATGTGCGGATCAACGCGCTGTCTTCCGAATGGTCGGCCTTGTCGCTGAACGGCCCCAGATCACGCGAAGTCCTGGCGCGCTGTACGGCTACCGATCTGAGCAATGCCGGGTTCCGCTGGCTGTCGGCGCAAGAGGTCACCATTGCCGATCATAAACTTTGGGCGTTTCGCATGTCTTATGCGGGCGAACTGGGGTGGGAGCTGCATATGCCCAACGCTTCCTGCCTCGACGTCTACAATGCGCTATGGGCTGCGGGCGAGGCGTATGGCATCGCGGACTACGGCAGTTTCGCCATGAACGTGATGCGGATGGAGAAGGGCTTCAAAGGGGCAGGCGAGCTGACAAACGAAGTCACGCTGGCAGAAGCTGATGTGCTGCGCTTTGCCCGTACGGACAAGGATTACCTGGGCAAGGACAAGACGTTGAACACCGATTTGCCATGGGTATGTGCCTATCTGCAAGTCGAGTCGGATGGCGAAATTGATGGCCATGGAGGCGAGGCGGTGACGCTGGACGGGCGTGTCATAGGCTCGACAGCTTCGGTCGTATTCGGCCACACGGTAGGTAAGATATTGGCCTTTGCATACATCAAACCCGAAGCAGCAAAAGCGGGAACCGAGTTGGAGGTCGTGATTCACGGCAAGCCGCGTTCGGCCCGAGTACTGGATAAGCCCGCCTACGATCCAGACAGCCTGCGGCCCCGCACAGACGCAGTAATGGAGACCGCCTGATGAGCCTGCCCGCCACAATGAAAGCCATGGTCACGATGGGCCATGGAGGTTTAGAGCAGATAGTTTGGCACGATAACTGGCCGCGTCCTGAACCTGCGGAGGGTGAGGTGCTGATCAAAGTTGCGGCATGTGGCCTGAACAATACGGACGTCAACACGCGGTCGGGTTGGTATTCCAAGACGGTCACAGCCGCAACGACCGGTGGTGCGTTTGAAGAGGTTGGCGAAGAAGATCCCACCTGGGGCGGTAATCCGATCACCTTCCCGCGAATTCAAGGGGCCGATATCTGCGGGCATATCGTTTCCGTCGGCGAAGGTGTTGACCAGGCGCGTATTGGCGAGCGTGTCATCACGGATGGCTGGCTGCGCGATCCGGTGGAACCCGACAATATGGACAAGACTGGTTATTTCGGCTCGGAACGGGATGGTGGTTTTGCCGAATACGCGACAACTCTGGCGGTGAATGCTGTGGCAATCACCTCGAATCTGACGGATGCTGAACTGGCAACTTTTTCCTGCTCTTACTCCACCGCCGAAGGCATGTTGACCCGTGCCAATGTGACCGGCGAGGATACGGTTTTGGTTCCAGGTGCTTCCGGCGGTGTGGGCGGTGCGCTTGTGCAACTGGCCAAACGGCGCGGCGCGCGTGTGATCGCGATGGCATCCGAATCCAAACACGCGGACGTGGCCAGGCTTGGCCCTGACGTCATTCTGCCACGCGCTCCTGCGAACCTGCGCGAGGCGCTGGGCGTGGAAAAGATCAGTGTGGTCGCAGATGTCGTGGGCGGACCATACTGGCCGAACCTGATCGACATATTGGAACGGGGTGGCCGCTATACCTGTTCGGGCGCTATTGCAGGCCCGATCGTCGAACTTGATCTGCGCACATTCTACCTGCGCGACCTGACCTTCTTCGGTTCGACCGTCATTGACCCTCAGGTCATGAAGAACCTCGTAACATACATCGAGGCTGGTGAGATCAAGCCAGCGCTTGCCGCGACATACGCGCTGAAGGAACTCCGAGAAGCACAAGCCGCGTTCATCGCGAAAGAGCACACCGGCAACATCGTGGTGATGCCATGACGCTTGACGATGTTCTCGAAGCTGCCCGGCAAATGCACCATGCGCATCCGGACCTTGGTGCGTTCGCGCCTTGGCCGGGTGATCTGACCCCGACGGGGTTGGATGCCGCACCCATTCCCGCAACGAGGCTGGTGGCAGCCTTCGATCTTGTTGAAGACACGCCAACCCGTGACTTGATCGCGGCGGTCAAAGCGACGGCGCATCTGGCACATTGGAAACATACCTACACCGAAGACGAAGTTGGTGCGGATTTCCTGAACCGATACGGCTATTATGAGCTGTTCGGTCCTACCGGACATTTTCACTCGACCCTCCTGCGTGGCTACATCGCATATTGGGGGGCTGGCCTGAGTTACGATTGGCACAGCCATCAGGCCGAAGAACTCTACCTCATTCTTGGCGGAGGTGCGTTGTTCAAGGTCAATGGGAATGAAACATATCTTGGCGCCAATCAAACACGCTTGCACGCAAGCTGGCAAAGTCATGCCATGGTCACCACAGATCAGCAGATCCTGACTTATGTTCTGTGGCGCGGTGAAGGCATGGGTGATCTGCCCCGGATGGATATCGCATGAAGATCAAATCTATCACAGTATTTCACGTCGACCTCCCACTGGAGCATCCATATTGGTTGTCGGGCGGGCGGTTGAAATTCGAAACGCTTGACGCGACAGTCTTGAAAATCGAAACCGATGCGGGGTTTGTTGGCTGGGGTGAAGGGACCCCATGGGGCCATACCTATGTGCCCGCGCATGGTCCGGGTATCCGCGCCGGAATTGAAACGATGGCGCCGTTCATTCTGGGCCTGGATCCGCGGCGGGTTCTGGATGTGGAACGGGCGATGGATCTTGCCTTGCCCGGACACCTTTATGCCAAAAGCCCAATTGATATGGCCTGCTGGGATATCGCGGGTCAGGCGGCGGGCGTGCCGATTGCCGATCTGATGGGGGGTGGATCGCGGACACCGCGCCCGATTGCGTCCTCGGTCGGGGCGAAATCCGTCGACGAAACGCGCGCGGTCATAGAGCGGTACCGCCAGCGGGGCTACATCGCCCATTCCGTGAAGATTGGTGGTGACGTTGACCGGGACATCGTGCGTGTTCGCGATGTCGAGAGTATTCGGCGACCCGGCGAGATCGTTCTTTATGATGTCAATCGTGGCTGGACGCGTCAGCAAGCTTTGCGCGTGATGAGCACCTGCGCGGACCTGAATGTCATGTTCGAACAACCTTGTGAGACGTTGGATGACATTGCTGCAATCTCGGGGCTTCACCCGTCACCCGTTTCAGTGGACGAAAGCCTCGTGACTTTGCAGGATGCGGCCCGTATTGCCCGCGATGGTCTGGCTCAGATTTTCGGGATCAAGTTGAACCGCGTCGGCGGGCTGACCAAGGCTGCACGCATGCGGGATATCGCGCTGGCCCATGGGATAGACATGTTTGTAATGGCCACAGGCGGTACGGTTCTGGCCGATACCGAAGCATTACATCTGGCCGCGACCATCCCGGATGACAACTGCCTTGCAGTATGGGCCTGTCAGGACATGATCACGGTCGATATTGCCGGGGGGCGTGGGCCTCGGAATGTTGATGGCCATTTGCACCTGCCAGAAGAACCCGGGCTTGGCGTTCATCCGGACGAAGCCGCATTGGGTGATCCAGTAGGAGAATATGCTTGAAAATTGACAAGATAACGCTCTGGTCCGTCGATCTGACCAGCCATGAAACCTATCACATGGCCGGCGGCAAGACCTGCGCGACCGTGACGTCTCATATCCTGCGTCTTGAGACGGATACAGGTCTGACAGGTTGGGGCGAGGTCTGCCCGATCCCGCATTATCTGCCCGCCTATGCAAATGGAGTACCGGGGGCCATCGCTGAAATGGGTCCCGAGATTCTCGGGATTTCGCCAATTGGGGTTGACGCACCGATGCGAAAGCTGGACGGATTTCTGCAAGGCCACAGCTACGCGAAATCGATCGTCGACATTGCGCTGTGGGATCTGTTCGGCCGCGTGGCAGGGGTGCCGGTTTACGCGTTGCTGGGCGGGCGGACACGGGCAGATATGCCACTTTATCATTCGATCACATGTATCGCGCCGGACGAAATGGCGCGCATTGCAAAGGCAGCCTTCCAGACGGGCATTCGGCAATTCCAGGTCAAGCTGGGTGTCGAGGGTGATTGGCAAGCCGATGCCGAGCGGCTGATCAAAGTGCGCGAAGCCGTGGGAACCGGACCGCTTGTGTATGGCGACTGGAACTGCGGCGCATCGCGCCTTCAGGCAACGCGAACCGGGCGCGCGGTGGCGCATCTGGATGTGATGCTGGAACAGCCCTGTAAAACACTGGAAGACTGCGCCGCTGTTCGTCAGTCGACGGGTCTGCCCATGAAGATCGACGAAAACGCCTTTGATCTTGCATCGCTGAAGCGGGCGCATGAGTTGGGTTGCATGGACGCGGTGGCGCTTAAACTTTCGAAATTCGGCGGATTGTCAGCAATGCGTCGTGCACGGGATCTGACCGTGCATCTGGGTGCCGAGATTTGCGCGGAATGCACATGGGGGTCTGATATTATTACTGCGGCTTCACTTCACTTTGCGGCGTCGACGCCGAAAGGTTCTCTGATGAACACGTGCGACTTGTCGTCTTACGTGGCCCCGCGTCTGTGTCCTGATGCACCAATTCGTGAAAACGGCCGGATTGCTCCGCCCGAAGGTCCGGGTTTAGGTGTTGTGCCGGACCTCGATATCCTTGGCACCCCAATTCTGGAGATCGACTGAGATGCTGAAAATCCAATCACAATCCGAATGGATTGCTCGCGCGAACGAAGTTCTACCTGCCGGGGGGTTTGGCAACTTTGATCCAGGCATCATCATCGCCCGTGGTGAAGGCAGCCGTGTCTGGGACGAAGACGGCAACGAATATGTCGATTACCTGATCGGGTCGGGTCCGATGCTGCTGGGTCATGGCCACCCTGAAGTGATGGAAGCCGTTTTGGAACAGCTGCCCAAAGGGATGACGTTTTTTGCCAATAACAGAAAAGGAATCGAACTGGCCGAGGCCATCATCGACGCCGTTCCCTGCTGCGAGCAGGTGCGCTTTGTCGCGTCGGGAGGCGAAGCCGACATGTATGCGATTCGCCTGGCGCG
Organism: Ruegeria sp. AI2; assembly: GCF_056541275.1. NCBI lineage: Bacteria > Pseudomonadati > Pseudomonadota > Alphaproteobacteria > Rhodobacterales > Roseobacteraceae > Ruegeria > Ruegeria sp. AI2. Next base: position 27,572 of record NZ_JBQFYB010000002.1, read on the forward strand.
GGCTTATACCGGGCGCAGCAAAATCCTGAAGTTTGAAGGCGGTTACCACGGTATGAGCGCCGAGGCGCAGATGAGCCTTGCCCCAAGCCGCAGGGTTAATTTCCCGCAGGCTGTTCCCGACAGCGCGGGTATCCCCGACAGCGTGGCCGAGCAAATGCTGATCGCGCCCTTTAACGATCTGGAAGCCGTCGCTGCTTTGCTGGATGAAAATGACGACGTTGCCGCGATTATGGTCGAGCCTTTGCAACGGATCATCCCGCCAATGCCGGGATATTTGCAGGGCCTCCGAGCTCTGTGTGATCAACATGGTGTGCTGTTGATCTTTGATGAGATTGTCACCGGATTCCGGCTGGCTTATGGCGGGGCGCAGGAACGATACAGGGTCACACCGGATATCTGCACTTTGGGCAAGATCACGGGCGGCGGCTTCCCTCTGGCTGCGCTTGGTGCCAGCGTCGAGATCATGAAGCATTTCGATAAGTCGAAGGTCGGGGAAGAAGGTTGGCTGATGCAGTTGGGTACCCTCTCGGGGAATCCGGTCGCCTCGGCCGCTGGGCTGAAGACGATGGAGATTTTGCGGCGTGAAGGCGCGTATGAGCGTTTGCGCGCAATTGGAAAACACTTGCAGCAGATTCAGTCGGACGCCTTAAATGAAGCGGGCATCGCGCATCGGATTTGCGGTGACGAGACTTTGTTTGACATCTATTTCACCAACGCCGAGTGCCGTGATTATCGCAGCGCAAACCACGATGATCCACAGCGCAACGCCACTTATAATGCGGTGCTGCGCGCCCATGGAATCTTCAAGTCTCCGGGCAAGCTTTATCCGTCGCTGGCGATCACCGATGCGGATCTGGAACAGACACGCATCGCCGTCCGTCACGCGGTTGATGCCATTTCCTGAAGGTTGGATGTATACAACGTAAACGGGTCGCTGTTGAGTTCAACAGCGACCCGCTACCTTTGGAAGTCGGGGGTCAGCCTCGCCCCCTCGAATACTGATTAAATCACCGGCAATCTGAAAACTTTTCGATACTTTAGAGACTGACCCGACTTCCTCATCGGTATGTCACTTTAATGCCCGATAATCTCGGTGGCCACAGTGATCAAGTTCACACTGCCTTAAATTAATTTGAATTTTTCCAATCAAAAAAACCTGGACCCGCCTGTTCCAACAGTTCCCCTGCCATCGTGCGGGCCATTTCTGGCCCGTCTTTGACAGAACCGGTCACTTCTCTGTTCACGGTTTCCGACCCATCTGGGCGCAGGACTTCGCCGCGCAGCCTTAAGTTGTTTCCATCCAACTCTGCCAAGCCAGCGATCGGAGTTTCGCAAGACCCGTCCAGCGCGGCCAGCAAGGTGCGTTCGGCGGCCAGCCGCCATCCCGTTTCCGCGTGATGAATCGCTTCAAGCATTTCGGCCGCGCGCATATCGTTGCTGCGCCGTTCGATGCCAATGGTACCCTGTGCAATCGCGGGCAGCATGTCATCCGGAGAAATGGCGCTGGCTGGAACCTCATCCATGCCCAGACGGTGAATGCCAGCCATGGCCAGAAAAGTGCAATCCGCGACCCCGGCTTCCAGCTTTTTCAGCCGTGTCTGCACGTTCCCGCGAAACTCGACCACTTTCAGATCCGGCCGCCGGTTCAGCAGCTGCGCCCGGCGCCGCAATGATGAGGTGCCCACAACAGCCCCTTCGGGCAGATCGTGGATTGAGTTAAGACGCGGCGAGATGAACGCGTCACGCACATCTTCGCGCGGAAGGAATGTGTCCAGAACCAGCCCTTCGGGCTGTTCAACAGGCATGTCTTTCGTTGAATGCACGGCGATATCGATTTCGGCGCGCAACATCGCCTCTTCGATTTCCTTGGTGAACAGGCCCTTGTTGCCGATTTCCTTCAGCGGGCGATCCGCATCGATCATGGCGCGATTGTCGCCGGTTGTTTTGATCACGACGATTTCAAAGGCCACTTCGGGCAGATCAAACGCATCGCTCAGGCGTTGGCGGGTTTCATAGGCCTGAGCCAGAGCCAGCGGTGAACCACGGGTGCCAATTCTGAGGGGCGATGCGGGGGTGGGCAGGGTCAAAGTCATGTGCACAGCTTTAGTCGCGTCACATTGCCCTGACAATGGGGGCTGAGCTTGACAAATTGCCGCCGAAGGACGACCCGTTGCCAAAACCGGAAGACTGGGGGCGAATATGGCCGAGACAAAGAAACTGCTAAGGGCGCTGGCGGGCGAAGTACAGGATGTGCCGCCAATCTGGATGATGCGCCAGGCGGGCCGGTATCTGCCGGAATACCGGGCCACCCGTGCCCTGGCCGGAGATTTTCTGTCTTTATGCTATAACCCGGAACTGGCCGCCGAAGTCACATTGCAGCCGATCCGGCGCTATGGGTTTGATGCTGCGATCCTGTTTGCCGATATCCTGCTGGTGCCGCAGGCGCTGGGTGCGGATCTTTGGTTTGTGACCGGCGAAGGTCCACGTTTGTCGACGATCACGCGGCAATCCGAGTTTGATGCGTTGAAGCCGGTGGACGCGATTCATGAGACATTGTCGCCCGTTTATGAAACGGTTCGGATCCTGTCGCGAGAATTGCCGTCTGAGACCGCGCTGATCGGGTTTGCCGGCGCGCCCTGGACAGTCGCGACCTACATGATCGCTGGGCGTGGAACACCCGATCAGGGACCGGCACACGCTCTGCGAGAGAGCGATACTGCCTTATTCGAGGCGCTGCTGGATCGTATCACGGCGGCAACAATCGAGTATCTGTCGGCTCAGATCGACGCCGGGGCCGAGGTGGTCAAGATTTTCGATAGCTGGGCGGGTTCCCTGAAAGGTGAGGCGTTTCGCAAATACGCGGTGGAACCGTGCCGTGTGATTGCGCAGGCCATCAAGGAACGTCACCCCGGCATCCCGGTGATCGGTTTCCCGCGCGAGGCGGGGGAGGGGTATGTCGGGTTTGCCAAGACGACGGGTGTGGATTGCGTCGCGCTGGACAACTCGGTGTCGCCCGATTGGGCCGCCAGACATGTACAGGTTGATGGTTGTGTGCAGGGAAACCTGGCCTCGTCGCATATGGTGACCGGTGGGCAAGCTCTGGTGGATGAGACGCGGCGGATTGTCGAGGCGTTCTCAAACGGGCCGCACATCTTCAACCTGGGACATGGGATCACGCCGGATGCCGATCCTGAGAATGTTCAGTTGATGATCGATACGGTGCGCGGGCGGTAACCAGATTAAAGGGGGCCAGCCCCCTTCTTGGCCTGCGGCCAATTCATCCCCCGGGATATTTTGGGCCAGATGAAGTGCAGATCAGCTCAGGCTGTCAAGCTCTGCGAGGATCTCTTTATTATGCTCGCCGCGCATGGGGCTGGGTTTCGGGGTCCAGTCATGGCCTGAAAACCGTGGGGCGGCGGCGGCCTGAAATGTACCGTCAATGTCCTGCCAGCTGTTGCGATGGAGGTTCATCGGGTGTGAGCGGGCTTCGTCCGGGCTGAGAACAGGAGCAATGCAGGCATCTGTTCCTCGAAACAGGGCCTCCCAATGGTCGCGCGGTTGACTGGCGAAGATATCGGTCAGACGGCGTGAAAGCGAAGGCCATAGATCACGGTCGTATTGCCGTTGAAACTCGGTATCGTTTGTGAGGCCCATTAAGCTCAGAAATTGCATGTAGAATTTTGGTTCGAGGCATTGAACGGAAATAAAACCACCGCAGGCGCAGGCGTAGGTTCTGCTCCAGTGGGGACCGTCCAACAGGCTTTGACCCCGGGTTTCAGACAGGTTGCCGGTTTGGCGCATTGTCATCAATAGGTTCATCATATGGGCCGAGCCGTCATAGATTGCCGCGTCAACGACAGTACCTGCGCCAGTGCGTTGCGCATTGATGAGCCCTGCCAGAACGCCTGCCACAAGATACATGGCCCCACCGCCGATATCACCCACCAACGTTGGCGGGGTCTGCGGTGCTTGGCCGGGATGTGATGCATACCAGAGCGCTCCGGACAGGGCGATGTAATTCAGGTCATGCCCCGCCGTGTCGGCCAGCGGGCTATCCTGCCCCCAGCCCGTCATGCGCCCATAGACCAGTTTTGGATTGCGGGTCAGGCAGACATCGGGCCCGAGCCCCAGTTTTTCCATCACACCGGGGCGGAATCCTTCGATCAGCGCATCGGCTGTGTCGATCAGGCGAAGCGCGGTATCCAGATCATTGGCGGTCTTCAGATCAAGTGCGATGGATCTTTTGCCCCGGTCCAACAGGGAACGTTCCGGCATACCCGGTGTTGCGGCGCCCCCTTTGCGGTGGATTGTAATCACGTCAGCGCCCAGATCTGCCAGTAACATGGCACTAAACGGGCCGGGGCCCAGACCTTCGAGTTCGACAACACGTATTCCGTTCAGCATCAAGGCCCTCCGTTTCCGGCAGAGTTTGCTGGCTGGTGTCGGGATTGCAAGCCGGATGATTGCTGGCGCGGGCGGCCTTCCTTTTGGCAGTTGTTCATCACATGGTGCGGAATGGGCCTGTTATCCCTGTGTTCGGGGCGATAGGGTCTGGGCCAGAACGGGGAGCGGATATGACGACCATTTTATCCATCAGAAATCTGCGCAAATCCTACGCCGATGGGTTCGAGGCGCTGAAAGGTGTGTCTCTGGACATTGAAGAAGGCGAAATTCTTGCGCTTCTGGGGCCGAATGGGGCGGGAAAAACCACTCTGATCTCGACGATCTGCGGAATAACCACGCCAACATCCGGCACGGTTTCAGTCGGCGGGCACGACATTCAATCGGATTATCGCGCAGCGCGCAGAATGATCGGGCTTGTCCCGCAAGAGATCGCGCTGGAACCGTTTGAAAAGGTCTGGAACACAGTTCGGCTGTCACGCGGATTGTTTGGGCTGGGCAAAGACAACGGCCGGATCGAGGACATTCTGCGCAAGCTTTCGCTGTGGGAAAAGCGCAAGAACGCAATCAAGGAGTTGTCGGGCGGCATGAAACGCCGCGTGCTGATCGCCAAGGCCTTAGCGCATGAACCACGTGTTTTGTTTCTGGATGAACCGACGGCGGGTGTGGATGTCGAGCTGCGCAAGGATATGTGGGAAATCGTGGCCGAGCTGAAACGGGACGGTGTCACCATCATTCTGACCACCCACTATATCGAAGAGGCCGAAGCCATCGCGGATCGCGTCGGCGTCATTGACAAGGGTGAGTTGCTTTTGGTGCAGGATAAAGACACGCTTATGGCGCAAATGGGCAAAAAGCAGATTGTCGTCATGCTGACCGAGCCAATCGCCAAGATTCCCGATGATTTGGCCAGCCACAATCTGACCCTCAACGGCGCAGGGGATAGCCTGATCTATACCTACGATACCCATGCGGATCGCACGGGGATAACGACCTTGTTGAATGACGTTTCGCAGGCCGGGCTGGTATTGCGCGATGTGCAGACACGGCAATCGAGCCTGGAAGAGATATTTGTAAACCTGGTATCCGGAGAGGCGGCATGAACTGGACCGCAATCGCTGCAATCTACCGGTTCGAAATGGCTCGCTTCTTTCGCACCCTGGCGCAAAGCTTCCTGTCACCGGTTCTTTCCACCTCGCTGTATTTCGTGGTGTTTGGCACCGCCATCGGCAGTCGAATTCAGGAGGTCGAGGGCGTATCCTACGGCGCGTTCATTGTGCCGGGCTTGATCATGCTGTCGGTGGTGATGCTGTCGATCTCGAACGCGTCTTTCGGAATTTATTTCCCAAAGTTTCTGGGCACCATTTACGAGCTGCTGTCGGCGCCGGTGAATTTTATCGAAATCGTGATTGGGTATGTTGGTGCAGCGGCCACCAAAGCGCTGTTCGTGGGACTGGTCATTCTGGCCACGTCGACCTTCTTCGTCGACATACGGATCGAACACCCCTTTGCCATGGCGGCGTTTTTGATCCTGTCATGTCTCAGCTTCTCGTTGCTGGGCTTTATCATCGGGATATGGGCCAGTAATTTTGAACAGATGTCTCTGGTACCGCAGCTTGTGGTCACGCCACTAATCTTCCTTGGCGGTACGTTTTATTCAATCTCGATGCTGCCGCCTCTGTGGCAGACGATCACGTTGTTCAATCCGGTCGTCTATCTGATCTCGGGGTTTCGCTGGTCGTTTTTCGGGCTTGCGGATGTGCCCATCGCCCTGAGTTTGCTGGCCATCATAGCCTTTACTGGGGTGTGTCTGGCGGTCATTGGCTGGATCTTCAAAACTGGCTGGCGCATTCGCAGCTAACCCGCACCGGGGCGTTGCATTTTTGCCCATTGAGTGTGTGAATTTGGTTCACGTCGCGTTCAAGGTTCGAAGAGTCTCTTGTTTACGGGTTGGTGGCACTCTACATCGGCACCCATGAAGCTCAGCCTGCCGTTCGTCAAAAAACACCCCTGTGTGGCCGTTGTCCGCCTGTCTGGCGCCATTGGAATGGCCGGGCGCGGGTCCTTGAACGACGCCACGCTTGCGCCGGTTCTCGAGAAAGCCTTTCGCAAGGGAAAACCTGCGGCCGTGGCGCTTGAGATTAATTCACCGGGCGGATCCCCTGTCCAAAGTTCAATGATCGGTGCGCGCATTCGGCGTTTGTCCGAAGAACTGGACGTGCCGGTCATCGCTTTTGTCGAAGACGTCGCTGCATCCGGTGGGTATTGGCTGGCCGCAGCAGCGGATGAGATCTGGGCCGATGACAGTTCCGTACTGGGATCGATCGGTGTGATCTCGGCTGGATTTGGCGCGCATGTCTTTCTGGCGCGGCAGGGATTTGAGCGGCGGGTCCATACTGCCGGGAAATCGAAGTCCATGCTCGACCCGTTTTCACCGGAAAAGAAAGAGGATGTAGCCCGCCTGCAAGGGTTATTGGGCGATATCCACGAGAATTTCATTGCGCATGTCAAAGATCGGCGCGGGGACAAGCTGAATCAGGAAGCTGATCTGTTCACGGGCGAGGTCTGGCTGGCGCGTCGCGCGCAGGAACTGGGGCTTATCGACGGCATCGCCCATCTGAAGCCAAAGTTGCAGGACCGTTTCGGTGACAAGGTCAAATTTCGCCGCTATGGCGTGAAAAAACCGATCTGGACCCGGTTTGGTGCCAGCCTGGCGCAGGATGCTATCGCAGGGTTAGAGGAGCGGGCAGCCTACGCGCGTTTCGGTTTGTGACGTGATCGTAAAGGCTGTCACTCTTTTTCTGATCGCAATGGGCGTATTGGCAATGTTCGGCAAGCTGCGGTTTCCTGGGCAAAAGAAGCTAAGTTCGGCGAAATGTCCGCGATGCGGTCGCTATCGCATCGGAAAAGGCCCTTGTGCCTGTGAAAAAGGAGGCCGGGCTTGATCACCACGTGGCTGCTGTCTGGTCTTGGCTTGTTGATCCTGTTGCTGGCAGGCGATGCCTTGGTGCGTGGCGCAGTGAACCTGAGCCTGCGCTTGGGGGTCCCGGCCCTGATCGTCAGCCTTACGATTGTGGCCTTCGGCACGTCCGCGCCCGAGTTGCTGATTGCTATCAGCGCCGTCAAGGAACACGCACCGGGTATTGCGCTAGGTAATGTTGTCGGATCAAACACGGCCAACATCCTGTTGGTTCTTGGTCTTCCTGCGATGCTGGCAACGATCCATACCAGCGAATGCGACAGCCGTAGGAACTATGCCTTCATGCTGATGGCGACGGCCCTGTTCATAGGGTTGGCGTTTTGTGGAACATTCACCGTCGTCAGCGGCCTGATCCTGCTGGCGGCTTTGGGCCTGGTTCTGATGAATGCGTTTCGTGAAGCAAAGGCGCACCGCAAGGCCTGTGGGGAAGCCTGTGCCGATGACGACGACCTTGAAGGCCTGGAAGAAGCTGATCCTGACATGCCTTACTGGAAGGTATCGGTTTACCTGATCCTCGGCCTTGTGGGCCTTCCTATGGGGGCGCACCTGCTGGTGGAAAATGCGACGGTCATCGCCCGGACATATGGTGTCAGTGAAACGGTTATCGGTCTGACCCTGATTGCGGTTGGAACGTCTTTACCCGAACTGGCGACAACCGTGATGGCCGCTTTGCGCCGACAGGCCGATGTGGCCCTTGGCAACGTGATTGGCTCGAACATGTTCAACCTTCTGGCCATTATCGGGATCGCAACCTGGTTCGGGCGTATCCCGGTCGATCCCGGTTTCCTGCATTTTGACCTTTGGGTCATGCTGGGCGCATCGCTGCTTCTGGTTCCCTTTGTTGTTTTCAAGCAGGATATCTCTCGCGGTTGGGGGCTGGTGCTGACCTTCCTTTATGCGCTTTATGTCACTGTATTGCTGGTTTGATCTGACAAAACGAGGTGAAGCATGACCCGAGCTTTAGTGACCGGTGCCGGTATTCGTCTGGGTCGGGCCATGGCGCTTTATCTGGCGGGTCGTGGATATGATGTCGCCGTTCATTATGCGTCCTCAGAACGCCCCGCGCACGAGACTGTGGCGGAGGTACAGGCTATGGGCCGACGGTCAGTGGCATTGCAGGCTGATCTGCTGGATGAGGGAGAGGTGCAGGATCTGCTGCCCAAAGCAGCCGAGGCTCTGGGCGGGCCGATCACCTGTCTGGTGAACAACGCCTCGATCTTTGAGTATGACAGCGTTCACACCGCGACCCGCCAAAGCTGGGACCGCCATCTCGACAGTAATCTGCGGGCACCGTTCGTTTTGACCCAAGCCATGGCCGGGCAGGGGCTGGCCCCGGACACGGACGAAAATGGCGAACCCCTTGCGACCGGTCTGATCATCAACATGGTGGACATGCGTGTACGCAAGCTGACACCCGAGTTCATGTCTTACACCATCGCCAAAATGGGGCTATGGACGCTGACCCGTACCTCGGCACAGGCGCTGTCCCCTGCAATCCGGGTCAATGCCATCGGACCCGGACCAACGGTACAGGGGCATCGTCAAAGCGCTGAGCATTTCCAGGCGCAACGAACGAATACTGTTCTGGAACGCGGGTCAAATCCGTCGGATATCACCGCCGCTTTGGGATATTTTCTGGATGCACACGCAGTAACGGGGCAACTGATATGCGTGGATGGCGGCCAACACCTGGGGTGGAAAACACCGGATGTTCTGGGAGTTGAATAAGCAATATCGCTGCAAGTTTTGCACCGCGCACGTTTGTGTTACCTGCGTGTTACAAAAATGTCTTTTTTTTCATACACTTGCTAAATGTGTGAAAAAATATCGTTAAAAATCAGCGTCTTGATAATGTGCCTATTTTTTGTGCATGTTAATGAAGTGGTAATGAAACAAGGGAAATTCTAAGGCTGTGAAAACTTATCTTCACACTTATCCACAGGAATCGTGGATTTGTTTTCTCTTGATCTGAAGCCCGCAAGATTGCAGCCAGTAAAAGAGAATCATATCGGAATCCCATGACTACCCACAGTGAATCGTCCCTGACCGGTTATGCCTGCATTCAGCGTTATGCAAAGACGCTGGACAGCTCACCCGGGGTGTACCGGATGCTGGATGCCGACAGTCGGGTTTTATACGTGGGCAAGGCGCGAAACCTAAAGGCGCGGGTGTCGAACTATACAAGGCCGGGTCACTCGGGCCGGATCGAGAAGATGATTTCCTCGACCGCTTCGATGATGTTTCTGACCACAAGAACGGAAACCGAGGCGCTACTGCTGGAGCAGAACCTGATCAAGCAGCTTAAACCGAAATACAATGTGCTGCTGCGGGACGACAAAAGCTTTCCCAACATCCTGGTCGCCAAGGATCATGACTTTCCGCAGATCAAAAAACACCGTGGGGCGAAGAAGGAAAAAGGCGCCTATTTCGGACCATTTGCCAGCGCGGGCGCTGTAAACCGCACATTGAACCAGCTGCAAAAGGCATTCCTGCTGCGTAACTGTTCGGATTCCATGTTCGACAGCCGCACGCGGCCCTGTCTGCTTTATCAGATCAAACGGTGTTCCGGGCCGTGTGTCGGTTTGATTTCGGAGCAGGATTACAGTGAAAGCGTCAAGGATGCAGAACGTTTCCTGTCGGGGCGCTCGACCAAGGTGCAGGAGGAACTGGCTGAACAGATGATGGCCGCGTCCGAGGCTATGGAGTTCGAACGCGCCGCCGGTCTGCGCGACCGCATCCGGGCGCTGACGCAGGTACAGACCGCGCAAGGCATCAACCCTCGTGGCGTGACCGAGGCGGATGTGATCGGCCTTTATATGGACAGCGGGCAAGCCTGTGTTCAGGTATTCTTCATCCGTGCCAACCAGAACTGGGGCAACAAGGACTTTTATCCGCGTGTTGGCCCGGATGTATCACATGCCGAAGTGATGGAGGCTTTCCTTGGCCAGTTCTACGACAACAAGGAACCACCACGGCAGTTGATCTTGTCGGACGGGATCGAAAACGCCGATCTGATGCAGGAGGCTTTGTCCGAGAAAGCCGGGCGCAAAGTCGAAATCCTTGTCCCGCTGCGGGGTGAGAAACAGGAACTGGTTGCAGGTGCCTTGCGCAATGCGCGAGAGTCTCTGGCCAGGCGCATGTCGGAAAGCGCCACGCAGGCCAAGTTGCTGCGCGGGGTGGCAGAGGCGTTTGATCTGGATAGTCCACCGGGACGGATTGAGGTCTACGATAACTCTCATATCCAAGGCACTAACGCGGTGGGCGGTATGATCGTGGCAGGGCCCGACGGGTTCATGAAAAACGCCTATCGCAAGTTCAACATTCGCGGCGACGACCTGACGCCGGGTGATGATTTCGGCATGATGAAAGAGGTTCTGAACCGTCGCTTCACCCGCCTGCAAAAAGAAGACCCGGATCGGGATAAAGGGCTTTGGCCCGACCTGCTGCTGATCGATGGCGGTGCCGGACAGGTCAGCGCCGTGCACGAGATCATGCAGGCCCACGGGGTCGAAGATATTCCGATGGTCGGTGTTGCCAAAGGGGTCGACCGTGACCACGGCAAGGAAGAGTTTCACCGGATCGGCCAGCGCCCCTTTGCCCTAAAACGCAACGATCCGGTCTTGTACTTTATTCAACGGCTAAGGGACGAGGCGCACCGTTTTGCCATTGGCACCCACCGTGCGAAACGCGCCAAGGCTGTTGGTGCCACGCCGCTGGATGAAATTCCGGGCGTCGGGGCCGCACGCAAGCGCGCCTTGCTGACTCACTTCGGCAGCGCCAAAGCGGTAAGCCGGGCCAATCTGGCAGACCTGAAAGCGGTCGAGGGAATCTCGGCCGGGTTGGCTCAGAAAGTCTATGATTTCTTCCACGACAAGGGTTAGACCTGTCGCCCCCGCCACAGGATATAGAGGCCCGAAGCCACAATAAGCGCGCTGCCGACCCACATAGTACGGTCCAGGCTTTCGCCGAACAGGGCGATACCCAACCCGATACCGAACAGCAGTCGCGTATAGCGCAACGGGGTCACAGCAGACACTTCACCCGTGCGCATTGCGTTCATGAGCGCGGCATAGGCCATGACGCCCATCAGAACCGCGCCCGTCAGATGCAGGCTGGTGTGCGTGCCAACCGGTGTCATGGGTGCGCCTTCCCACACCCGATAGGCAAGGCCCGCAACGATAATGCTGAGGAAACCATAAAACCCCAGAACTTCGGTTCCAAGCGTGGCAGGGGCCGCACGGCTGGCCAGATCACGCCCTGCGAACCCTAACATACCCAATACGGCCAGTATCGACAGCAGCGAAAAACTGTCCCCGGTCGGTTGCAGAATAACGACGACGCCGATCATACCGACAAAAATCGCGCTCCATCGCCGCCAACCAACCGCTTCACCAAAGAATAACGCCGCGCCTGCGACCACAACCAAAGGCGTTGCTTGCAAGATCACCGTGGCCGAGGACAAGGGCGTCAACGCGATGGCGAGCACATAGAACAGCCGACCAAAGACTTCGAACAGCACCCGAACTTTCATCGGGCGGGATAGAACGTCTGGGTGTATCAGACGTTTTCCACGAGCCGACGCCAGTGCGGCAAAGATTACGGACCCGCCAGTCCCGAACAGAACCAGAACCTGCCAGATCGGAAGCGCGGTCGATGCTGCTTTCAGCAACGCATCCTCCAACGCAAAGCCCGCCATTGCGGCCACCATCCACAGGCTGCCGACCATGTTCGATCGGGCGTCGGTTTGAATATGCGCTGTCATCCTGTACGTTCCGCTTTGCAGTCGACGGGCAATCTGACTGCAAAGACGTGAAACGCCAAGTGCACGAGGCGCAAAGCGTCGGACCTGCGGCGCTTTGACCAAGCTGTTGTGAGTGATGTAGTTTTTTACCGGTTTGTCTTTTCTGTCTTGAACCGGCGATATAGGGTCCAAGCCATGAAGTGGAATTTGCCCAATATCCTGACGGTTCTACGCCTGCTGGCTGCGCCCGGTCTGGCCGTAATGTTTTTGTACTTCACCCGGCCCTATGCGGACTGGTTCGCTTTGATCCTATTCCTTTCGGCGGCGATCACCGATTGGTTTGATGGCTATCTGGCCCGTGCGTGGAAACAGGAAACCAAGATGGGCGCGATGCTGGATCCGATTGCCGACAAGGCAATGGTGGTGATCGCGCTGATGATTCTGGTTGGCTATTCGACCGAACACTGGACACCATGGCTGGTGCTACCCGCCACCGTGATCCTGTTCCGCGAGGTTTTTGTCTCGGGCTTGCGCGAATATCTGGGCGATGTGGCGGGGACGCTGAAGGTTACAAAGCTTGCCAAGTGGAAAACAACAGCGCAGATGATCGCCATCGCCGTGCTGTTCTCGCAGGGCATCTTTGAACACTATGCCGTGATGGCGAGTTTCGGCATGGACGCCGCGCTGGTAGAACAGATTATCGCGGGCCAGGTTGAAGATGTGAATCACCTGCGCTGGAACATCCATGGTATGTTCTGGGCAGGCCAGATCGGGCTGTGGTTGCTGTGGATTGCGGCGGCGCTGACATTGATCACCGGCTATGATTACCTACGTAAAGCCATGCCACATCTGAAGGAGATCTGAGGGATGGATGTGCTGTATTTTGCATGGGTACGCGAACGTATCGGTTTGCCAAAGGAAAAGGTCGAGACGCAGGCAGTCACTGTCAATGATCTGGTGGCCGAGTTGAGCGCGCGGGAAGAACGCTATGCTGCGGCATTTGCCGATTTGTCCGCCCTGCGCGTTGCACTGGATCAGGAGTTGTCGGATTTCGACGCCTCGCTTTCGGGCGTTCGGGAAGTGGCGTTTTTTCCACCAATGACGGGCGGTTGAGCGATGCGGATCGCTGTTCAGCAGGAAGCATTCGATCTGGGCGCCGAGGCCAATGCTTTTGCCGCCGGGGATGATGCCAACGGAGCCATTGTCACCTTCACTGGCGTTGTGCGCGACCTGGCAAGCGGTGATCTGGATGTGATGGAGATTGAACACTATCCGGGTATGACGGAACGGGCGCTGACCAAGATCGCCCAGGAAGCCAAGGAGCGGTGGTCATTGGGTGACGTCCTGGTGATCCATCGTCATGGCCGACTGGCCCCGGGAGACAGGATCATGATGGTGGCGACCGCTGCGCCGCATCGTAAAGATGCGTTTGAGGCAGCGGAATATCTGATGGATTATCTGAAGTCTCGCGCACCTTTCTGGAAGAAGGAAATCACCCACTCTGGTGCGGAATGGGTCGCAGCCAAAGACGAAGACGAAGACGCGCTGACCCGGTGGTAGTGATTTAGCGACCGTTTATTCTTGCAAACTTGGGCGGTGGCGCAAGGTCGTATACTTAATCCGCGTTGTTGATCCGTCCGCGCAGTTCTTCGGCCTCCTGACGCGCGGCCCGCAGGCCATCCATAGCAGCTGCCAGCTCGGCCTCTGTCTGGGTTAGCTGGTTTGTCAATTCGGCCTCACGTTGCTGCAAATAGGTGATGGCCTGATCGCGGGTTTCCTCCGCCTCGTGCAACTCCTGACTCATCCGATCCAGATCGGCAACGTCGCTTTGACTTACTCGGGACAGGCGGTGCGCCAACCAGTTGGCAAACCAGCCCATGCAGAAGGCGGCGAACAGGATAATGGCGGTGACAATGACGAATTCTGTTCTGTTCAACTTACTGGTCCCCTGCATCCGCATCTGGTGCGGTCGTGTCGGTTTGGTCCTCTGCGGAAGTCGCAGCCTCGGCCTCAAGCGCTTCAAGGCCTGTTTCACTACTCTCAACAGGCTCAGGACGGATTAGACGGAACTCGATCCGGCGGTTTTCTTCCCGGCCCTCTTCGGTGTCGTTGTCAGCGATGGGTTGCGTTTCCCCATACCCCACAGCGGTGTAGCTGCTGGTAGGAATGCGCCGCCCGCGCAGCTCGTTCAGAATGGATTGCGCCCGCGCCTGGCTGAGTTGTTGGTTCATCTCTTCACGGCCCTGACTGTCTGTGTGGCCCTGAATCTCCATACGGATCGGACCGCAGTCACGCAGGATATCAGCAATCTGGTTCACCACATCGCGCGAGTCTGATGCAATCGTGGCCGATCCGGGCTCAAAGGCGATTTTGCTGGTGGCCTGAATTTCAGCAATTTGGGCCTCGCAGACTTCCGGGTCGGGCAGGGCGTCCTCGGGTTCCGGTGGGGGCTGATAGGTGATGGTCAGGGTGTATTCCTGCCCCTCGCCCAACTTGTCGGACAATTGACCTGCGATGCGGGCCTTGGCGTCTTCTTCGTGGCTGAGGCCGATCAGTTCGACCGTATCGGGTGTTACGGTCAATACGCCGTTGTGGAGCTGACCCAAAGCCTCCAGACCGGCCAGAACACGTACAGGCCAGTCCGTCGGGAGATCCGAAACGATGCGGGTGGCAGTATATACCTGATCGGATCCAAAGGCCGCGCGCGCGTAGCTGTCGACCATGTCGCGCAGAGTTTCATCACCCAGCCGTCCGCGCAATTGCACCAGCCCTTCAGGGCTGCGGGTGGCCGAGAACTCGACCGGGCCATTTGGGTTCGTTGTCTCAGGCTCAGGTAAAACGGCGTGCAAGGCGAAGACCGCAGGCAGCTCGGTTTCAAGCTCGCCCACAACCCGGTCGAACACCGCAGGATCGGTTCCCTCCGCTGCGATCAGGGTAATGTCCGCGTCTGACATGGTGACCGAACCCTGGCCTATCCGGAACAGCGCCTGAATGCTTTTCTCGGCTGCTTCTGGCCAGCGTGGCGATGGTTCGCCCAAGGCGACGGTGCAGGAATAAGGCCCCGTCAACCCGGCGTTTTTCGCGGCGGCCACGATTCGGTCACGTGCCTTCTCATCCTGCGCCGAGCAGGCGTCAAAATGCCCGCCTTCTTCGTCGATCAGGTAACGCAAAGTAAAAGGTGTGACGACCGGGCGAGGTGCCGAAATCGCCAGCCCAACCCGCAGACTGGGCGGTGCCCTACGGGTCAGGTCGCGTTCCAGTTTTTGTTTTTCTTGCTGACTGTTGGCAATTGCCGTGATCCTGACCAGATCCGGGTTGGCGGAAATTTTGGCGCGGGGCAGGTGGGTCAGGGCCTCCAACGCGTAAGATATTGCGGCATCCCACCCTTTGGGCTTCGGGTAATCTGCTGTTTCCATCAGGTCCGAAATGGCAACAGATCTGTCCAGATTGCCAAGCCGTTGGATCAGCTTGTCCCTGTTCTCACTGGCCGGGATCAGACCTATCACCGAAATTCCACTGTCATTTCGCAGGATTTCTACCGAAAAGCGCGGTGCTGCGAGGGCGGAAGTTGCGATAACCTCCATTTCGTCGATTACGCGGGATGTATCAACTTCGGTTCCCGCGGCGGTCAGAGCGTTAAAGCGGGTCGCTTCATCTGGCGCTGTACCGGTCAGGACCACCCGCAAACCATCGGCTTCGACCTCGGCCCAATCGTGTCCTTTCAGGTCCAGCGAGCGCCGTACAGCGAGTTCCGATGATTCTTCGATCTCGGTAACAGCATAGCTGGCCGCCAGAAGTGACAGGCCAGCTGATACAAGAAAGATCAGGGAAACAGCGATAAAATACGGCAGACGCATGTTTGGGTTTGGCACTCCTCAGGCGTTTGCGCCGATCTTTACAGGCCCCGTTCAGCAGGTGCAATCAGAGCAACAAGGCGACGCAAAGGAAGATCAGCGGAATAAAGCCGGTATCGCGGTTGGCCCGAAACAGCAGCAGCAGCTTGGCGTTGTCTTCGGTATCAAGCCCGCGCAATTGCCACATCATGTGCCAGCCCATGGCCCAGGGGCCGCAAAGCGCGACCCCCAACGCCAGAATTGACGCGTCAGGCACCCCGGCATCAATAATGGCCAGCCCCATCAGCGATATTGTTGCGACCAGAAAATACTTCAGCCATTTCGCCGTGTCGGTGCCGAACAGGCGCGCGGTGGATTTGATGCCGACCAGTTCATCATCCTCGGTATCCTGATGTGCATAGATCGTGTCATAGAACAGGGTCCAGGCGATGCCGGACAGGTACAGCGTGACAGCAGGCCAGCCGAGCGATCCGCTATGCGCCGTCCAGGCCAGTAATGCGCCCCAGTTGAAGGCCAGACCCAGAAAAACCTGAGGCCACCAGGTAAACCGTTTGGCAAACGGATAAACGGTCACCGGCAGCAAAGATAACACACCCATGGCAATTGCCGCCTGATTGAAGCTGAGAAGAATGCCAAGCGCCAGAAGGCTTTGCAGTATCATCCAGGCCGCAGCTTGCCGGACACTGACTTGCCCCGACGGTATCGGGCGCGAGCGTGTGCGTTCAACCTGTGCGTCAAATTCCCGGTCTGTAATGTCATTCCACGTGCAACCGGCACCTCGCATCAAAAAAGCTCCGAATGCGCAGCCTAGGGCAATCCACAGATCTTCCCAACGCGGTTGACCGTCATGAAGGATGGCCAGCGCCAGCCCCCACCAACATGGAAGCAGCAACAGCCATGTGCCGATGGGCCGGTCTGCGCGGCTGAGGCGCAGATACGGTCGGGCAAAGGCTGGGGCATAGGTGTCGACCCAGTTGCCGGTGACGGCATCGGCGACTTGACCATCTGGTGTTGGGGCATTGCCTTGCATATGTAGGTCTCATGAGTGCGAAAATCAGACTGTATGTAGAGCAGCCCTTGGGTCAGGGGCAATCGGTTCCTTTGACGCGCGATCAGGCGCACTATCTGTTTGGCGTCATGCGACTGCCGGTCGGAGGAGCAGTGGCGCTGTTTAACGGCAAAGATGGAGAGTGGCTGGCCGAGGTGGCCGAGTCCGGAAAACGCGGTGGCGCTCTGACCTGTGTCAGGCAGACCAAACCTTTGCAGCTGCCCCCCGATCTGTGGTTCCTGTTTGCGCCGATCAAAAAGGCGCGCACCGATTTCATTGTTGAAAAAGCCGCTGAAATGGGCGCGGCTCGCATCCTGCCAGTTCAGACCGAATTCACCAACGCAGACCGTATCCGGCAAGACCGGCTTCAGGCTCATGCAATCGAAGCCGCTGAACAATGCGGAGGAACCTACGTGCCCGAAGTGGCAGACCTTCAGCGGCTGGACCGCGTGCTGAAGACCTGGCCTGAAGGTCGGCAGTTGATGTTCTGCAACGAAGCCGAGGTCGGTTCGGCCCTGCGGCTGGCAGCGAATGAAAAAGGGCGCCCCTGGGCGATTCTCATCGGCCCGGAGGGCGGGTTTTCCAACGCTGAGCGTGCGCGGCTGTCGGCTTTACCCTATGCGCATGTGGTCAGTCTTGGCCCGCGTATTCTGCGGGCGGATACAGCGGCGGTGGCCGCATTGACCATGTGGCAGCAGGCATTGGGAGATTGGTCGTGATTCGCGAGGCGGTTCAATCGGATGCCCCGGCGCTAGAGAGGTTTCTGTCCCGCTACCCTGACAGTTCAATGTTTTTGCGCAGCAATTTGGCGGCCCACGGGGTGGGGTTGAATGCGAATGAATATTCCAGCCGCTACTTCATCTGGGGTGAGGATCAGGTCCGGGGTGTCTTCGGGCTCAGCAAGAAGGGCTATCTGATGGTTCAATTGCCCAACGCCGAAACCGAAGCTGTCGAGTGTTTCGCGCGGATGATCGAAGGCGAAACCGTTTTGGGTATGACGGGAGATGCACCTCAGGTCGAGCTGACGTTGGGCGCTCTGGGATTGGGGAAGGCGAAGTACCGGTTGAATCACGATGAACCGCTTTATCGACGTGACCTGCGAGGTCTGACTAAGGCACCTGTTCCTTATCGCGATTTGCGCGCCGAGGATCGGTCAAGACTGCACACTTGGTTCGCGGATTACATCGAGGATACCGGACAGGCCGCAGGCGAAGAGGCGCGTGAGCTTGCCGCAGAGCGCGTCGAGGCGGAAATTACCGCAGGCAGGGCGATTGTCCTGATGGAAGGCGACGCGCCGGTTGCCATGGCATCCGTGAATGCCAGGGTTCACGACCAAGTTCAGGTCGGTGGTGTTTTTGTTCCACGTAAAAACAGAAATCGTGGCCTGGGTCGACGGGTCACGACCGCATTGATGCAGAAAGCAAAATCCGAGGGTGCGGCGGCCGCGATCCTATTTGCGAACAACGCACCTGCCGCCCGTGCCTATGAGGCGATTGGGTTCCAACAGGTGGGTTGGTACAAGGTCGCTTTGCTGCAGGAACCGCAAAGGGTGCTCTCATGAGTTTCATCCGACCCGAGGCAAAACTGGCGCTTTGGCGTTGGCGCGAGGTTCTGGTTGCGGCTTTTGTCCTGATCCTTGGTCTGAGCTGGATCAGCGGGCCGGGTGGGCTGTTGGCCTGGATAGGCTGGTTTCTGATTGTCGTGTCAGCGGCTTTGACTGTGATCGGCATACAGCGCGCGCGCTTCAGAACAGGTGTGGGCGGGCAAGGTGTCGTGACGATTGATGAAGGTCAGATCACTTATCTGGGCCCCTTGGACGGCGGCATCGTCGCGTCCCGCGAAATTGAGCGTCTGGCCCTTGACCCGACCTCCGACCCTGCACATTGGGTTCTGGATCAGCCGGGCCAGCCAGCGCTTCACATTCCTGTGAATGCAGAAGGAGCCGAGGCATTGTTCGACGTATTCTCAAACCTGCCGGGCCTCAAAACCGAGCAAATGCTATCGGAACTCAACGGCAAATCGCGGCATCCGGTCGTTATCTGGGAACGTACACCGTCGCGCCCGGCGCATTTGCCGTTGCATTGACACTGGCGCCATTTACGACCACCACTTGACCTTCAAAACAGACACAGCAGGATCGGAGCACGGTTCATGTCCATCCCTCAGTCCGGCGGCGGTCCGATCGAACGCCATGAACAACTGGCCGAATATCTGGAATCGGGTTGCAAACCCAAGCAAGATTGGCGCATCGGCACCGAGCATGAGAAATTCGGCTATTGCAAGGACACGCTGAAACCTCTGCCTTTTGAAGGAAAGCGATCCATTGTCGCCGTGTTGGAGGGGTTGCGGGATCGCCACGGCTGGGGAGAGGTCCGTGAATCCGGTCATCTGATCGGTCTGGAAAAGGACGGCGCAAATGTCAGCCTTGAACCGGGTGGCGCGCTGGAGCTGTCGGGTGCTCCGCTGGAGACGATCCATGAAACCTGCGATGAGGTGAACACTCACCTGCGCGAGGTGAAGGATATCGCCGATGAGATCGGTGTGGGATTCATCGGTCTGGGCGCGGCGCCGATCTGGACGCATGACCAGATGCCGCTGATGCCCAAGGGGCGGTATCGGCTGATGAACGATTATATGGAAAAAGTCGGCACCATGGGCCGCGCAATGATGCGGCGGACGTGTACCGTTCAGGTTAATATCGACTTCGGGTCCGAAGCCGACATGGTACAGAAACTGCGCGTGGCGCTGGCATTGCAGCCGGTAGCGACGGCGCTGTTTGCCAATTCTCCGTTCTTCGAAGGTAAAGTGAACGGTCAGAAAAGCTGGCGCAGCCATATCTGGCGACATCTGGACGATGCGCGCACGGGCATGTTGCCCTTCGTGTTCGAGGATGGCTTTGGATTCGAACGCTATGTCCAATACGCGCTCGATGTGCCGATGTATTTCGTCTACCGCGACGGGCAGTACATCAATGCGCTGGGCATGTCGTTCCGAGATTTCCTCAAGGGTGAGTTGCCTGCATTGCCGGGTGAAACGCCGACCCTGTCGGATTGGGCCGATCACCTGACAACGGCCTTCCCCGAAGCGCGGATCAAGAAGTTCATGGAGATGCGCGGCGCGGATGGTGGCCCTTGGCGACGGCTTTGCGCCTTGCCCGCCTTCTGGGTCGGGCTGACCTATGACCAAACCGCGCTGGATGCGGCGTGGGATCTGGTCAAGGGCTGGGATGCTGAAACGCGCGAGGGGCTGCGTGTAGCGGCGGCCAAAGACGGGCTTCAGGCGCAGGTTGGCAATGTCAACATGCATGATCTGGCGCGTGAAGTTGTGGCAATCTCCGAGGCGGGCCTGAAAGCCCGCGCGCGCCCCGGTGCCGGTGGGCTGGTCCCGGATGAGACGCATTTCCTGAACGCGCTGAAGGAAAGCATCGACACCGGCAAGGTTCCGGCAGATGAGTTGCTGGAACACTACAATGGCGACTGGAATGGCGACCTGACCCGGATTTATCCCGAATACAGCTATTGATGCGCACCGTCCCGCTTGCAATCGCGGGGCGGGGCCGATAGCAGGTTCTCGACCAAATTCAGAGGGCCGTCATGGACGATCTTAAGGCAAAGTATCTGGGCCAAATCGCCGAGGCAGGCGACGAAAACGCGCTTGAGGCGATCCGCGTCGCGGCTGTTGGCAAAAAAGGCGAGGTCGCGCTGAAGATGCGCGAGCTGGGCAAGATGACGCCCGAGGAACGTCAGGTCGCAGGCCCGGCGCTGAATGCCCTGAAGGATGAGATCAACTCGGCGCTGTCCGCCAAGAAAGCCGCGCTGGCCGATGCTGCACTGGATGAGCGCCTGCGCACCGAATGGCTGGACGTCACCCTGCCGACCCGCCCGCGCCGTCAGGGATCAATCCACCCGATCAGCCAGGCGACCGAGGAACTGACCGCGATCTTTGCGGAACTGGGCTTCTCGGTGGCCGAAGGGCCGCGTGTTGAAGACGACTGGTACAATTTCGACGCGCTGAACATCCCCGGTCACCACCCCGCACGGGCCGAGATGGACACGTTCTATATGCACCGCACCGAAGGCGACAATCGCCCGCCGCACGTGCTGCGCACCCATACCTCGCCGGTGCAAATCCGGTCGATGGAAAAACAGGGCGCGCCGATCCGCGTGATCTGTCCGGGCGGCGTCTACCGCGCTGACTACGACCAGACCCACACGCCGATGTTCCATCAGGTCGAGGGGCTCGCCATCGACAAGGATATCTCGATGGCGAACCTGAAATGGGTTCTGGAAGAGTTCGTGAAAGCCTTCTTTGAGGTCGACGATGTCGAGCTACGGTTCCGCGCCTCGCACTTCCCCTTCACCGAACCATCGGCCGAGGTCGATATCCGCTGTTCATGGGATAACGGTCAGCTGAAGATCGGCGAGGGCGACGACTGGATGGAGATTTTGGGTTCCGGCATGGTCCACCCCAAGGTGATCGCCGCTGGAGGGATCGACCCCGAGGTCTATCAGGGTTTTGCGTTCGGGATTGGCATCGACCGTCTGGCGATGCTGAAATACGGCATTCCGGATTTGCGGGCGTTCTTTGATAGCGACCTGCGCTGGCTGCGCCACTACGGGTTTGCAGCGCTGGATATGCCGAACCTGCATGGTGGTTTGTCGCGGTGAGTGAGTGGGCTGTCCCATTCGTTTCCGGGGTAATCGCAGGACTTGTCGGTGCTTGGAGCGCGTACTTCTTTGCACTTAGACGTGACAAAGAGGAACGCAGGCGTGAACGCATCGTTTCTCATCTGATCGAAGCTTATCGCAATCTTGAGGATGCGGCAGGTAGAAACCCTTTGCCAGAGGAAAAGAAAAGGCGAGTAGAGTCTTCACTCGGAGCTATTTTCCTTTTCGGCTCTAAGGAAGCTGCCGAACAGGCAAAGCGCCTCACTAATGAAGTCGCACTGGGCACTGGTAGCATGCTGCCGCTGCTTATGATCCTTCGGCGAGACCTGCGACGAGAACTGGGATTGGAGCGGCATGAAGTCGAGCCAAACTTTCTGCGTTTTGATTCTGAGAAATAGTCGGAATGAAGCGGTGGAAGCACGGAGCAAAGGCCGATAGGCCGCCGCGCCATCGCCAGACCGCCCGCACGGGCTGGCGATTTGTCCCCGACAGTGCAACGCTCAAACAGCGCTCGGATTTGGCCCGCATAAACTGCCCACCACAACCCAAAGATCGCCATCCCGCGGTCTGGCCATAGCGCGGCTTGATGCTTTGACCTGACGTAGGGCGGGCTTCAGCCCGCCATGTGCGGTGGGTGGGTGCCGGGCTGAAGCCCGCCCTACGTTCGGACCACACCGATATGTTAAGTGACAGGGTGGAATGCCCCGTTAGGGTCGGGCGCATGATCTGTCGATTGCTCTGCCTTCTCCTGCTGATGGCCTCGCCCGCCTTTGCCATGGGTCCCTGGAAAACCGAATGCCACGGCGATACCGCGTGCGAGCTCGGTGATCGCTCGTACCATGTGCTGGAACCTGATGGCTGGGATGGTGAAACACCCCTGCCGGTGCTGCTGCATTTCCATGGTTGGGCGCGGCAGGGAACCGTGGTGGTGAACCACGAACGGATTGCCGGGGCCACGAAACGTCGGGGTGTGCTGCTGGTGGCCCCGAACGGTTTGGGCAAAAGCTGGGATTTCTGGTCCGCAGGCACCGATGATGTGCCTTTTGCCGACCGGGTGCTTGAGGATGTCTCCCGGCGCTATCCGATCGACGCGACCCGCATCTATGTATCAGGCTATTCCTTTGGCAGCGCTATGGCGTGGCGCTTTGTCTGTGAAACCGGCGATGATATTGCAGCACTGCTGGGTGTGGCCGGAACACTCCGCCAGACCGAAAACTGCCCGCAAGCCCCGCGAGAAGTGCGGCATGTCCATGGGACAGATGACACTGTGATGGATTTCCCGTTTGGTCCGGGTGGCGATACAACGTATCCGGTGGCGCTGTGGCGTGAGAAATACGGCTGCGATGCAGCCACCCCGCGGGGTGATTGGAGTGTGGAACAGTTCCTGACGCTTAGCCGAGTGGAATGGACCGATTGCATGCAGGGGCAGGTGGTGCTGGACACGCATCCCGGCGGGCATTTCATCCCCCATGGCTGGATCGGATGGCAGTTGGATGAGCTTTTGGGCCGCACCCCCACGTATCCGTGACGCGCAGAGCTTGCACCCCGGCGCATTCTTTGCCATTGCCTGTGCCGACTGGATGTTTGCCAAAAAAGGCCCCGTGCAATGAAATTCACTCTGTCCTGGCTGAAAGACCACCTCGACACTGATGCTTCGGTTGATGAAATCGCCGAGGCGCTGACCGATCTCGGGCTTGAGGTCGAAGAGATCGTGAACCCGGCCGAACGGCTGGCAGGCTTTACGCTGGGCTATGTGAAACACGCCGAAAAACACCCCGACGCAGACAAGCTGCGCGTTTGCAAGGTCGATACGGACGAGGGCGAGCTACAGATTATTTGCGGTGCGCCCAATGCGCGTGAAGGGATCACCGTCGTGGTCTGCAAACCGGGCATGTACATCCCTGGCCTGGACCTGACCATCAGCGTCGGCAAGATCCGCGGTGTCGAAAGCTTTGGCATGATGGCGTCCGAGCGTGAGCTGGAGCTGTCGGATGAACATGACGGCATCATCGAACTGCCCTCGGGCGAAGTGGGTGATACATTCGTGGGCTGGCTTGCAGAAAACGACCCATCCAAAGTCGACCCGATGATCGAAATCGCGATCACTCCGAACCGCCCGGATGCGCTGGGGGTCGAAGGGATTGCACGCGATCTGGCCGCGCGTGGAATTGGCACGTTGAAGCAGCGTGATTATACGCCTGTTCCGGGTGATTTCGAGTGTCCGATCAAGGTGTCAATCGAAGAAGACACGCTGGACGGAGCGCCGCATTTCACTGGCCGTCTGATCCGTGGCGTGAAGAATGGCCCCAGCCCGCAATGGCTGCAGGATCAGTTGAAGGCCATAGGTCTGCGTCCGATCTCGGCGCTGGTGGATATCACCAATTACATGACCTACGATCACAACCGCCCGTTGCACGTGTTCGACGCCGACAAGGTGCAGGGCAACCTGCGGGTGCACCGTGCTAAAGGCGGCGAGACGCTGGTCGCGCTGGATGAAAAAGAATACACGCTGCAACCCGGAATGATGGTGATTTCGGATGACAAAGGCCCGGAATCGATTGCAGGCATCATGGGCGGTGAGGAAACCGGATGTACCGAGGAAACGGTAAACGTTTTCCTCGAAAGCGCGTTCTGGGATCATGTGCAAATCGCGCTCACAGGCCGTGCGCTCAAGATCAATTCCGACGCGCGCTATCGGTTCGAGCGCGGTGTTGACCCGGAATACACCCGCGAGGGGCTGGAACACGCGACCCAGATGATCCTGGATATCTGCGGCGGAGAAGCCTCCAACGTGGTTGAGGCTGGCAAAGCGCCGAACCATGCGCGCGCCTACAAGCTGAATGCGGAAAGGGTGCAGTCTCTGGTCGGGATGGATATTCCCGAAAGCGAACAGCGACAGACCCTGACCCGTCTGGGCTTTCGTCTGGAAGGCGAGATGGCCCATGTCCCCAGCTGGCGCCCGGATATCCTGGGCGAGGCTGATCTGGTGGAAGAGGTCGCGCGGATTGCTTCCTTGACCAAGCTGCAAGGCCGGCCGTTGCCGCGCGTGACCGAGGGGATACCGAAACCGGTAATGACCCCGACACAACGCCGTCAGTCCATGGCGCGCCGTACCTGCGCAGCGCTGGGTTATAACGAATGCGTCAGTTATACGTTCATTGATCAGGCTTCGGCGGCTTTGTTCGGTGGTGGCGATACTACGACCATGCTGGAAAACCCGATCTCATCCGAGATGAGCCATATGCGCCCCGATCTGCTGCCCGGCCTGTTGCAGGCTGCCGCCCGCAATCAGGCGCGCGGATTCGCGGATGTCGCCCTGTTCGAGGTCGGTCCGGTCTTTCACAATGGCGAGCCGGGTGATCAGAAAACCCAGATCACCGGCCTGCTGGTAGGACGTTCTGGCCCCAAGGATGTGCACGGTGCTGCGCGCCCAGTGGACGTGTTCGACGCCAAGGCAGATGTCGAGGCTGTTCTGGCCGCCGTTGGCGCGCCCGAAAAGGTTCAGATTCTGCGCGACGGCGATCCATGGTGGCATCCGGGTCGTCATGGCAAAATCTGTCTGGGTCCGAAAAAAGTACTGGCTGTCTTCGGAGAGTTGCACCCGCGCGTTTTGCAGGCGATGGACATAAAAGGTCCGGTAATGGCATTCACCATCTGGCCGGACGAAGTGCCTTTGCCCCGCAAATCCGGGGCCACCCGCGCTGCGCTGGAACTGCGCGACTTGCAGGCGGTCGAGCGTGATTTTGCCTTTGTTGTCGATGCCGATGTCGAAGCGCTGACGTTGGTAAACGCAGCCGCAGGTGCCGACAAGGCACTGATTGAGGGCGTGCGTGTCTTTGACGAATTCATTGGCGGCAGCCTTGGCGAAGGCAAGAAGTCTCTTGCCATTACCGTGCGCCTGCAACCGACTGAGGCGACGCTGAAGGAAAAAGACATCGAAGCTGTGGCCGAGAAGATCATTGCCAAGGTTGCCAAGGCGACGGGCGGGGTCCTTCGCGGTTAGAGCTCTGAGGCTCCAATGGAAAGCGCGCCTTCGGGCGCGTTTTTTATTTGGACAGGAACTTGGTCAGTAAGTCATAGACCAGCCGGATGCGGCGGCTGGTGTGCAACTCGCGATGCGTGGTCAGCCAGATCGGAAATGTGATAGCCTCCATCCCGGGGCACACACGCTCCATACCTGGTGCCGCATCACCGACGGTCTGCGACATCGGCGCTATGCCAAAGCCTTGTTTGGCGTATTCCCAAGCCACTATTCCGTTCTGAGACCCAAGCCGGAAATTCTCGTTGGTCAGGTGAATGCCAAGCGGTTTCAGATAGGCGATCATCTGATTGTTGTCGCCGAAGCTGATGAACTCATGCCGTGAAAGGTCCTGCTTTGATTTCGGGCGTCCCGCACGGTTGAGATACTCTGTGGTTGCATAGAAATGCCCGGACGCCTCCTGTACCAGTTTCGCGATTAGGTCGGGTTGATCAGGGCGGACATGGCGGATCGCGATATCTGCCTCGCGCCGCATAAGATCCTGAATATCGTTTGAGGCAATCACGTCAATCCGCAGGCGCGGGGCTTGCACCCGGATTTCACGCAGCAGGTCGGGCAAGACATAGGCTGACATCACGTCACTGGCGGTGATGCGAACCCGGCCTTCAATGGATTGAGCCTGTCCGGACGCCGTCAGCGCAATGCGATTGGCGGCGTCCCCCATTTTGCGTGTATGATCCAGCAGCTCCAATCCGGCCTGAGTGATCTCAAGAGTTCTGCCAGCCCGTTCAAACAGCATCACGCCCAGGTCCTGTTCAAGCGCTGCTATCTGACGACTCAGCGTAGGCTGGGTTTGCCGTAGCTGCCGTGCCGCTGCGGAAAATGACCCGGTTTCAGCCGTCGCCAGAAAGGCCCGGATGTGGTTCCAATCAAAATCGCCAAACTCATTCATACAAAAATGTATAGTAAACCTGCAAATTTCGGCAATTTATATTCGGTCTGCGCATGAATAAATTCTCGCCGAAAGGAGACTCCTCAATGACCACCACTGCGAAATTCTGGGATGGAGTGGCCGAGAAATATGCCCGCTCGCCCATCAAAGACATGGCTTCGTACGAGCACACGCTGGAACGGACAGCGTCTTACCTGAAGAAATCCGATGATGTTCTGGAACTTGGGTGCGGCACAGGCATGACTGCTCTGAAGCTGTCCGGATATGTAGGATCTATCACTGCAACCGACGTGTCCCCCGGTATGTTGGCCGTTGGACGTCGAAACGCCGCTTCGCAAAGCATCGAAAACGTCACTTTTGCCGAGGCTGATGCAAATCGACCGCCTGAGGGTTCATTTGATGCGGCGCTGGCATTCAACCTTTTGCATCTGGTCGAAGATCTGGATCTGACATTGAGCCAAATACATTCGGTCCTTAAACCGGGCGGACTGTTTATTTCGAAAACTTTTTGCCGGCCGTCCTGCGCGGCGAGCCTGAAGTATTACGCTATTCGTCTCGCGCTTCCGATCATGCAGTTCTTTGGTAAGGCTCCGTTTGTGCAATTCCTGTCTGAGGCGGATCTTGATGCGGCTCTTGAACGCGCCGGGTTCAGCATCATCGAGAGCGACAGTTTCCCAATACGTGACGCCCGCCGATTCCTAGTGGCTCGTAAAATGTAAGGTTTTTCCGGAATCCGCGTTGGGCTTTGGGTGTGGGACCCTTAAATTGGTCGGGAACAACATCGGAGTTTGCCATGGGCCTGAACGTTTATCTTTCCGGAGAAATCCACACCGACTGGCGTGAACAGATCATCGATGGGGCGCAAGGGTTGGACGTGACCTTCAACAGCCCCGTTACCGATCACACGGCCAGTGATGATTGTGGTGTGGCCATTCTGGGGGCCGAGCCGAACAAGTATTGGCACGACCACAAGGGGGCGATGGTCAATGCGATCCGAACACGCAAGGGGATTGCGGATGCGGATGTTGTCGTCGTCAGGTTTGGTGACAAGTACAAACAGTGGAACGCTGCCTTTGACGCGGGTTACGCTGCAGCACTGGGCAAGTCTATCATCGTTCTGCACGGCCCGGATCACCAGCACGCGCTGAAAGAAGTTGATGCCGCCGCACTGGCCGTGGCGGAAGAACCCGCTCAGGTGGTCGAAATTCTGCGTTACGTGCTGACAGGCGCTCTGCCCGGCTGATCGATAAAAGGGGCGCCGGTTTGGCGCCCCCTTTCTTTCAAGTGTTATCAGTCTCGTGCGGGTATGGCTTTGCCGCGCTGAACCGCTGGGCGTTGGAAGAAACGATCAACATAAGCGACGACATTGGAATAGCCGTCCCAATCAACCACATCCTTCGCGCCATAGAAATCCAGTGCATTCAGCCACGGGGCAAGCGCGATATCCGCGATGGAATATTCGCCCGCGATCCAGTCTTGTCCTTCCAGTTGCGTATTCACCACGTTCAGCAGGCGCTTGGCTTCGTTGATGTAACGCTCGCGCGGGCGCGGATCTTCTATCGCGCTGCCAGCGAACTTGTAGAAAAACCCTAGCTGGCCAAACATTGGCCCGATGCCGCCCATCTGAAACATCAGCCATTGGGTGATCCGGTGCTTGTCTGCTGCGGTTTGGCCAAGGAACTTGCCCGTTTTCTCGGCCAGATACAGCAGGATCGCGCCGCTTTCGAACAGGGCCAGCGGTGCACCGTCGGGTCCGTTGGGGTCGATTATCGCCGGGATCTTGTTGTTCGGGTTCAGCGACAGGAACTCGGGACTTTTGACATCCGAGTCTGCCAGGGTCACCAGATGCGCCTCATAGGGCAGGCCGGTTTCCTCAAGCATGATCGAGGCTTTGACGCCGTTTGGCGTTGGATAGGAGTAGAGTTGAAGGACCTTGGGATCTTTTACAGGCCATCTGTCGGTTACGAAAAAAGGCGCAAGTTGAGACATGGTAACTCCTGAGAAATGCCATTTGGGGAAAAATAGGGTGGCTTTCCCCTAAAAAACATACCCTTATTCATGCGTTTAACGCACAATTCCTATGCGATCATGCGTGAACAGAAGCGTGGTCTTAGAAAACAAGAGGGATGCTATGCTGGAAGAATTCAAGACATTCATTGCCAAGGGCAATGTCATGGACATGGCGGTCGGTATCATTATCGGTGCTGCGTTTACCGCAATTGTTACCTCGTTGGTGGGCGATCTGATCAATCCGCTTATTGGATTGTTCACAGGGGGTATCGACTTTACGAACAATTACGCCGTTCTTGCAGGCGACGTGGCCGAAGGTGCCAGCCTTGACGCGGCACGTGAAGCAGGCGCATCCGTCTTTGCCTATGGTGCTTTCATAATGGCTATCATCAATTTCCTGATCATCGCCTGGGTCGTCTTCATGCTGGTAAAAATGGTGAATAAGGTCAAAGACGCTGCTGAAGCAGAGGAAGAAGCGGCTGAAGAGGCGCCCGCAGGTCCTAGCGAACTGGACATCCTGATGGAAATCCGGGACGCTTTGAAGAAGTAGACCAGTAATTCTGTTATTACATCGGGCTCCGTACCTATCGCGGAGCCTGTTTTATTAGAATTGATGAACAGAAAACACGAGGAAATTCGAGATGGAACAAACCGCCGACTTGGCTGAGCAGGCGATTGGTATGGCCAATCAATACTTGCCCATTGCCTTGAATGCAGCGAAGGCTCTGATCGTTCTTGTTCTGGGTTGGATCGCCGCCCGAATGATCGCGGGTGTTGTACGCCGCCGGATCAACAGAACGCCGCAGATCGACCCGACACTCGGAAATTTTGCCGCCAGTGTGATCAAGTGGGCGATTTTGGCCATAGTTCTGGTCGCCGTTTTGGGGATCTTCGGGATAGAAGCCACCAGTATCGTCGCCATTCTGGGCGCTGCGTCGCTGGCTGTCGGGTTGGCACTTCAGGGTACACTGAGTGATCTTGCGGCCGGTGTGATGTTGGTGGTTTTCCGACCCTACAAGCTTGGACAGTATGTGGATATCGGTGGCACGGCAGGAACCGTTATGGATCTGAGCCTGTTCACGACCGAGCTTGTGACTCCCGATAACGTGCAGATCATTGTTCCAAACGGTCAGGCATGGGGGTCGATCATAACCAATTATTCAGCCCACGACACACGTCGTGTCGATCTGGTGTTTGGAATTGATTACGGGGACAGCGCAGATACCGCCATGCAGATCATTCTGGATGTGGCCAAGGCCGACCAGCGCATTAACAGCGATCCTGAACCCTGGGTGCGGGTCACGAATCTGGGCGACAGCTCAGTCGATCTGACTGCGCGGCTATGGTGTGCCGCAGCCGATTACTGGGACGTCAAGTTCGAGCTTACGAAGGCGGTGAAAGAGGCGTTTGACGCCAAAGGTGTTTCGATTCCGTATCCGCATTCGGTCGAAATTCAAAAACAGGGGTAAAACTGGCACCGGCCGATCGGGAAAATAATTATTCCCTCCTCAATTTGAAAAGGGCACCGCGCCGAAACCCGGTGCCCTTTTTTGTGAAAGTCGTCGGTTCGGTACCGACCGCGCCACCCTGAGAATTACTATCAACAGGCAACTTCCGGAGTGGAGGCGCTTACGATTTGACCACCACGTTTGGCGAAACGACGTCGATGCCAAGGGCCTTGCCAACGGCATAGTAGGTCAGTTTACCAGCATGAACGTTCAGACCTTCCAGCAGGTGCGGATCGTCCTGACATGCCTGTTTCCATCCCTTGTCGGCCAGCGACAGCATGAACGGCATCGTGGCATTGCCCAGTGCGATGGTTGAGGTGCGCGCAACAGCGCCCGGCATGTTGGCAACGCAGTAATGCATAATGCCATCGACATCGTAGATCGGATCGGCATGGGTGGTGGCTTTTGACGTTTCAAAGCACCCGCCTTGGTCGATGGCGACATCCACCAGTACTGCGCCGGGTTTCATCGTCGACAGTTGAGCGCGCGACACCAGTTTCGGTGCGGCTGCGCCGGGGATCAGAACAGCACCGATGACCATATCGGCGTCCTGGATCAGTTCAGCGGTCGCGCCTGCTGTCGAATACTGGTTCTTAAAAGTTCCGCCAAAGACATCGTCCAAGTAGCGCAGGCGCGGCAGCGACCGATCCAGAACGGTGACATCAGCCCCCATTCCGGCGGCAATCTTGGCCGCGTGTGTCCCGACGACACCGCCGCCAATCACAACCACTTTGGCCGGGCCGACGCCGGGAACGCCACCCATCAGAACCCCACGGCCGCCATTGGCCTTCTGCAGGGTCCAGGATCCGACCTGAGGGGCCAGACGACCAGCGACCTCGGACATAGGTGCCAGCAGCGGCAGGCCGCCGTTGGCATCTGTTACGGTTTCGTAGGCAATTGCGGTACAACCCGATTCCAGCAGGTCATGTGTCTGATCCGGGTCCGGAGCCAGGTGCAGATAGGTGAACAGCAGCTGGTCTTCACGCAGCATCTTGCGTTCCACGGCCTGCGGTTCCTTGACCTTGACGATCATGTCGGCGGTGGCAAACACCTCTTCCGCGGTGTCGATAATTTGCGCGCCTGCGGCGACATAGGCGTCATTGTCGAAACCTGCGCCGATGCCCGCGCCGGACTCGATCAGGACTTGGTGTCCGCGAGCGACCGCTTCCTGAGCGGCATTGGGCGTCATCCCGACGCGGAATTCCTGAGGTTTGATTTCCTTGGGGCAACCGATTTTCATTGGGCTCTCCGTTCATAAGCTGCTTAAATTATGTGCATTTCGTGGCGCAATTTCTGTGAAAGAAAACGTGTCAGTAGACTTTTCTTTGGAAGAATTTCCCGTACTATTCAAAAAACTCGCAAAGGAATTGCAGGAATGAGCCTGGACACGACTGATCGAAAGATTCTGGCCGCACTTCAGAAGAATGGCCGGATGTCGAATTCGGAACTGTCTGAACAGGTCAACCTGTCTCCATCTGCGTGCCACCGCCGCGTTCAACGGTTGGAGGTTGACGGCTATATCCGCAACTATGTGGCTCTGCTGGATGCGCGGAAAATGAACGTGCCTACCACCGTCTTTGTCGAGATCACGCTACAAGGCCAGGCCGAAGAGGTTCTGGATGTTTTCGAAAAGGCGGTGGCCCGAATACCAGATGTGCTGGAGTGCCATCTGATGGCCGGAACCGCAGACTACATTCTGAAGGTCGTGGCGGAAAACACAGAAGATTTCGCGCGTATCCACCGGCAATACCTGTCGCGCTTGCCTGGGGTGGCGCAGATGCAAAGTTCTTTTGCGCTGCGTACCGTGTTCAAGACCACAGCCTTGCCGGTCTGACCGTCATAACGGGCCGGGATAGGTGAACAGCAGCAGGTGGGTCAGATTGAACCCGAAATGCATCGCAACAGGCACCCAAAGCCGACCGGTTGCAAAATATCCCAACCCGCACCCCAGCCCGAGAAGGGATGCGAATACCACAAGCGCGGGTCCTCCGCCGATATGCGCCAATCCAAAGAGCAGGCTGACAGCGACCAGACTGCCTGTTGCCCCAAGGCGCAAGGTAATGGCCGACTGCAAGTAGCCACGAAAGAACGCCTCTTCTGTAAGACAAGTCAGAAACAGGTTGGACAGGCAAAATACCAGCCACCAATAAGGGGCTGAGAGGTCCACGCGCACGGCGCCCAGCGATAGACCCAGCAGAAACAGGCCGGGCAGAATCAGAAAACCCGCTAGCAAAGATTTTATTCTGGTCTTGATTGCGCTGTTCAGCATTCCGGGCCAAGCCAGAAGAACGGCAAAGAAGACCATGGGTTTGTCCAGATTCAGGTGCAGTGTGAAACTTGTGCTCGAGGCACTTGCCTGCACCTGATCCAGCAGTTTCAAATTGTTGAATCCTGGCAACAGATGTGCCCCCAATGTCAGGCACCACAGGATCAACAGCGTATGCCCCGCAATAGCCAGCAGACCTGTCTGGCGTGGGAGGAAGAAGGCCACGATCAAACCAAGCGCCACCGCCACGATTGCTGTCGGTGACATCAGTCCGGTAACCGAGGCGACACTGACGAACAGAATCAGCAGGGCATACGCAAGTCCGGTTCGTCGCCCCATCGCCGCGACTTGCGCCGTGATCAAGATCAGCCAGGGCCAGGTGACCGGCAATGTCGAAAAGAAATACGTCAAGGCGTTCTCGTCTGAATTGTGGACCCAGTCATGCCGCACAAAAACAAGGCAATGCAAGCAACCTGAAAGCGCGCGATTGGCGCCTTGTGTCAATTCTTGTGCTTGTATCCTTTGGGCCAGGCGTACACATTCGGGTAAAAGACCATATACCCGTCCAGACCCTGATTTCCGATAGAGACTGCTGCAACGGATCGGCTTCGATTTATCCGATGACATCAGGCGGTTACACAGGCCCGATATGGTTCGAACCCGATGACTGAGAAGGAGCTGATCTTGGCTTACGAGAACGATGGGGGCACCAAGAACTGGCTTGAGGCCGAATTGGAAGACACGCTGGATGAAGATTTCGAAATCGAGTTCAGCGAGCCTATGCTGTCGATGGAAGTCCGCAAAATCTATCGGGACCAGCACCCCGAAATGCTGGATCGCAAAGTCTATTTCCGAAACCTGCTGCGGTTGCAGGCCGAGTTGATCAAGGTGCAGGATTGGGTTCAGCACACTGGCGCCAAGGTTTGTATCCTGTTTGAAGGCCGTGATAGTGCGGGCAAGGGGGGCGTGATCAAACGGATCACGCAGCGCCTGAACCCCCGTGTCGCCCGTGTGGTCGCTCTGCCAGCCCCCAGTCGCCGCGAGCAGAGCCAATGGTATTTTCAACGCTACGTGCCGCATCTGCCTGCTGCGGGTGAAATCGTCTTGTTCGACCGCTCGTGGTACAACCGGGCGGGGGTTGAACGTGTGATGGGCTTTGCGTCCGAGGATCAGGTCGAACAGTTCTTTCAGGACGTTCCCGAATTTGAACGGATGCTGGTGCGGTCAGGGATCATTCTGCTGAAATACTGGTTTTCGATCACGGATGAAGAGCAACAACTGCGGTTCCTCATGCGTATTCACGATCCGATGAAACAGTGGAAACTGTCTCCGATGGATCTTGAATCCCGCATTCGCTGGGAGGCGTACACGAAGGCCAAGGAAGACATGTTGTTTCGAACCAACATACCTGAAGCACCGTGGTATATCGTTGAGGGCAATGACAAGAAACGCGAACGTCTGAATTGTATCGAGCATCTGTTGACAAGAATCCCCTACGAAGACGTGCCACAGGAAAAGGTCAATTTGCCGGACCGGCGGTACAATCCTGAATACGAGCGGCGGGTATTGCCAGACGAGCTTTACGTCCCAAAGATTTACTGAGTAACGCATGCGAGGCCGGCAGGGCCGACCTCGCACAATTTCAAGTGATCAGGCTGCATCCATCATGCAGTCATGGGTGAAGATATTGATCATGAAGACATCGCAGCCATCGTCTTCTGCCGTTTCGGTGTCGACAGGCTCAATCTCGGTCTCCGGAGTGGTATCTATGGTCGGCATGATATCGACATCGTCGACATCTGCCACATCAGTGCCGTCATTCATGTCGTCGCGCCAATCAAACTCGTCAAACTGCGCTTGCAGGTTTTCAAGGAAGCTGGCGATTTCATCCAGGAATGCCTGAATGTCAAAGCAGAAGGCTTCCGGCTCACCACCATCGACGACTTCAGTATCGGGCGTTTCAGGTTGCGGGTCTTCGGTTTCGGTAACGTCAGTATCCGGCGCTTCAGGTTCCGGTTCTTCAGTTTCGGTTACGTCAGTGTCCGGTGTTTCGGGTGTTGTTTCCTCGGTTCCGGGGGTCTCGGTCCCAGGCTCTTCGGTCTCGGTGACGTCAGTATCCGGGGTTTCGGTTTCTGGTTCCTCGGGCTCAGCAACCTCGTCCGGTGTTGTCGGAGGAACGGGCGGGGCGTTTGTATTGCCGTTGTCCAGCATGACAGCCGCGTCGGTTGCGGCAAAGTTTTGCGTGACCATCACGGCATCGAAGCCTTGCATGTCACCGGTTTCGATCCCGATCCCGATATACTTGAAATCCGGGTTCAGGATATTGGCGCGGTGACCCGGACTGTTCATCAGGTTTTGATGCAACTGGGCGACATCGTCGCTGATACCCGGCGCGCCGCGTTCGGACTGCCATGCGATGTTTTCCCCGGTGCGCCAGCTTCCTTCAAGATCGAACCCCGCGTTTTGCATCCGCTGGGTTGCGCTGGAACCGCCTGAACCGGTGTGGCTGAAGGTGTCTGTATTCAGCATCCAGGCGCTGTGATCTTCGGACGAGTCGTTCAGCTGCGTTTCAAGCTGCAGCGGGTTGAGCCCGCGGGATGTGCGCTCCTGGTTTATCAGCGCCAACATCTCACGTTCGTATGTACTTGCAGTCGACATATTTGCCTCCGTTTGTGTTTGTGTCCTTGCGGACGGGCTCACTTAGAGGCGGGGATGTCGGGGACGATAGAGGGCGGCGCAAATCAGGCGAGTTTTGGCGGCGCGATGCTACCGAGACGAGATTCGCTGCGCTGCAAAGCGCCGGGCAAAACACTGCCTGTACGGAATTGGCAGCTTGCCGCACAACCTGAACCACGAGTCGGCGGATTGTATCCGAGCCCTGAAACGACAAACCCCCGGGCCATGCCTCGGGGGTCGTCAAATAGTGTCATCCAAAGCTGGACGAAATCAAAGATCTTAAAGCAGACCTTCGCGCTGGGCTTTCTTGCGCGCCAGTTTACGGGCACGGCGAATCGCTTCAGCTTTCTCGCGCGCTTTTTTCTCGGACGGTTTTTCGAAATGTTGCTTGAGCTTCATTTCACGGAACACGCCTTCGCGCTGCAGCTTTTTCTTCAGGGCACGAAGCGCCTGATCGACGTTATTGTCGCGAACACTAACCTGCATGTGGTTGTCACCACCTTTCTAGATAGAGTTGCAAGGAAATTGCAGGAGTTGGCCGTATAGCAAAGCCGCCCTAACTTGTCTAGTACTGGGCCTGACAACCGGAGAACCGTCATGACCACCACATATGAAGATGCAAAACGGCAGCTTTTGGACGCGATGCTGAACCATGTTCCTTTCGACGGCTGGTCGGAAACCAGCTTTCGCGCCTCGGTATCCGATTGTGGTCTGGATGACGGTTTGGCACGTGCAATCTGCCCGCGCGGGGCGGTTGATCTGGCACTGGCCTTTCATGCGCGCGGCGATCAGGTGATGCTGGACCGCCTCAGGTCCGAGGACATGAGCGGGCTAAAATTCCGCGACAGGATTGCCGCTGCGGTCAGGTTCCGGTTGCAGGCTGTTGAAGACAAAGAGCTGGTGCGCCGGGGCATGACGCTGTTTTCCCTGCCAGCATATGCGGCCGATGGGGCCAAGGCGTTATGGCAGACCTGCGATCTGATCTGGGACACGCTGGGTGATACGTCAGAAGATGTGAACTGGTACACCAAACGGGCAACCTTGTCGGGGGTCTATTCCTCGACTTTGCTGTTCTGGCTGGGCGATGACAGCCCGAACCATCAGCGCACGTGGGAGTTTCTGGATCGCCGGATCGCAAATGTCATGGAGTTCGAAAAGCTCAAGGCTCAGGTGCGTGACAACCCGGTGTTGAAACCCTTTCTTGCAGTTCCGAACTGGCTGGCGGGTCAGGTGAGGGCGCCGTCCAAGATGCGGGGTGATCTGCCGGGCATGTTGAACCCCAGAAAGTAACGCGTCTTGGTGCTGGGCCTTGCCTCTGATGCCTGTTAGGCATTGGGCAAAGGAGGTGCCTATGACCCAGATGATGCGTGCTGTTGAGATCACTCAACCGGGTGGTCCCGATGTTTTGCAGCTGACCGAACGGCCTATCCCTAAGCCGGGGGCCGGACAGGTTGTATTGAAAGTGTCCTATGCCGGGGTGAACCGCCCCGATGCTTTGCAACGCGCGGGCGCTTACGATCCGCCGCCGGGCGCCAGCGACCTGCCGGGGCTTGAGGCTTCGGGCGAAGTGGTTTCAGTCGGTGCGGGGGTTGAAGGACTGTCTGTCGGCGATCGGGTCTGCGCACTGCTGCCGGGCGGAGGATATGCGGAATACGTTTCGACCCCAGCGGCCCATTGTTTGCCAGTGCCTGCAGGTATGGGAATGAAAGAGGCAGCGTGTCTGCCCGAGACCTTC
Organism: Ruegeria sp. AI2; assembly: GCF_056541275.1. Lineage (NCBI taxonomy): Bacteria > Pseudomonadati > Pseudomonadota > Alphaproteobacteria > Rhodobacterales > Roseobacteraceae > Ruegeria > Ruegeria sp. AI2. The sequence goes on from NZ_JBQFYB010000002.1 coordinate 64,389, forward strand.
TTTACAGTCTGGTCCAACGTGTTCATGCGTGGCGGGTTGAAGGCAGGTGAACGCTTTTTGGTTCACGGTGGGTCCAGCGGAATTGGTACGACGGCAATCCAACTGGCCAATGCCTTTGGCGCGCGCGTTTTTGCCACGGCTGGGTCGGATGAGAAATGTGAGGCTTGCGTCAAGCTGGGCGCGGAAAAGGCGATCAACTATCGAAACGAGGATTTTGTAGCAGCCATGCGCGCCGAAGGTGGGGCAAACCTGATCCTTGATATGGTTGGCGGTGGTTACATTCCGCGCAACGTTAAAGCTCTGGCCGAGGATGGGCGGCTGGTGCAAATCGCGTTTCTGCAAGGGCCTGTGGTCGAGCTGAACTTTGCCCTGATGATGGTCAAGCGTCTGACCCTGACCGGCAGCACCCTGCGCCCGCAAAGCGATCTGGCCAAGGCGCAAATCGCGCAGGACCTGCGCGAAGCTGTCTGGCCTCTTTTGGAAGCCGGAAAAGTTGCGCCCGTGATGGACAGCGAGTTTGATCTGACCGAGGCAGCCGCCGCCCATGCGCGCATGGAAAGCTCGGGCCATATTGGGAAGATTGTTCTGAAGATCGCGGGTTGAGTTTTGAATGCGCGGGCGTGTCCCGCGCGTTCACGCAACGGCGCGGCGATACAGATGCCACGTGGCATGACCCAGAACGGGCATCACCACGATAAGCCCCAACAGCAATGGCAAAGCCCCCAGGAATAAAAGCACTGCCACGATGAATCCCCATGTCAGAATGACTCCGGGGTTGTGACGCAGCACCCTAAATGATGTCACAACAGCAACCGGCAGGCCCACTTTGCGGTCCAGCAGTAAGGGAAAACTGACCACGCTGATCGCCAGAGCGCAAAGGGCAAAAACAAACCCAACCGCAGTTCCGACAATGACCATCGTCCAGCCCGCAGAGGTCGTGAACACCTGTGTGGCAAATGCGCTGAGCGACGCTGGAACCTCGGGGCCCATCGTGTAGGTGTGAATGCTTTGCGCCACCATTAGCCAAAGCAGCAGCAGCATTACTAGGTAAAACCCCAAAACCAGAATTGCTCCGAACGACGGCGATCGAAGCACACCAAATGCGTCCAGCCAGTGAACCTCGCTGCCCTGTTCACGTTTACGGCTGATCTCATAGAGGCCCACGGCCGCAACAGGTCCGATCAGCGCGAAGCCAGCGACCAGAGGGGCCAGAAGCGGAACCAGATTGGCGTTCAGGGCAAAGCCGAACATCAAAAGCCCCGCAACCGGGTAAACCAGGACAATGAATACGACATCCGCTCGGGTTTCGAGAAAATCCTGATACCCCGCCCTCAGGCAGGCCCGCAGGTCTTGCAGGGTCAAAGTCTGTACCATTGGCAGTTGCGTCGGATCTGTACTGCCAAGTTGCGAGACACTTTCCGTGACGTGGTCACTTGTGGCGCCCAGAGCCTGGGCCGCCCAGCTGATCGGATTTCCGATTGTCTTAGCCATTTCTTCACCTTTCCCTGGCGAGAATTGCGCCGCGGAACGGATCCGGCATTCAGTTGCCCGTGGCCGGATCAACCGGCAACGCCATGCCTCAGTATAGCATAAATTTGCGAAATCTGGATCAATACTCCGGCATCGGACGGATTGCCCTGTGTCACAGTCATGTTAGCTTGATGGCAGGCAAGAGGAGGTCAGGATGCAGAAAACAGCGAAAACGGTTGTGATTCATGAATTTGGTGGGCCTGAGGTTCTGCGGATCGAAGACAGGCCAGTGGGCGACCCCGGTCCGGGTGAGATACGTATTGGGCATCAGGCCTGCGGGTTGAACTTCATCGACGTATATCAACGCACCGGCCTGTATCCCCTTGATCTTCCACATGCTTTAGGCATGGAAGCGGCGGGTACCGTTGAAGCGGTTGGGGAAGGGGTAACGCATCTTCAGCCGGGGCAGCGGGCCGCTTACGCCGCAGCCTCGCCCGGTGCATATTGCGAGGCGCGCGTGATGCCCGCAGCGCAGGTTTGCCCGCTACCGGATGGCATCACATTCGAAGCCGGCGCAGCGATGATGCTGAAAGGTCTAACGGTTGAATACCTGTTTCACAGGACCACACCGTTGAAACGGGGCGATACGGTTCTGTTCCATGCGGCAGCTGGCGGGGTCGGGTTGATTGCATGCCAATGGGCTAAATCCGAAGGCATCACCTTGATCGGAACGGCGGGGAGTGACGAAAAATGCAGCCTTGCCCGGTTTAACGGGGCCGCACATTGCATCAATTATCGGTCCGAAAATTTCGCAGAACGCGTGGCTGAAATTACAAAGGGTCAGGGCGTAGACGTGGTGATGGACTCGGTTGGGGCGGACACGTTCGAAGGATCACTGGATTGCCTGAAACCGCTGGGCATGATGATTTCCTTCGGCAACGCCTCGGGCCCGGTTCCACCGTTCAACCTTGGGATTCTGGGCCAGAAAGGCTCGCTCAAGATCACACGGCCCACGTTATTTACCCATATCGCGGATCATGCAGTGTGTCAGGCAATGGCGCGTCGCCTGTTTGGCAAAGTCGAGGGGGGTGAGGTCAAAATCCATGTCGATCAGCGTTTTGCCTTGGATCAGGTTGCTGATGCGCATCGTGCGCTTGAAGCGCGGCAAACGACCGGCAGCACAATTCTGGATCTGTAACGCAGTACCCAAACGCCATCGTCCTTTGAATGCGGATATATGTTTCGCCCGTTGGGGAAGGATGAGAGGTGTTCAAAAAACATACGGCGGCGGAAAACCCGCCGCCGCTGTGCCTGAAATAGTCAGATCTTACTGCGATTGCAGCTCTGCCGGGGATTTTTCAGCAATCGTTTCCCAGTTTGCGCTCGCGCTTTCGATGAAACCCGGGATGTCGCCTTCCCAGCGCTCCTGAATGTCTTTGGACAGGTTCAGGTACAGTTTGTTGTCGACGATCTTCCAGTGGTTCGGGTCGCCGTCGAATTTAAAGCCCATGGCCGCGCCGAAGGCACAATAGCCACCATATGCGGGCAGGTACGCTTCGGGGTTGGCTTCAAAGGCTACTTTGTTTTCTTCCGACGAGAACCGGTACAGTGCCTCATCGTGCAACGCAGTGATGCGGTAGTCGCCTTTGGTTGCCTCGCCAGCGGTGAAATACGCCACCGGGTCATAACCCTGCATGGCCAGACCGGTCGAGCTTGCGTTGATTTCAACGCCAGCCGCCAGCGCGGAGGTTGCCAATGTGACAGACAGTGCCACGCCACTGATCAGAGATTTAAACTTGTTCATTGCTTCACCTTTCGTGAAAAGAGCCCGTTCGACACCGCGAAAATTGCCGCCGTAAGGCCCAGATTGTTGTCCTGTGTGGCCCGTAATTGACCGTCACGATAGCGATTTGGGAAGCGGGCTGATCACGTTCAAAACAATGATTTGTGATTGTGCGCAGGTGATAGAGCCACTGTTCTTTTTTGCCGATCTCACCTCAGGCATCCGGCCTTAGGTTCAGGACAAATGCGATGACTTTGCATGCGGACATTTCACAGGGCCTTAGCAACGCGCCGCTGCCCATGGTTTGATACAGGTTCAGGCTGATATAGTCGGCTCCGCCCAGTTCGTGCGCAACCAGCTTGTGGGATTTACCACCCGCCATTTGTTGACGCACAACAACATAGCGTCGACCGCCGGAGGTTCCGGTGAAACTGCCCAAGGGCAGTGCAAAAAGGGCAGACAGAAAACCGTCTGGCGCGATCACGGCTTTCCGATTCTGGGTTCCGTTCCGGCCTTGATCCGCGCGACGTTCGAGCTGTGCCGCCAGTAGACCAGAAGTGTCAGAATTATCCCAAGGATAAATGTAGTCCCGTTTGACAGCAACAACACCCAAGTCGTTGACAGCGCGGCCGCAGCCAATGCGCCAACCGAGGATATCCGCCAGATTGCCGCCGCGACCAGCCAGGTCAGGCAGCAGGCAACACCGATGCGCCAGTCCAGTGCCAGCCAAAGCCCCAGAAAGGTTGCCACGCCCTTGCCACCCTTGAAGCTCAGCCAAACCGGAAAGCAATGGCCTAGAAACGCCAAAAGAGCGGCAACCTGGGCCGCATCTTCACCCGCATATGCGCGTGCGATCAGAACGGCCGCCGCCCCCTTGCCTGCGTCAAACAGCAAGGTCAGTGCCGCAGCGGCCTTGTTGCCGGTGCGCAGGACATTTGTCGCCCCGATATTGCCGGACCCGATCTCGCGCAGATTTCCCAGCCCCATGATCTTGGCAAGCAACAAGCCGAAGGGAATGGAGCCCATCAGGTATCCAACCACCGCCCATTGGAGCAGTTCGCTAGTCGAGTTGTCGATTGGGGGCATCAGGGTCTCCGGAACACTTCATTACCTGCCACATAAGTCGAAATGACCTTACCTTGCATCCGCTGGCCGTCAAATGGAGTGTTCTGAGATTTTGATTTTAGTGCAAACCGATCAAGCACAAAAGGCACATCCGGGTCGAACAGAACCAGATCGGCTGGCGCGCCTTTCGACAGGCGACCGCTGTCCAGTCCAAGCCGCTTGGCCGGGTTAAGGGCCATGGCCCGAAACAGCGTCGGCAGATCCAGCTGGCCCGCGTGGTACAGGCGCAAGGCCGCAGGCAGAAGCGTTTCCAGCGCGACTGCACCCGAGGCCGCTTCTTCAAACGGCAGGCGTTTGCTTTCTTCGTCCTGAGGAGTGTGCATCGAGCTGATGATATCGATCAGCCCGGTGCGAACGGCTTCGATAACCGCCTGCCTGTCATCTTCTGATCGCAGCGGCGGTTTGACCTTGAAGAAGGTGCGATAGTCGGCCACGTCAAGCTCGTTCAGCGTCAGGTGGTGGATCGACGTCCCTGCGGTTATGTCCAGCCCATTGCGCTTGGCGCGCTCCAGTGCAGGCAGCGCCCGGGCCGTGGTGATCTGGTCGGCGTGATAGGCAGCGCCGGTCATCTCCAGCAGGGCAATGTCGCGGTCCAGCCCCATCCGCTCTGCCATCGGTGATACTGCGGGCAGGCCGCGCAATGCCGCGAATTTGCCGCTGGTCGCTGCGGCCCCGGCGCTCAGCACCGGCTCTTGCGGGTGGGCTATCACAAGCGCGCCACAGGATTTCGCATAGGTCAGGGCACGGGAAAACACCTTGGTATTAGTGATGACATGATCGCAATCAGTGAAGGCGATCGCGCCCGCGTCCATCAGAAACCCGATCTCGGTCATCTCGCGCCCTTCGCGCCCTTTGGTCAGGGCAGCCATCGGCAGAACATTGACTGGCGCATCGGCCTGCGCCCGGCGTGTCGCGAATTCCAGCGTTTCCGGTGTGTCGACTGCTGGCAGAGTATCCGGTCGGGTGACAATCGTCGTGACACCGCCAGCTGCAGCAGCAAGTCCTGCTGACCGATAGCTTTCCTTATGACGTTCACCGGGTTCACAGACCTTGACGCCAATATCGATGATGCCAGGGGCGAGGCACTTGCCGTTGCAATCTACGATATGCCCTTCAGTACTCGGCGCGCTTCCTTCGCCTCGGGCGGTAATCCGGCCATTGTTTACCTGCAACCAGCCAGTTGACTCTGTTCCGGCTTCGGGGTCGATCAGGCGGGCGTTGGCGAAAAGAACGGAAGTCATGGAACAGCCCTTTCGATGGCGGCCTTCGTGGCGGCGGGATCGGCCTGATACTTGATCAGGTGTTTATCGCCGCCCTTGGTAACGACTTGTACGAAACTGCCCATGGTTTTGACCGCCTCGATCTGGTTCAGCGATACTTTGCGTGGACCGGGGCCGGTCAACAAAGTGCCGGTCATCTCCCAGTTAGCAGCCAGTTCTTCCGATGCCAGATACCACGCGCGGATGCCAATTGCGGCGAGGCCGGCAGGTGCTCCGGTCCAGACATAGGGGTTGCCGGTCAACCACAACACAGCCATTGCTCCGGCCATGGCAGCGGCCGCAAGCCATGCATTGGTGCGGATATACGCGCCCTTGTCCGGGGCAAAGACTACAGGATCAGCCATAGAATCCCTCCGGTGATTAAAAGTGCTATCAATGCCATAACAGCCGAGCCTATGCGGAGCGGTTTGTTGTCAATCGGCGCGGTTTGCGGGGCCGAGAAAGGCTTGGCGCTGTCGGTTTCGATCGTTCCGCCGGTCCAATTGGTCGCCTCTTCCGTGAAAAGACCAATCATGTAAAGCCGGGGATCGGGTTCAAGGGTCGTGGCCTGGTCTTTGAACGCCGTGCTGCGCAGAACCATGACCCATCCGTCGATCAGCGCCAGCGCCGCACGGTCCAACTGATCCTCGGACACGCCGCACCCTTCGTTCAGATATCCGTAAAGCCCAAGTTCTTCGAGGTCGGATACCGGAAAGATGTCGATCTGCTCGGGGTCCAGCCCGTCGACGCCAAGCACCTGATCGGCGGCACCCGGTTCGCGCAGGAACTTTGCCTCTTCCGGGCGCATGTCCAGTGTGAACAGGCGCAGAACGCCGCGTTCATGGGGGGCGACTTTCAGATTGCTCATGCAACCTCGCGCAGGTTGCGGGCCAGAAGGTCCATGGCGGCCATGCGGACAGCGACCCCCATCTCCACCTGCTCCTGTATTACGGATCGATTGATGTCATCAGCCAGGGTTCCGTCGATCTCAACCCCGCGGTTCATTGGGCCGGGGTGCATGACGATGGCATCGGGCTTGGCCAGCGCCAGCTTTTCCGCATTCAAGCCGTAACGGTGGTAGTACTCACGTTCTGACGGGATGAAGCCTCCGTCCATTCGTTCTTTCTGAAGGCGCAGCATCATGACCACATCGACGTCTTTGAGACCCTCGTTCATGTCGTCATAAACCTCGGCCCCGAACTCGGCGAATTGCGACGGCACGAGTGTGGGCGGGCCGATCAGACGAATGCGGTTTTCCATCTTGCTCAGCAGGATCAAATTGGATCGAGCAACACGAGAGTGCGCGACATCGCCGCAAATGGCGATGTTCAGACGGTGCAGACGACCTTTGGCGCGGCGGATCGTCAGCGCGTCCAGCAAAGCTTGTGTCGGATGTTCATGCCGCCCGTCGCCTGCGTTCAGAACAGCGCAGTTGACCTTTTGCGCCAGCAGGTCGACCGCGCCCGAATGCGGGTGACGCACCACCAAAAGGTCGGGATGCATCGCGTTCAGGGTCAGCGCAGTGTCGATCAGCGTCTCGCCCTTTTTGATCGAACTGGCCTGCATCGCCATGTTCATCACATCTGCACCCAGACGCTTGCCAGCCAGTTCGAAGCTTGCCTGCGTTCGGGTCGAGTTTTCAAAGAACATGTTGATCTGGGTGAGCCCTGACAACACATCCGAATGCTTGGTCGACTGGCGGTTCATGTCGACATAGGTTTCGGCCAGATCGAGAATTTCGGTGATATCGGATTGCGACAGATGCTCGATGCCAAGAAGGTGACGATGGGCGAAACGCATGGGCGGGCTCCTGTCTGACAATCGGGCCGCTTATAGAAAGCCACGCGGTGCAAAGCAACCTAAGGATCAGAACCCTCTGGCAGTTTTTCGCAGCCACCCTCTGGCAGACATTGTTCACCCGGTTTGCACCATTTGCCGTATCCGCAGTCGATGGCTTTGATCGGCACGCAACCCTGATGGTCCGAGCATTTGAATCCCGGACGGCACTGCGAGCCTGTTTCTTCGCAGAGGAACCATCCCGGACGGGAACACCCCCCACCCGGCAGACAGGACGAGCCGCGCGCACAAGTTCGGCCATCCTCGCATATCGTAGGAGGGGCTGTACCCGGATCTGGTGTGATCCGTTCACATTCGCCGCGCCCATTGCAAAAACTGTCACCGGGGCAATCTAGACGCGATGTGCATTTGTTCGCGCCTGCGGGTGCACAACGCGCTCCACCCGCCACGCAGCGTTCAAACGGGCCGCAACTGCGCCCGCCACCGCAATAGGTGCCGCCCAGCGGTATGCAGTGCCCATCAAAGCTGCATCTTTGACCACCGGAACAACAGGTGGTGCCGCATTTGAACTGGCCCGCACGGCACTGGCCCTGTGCGTCGTGGAACGTCGCCAATGCCGGATTGCCGGTAAGCACCAGTCCAAGCCCGATCAGGAGGATTCGCAAGGTTCTGAGCATCGTGCTCTGATGGTCGGCGCGACAGAGCGACCGATCAAGCCCAATTCGCTTTCCATCATCCCTCAGGCGGGTAAATTATCCATATGGAATCGGGCTTGGACTATTATTCTGCGCGGGCCCTGCTGGAATGGCAGGTCGAACTGGGCGTGACCGAGGCAATCGGGGACGCTCCGGTTGATCGATATTCGGTGCCGGACACTTCACCAAAACCCAAGAAGGCAGAGGTTGCGGCAGCCATCCCGTCAAAGCCCGGACAGACCGACCCGGTAACGGTTGCGCAAGCAGCGGCCAAGGGGGCGGGGTCACTGGATCAGCTGCGCGATGCGATGGAAGCTTTTGATCACTGCGAGCTGAAGCGCGGGGCGCGGCAGTTGGTTTTTGCTGATGGAACGCCCGGTGCGCGGGTGATGATCATCGGTGAGGCGCCGGGCCGCGACGAAGACCGCGAGGGCAAGCCCTTTGTCGGGCGCGCGGGCCAGTTGCTGGATCGCATGTTGGCCGCGATTGATCTGGATCGCAGGCAGAACGTCTATATCACAAACGTGCTGCCATGGCGGCCCCCACAGAACCGTGACCCAAAGCCCGAAGAAATCGGGATGATGAAGCCCTTCCTGGAACGTCACGTGGCGTTGGCCCGGCCCGAGGTTCTGGTGGTGATGGGCAATATCAGCTGTCAGGCCGTTCTGGGCAAGCGCGGGATTACCCGATTGCGCGGCCAATGGGATCAGGCGATGGACCTGCCTGTGATCCCAATGTTTCATCCAGCTTATTTGCTGCGCCAGCCGCAAATGAAGCGACAGGCCTGGGCTGATCTGCTGGAGTTACAAGCCCGGCTGCGAGGTGAGTCATGAAGATCTTGGCGTTTTCCGATCTTCATATGGCGCGCAACCGCGCTGCTGATCTGGTGGCGGCCAGCGCTGATGCCGACCTGGTTATCGGCGCAGGGGATTATTGCAATATGCGGCAGGGTCTGGACGAGGCGATGCAAATGCTTTCGGGCGTTTCAGCGCCGCTGGTCCTGATACCCGGGAATGCAGAAAGCGCAGAGGATCTGGGCAAAGCTGTGCCCGAGGGTGTGCATGTTCTGCATGGAACGGGAATGACGGTGGATGGATTGCGCCTGTTCGGGCTTGGCTACGGTGTTCCACCCACACCGTTTGGTGATTGGTCCTGTGATCTGACCGAGGGTGAGGCCGCCGAACTGCTGGCGCGCTGCAGCGGAGCAGATATCCTGATTTCGCACTCACCGCCCAAGGGCCATGGGGATGTGACCTCGCAAGGCATGGCTGTGGGCTCGATCGCTGTTCGGGACGCGATCGAGCGGATACAGCCCCGTTTCACGTTTTGCGGCCATATTCACGACAGCTGGGGATATCGCGGCTCGATCGGCCGCACCCGGATCGCCAATCTTGGTCCCAAGGTAAACTGGTTCGAGGTCGCCGTATGATCGAGACAGTAACGCTGCTTGCCTTCGTTCCCGCTGCGCTGGCGCTGAACCTGACACCGGGAGCGGATATGATGTTCTGTTTCGGTCAGGGCCTGCGATCAGGTCCGCGCGCTGCAATTGCCGCAAGTGCCGGAATTTCCGCGGGTGGAATGATACAGGTCCTTCTGGCTGGGCTGGGCCTTGGCGCGGCGGTTGCGGCCTTGCCATGGCTGTTCGATGTCATTCGCTGGGTTGGTGTTGCATACCTGTTGTATCTTGCCTGGGGTGCTGTTCGAAATGGCGCAGTGTCGGCCAAGGCCCCCGTCAAACCGGCCCGGTGGTCCTTTCGGGACGGGATGCTTGTCAATCTGACGAACCCCAAGGTTATTCTGTTCGTTCTGGCCTTTATCCCACAATTTGTAGACCCGTCGCGGGGGTCGGTCCTGATGCAGTTTTTGATCTTCGGCACAATCATCGGCATCGGTGGGTTCGTCATGAACGGGCTGGTCGGTGTTTTCGCCGGAAGCGCGGGGCGCCATCTGGTCTCGAATCCGCGCACCTCACGTATTCTAGGCTGGGTTACAGGGGGCATTTTTGCGGCCCTTGCGGTCCGGCTTGCCATTCTGGAAAGGGCCTGACACAACATGTCGCGCATTGACGAAACCATGGAGTTCATCCCGGTTAAGATCGCCGTACTGACTGTTTCGGATACCAGATCGATGAAAGAGGACCGCTCGGGTCAGACATTGGTGGACCGTATTGAAAAGGCAGGCCATGTCGTCGCGGATCGGAGAATAATTCGGGACGAGCGCAGACAGATTGCAAATCAGTTGCGCGCGTGGGTGGCGAATGAACAGATCGACGTCGTGATTTCGACCGGCGGCACGGGTCTGACTGGGCGCGATGTCACCGTCGAGGCGCACCGCGATGTCTATGAAAAAGAGATCGAAGCCTTTGGCACTGTTTTCACGATCATCTCGATGGAAAAGATCGGAACTTCGGCGGTGCAGTCGCGGGCCACGGGGGGCGTTGCCGGGGGGACATATCTGTTTGCCTTGCCCGGCAGCCCGGGGGCCTGCAAGGACGCGTGGGACGGTATTTTGGAAAAACAGTTCGATTATCGTCATCGCCCGTGCAATTTTGTGGAAATAATGCCCAGATTGGACGAACATCTGCGACGGAAGTAGACTGGTCATACGTTCCATTCCGTATAACCGCCTTGTGGCTTGGCATATTTCCTGATCCAGCTACATGTTGTGGACGGCAGCGTGGTGCAACCGGGGTAACTGATCGATGCGATTTCTGCGGCATAGTCTTGTCGGTGTTTTTCTGGCGTTTCTGGCGCTGGCTTTGTTGTTCGTTGCTGCACAGATGATCGTTGGGGCCGTTCAGGAGGCTTTGACGCGTGAGGGCGCAACACCGCCAGCACGAGAAAGGGTCTTTGCTGTTGCAGTTCGGCCTGCCGAGGCGGAAACCGTAACCCCATATCTTGAAGCTTTCGGAGAGGTTCAAAGCCGCCGCAGGCTGGAGCTGCGCGCGGCGCTCGGCGGTCGCGTTGTCGCGCTGGCCGAAGATTTTGAAGATGGTGGAATTGTTGAGGCTGGCGAAGTGCTGGTCGAACTGGATCCGGCAGATGCACAATCCGCGCTGGATCGGGCCAAGTCTGATCTCTTGGACGCTCAGTTTGAAGAGCGCGATGCAGAACGCTCATTGCTGCTGGCGCAGGACGAGCTTAAATCGGCCGAGGCTCAGGCGGAACTGCGGCAAAGGGCGTTGCAACGCCAACGGGATCTGGAATCACGGGGCGTGGGGGCCGCCGCCAGCGTGGAAGAGGCCGAACTGGCCGCCGCATCGTCGCAACAGGCCGTTCTGGCGCGGCGTATTGTGCTGGCACAGGCTGAATCCCGTGTGGATCAGGCATCAACCCTGTTGGCCAGAGCCATGATTGCACTGGAAGCCGCGGAACGCGATCTGGGCGACATGACAATCCGGGCAGGCTTTGGCGGCACTTTAACGGATGTGACGCTTGTGGAAGGGCGGCTGGTTTCGGCAAATGAAAAGCTGGCCGAACTGGTCGATTCCAACGACCTTGAGGTGGCATTTCGGGTGTCGACTGCGCAATATGTGCGGCTTCTCGATGGCGGTGATCGTCTGATCAATGCGCCGGTCACAATATCGCTTGAAGTGACAGGCGCCGATCTGACTGCGATTGGCCAGATTAGTCGCGACAGCGGGTCTGCCGGTGAAGGCCAGACCGGGCGGTTGATCTATGCCCGCTTGCAAGAGGCATCTGGGTTCAAACCCGGGGATTTCGTTACGGTCTCTGTTCAGGAGCAACCTCTTGCCGGAGTTTACCGGTTGCCGTCCTCGGTCCTTGATGCATCTGGAACAGTTCTTGTGCTTGGTCCTGACGATCGATTGGAAAGCCTGCCGGTTCAGCTGATCCGTCGCCAGGGGGACGAAGTTCTGCTGCGGGGCGACGGATTGGAAGGGCGAGAGGTTGTCGTCGGGCGAACCCCCCTGCTTGGGTCGGGCGTGCGGGTGCGGCCCCTGCGACTTGAGGCGGGTGCAGACCCCGGAATGGTCGAGCTGACGGACGAGAAACGAGCCGAACTTGTAGCTCAAGTCGAAGCGAACAGTGCGATGCCTCCGAAGGAAAAGACGCAGGTTCTAACCCGGCTGCGCGAAGCTCGTGTGCCGACATCTTTGGTGCGCAGTATTGAAACCAGGGCTGGGGGATAAACGCCATGATGCGCGAGATACCTGGCGCGGCGGGCGGCATTCTCAGTTACTTCACGCGGCATCGGACAGTTGCCAACCTGCTGTTGCTTGTCATGCTGGTTCTTGGCGCGGCGTCAATCCCGAACATGCGGGCACAGTTCTTTCCGGACGTTATTCTGGAACGCGTCGATGTATCCGTAACCTGGGATGGTGCCGGGCCCGAGGACATGGACGCCGGGATCGTGCAGTTGCTGGAACCGGCGCTGCTGGCCGTCGAAGGGGTGACCAGTACCGAGGCCAGTTCGCATCCGGGCTGGACCCGGATCAGGCTGGAATTCGAACCCAACTGGGATGTGTCCCGTGCTGTTGAGGATGTTAGGACCGCCGTAGACGCTGTCACAGATCTGCCGGAAGACGCTGAGGAGCCCAAGATTCAACGTGGTGCGTGGCGTGATCGGGTGACGGATGTGGTGATCACAGGGCCGACCGATACTGCTCAGCTGGCGAAACTGACGGATGAGCTTGTCAATCGTTTGTTCGCATCGGGTGTGACCCGCACAACGATCCGGGGTATTGCCGCACCGCGCATCGTTGTCGAAGTCACCACAGCGCAATTGATTGCCAACGATATCTCAATGGCGGAAATCGCGGCGGCGATCGGGGCCGAAGTCACCACGGATCCTGCGGGCGATGTGGAAGGCGCCGGGGCTCGTATCCGGGCAGGAACTGAGAAACGTACACCCGAACAGATCGAAGGCATCGCGCTGCGGGTGAACGAAGATGGGTCGAAGCTGAAGGTTGGTGACATAGCAACAATTCGGATCGAAGACGTCACCCGGCACCGCAGCTATTACGTGGGCGACAATCCCGCCATGTCCATCAGAGTGGACCGGTCGAACTTGGGAGATGCGATAGGTATTCAGCACACGGTCGAGGATGTAGCCCGCGAGATGCAGGCCAGCCTGCCTGAAGGTGTGAGAATTGATCTTATCCGTACCCGGGCGCAAGCAATTACCGACCGGCTGAATATCCTCGTGGATAACGGGCTGATGGGGTTGGGGCTGGTTGTCATCCTGTTGTTCCTGTTTCTGAATGCGCGCATTGCGTTTTGGGTTGCTGCGGGCATTCCGGTGGCGATGTCGGCGGCGATTGCACTGATGTATCTGGGCGGTTTGTCGGTGAATATGGTTTCCCTGTTCGGTTTGATCATCACCTTGGGGATCGTCGTAGATGATGCGATTGTCGTGGGAGAGCACGCCGATTATCGCGCCCGCCGATTGGGTGAGACACCTGTGGAAGCCGCTGAGCGTGCCGCCCGTCGAATGGCAATGCCGGTTCTGGCCGCCACAGTAACGACCGTGATTGCGTTTTTCGGCCTGACGTTGGTTGGAGGACGTTTCGGAGAGCTGATCCGCGATATCCCCTTCACGGTGATCGCAGTTCTGGTTGCGTCGCTGGTGGAATGCTTCCTGATCCTGCCCAATCACATGGCGCACGCAATTGCGCATTCGGCCAAGGAACACTGGTACGATCTGCCGAACCGTGTCGTCAATCGTGGCTTTCGTTGGGTCCGGGATCACTTGTTCCGCCCGTTGATCGCTTGGGTGATCTGGGCGCGTTATGTGGTCGCCGCGTTGATGATTGCTATTCTGGCCAGTCAGGTTGCATTGTTCATTCGCGGCGACGTGAACTGGCGGTTCTTCAACGCACCTGAACGCAGCTCAGTCAGCGGCGGGTTTATCATGCGCGAAGGGTCGACCCGGTCAGATACGCTTGAAATGATGCGCATTCTACAGGACGCAACCAACGAACTGGGCCGGAACTACGAAGAGCGTCATGGCCGAAATCCAATTGACTATGTCCTGGCCGAGGTTGGTGGCAATGCCGGGCGTGCTCTTGCTGCGGCTGACGGCAAGGACGGCAGTGTGCTGGGTGGTATTTCGATTGAATTGATCGACGCCGATCTGCGCCCCTATTCGAGTTTTGAGTTTGTGGGCGAGCTACAGGATTTCGTACCGCGCCACCCCAAGGTCGAGGTGATCAGCTTCCGCGGTTGGCGGTCCGGCCCCGGCGGCGACGCCATCGACGTGCAGTTCTATGGCTCGGACGTAAATGTACTGAAAGCCGCATCTGAAGATTTGCAAACCGCGCTGTCGAAGTTTCCTGAAGTCTCGGCGCTTGAGGACACTTTGGCATATGACAAGGAAGAGTTTCTTCTTGATCTGACGGCACAGGGTCAGGCGCTGGGCTTTCGGATCGAAACGCTGGGGCGGGCTTTGCGCAACCGTTTGAACGGGATTGAGGCCGCAACCTTCCCCGACGGGCCGCGCAGTGCTGAGATCCGTGTCGAACTGCCCGAAGGTGAACTGACAGCAGATTTTCTGGAACGAACTCTGATGCGTTCTCCTGACGGGGTCTATGTACCGCTGGCTGATATCGTTTCGGTCGAACGCAAGTCCGGGTTTTCGACGGTTCGGCGTGAAAACGGCCTGAGGGTGGTTTCGGTAACAGGTGACATCTCGGAGGACGATCCGGCACGGGCCGCCGAAATTGAACGCGTGATGCAGGACGAGATCCTGCCCAATATTGCAGCCGAAAGGCAGGTTGAGTGGCGCATGTCGGGTCTGAGCGAACAGGAAAACGAATTCCTGTCCGAGGCCCGCAATGGTCTGATCCTGTGCCTGACCGGTATTTACCTTGTACTGGCCTGGGTTTTTGCCAGCTGGACACGGCCCCTTGTGGTTATGGCGATTATTCCTTTTGGCCTGGTCGGGGCGATTTGGGGCCATTACATCTGGGAGGTGCCGCTTAGCATGTTCACGGTGGTCGGGTTGCTGGGCATGACAGGGATCATCATCAACGACTCCATCGTTCTTGTGACGACAATCGACGCATACCAGCAGGATCGCGGGTTGATTCCGTCTGTTCTGGATGGCACGGCGGACAGGTTGCGACCCGTGATGCTGACAACGCTGACCACGGTTCTTGGCCTTGCGCCCTTACTATATGAAGGCTCTCAACAGGCGCAGTTCCTGAAACCGACAGTAATCACACTGGTCTACGGGCTTGGTTTCGGAATGTTGCTGGTGTTGGTACTTGTGCCTGCCTTGCTGGGAGTTCTCAATGACGTGGCGCGTCCGATGACAGCCATGCGCCGTGCTGTACGGGCCCCTGACAAGGTTGTTCGTGGCGCGTTGGCCGGAACCGGCGTGATGCTTGGGATCTGGTTTGCCTTGACGATGATCTGGCCCGCCGTCAACGGTGCACCGCTTGCCATGCTACAAGGTCTTTATCCCGGTGATGATGGCATTGCCGCATTGAAAATGGGGCTGGGCGCGTTTGTTGCCGGAGCTGTGCCGATTGTGATTCTGAGCATTGTTGCCTCAGGCATGCTTTATGGTCGCCTCACGAAATCGGCAGATGCTTAAACCGCACGCAAGGCATATTCCATAAGCTCAATGACCCGCGCGCTCATGGGCAGGTTGCCCTGGCGTATCTGATCGACGGGAAACCACCGAGCATCCAATGCGTCGTCACCGGCCTTTGGCGTGCCCGAGCGATACTGGCAGGCGACCCCGACCAGCAGGTAATGGGACACGATCAGCCCATCTGGGGTTCGGCGCACAAGGTCCAGATTTTTCAGATAATGTGACGACTGCGCGATCACCGAGGTTTCTTCCAGCAATTCGCGTTGTGCCGCTTCCAATACGGTTTCACCCCATTCGACATGGCCACCGGGAAACCCCCACAGCCCGGCGTCGGGCTGCTTGCTGCGCTGAACCAGAAGAACCTGATCCTGATGCAGAACAACGGCCAGGGCACCGATTTTTGGCGATTGGGTCATGAATTCAGCCTGCGCTGCAGCCCTGAATATCAACTGCGTGATTGGCGCCCAGAACTGTAATCCGGATTTCAGACCGATCCAGCGCAAAGGGTGTGCCCGATGCATTGATAATCTCGGCCTCGGCCACCAACGTATCACCTTGCCGTTGCGCAACCGGCTGCGACGCCCAGAGGGAGGGATTGCCGGGTTCGATCACAGCCACTTCATGACCACCTGCCGATGGCATGGTCACTCGTGCTTCGATACGCATACCATCTTTCGTCGGCGTCAGACGACAGGTGGCACTGGACACACGAGCTTCTTGCGCGGAATAAGGGCGTTGCGCCAGTGCGGCGGCAATCGCGGGATGGCGCCCGGCATTGGCGTCGAGCGTGTGGTCAAAGCCCAGACGTTCCGGAATACAAACGTCTTTGCAAACGCCCAGATCCATTTCGCCCTGCAATCGGACCGGCTTGGCAGGGTTGCGCGGCGTAATCTCAATCGGAAGGACCAGTTGATTCTTGTAACCGATCGACTGCAACCCGTTCTGATCGAAGACATCAGGGGCAGGCCATGTGATCTCAACACGCCCGACATTGCTTGAGCGTTTCCAGTTGATTTCCGGCGGGATGCCAGCATCTCCGGGCGCACGCCAGTAGGTTTTCCAACCATCCTCAAGCGTCACCTTCAAGGCGGTAAGATAAGTGCCGTTTGCAGTCCGTCCGCCATCCAGAACATCCAGCTGAACCACGCCGTCCAGACCCTGAGCGGCAACCGGGGCGGCCAGATGCAGGCAAGCGAGTGCAGCGACGGCAGTGTGTTTCATCGACATCTTCATCCCTCTTAAATGCGCGGCGTTGGCCCGGATTCCAAGTCACGTTCTGTTCACTGGGATGAAATCCGCCAAAATACCTGTTGTTCTCTTGCCAATAGACATGCTGCGGGGCCATTGTTGAGGTGTTCTGAGAAAGAGATGGCGGCCCATGGACCTGACCGGAAAACTGTTGATTGCGATGCCTGGTATGGGGGATCCGCGATTCGACCATTCGGTGGTGTATGTGTGCAGTCATGGTGACGACGGTGCCATGGGTTTGATTGTGAACAAGCCCTCGGACCTGCGGATCAAGACTTTGCTGGGTCAACTGAACATCGCCTGCCGTGTACCGATTGTCGGCGAACGCCTTGTGCATTTCGGTGGGCCGGTCGAGATGTCACGCGGCTTTGTCCTTCACAGCGCTGATTACGAGGCCAACCTGCATTCAATGCAGATTTCCGAGGATTTCAGCATGACGGCGACACTTGATGTGCTCGAGGATTTGGCGTCAGGCACTGGGCCGCTGAACTCGATGCTGGCGCTGGGCTATTCCGGCTGGGGGCCCGGTCAGCTTGAGGATGAAATTGCCATGAACGGCTGGCTAACCACCGAGGCAACGTCGAAACTTGTTTTTGATGTGCCCGATGATGCGAAATGGGAGGCAGCGTTGGCTTCTTTGGGCGTGGACCCGCTGACCCTTTCTGCCAGCGCGGGGCGAGCCTGATCAGCTGTCACGGGGTGCCGCCGCGCGCCGCAGCCGGTCATTGATTGCCGCCCCCAAACCCGTGTCAGGGATCGGAGAAACGGCAATCGGTCGCCCGGTTTCGTTCAGCTGATGCAGAAACGCAAACAGATTTGCCGCCGCTTCGGTCAAGTTGCCAGTGGCGGACAAGTTTAGGTCGCACTCTACCTGCCCAAATCCCAGTAACACCTCGTCACCCTGACGGGTTATGGCATTCAAACGGACCGGAGCGTCCGGCGCATAGTGTGATTGCAACTGGCCGGGGGCGGACAGAAGATCACCGGATTGATGCAAATGCAGTCGCGTTTTCAGCGTCTCTTCGACCTGCTCCAGCGCGATGCCACCTGGACGCAAAAGTGCAGGTTCCCCAGCCAGGCCGATGATGGTGGATTCAAGCCCGACATCGCACGGCCCGTCATCCAGAACAGCCGCAATCTTGCCGCCAAGACCCGACCAGACATGACTTGCCGTGGTCGGACTGATCTGACCCGACGGGTTTGCCGAAGGCGCCGCAACCGGGCCATCAAATTCGGCCAGCAGCGCGCGCGCTGTCGGATGTGCCGGAACGCGCACGGCCAACGTATCCAAACCTGCCGTCACCAGCGATGAAATCCCGTGCCCTTCGCGCAAGGGCAAAACCAAGGTAAGCGGACCGGGCCAAAAGGCCTGCGCCAGATGCTCGGCCTGATCTGACCATTGCACATACCGTTGCGCCGCGGCGACCGAAGCGACATGTGCGATCAGCGGATTGAAACTGGGCCGCCCCTTGGCCTCGTAGATCGACGCCACCGCCTGTCCGTTGCGGGCATCGCCGCCCAGGCCATAGACGGTCTCGGTCGGGAAAGCGACCAGAAGGCCCTTTCGCAACATATCTGCAGCCCTCGCGATACCGCCGGGATCCGCCGTCAATTCCTGAGTGCCGGTTGAGATCATAACTGGTGACGCCGCGTTTTGGTTGCTTGAAACATAAGGGACAGTAGGTAATTGATCCAAGCTCATACGCTTACCGGCGCTTGCCCACAATTCCAAGCCTGCCGATATGTTCTGAATTGTTAGCCTTCGAGAGTGATCATGCCCTATCGCACCCCAATTTCAGATTACCAGTTCCTGCTGGACCAAGTGGTCGGGTTCGACCAGGTCGCTGCGACGGATAAATTTGCTGATGCCAGCGGGGATGTGGTCAATGCGATCCTGACCGAAGCTGGAAAGATGTGCGAAGAGGTGATGGCCCCTCTGCAGCGTCCCGGTGATCTGGAACCTGCACGGCTTGAAAATGGCGTGCTGCGAACTTCTCCGGGATATGCAGACGGCTGGAAGGCAATTGCCGAAGGTGGCTGGATCGGGATCAGTGGTAATCCTGAATACGGGGGGATGGGGCTGCCTATGACCATCACCATGGCGGTCAACGAGATGATGAGTGCCGCCTGCCTGTCGCTGCAACTTGCGCCGCTTATGTCTCAGGGCCAGATCGAGGCGTTGGAGCATCACGCCAGCGACGAATTGAAAGCGCTGTATCTGCCTAAGATGATGACGGGGGAATGGTCGGGCACCATGAACCTGACCGAAGCTCAGGCCGGATCGGATGTTGGCGCGCTGTCTGCGAAGGCAGAGCCGAACGGTGACGGGACATATTCGATCACCGGTCAAAAGATCTTCATCTCGTGGGGCGATACCGATTTCACCGAGAATGTCTGCCATCTGGTACTGGCCCGCCTTCCCGATGGGGTGCCCGGCACCAAAGGGATCTCGTTATTCCTTGTCCCCAAATTCTTGCCTGATGAAAATGGTGATCCTGGCGCGGCCAATGATCTGAAAGTGGTTTCGCTGGAACACAAGATGGGCTTGCACGGTTCGCCCACCTGCGTGATGCAATATGACAGAGCCAAAGGCTGGCTGGTGGGCGCCGAACATGGCGGTATGGCGGCCATGTTTACCATGATGAACAATGCGCGCCTGGGCGTGGGCGGACAGGGCGTGGGCGTGGCCGAAGGTGCATATCAGCACGCGGTGGCCTATGCGCTGGAACGGAAACAAGGCAAAACGCCGTCCGGGACGATCATCGATCATGCGGATGTGCGCCGTATGCTTTTGGATATGCGTGCTGATGTTTATGCAGCACGCGCGATCCTGTTGGCCAATGCGGTTGCAATCGATATGGCAGAGGCCACTGGTGACGCCGATTGGGCTGCGCGGGCCGCGCTGTTGACGCCGATCAGCAAGGCGTTTGGTACTCAGACCGGGATGCGTGTGGCTGAAACAGGGGTCCAGGTGCATGGTGGCATGGGATATATTGAGGAAACCGGCGCAGCTCAGTTCTATCGCGATGCGCGTGTCACCGCGATCTACGAGGGCACCAACGGCATTCAGGCGATGGACCTTGTTGCGCGGAAGATGATGGACGGGGGCGAGGCTGCTTCGAACCTGCTGGATGAGATTGAAGACCAGGCTGAACGCGCCCGTGCAACACTGCCTGATCTGGCGGGCCCTGTTTGGGAAGCCACCGAAACGCTGCGCGAGGCGACAGAATGGCTGGTGGCACAGGACGATATGAATAACCGCTTTGCAGGCGCAGTTGCTTATCTGCAGGCTTTTGCCCGAGTGCTGGGCGGGCACTATCACCTGACCGCAGCCCTTGCCGACCCAGAGGGACCGCGGGCGAAACTGGCGCGGTATTATATCAACGCCCTGTTGCCCGAACATACGGGCCTTTTGGCACGGGCACAGAACGGGGCGGATGACCTTTTCGCGCTGAGCACGGACGAGTTTGCTGTTTGATGGACGGGGATCACGTATTGGGGATCAGATATCCGTGGTCTGAACCGCCCGCGCAGGGCGAAGCCACCGAGATTGCCCAAGGTGTTCTCTGGATGCGCCTGCCCCTGCCTATGGCGCTGGACCATGTAAATATCTATGCACTGGACGATGGCGACAGCTGGACCGTGATCGATACGGGGCTGTCCTCGAACAAGACGCGGCGCATCTGGGAAGCGTTGATGGCCGGACCTCTTGCAGGCAAGCCGATCAGGCGGGTGGTGGTGACTCACCACCATCCCGACCATGTTGGCAATGCCGGATGGTTTCAGACGGAACACGGCGCCGAGCTGGTGACAAGCCGCACCTCGTGGCTGTTTGCGCGGATGCTGACGCTGGATGTGCAGGAAACCTGGCCGCAAGAAACGCTGGATTTCTATCGCAGCGCGGGCATGGCATCCGAAGTTTTGAACAAACGGATGGCGGACCGGCCCTTTAATTTTGCCGACACAGTCTATCCCATGCCGCTGGGTTTTACCGGGATCAAGCAGGGTGACGTGATCCGTATGGGCGGACGTGACTGGGACGTTCATATGGGCAATGGCCATGCACCGGAACACGCCACCTTCTGGAGCCGCGATGACAATCTGGTGCTCAGCGGCGATCAGATCTTAAGTTCGATCAGTCCCAATCTGGGTGTCTATGCGACCGAACCCATGGCCGATCCGGTGTCAGGATGGATGGAGGCCTGTAAGAGGCTTCAGGCGCTCGCCCGCCCCGATCATCTGGTTTTAGGCGGGCACAAACTGCCCTTCACGGGTCTGCCGTTGCGTATGAAGCAGCTGATTGACAACCACCATGGCGCGCTGGAACGACTGCTGGATCATCTGGATCAGCCCAAATCTGCTGCTGACTGCTTTATGCCGCTGTTCAAACGTACAATCCGCGAGGGTGAGTATGGCCTTGCGCTGGTCGAGGCGGTTGCACATGTAAATCACCTCTACCACATTGGTGCAGTAACCCGGACGCAACGCGCGGATGGGGCATGGCTGTATCAACGCAAAGGGTAGACGAATGCAGGACCAGATCGAAACCTCGGCCGAGGCCGCAGAAGCCGCGGCTTTGCCAAAGTGTTACGAGGTGCACGCCGATCCAAAAGCCGAATCCGGAAGCAAAAAACTGCCCGAGACTTTGAAAAAACCGGTGGCTAGCAAGAGCCCCGCACAATGGGCATACGAGCGGTTAATCCTGTATATCCAGAATTTCGAACAGACGCTGGACGGCGATCATGAGGTCGCGATGGGGTTCACCGGTGGCGATGCCGGCGTCATGCGGATCGAGGGGATGGGTTATTTCGACCCCGACATGATAACCTTTTACGGGTCCGACGGGACCGGAGCCCGCACGCAACTGGTGCAACATGTCAGCCAGTTGAACGTGATGTTGCGTGCGCTTCCCAAATCGGTTGAAGACAAGCCAGCCAACCGCATCGGATTCCGCCTGGCTGCAGACCTGAAAGACAGCTGACTTGCAATTCACGTTTGCGCGCCTTTGAATGAATGTATCAGTTCGGAGGTGACCGCGTGAGCAGATATTTCCATGCCGTAACACATGCCTACGCGGGGGCCTGGGCCCGGCGTCGGGTTTTTGTGCCTATCTATATCGCTGTCCGATTGCTGCTTGTGGCGTTGATTGCGCCAGGGGTGGCGCTGGCGGTCAATCTAGCAGTGTCTCTGTCTGACCAGACGGCCTTGACCGATCAGGACATTGCCATGTTCCTGCTGTCTCCGGTCGGGTTTATCTCGTCTGTTGTAGTTCTGAGCTTGTTTCTGCTGGCTGAGGTCCTGGTGTTCTCAGTCATGGCCGGGTCGCTGCGCATGGGCGAACAAGATCCCTGGCGTGCTGGCAGTGCGGCGCTCGCATTGATCCTGTCCCGTTTCCCTGCGTTGTTCGGATTTGCCGTGCGTTTCATCCTGCGTGTCCTGTTGCTTGCCCTGCCATTCGTGGCTGTCGCTGGCTTGATCGCTTGGTGGACGCTGACTGAATACGACATCAACTATTACCTGACCTTCCGCCCCCCCGCCTTCAAGGTGGCGGCTCTTCTGATCGGAGTGGTTGTTCTTGTACTGGCGTGGCTTTTGATCCGCCGCCTGTCCGCCTGGGCGCTGGCCCTGCATTTGGTCCTTTTCGAACGAACTGCGCCCCGAACGGCGTTTGCCCAAAGTGCGCAGAATATGGAAGGCAGGCGCGGGCGGTTGAAGATCGAGCTTGCCCTTTGGCTGGTGATGCGCCTTGTCATTGCCGCTTTGATTGCCGCAGTGGCCAGCCTTTTGTTTACTCTCGTACCCGTACAGGACGGCGGAAACCTCAAGCTGGCCCTGACCTTCAGTTTTGTCGTCGCTGGGCTGTGGTCATTGGCAGGGCTGGTTCTGGCGGCAACGGCGCTGGGCGCGCTGGCCGTCTTGCTGGACGGGTTTTTCGATACAGACGGAAAAAAGATCGCTCACCCAGAGCTCCGGAAAATTCGGGCGCCTGTATTTGTGACAGTGGGCGCATCCCTTGCCGCGTTGGGTATTGGCCTTTGGTCAGGTCAAAGTCTGCTGAAACGTGTGCAGGCCCCGGATCATGCCGAGGTCATTGGCCACCGGGGTGCTGCGGCCTTGCGGCCGGAAAACACGATGGCCTCGGTTCTGAAAGCCATCGAGGACGGCGCGAATTGGGTTGAAATCGATGTTCAGGAATCTGCGGATGACGTGATCATCGTGGCCCATGACAGCGATTTCATGAAGCTGGCGGGTGTTAATCTGAAGGTCTGGGATGCCACAATGGCGGATGTGGCCGATATCGACATCGGCAGCTGGTTCGACCCGGAATACGCCTCGGAACGCACGCCAACTCTGCGTGATGTGCTGGAGGCGGCCAAAGGCAAGTCCAGGGTTCTTATCGAACTGAAATACTATGGCCATGATATCGATCTGGAAAACCGGGTGATCAAACTGGTGGAAGAGTTGGAGATGCAGGACGAGGTCGCCACTATGTCGTTGAAGTACCCGGCTGTCCAAAAGATGAAGAAACTGCGCCCGGACTGGCGTTCGGGTGTATTGGCGGCCACAGCCGTTGGTGATCTGTCGGGGTTGGAGGGCGAGTTTGTCGCCGTTAACGCAGGGATGGCGACGCCGGGCCTGATCCGAAAGGTTCACGATGCCGGCAAGGATATCTATGTCTGGACAGTAAACGATCCGCTGCAGATGTCCAAAATGGCGTCTATGGGTGTCGATGGTCTGATTACTGATCGCCCGGCCATGGCCAATGAGGTTCTGCGCGTGCGCGCTGAAATGGGACCGGCAGAGCGGCTGATGTTGTGGCTGGCCACGGCGTTTGGATTACAGGTCGACACCAAGGCGA
Source organism: Ruegeria sp. AI2 (assembly GCF_056541275.1). Taxonomy (NCBI): domain Bacteria; kingdom Pseudomonadati; phylum Pseudomonadota; class Alphaproteobacteria; order Rhodobacterales; family Roseobacteraceae; genus Ruegeria; species Ruegeria sp. AI2. The sequence goes on from NZ_JBQFYB010000002.1 coordinate 88,182, forward strand.
TGCGCGATGAAAGCCCTTAATCTGTTGCTGTTGTTACTCATCATTCCGCATGTTGCCTTGGCACAGGACTTGATGCGCCGGTTCGAAATGCCTGCCCATCGCGCCTTGATGGACCAGAGCGACGGAGCCGAGCTGCAACCATTTGAAACAGACGGGTGCTCGGGTGGGTTGTCCGCAAGCTGGCGCTGGGTGGCAAAGCAATTCCCGCAGGTTGGTGAACTTTTTGAAGAACATCCACCTTGGGAAAACTGTTGTGTGATCCACGACCGGGCATATCACAATGCTGGCGGCGCGGATTCGGCCGAGGAGAGCTATGACGCGCGTTTGGCGGCGGATAATGCCCTGCATGCCTGTGTTGCGGCGCATGGAGAACAGTATGCCGACGAATATGCGGATCGCTACGATATGGAACCTGATCAGATCCGCTCCATTCATGCGATCACAGCGGATGCCATGTATGGGGCGGTTCGTTTCGGTGGCGGGCCGTGCAGCGGCCTGCCCTGGCGGTGGGGGTTTGGGTATCCCGGATGCTCGGTCCTCAAGTAAGCACGCCCTGCGCGCGAATGACGTGGTGACAGGCGTTTTGTTTTCCATTATCCAACAAGTCAAACACGCGAATTGGGATTCTGAGACTCATGGCTGAATACAAGCACGGCGAAATGAACATCGACGTTCAAACCAAAACTTTCAACGGTTTCATCAAAGCCACCACTTGGTGTGTGGTCGCGATCGCCTTGTTGTGCCTGTTCCTTGCAGTTTTCGCCTCGTAAGCAATTCGGGGGCGGCTTTGCTCAGGATATTGACTGCGTGCCTCGTGGCCGCAACGCTGGCTGGTTGCGCTGCATCACAGCGCCCGCAAGCGGATCAAACTGAAATTACGTCCCGCTCCTATCGCGATCCGGGGCCATCGACCCTGACCTTGTACACGATGATCAGCACCCGAACCGGTTCGGGTGCGCATACGTCGTTGATGATCAGCGGCAGTGAGCGGGTTATTTTCGACCCGGCAGGGTCGTTCCGGGCGGATGTTGTACCGATCAGGAACGATGTGCTGTACGGTATTACCCCGAATGTCGAACGTGCGTATCGCAGCAGCCACGCCCGCGAAACACATTATGCGCGCATCCAGACGATCGAGGTCACTCCGAAACAGGCCGAAATTGCATTGCAACTGGCCAAGCAGATGGGCCCGGTGGCTGGTGCATTCTGTGCGAACTCTACCTCGCAGCTGTTGCAGCAGGTTCCGGGGTTCGAACAGATCACGACCACATTCTATCCGGTCAAACTGTCGGATCAGTTTGGAGCGCTGCAAGGCGTTCAAACGGCGGAATACCGTGAAAACGACGACGCGGACCTGCAAAAGGGACTGGCGTTCAACAATGCGCGCCTGAACCAGCTGGACGCGGCTTCATCCAACTAGATACAGCAATATGTAAAGTGTTGCCGCCCCGGTAAAAATGGCCGCCAGCACGTTCTTGGTTAGAATGCCCACAGACAATGCAACCGCTGCGGCCGACATACGGGGGATATCCGGTTGTCCTTCGGTGGCTGCAGGCCAAACCACCAGCGGCGCGATCAGTGCGGGCAGGATGGCCACGGCAGTATATCGAAGGTGACGTAACAACCAGGGCGGCATCGGGCGATCACCGACGAGACCGATGAAGGTAAAGCGCAAAGCATAGCTGCCCACCGCAAGACCCGCGATGATGATCCATATTGTTGTCTGATCGATCTGGTTCATGGCGCGTTCCGCTTTAGCATCAATTCTGCCTGCGCACCGGCCATCATCCCTGCTGCGCCCGCGATCAGCAGGCCCAGATTGAACGGCACACTCACGGTCAGCAGGGCAACAACAATGGCGACCAGGGCGGCGATGACATGGGCCAGCGTACGCATCATTGGCCCAATCATCGCCAGAAAGGTGATCGGCAGGGCAAAGTCCAGCGCCCAGCTTTCCGGTATTTGAGCACCCAGCACGGCACCCAGACAGGTTCCCAAAACCCACAGCGGTGTGATCGGAGTGACCGAACCCAGGAAATAGGCCATTCGCTGGGGGATCGTCAGATCAGGCTCTTTTTCGAACTGCGCGATTGAACAGGCGTAAGACTGATCCACGATCAGGTAAGCCGCACATGCTCTCTGCCACAAGGGCGCGGCACCCAGAAACGGCGTCAGTGATGCAGAATACATCGCAACCCGCAGGTTCACTGCCAGGGCCGAGATCAAAACGATGATTGTCGGCGTTTCATCCTGCAGAAGTTGCAGAGCTGTGAACTGCGCAGCGCCTGCAAAAACAGTGATGGAAAAGGCGATGGTTTGCACGATATTCAACCCGGCTTCTGTCGAGAAGACACCGAACAACAGACCAAAAGGCACAGCCACGAAGACAAACGGCGTGCCGTCGCGAAAACCTTTCCAGAAGTATGACTTGGATGTGGCAGAGGCCATGGCTAAATCCTATGGTGACGCCAGCAGCAGTATCGGTCTTGTGGAGGGGTTGCAATTGGTCACCGAAACCGACGTGTCAGACTATGTAGTCGCTCCTGATCCGGGCGCGGCCCGCCTGACCCGTGCGGTCGAGGGTGTGGATCAGAATGGCGAGGTCAGCCAGATTTCAGTGGTCGAAGAGCGCCCACTGACGATCTTCCTCAACGCGCAGGAAATTGTGACGGCGATGACCATTGGCGACTATCCCGAATACCTGGCGCTGGGTTTTCTGCGAAATCAGGGCATGTTGCTGGCTGATGATGAGATTACCCGTGTCGATTACGATGATGATCTTGAAACCGTTGTTGTCCGCACCGCACGCGCGACTTCGTACGAAGACAAGCTGAAGAAAAAGACACGCACCAGTGGCTGCGCTGTGGGAACGGTGTTCGGGGACATGATGGAGGGCCTTGACGGCGTTCAACTGCCACAAGTGCAGGTGCGGACCTCATGGCTTTACGAACTGGCGGCCAAGATCAACCGCACCCCGTCGCTTTATCTTGAGGCCGGGGCAATTCATGGGACTGTACTGTGCCGCGAAAACCGCCCGCTGGTTTATATGGAAGACGTGGGTCGCCATAACGCTGTCGACAAGATCGCAGGCTGGATGCTGTCCGAGGGTGCGACGGCAGAGGACAAGATCCTTTACACCACCGGTCGCCTGACATCCGAGATGGTGATCAAAACGGCAATGATGGGCATTCCCGTGTTGGCGTCCCGTTCCGGCTTTACCGCCTGGGGTGTCGAGATCGCGCGTGAGGTCGGCCTTACGCTGATCGGTCGGATGCGCGGACAGCGCTTTGTTTGTCTTTCCGGTGAGGAACGGTTGGTTCGTGATGTGGACCCGTCGACGGTTGTGGCCGAAGACAGGAAACACCGGCGGAAGAGTAGCCAATGAGTGATGAAAACAGAAAACCTCTCGGCGTTATCCTCGCAGGCGGGCAGGCCACCCGGATGGGTGGTGGTGATAAAGGCCTGTTGAAGATTGGCGGGCAGACCCTGCTGTCCCATGTCGTTGATCGGTTGTCTCCTCAAGTCGATGGTTTGGCCCTGAACGCAAATGGTGACCCCAAGCGTTTCAGCGATCTGACGCTACCTGTTCTTCCTGACACAATTGAAGACTTCGCTGGCCCTTTAGCCGGCGTTTTGGCGGGGCTAGATTGGGCGGCAGATCAGGGGGCCGACAGCATCGTAACGGCTGCCGCAGATACACCGTTCTTCCCGCGTGATCTGGTGGCGCGTCTGCAAGAGGCGGCAGCGGGGCAGGTGCATCCTCTGGTCTTGGCCACTACTCCGCGAACGGGTGACGAAGCGCTGAAATCCGGTGGGGGCAGGCGCGTCAACCGGCACCCGACCTTTGGGCTCTGGCCTGTGGCTCTGCGCGATGATCTGCGGGCGGCTCTGACGGACGGGTTGCGCAAGGTCGTGCTGTGGACTGATAAACACGACGGGCGCGAGGCTTTGTTCCAGGCTGACCCGTTTGATCCGTTCTTCAACGTCAATACGCCTGACGATTTGGACCGCGCCCGGACATTGTTGGAGCAGGTATGAGAGTCTACGGCGTCACTGGCTGGAAAAACGCAGGCAAAACAGGGCTGATGGAACGGCTGGTGGCCGAGATCACGGGGCGGGGCTTTACCGTCTCAACTGTCAAACACGCGCATCACGGCGTCGATGTGGACCAGCCGGGCACGGACAGTCATCGTCACCGCGTTGCTGGCGCGAGCGAGGTGTTGCTTGCGTCGGGGCAGCGCGTCGCCTTGATGCAGGAGTTGCGCGGCGCGCCCGAGCCGCCATTGGGCGAACTGCTGGCGCGGCTTTCACCGGTTGATCTGGTGCTGGTTGAAGGCTTCAAGCGGGAAGGCCACCCAAAGATCGAGGCGTTTCGAGCCGAGGCGGGAAATCCTCTGATTGCGATTGAAAACGAAACTATTCGTGCCGTTGCCAGCGACACGGCGCTGGAACTGGATCGTCCGGTTTTCGACCTGAACGACACAGTCAGGATCGCGGACTTCATATTGGATGAGGTCGGTTTGTGACCCTGTTCCAGACCTTTGCCATGGTGGACTGGTCTGGTGGAAATGACACCGGACCAACGCCGCGCAAAGACGCGATCTGGGTCTGTATTGTGCGTGAAGGGCAGGCACAGGAACCCGAATACCTGCGCAACCGGGCGCTTGCCGAGGCGTGGCTGGATGCCCTGATCCGCACCGAACTGAAGGCAGGTCGCCGCCTGTTTCTGGGGTTCGATTTCCCTTTTGGATACCCGAAGGGCTTTGCCCGCGCGATCACCGGAACGGATGACCCCTTGACCTTGTGGGACTGGTTCGAACAACTTGTCGAGGACGGTCCGAAAACGAACAATCGTTTCGACTTGGCAGGCCGGATCAATCGACAATTCGGAGGAAGAGGCCCATTTTGGATGAATGGCCTCGGGCGTGACATTGATGGTTTGCCGCGAACCAAGACAGGCTATTCCAATCCGTTTTCCGACCGTCGTGCGGTTGAAGCCTTGGCAAAAGGCAGTTTCACCTGCTGGCAGATGGCGGGTGCAGGCGCGGTCGGTGGGCAGGTGATGATGGGGCTTCCAGTTCTGAGCAGGCTCCGCCATCGCTTTGCCGGACAAGTCGCGGTCTGGCCGTTCGAGTCGTTGGATAGACCCATCGCCTTTGTGGAAATCTGGCCGTCGCTCACCTTGGGTGCGCCACCGGACGGGCGGATCAAGGATGCTTGGCAGGTCGAACAGGTCGCCTTGACTCTGTCGCGTTTGACAGAGCAGGAGTTGAAAGCGCAATTAGATGTTTCAGCGGCAGAGGAAGGCTGGATATTGGGTGTGACTCAGAAAAAGCCGAACATAGCCCCGCCACCATTGCGCAACGATTGTTTTGCACTGCCAGCGGGTGTGGAGTGGACGCCCGTTGATGACGCCTTGGCCTATTTGCGCGACAGGTTGCATCCGATTACCTCGGTCGAGGTGGTCGCGCTGAATACGGCGAGTGGGCGCATTCTGGCAGAAGATGTGACAGCCCAACGTTCCAACCCGCCGCAGCCGAATACAGCCGTGGATGGGTTCGGGTTCGCTGGCCCGGTTTCAGATGGGCCACAGGTCCTGCCGTTGGTCGATGGGCGTGCAGCAGCCGGTATTCCGTTTGAGGGTGACGTTCCTGCGGGCCAGGCATTGCGCGTTCTGACGGGTGCGGCGCTGCCTGACGGGGTGGATACGGTTATTCTGGAAGAGGATGTCACAGTTAAAGACGGGCATATCGCATTCCACGGCCCGCTGAAAAAGGGGGCAAATACCAGGCAAGCGGGCGAGGATGTGGCCGCAGGCGATCTGGCCCTGCCTAAAGGACGCCGATTGACACCGGCTGATCTTGCGCTGCTCACCGCTTTGGGCATTGCCGAGGTGAATGTGCGCAAGCCGCTGCGTGTCGCCGTGGTATCGACCGGTGATGAACTGGTCGACGCCGGAGAACGCGCCGGACCGGGTCAGATATTCGACGCCAACCGCCCGATGCTGTTGTCTCTGGTCGAAAGGCTGGGGTTTGTACCTGTGGATATGGGGCGTGTTTCAGATGATCGGGACGCCCTGCGGGAACGGCTGGATCAGGCTGCGGAACAGGCAGAAGTGATACTGACGAGTGGTGGCGCATCTGCTGGTGACGAAGACCACGTGTCTGCCTTGCTGCGCCAGGCGGGGGCGATGCAACACTGGCGGATCGCCTTGAAACCCGGTCGCCCTCTGGCTTTGGGGTTGTGGTCCGGAACACCGGTCTTTGGACTGCCCGGCAATCCCGTTGCCGCTTTGGTCTGCACCTTGATCTTTGCGCGACCGGCGCTGGGCCTGATGTCTGGCGAAGGCTGGATCGAGCCGCAAGGGTTCGAAGTGCCCGCTGCCTTTGAAAAGCGTAAGAAACCGGGCCGCCGCGAATACCTGCGCGCGCGCATACGGGAAGGCCGGGTTGAAGTCTTCAAGTCAGAAGGATCGGGCCGGATCAGCGGGCTCAGCTGGGCCGAAGGGCTGGTCGAAATAGAAGATGGTGCCCGGCATATCCAACCGGGTGATATGGTTCGGTTTATCCCGTATGGCAGTTTTGGGTTGTGAAAATCACGGTCTCACACGGTTTTTCTGATGCGGAACGCCCACTGGTGGCGACCCTGTTCTGGCAGGCATTTTCGGCGAAACTGAACAAAGTCATGGGTCCGGATGAAAAGGGGCTGGCTTTCTTCGAAACTTCGTTGAACCCGGATTTCGCGCTTGTTGCACGGGACAAGGAAGACCGGATTTTGGGGCTTGCAGGTTTCAAGACACGCGATGGTGCATTGGCCGGAGGCGGAATGTCAGACCTAGCAAAGGTCTATGGCTGGCTTGGGGCCATTTGGCGCGCCCTCACCCTCAGCATTTTGGAGCGCGAACTGAAACCCGGCGTGTTTCAAATGGATGGCATATTTGCGGCCGCGGGCTCGCGTGGCAAAGGAGTTGGTACTGCCTTGCTGGATGCCGTTAAGTGTGAAGCGCGGAAACAAAACATGTCGGTGGTTCAGCTTGACGTTATCGACACAAACCCCCGCGCCCGCGCTTTATATGAGCGCGAAGGATTTCGGGCGGTGGGGGAAGAAAAAACCGGGCCTTTAAGTTACGTGTTTGGTTTCAGCAGCGCGACCAAGATGTCTTGGATCGTTTTGCCTGATTAATCAAACGTCCCGGCCACGCGCCCCAGCAACATGAACGCCCGCGCGGTGCGGGTCTCACCCAACGCGCTCAGTTCTGCATCGCTTGCGGTGGGCTCGAACTCGGCCATCATCTTGTCGAAGCGGCGAAGAAAATGGTGGGCGGCGTCGCGAAAAATGGGATCCTGTTTCATCCGCGCAGCTGTCAGCGCCAGCGAGGACCGGTCGCGTACACCCCCCAGCGCGGCGACAGCGCGACCCCGCGCGCCCTGCGCGAACTGACGCCAGATTTCGGGCCGGGCCATGTCAGGGCGCAGGTCGTCCATATAGATGCCTTCCTGACTGAGCAGTGTAAGAACATCCTGCGAGGCTTGCACGATCTGCGCCGTCTTGCGGTCTTTCAGCGCCACGCGCAGGGCGTTGAACCCTTCGGTGTCATTCTGAGTTTCCGGGAAGTTCAAGGCGCGGATAAAGATATCGGTGCTCAGCGGTGGCGCAATTTCTTCCGCAGATGTGCCCAGTTCAAGCGAGGTTTGAGCACCCGCAACGAGTGGTTTTGCAGGGGCGTAAGGGGGCGTTGTGCGCTTGGTCGAAAATGTTGCCAGCGCGCTTTCGGTTTTTCGCGCCGCGGCTGCGATCTCATCCAGTTTCTTTGCTACCGTAGGTTCGTAGGTGCTGGATGCGCGCTGCTGCTGCGCCACATAAGCCTGGCGGATCGCATCAATCGCAGTTTGCAGCCGCGCGCTTTCCTCGCGCATCACGCGGCTGGCACGCATGGCAGTGGCCGCGACCCAGATCATCGCCACAGGCATGAAAACGGCCAGAAAGGTGACAACAAAACCACCGCTCTGCGCCTTACCCGGCAACACCAGAAAAACAACCGACACCACCAGCCAAATCAGGCTGAGCACCAATGCGGCAATCTCAATCTCGGTGACAGACGGTGCCTTTGGGCGGTCATAGATGCCCAGCGAAGTCGGTCTTTCAGTTTCCGGGTCAGGTTTGGGCCCCGACATTACATGCGCTCCGGTCAGGCGTACTTGATACTCAGAATTTCATAAGAGCGCACGCCGCCAGGGGTGCGCACCTCGACACTGTCACCTTCGTCCTTGCCGATCAGGGCGCGGGCGATGGGGGATTTGATATTCAAAAGGCCAGCTTCGATATTGGCTTCATATTCACCGACGATCTGCCACGTCTTTTCTTCGTCGGTATCCTCGTCAACCAATGTAACCTTTGCGCCAAACTTGATCGCGCCGGACAGTTTTGCAGGGTCAATTACATCCGCCAGTGACAGGATACCTTCCAGTTCCTTGATGCGACCTTCGATAAACCCCTGCTTTTCGCGGGCTGAATGATATTCGGCGTTTTCTTTCAGGTCGCCAAGTTCTCGCGCCGATGCGATGGCTTCGATGATCGCAGGGCGTTCGACGGATTTGAGGTTCTTCAGCTCAGCTGCGAGTGCGGCATTGCCCGCAGGCGTCATCGGGATCTTTTCCATACTCTCTACGTCCACGCATAAACTGACTCGCCCCGCCGCACAGAAGCGTCGGGGCGAGTCCTAGGTTGACGATTACCTGACCCAAATACCACGTGAATTGCAAGGGGTGTCAGCAGGTGCAGCGATCAATTTGCAACATTGCGCCGGCGGGATTGTTTCGGGTGTGGCCTATGGCGATGGTCCGGTTGCCCACCCTTGCACCATCGCTTTGAAGGCGTGCAGAGCCACAGCATCTCAATCATATTGAACCACTTCAAACTCGATGCCGTTGTCATCCCTGAAATAGAACCGACGCCCCGGTTCGTAATCGGCATGATTATGGGGTTCGAACCCGGCCTTGCGCACCTTGGCCTCGGTTGCATCGATATCTTCGACCAGAACACCAACATGATTCAGCCCGCCGACGATATCGTAGCTGCTTTCGACCAATGGTTTCGGCGCATCTGGTTTGTAAAGCGCAAGATAGGTGTGGGCCGATCCGACATGCACCGTGTATCCGCCTGATATTGCGGGTCCTTCCCACCGTGTTTTCCAGCCAAAGACCTGCTGCATCCAAGCGGCCGAGGCCTGTGGGTCGCTGACAGTGAAATTGGTATGTTCAAGCGTTGCCATCATGGGATCTCCTTTTTTGGCTTGTTTCGACTCACCGTAATTTCTAAACCTAACTTTAGGTCAAGGTATTTCTTCGAGGGCGACATGGCTGTTTCAGAAGGGTTGGCAATCGGGGCATTGGCCCGACGTACAGGGTTGGCCGTTTCAGCGATCCGGTATTACGAAGCACAGGGTTTGATCGCGCCCTGGCGCAATGCAGGTGGGCAGCGACGTTACCAGCGGGCAGATATCCGGCGGCTGAGCTTTGTCATGATCGCACAGCAGTTCGGCCTGACCTTGCCTGAAATTCGCGAGGTCTTGTCGGGCTTGCCGGGAAAGCGAACACCGACACCACAAGATTGGAAAGCCATAAGCGTGCGGTTGCGCACTCATCTGGACCAGCGAATCGATACCCTGATGCGATTGCGCGACAATCTGGACGGCTGCATCGGGTGCGGGTGCCTCAGCTTGCCGAAATGCAAGCTTTATAACCCCGATGACAGGGCAAAATCCCATGGTAGCGGTCCCAGATACCTGATGGGTGATGCACCAGAGGACTGATGTGTCGAATAGCGCCCTTGTTACGCCGTGTTTCGATTGACCAAAGTCTTACTGACCATGTAATCAGCCGTGAAACAAAATTGCGCAGATCCTGCAGTGACAGCGCCAATTCGGAAAGTAAGCTAGGGAGCCCGCGATGGCCGAGATTGAACGCGAAGCAATGGAATATGACGTGGTGATCGTAGGCGCAGGTCCTGCGGGCCTGTCGGCGGCCATTCGTCTGAAACAGCTGGATGCGGATCTGAACGTTGTCGTTCTGGAAAAGGGCTCGGAAGTGGGCGCTCATATCCTGTCTGGCGCAGTTCTCGATCCCTGCGGGCTGGATGCTTTGATCCCGGATTGGAAGGCTAAGGGTGCTCCGCTGAACGTGCCGGTGCATGAAGACAATTTCTACATGCTGGGCGAGGCAGGCAAGATCCGCATCCCCAACTTCCCGATGCCGCCGCTGATGAACAACCATGGCAACTACATCGTTTCGATGGGCAATGTTTGCCGCTGGATGGCCGAGCAGGCCGAGGAACTGGGCGTGGAAATCTTCCCCGGCATGGCCTGTTCCGAACTGGTTTACGGCGATAACGGTGAAGTCAAAGGCGTAGTGGCCGGTGTCTTTGGTCTGGAAGCGGACGGCTCTTATGGCCCCAACACCGAGCCGGGTATGGAATTGCACGGCAAATACGTCTTCCTGTCGGAAGGTGTGCGCGGCTCACTGTCCAAGGAAGTCATCGCCAAATACGACTTGTCTGCCGGCAAAGAGCCGCAGAAATACGGCGTCGGCATGAAAGAGATCTGGGAGATCGATCCGGCAAAGCACAAGGAAGGTACGGTCGCGCACACAATGGGCTGGCCTCTGGGCGGCAACGCAGGCGGCGGGTCGTTCATCTATCATCTTGAAAACAATCAGGTCTATGTCGGCTTTGTGGTTCACCTGAACTACAAGAACCCGCGCCTGTACCCCTACATGGAATTCCAGCGCTTCAAGCATCACCCGATGGTGGCCGAGCTGCTGAAAGGCGGCAAGCGCGTGGCTTACGGTGCCCGTGCGATCACCGAAGGCGGCCTTCAATCGATGCCCAAGCTGGTGGCGCCGGGCGTGGCGCTGCTGGGCTGTTCCGCGGGCATGGTCAACGTGCCGCGCATCAAGGGTAACCACAACGCGATGCTGTCGGGCAAGGCCGCGGCTGAGGCTGCTTATCACGCGATCAAGGCTGACCGTTCAGGCGATGAGCTGACCGCTTACGAGGCCGATGTCCGCAATGGCGCAATTGGCAAGGACCTGAAGAAGGTGCGCAACGTCAAGCCGATGTGGTCCAAGTGGGGCATGATCCCTTCGCTGGTGCTGGGTGGTCTGGACATGTGGACCAACACATTGGGCTTTTCGCTCTTTGGTACGCTGGGACATGGCAAGAATGATGCCCAGTCGACCGAGGAAGCCAGCAAGCACAAGCCGATCGATTATCCCAAGCCCGATGGCACGCTGTCCTTTGACCGTCTGACCAACGTGTCCTTTGCGGCAACCAATCACGAGGAAAGCCAGCCCTGCCACCTGCGCCTGACGGACCCGGATATCCCGGTCAAGGTCAACCTGCCCAAGTTCGACGAACCGGCGCAGCGCTATTGCCCGGCAGGCGTGTACGAAATGGTCGAGGATGACAACGGTCCGCGATTCGTCATCAACTTCCAGAACTGCGTTCACTGCAAAACCTGCGACATCAAGGATCCAAGCCAGAATATCACCTGGACCACACCGCAGGGGGGCGACGGACCAAACTATCCGAACATGTAAGCAAAAAACCGGCAATGGCAGGGTCGTGAAGGCTCTGCCATTGCCTCTTGCCGACCGAAGCCCTAGCTTAACCGTCAGTCAACGATAGTAAGGCAGGATTTCGGTGGTTTCCCTGGTTCGTCGCGCGGCATTGTCCGTGCTGCTCATGTCGTCGGTCGCAGTTCCGGCCTATTCGGAATCGGGTGCCGGTTCATATCTGGCCGGGCGTCAGGCGATCTACGAAAGCGACTATTCTGCGGCGGAAAGATACTACGCCCAGGCTCTCAGGTTTGATCCGGAAAACGCGCTGCTCTTGGAAAGCGTTGTTGTCGCCCGCCTTGCGCTGGGGGAAATTGCCCGTGCTTTGCCTGTTGCAAAGCAGATCGAGGAAGCCAACCTTCCCAGTCAGGCCGCGCGCATGGCGATTTCGGCCAATTTGATTGCTGACGGCAAGTTTGACGAACTTCTGGCGCGTGACCCTGAAACGCAGGGGATCGGTCCTTTGGTTGATGGGCTGATGATCGCATGGGCCCATCTGGGGCAAGGTGAAATGACAAAGGCCATGGAGCAGTTCGATGCCGTGGCCACGCAGGAAGGCCTCAGGGAATTTGCGCTGTATCACAAAGCCATGGCATTGGCCTCTATCGGCGATTTCGAAGGTGCCGAGGTGATATTTGCGGATAATAACGGCGCGGTTGCGCGGTTCTCGCGTCGGGCCGCGCTGGCCCGTACTGAGGTGCTGTCACAGCTGGATCGCAACGAAGACGCCATTCGATTTCTGGACGATGTGTTTGTTTCCGGTAGCGATCCGACCATTGAAGCCTATACCGGCCAATTGACCGCGGGCGAGACGCTTCCGTTCACCCATGCGGGCTCTGCGCTGGATGGCATGGCGGAAATATTCTTTACCGTTGGTGCCGCATTGAACAGCGAGGCTTCGGCTGACTACGTCCTGCTTTACGCGCGACTGGCGAGCTTTCTGCGCCCTGACCACGTGGACGCCATTCTGCTGAGCGCGGAATTGCTGGACAAGCTGCAACAGTATGATCTGGCTGTTGCGGCCTATCGTATGGTCCCGGCAGGCAGCAATGACCACCATGCCGCAGAACTTGGACGGGCCGAAATCCTGGATAAATCCGGAAAAACCGATGCGGCCATTGAAGTTCTGCAAAACCTGGCGCTGCAAAACCCTGATTTGCCCAGCGTGCATGTTTCTCTGGCAGATCTTCAGCGTCGTCAGGAAAACTATGCGGCTGCGGTTGCCTCTTATGACACTGCGATTGCTTTGACGGACAGTCAGGCAGGTGGGAATTGGTTCCTGCACTACGCGCGCGGCATAAGCCACGAGCGGCTGAAGCAGTGGGATCAGGCTGAAACCGATTTCCGCCGGGCGCTGGAGTTGAATCCGGATCAGCCGCAGGTGCTGAACTACTTGGGCTATTCTTTGGTAGAACGGAAAGAAAAGCTGGATGAAGCGCTGGACATGATCCAACGCGCGGTCGAAGCCCGCCCGGATAGCGGCTACATCGTGGATAGTCTGGGTTGGGTTCTGTTCCGTCTGGGTCGTTACGAAGAAGCGGTCGAGCATATGGAGCGCGCGGTCGAGCTGATGCCTGTTGATCCGGTCGTCAATGATCATCTGGGGGATGTCTATTGGGCTGTCGGACGTGCGCGCGAGGCCGAGTTCCAATGGAAGCGGGCGCTGTCCTTTGTTGACCCCGAAGAGACAGATGGCGAGGCTGACCCAGATCGCATTCGACGCAAGATCGAGGTCGGACTAAGTGCCGTTCTGGCCGAAGAAGGTGCGGAACCTTTGAAAGTCGCAAATGGAAATTAAGGCGTTTGCGCCCGCCAAGATCAACCTGACCCTGCATGTGACCGGACGTCGTAAGGACGGTTATCACCTGTTGGATTCGTTAGTGGTTTTTGCTGATCTCGGCGATCAGTTGACATTCACACCCGGCCCTGAGCTGACTATGGACGTGAGTGGGGAGTTTGCTGAAGGCGTGCCCACGGACAGCCGTAATCTGGCCTGGAAAGCGGCCGAAGGCGCCGGCTGGACCGGGCATATCGACCTGATCAAGTCTCTGCCCCACGGGGCAGGTATAGGGGGTGGGTCATCGGATGCAGCCGCCACGCTGAATATGCTGGGCGGTCTGGGCCGTGACATCCCGCCTGACCTACCGTTGTCACTGGGGGCAGATGTGCCCGTTTGTCTCGAAAACCGGGCGATCAGAATGCAAGGCATTGGCGATCGTTTGGCGGCGGTGCACCTTCCGAACCTACCTGCCCTGTTGGTCAACCCGAATGTGCCGGTGCCGACAGGAGCCGTTTTCAACGCGCTGGCGTCGCGAGACAATCCGCCGATGCCTGAGCTGGTCCCTGATTTTGAAGACGCTGAAGCCTGTGCCCTGTGGTTGCGTGATCAACGCAATGACTTGCAGGTACCTGCCATGGGCGTTGCACGTGAGATCGAGCAGGTTCTGGACGAGTTGAACATGACCAGTCGTGCCCTTGTGACGCGCATGTCGGGATCCGGCTCGACTTGTTTTGCGTTGTATCCCACAATGAAAGACGCGCATCTCGCGGCCTATGAGATCGGTGCGGCGCATCCTGACTGGTGGTGCCGCGCGACGCAGCTTAACTAAGGCGCGAGACCACGTAATCGGCCAGTTCGCGCAGCAGGCTGCGAATTTCATGATCGGGCAGAACATCCAAAGATGCCTTTGCCTTGTTCGCCCAGCCCAAAGCGTCCTGCCGGGTTTTTTCCAGCGTTGCGTATTTGTCCATCAAACCCAGCGCATGATCCAGATCACCGTCCTGTTGGTGGCCTTTTTCGATCGTACGCTCCCAGAATGCGCGTTCTTCGGGCGTGGCCTGTGCAACAGCCTTGATGACAGGCAGGGTCAGCTTTCGTTCGCGGAAATCATCGCCCACATTCTTGCCGGTTGTCTTGCTGTCCCCTTGATAGTCCAGCAGATCGTCTGCAATCTGGAATGCGATCCCCAATGCGTCACCATAATCGAACAGGGCCTTGATCTGTTCTTCCGATGCACCGGCGATCACGCCGCCCACCTCGGTCGCAGCTGAAAACAAAGCTGCTGTCTTGCCGCGCACGACCTGTAGGTAAACGCTTTCATCTGTCCGCAGGTCGGTTGCTGCGGTCATTTGCAGCACCTCGCCTTCGGCGATGGTTGCTGAGGCATTGGCCAAGATATCCAGAACCCGCAGCGAACCCGTTTCGACCATCAATTGGAAGCTGCGAGAAAACAGGTAATCACCGACCAGCACACTGGATTTATTGTCCCAAAGTAGATTTGCGGTCGGGCGTCCGCGCCGCTGCGCGCTCTCATCCACAACGTCGTCGTGCAGAAGGGTAGCGGTATGGATGAACTCGACCGTGGCAGCAAGGCGTACATGGTGCTCGCCCGAATAGCCAAACAACCGCGCGGCTGCCAATGTCAGCATCGGGCGCAGGCGCTTTCCGCCCGCTTCGACCAGATGCTGGGTCACTTCGGGGATACGTGGGGCATGGTCCGACGCCATCCGGGTGCGGATCAACGTATTCACAGCCTCCATTTCACCCGCCAATATATCAGCGAGGCGCTCATGCGGTTTTGAGATCATGCCGACGGTCATCATTCTCCTGATACAAGGCTCGACTTCCGCCCCGCCTTGCCCTTACATCCATCCCCATGAAAGAACTATTGCGCAGTACCGATCCGACGATCCTGGCCTTTGCATCCGCTCTCCTTGAAGGCGAGGATATAGACTGCTTTCAGATGGACGTAAATATGAGCATCCTCGAAGGTGGGATCGGAATCTTTCCCCGCCGACTGATGGTTCGCGCCGAAGACCTGACCCGTGCCGAACGTGTGATGCGCGACAATGAAATTCCGCTTGGCCGATGACCCGGTTTTCCGATGGCGAACTCAGCTGCAATGATTTCTTGGGGGGCAGGGTCCGATTGCTGCAACCTCAGTCGGGTTATCGTGCCGGGGTCGACCCGGTATTGCTTGCCGCATCCGTTCCGGCCAGCGCAGGTCAGTCCGTGTTGGAACTGGGGTGCGGCGCAGGGGCTGCCATTCTTTGCTTGTCCTCCCGAGTGCCCGGTCTGCACCTGACAGGTATCGAGCTACAGCCTTCCTATGCGGAATTGGCCCGCAGAAATGCGGAAATCAACCGGATAGAGCTGGAAGTTGTCCAAGCTGATCTGACCGCTATGCCCGAGGCGTTTCGGCAGCGCCAGTTCGATCACGTCATTGCGAATCCGCCCTATTATCGGGCGGGGGCGCATAGCCCTGCAAAGGATGCGGGACGAAGTGTGGCCCTGAGCGAAGACACCCAGTTGGCCGACTGGATTGCAGTGGCTGCCAAACGCCTTGCGCCAAAAGGGTACCTGCACATGATCCAGAAAGCCGATCGACTGCCCGACATGCTGGCAGCGTGCCAGGGGTTGCTGGGATCGGTAGAGTTGTTGCCGCTAAGCCCACGGACAGGGCGAGAGGCTGAGCTGATCATTCTGCGCGCCCGCAAAGGAGGGCGTGCGGCATTTCGCCTCCACCCACCTTTGATTGTGCACGCGGGTGAACGTCACGAAAAAGACGGCGAAAGCTATACGGATGCAATTTCGGCCGTGCTCCGGAAGGCCGCTGCCCTGCCCGGGTTTTGACGACGACCGGCAATGTCCAGCCGATTTTGTCGGATTTGTTTCAGATTCTGTGCGTCTGCAGCGTGACAGGGTGGAAACGATGTGATCAACTTCTTACGTGACATTCAGACACGTATAAAAGGAGGATCGCAATGAGCGTGAGCGCACATCTGACAGAACTGAAGAAAAAGCACGAATCTCTCGGTCTAGAAGTAGAACAAGCCCAACGCTCGCCAGGCATCGATGATCTCCACATCGCCCAGCTGAAGAAACAGAAGCTCAAGCTGAAGGAAGAGATCGAGCGACTGTCTGCTTAAGATTTCAAACTGGAACGGGCCGCGATCAAGGCCCCGCCGGTAATCAGAAAGGCCGCGATCGCCAGCCCCCAGGATGGGGCAGCGATCCCGGCCATCACCAAAGCAAGTGTCGACAAAAGCGGGGCCGCATAAGATGAGGTCCCGAGCATTTGAATATCACCCTGCTTTACCCCGATATCCCATACATAAAAGGCCAGTCCAACGGGCCCGAGGCCAAGTGCCAGTACAGAAACCCACCCCAGTGTCGTGTCGGGCAGTACGGTGTCTTCCATTGCCAAGTGCAGCAGACCCGAAGCCATCGCAGCCATCAGACAAAAGACCGCAACCGAACTGGTCGGTGTACCCCCCAATTTGCGCGACAAAACCGAATAGCCTGACCATGTCAGGGCGCAAAGCAGGGCCAATGCATATCCCGGCAGGTGTTGTGCCTGAAAACCGGCGCTCCCGCCTCCGGTGATGATCAAAGCAGCCCCAGCAAAGCCAAGGCATGCCCCGATCAAGTGACCAGTGCGAAGCTGCTCGCCCGGTAGCAGGCCGGAAAACAGAACGATAAGAAGGGGCCAGAGATAGGCAATCAACCCGGCCTCGGCCGCGGGGGCCATACGCAGGGCTGAAAAATACAATGCGTGGTACCCGAACAGACCCAATGAACCGAGCAGGTAGGTCGTCCAGGGGACCTGTTTCAACCCGCTAAACCCACCGGTTGCGGCTGTCCAGATCAACCCAAGCGTACCACCAATCGAAAAGCAGATCGTGTTCAACAGCAATGGCGGTGTGGGTGCAGAGCCGACGGTCAAAAGCGCCAGCAAAGCCCATAATAGTACGGCCCCAAAGCCGATGGCTGTTGCGCGCGTTTTGGTCATGATCCGGAAACCTCTTCGATCGGAATAATGTCGAACTCATCCGAAATATGCGCGGTCTTTTCAATCTCGGTCAGGAACCAATCCCGAAAGGCTGCGATCTGAGGGCGTTTCTCGGCCCCGGGAAGGCACAGGAACCGGAACCGGCCCTGCGTTTCCAGCGCGACCTTGAAGGGGGCAACCAGCCGACCCTCGGTCAAGTCCTTGAGGATCATGGCGCGCCGTCCAAGGGCGACACCAACACCGGCGACAGCGGCGTCAATCGCGTGATCTGCGTTGGAAAAATGCGCGCCATGAGTGGGGATGAAATCGATACCCACAGCGCGGAACCAGGCAGGCCAGTCGCAGGGCGGGGTCAGAAAATTGATCGAATCGTCGTGGATCAACGGTGCGTCGCGCAGGCTGTCTGGGGTGGCGAATTGTTCTGCCAGTTCCGGGGTCATGACCGGGGTCAGCCACTCTTTTCTTACAGGTACGGAATACAGCCCCTCATCGGCGGAATTGCCAAACCGGATGGCAACATCCACATCATCCCGCTCCAGATCCATGTTGCGCAATGTGGCCGAGAATTTCAGGTCGATTTCCGGATGTGCACGGGCGAATTCGTAAAGGCGAGGTGCGAGCCACTTTGCAGTCAGTGCCGGACCTGCGGTGACGGTCAGTCCGGTGTCTTCCTCCTGCCTGCGTACAGCACGCCACGCGCTTTGCAATGTGGCAAAGCCCTCTGCCGCGCCGGGGGCCAAGGCGCGGCCCGCATCGGTCAGTTCCACAGCACGGTTCAGACGGCGGAACAGAGGGCGACCCAGATGCTCCTCAAGCGATTTGATCTGAAAGGACAGGGCCGCTGGCGTCACGTGCAGCTCTTCCGCCGCTTTCGCGAAGGACATGTGCCGGGCCGCGGCATCAAAAGCTCGAAGCGCGGTAAGTGGGGGCAGATAATCACTCATGGTCAAGAAATTCTTAACTGAAGGTTCAGGAAACTTCGTTTGTCATGATCATAGGTGACCTTCATATTCACATCAGGTCAAGCAAAACTGAATTGAAAGGCGGCTACCATGATCGAGATGACAACAAATCCCGCCGCCCAAGTGGCGATCCTGCGCGCGCATGAAGAGCGTGGCAAGGTGGTCCGGCAGTTGTGGAATTGGGTATTGGGTTCCCGCTGATCGCAGCGCGCGCGATCTTACGGGATAAGGATGGGCCGGCCCTAATGGACCGGCCCGTTTTCACAATTCTGATTGCAGATCAGACGAAGAACTGGGCGCCGTTGGCCGAGATGGTCGAGCCGTTGATGAACTGAGATTCGTCCGAGGCCAGGAAGGTCACACAGCGTGCAATCTCTTCTGGTTCGCCCAGACGACCGGCGGGGATCTGGCCAATAATCGATTCGCGTACCTTTTCGGGCACCGCCATCACCATCTCGGTTGCAATATAACCGGGGCAGATCGCGTTGGCCGTGATGCCTGCCCGCGCGCCTTCCTGCGCCAGAGATTTAACGATGCCCAGATCGCCCGCCTTGGTCGCAGCATAGTTCACCTGAGCGAACTGACCTTTCTGGCCGTTGATCGAGCTGATGACGATGACACGGCCAAATTTGCGCTCGCGCATGCCGGGCCAGACAGGGTGCACAGTGTTGAATACGCCGGTCAGGTTGGTGTCGATCACGTCTTTCCACTGATCGGGTGTCATTTTGTGGAAAGGTGCATCACGGGTGATGCCTGCGTTGGCGACAACGATGTCGATGGGGCCAACCTCGGCCTCGACCTTTTCGATGCCCGCTTTGGATTCGTCATAATCGGCGACGTTCCACTTGTAGGTCTTGATGCCGGTTTCTTCGGTGAATTTCGCGGCGGCTTCGTCATTCCCAGCATAGGTGGCCGCAACGTTGTATCCTTCGGCTTTGAGCGCCTTGGAAATTGCTGCGCCAATGCCGCGGGAACCGCCGGTAACGAGTGCTGTACGTGCCATTTAGGACTCCTCCAATTTTAGTCGCCTTGGTAATGCTGTTACTTTGAGAGATGTTTGTGCGCAATATTGTTTCGTCGTTAAGGTGTTTATTTCGGATGGCAATATCGTCGCATCTAAGGGGTACGACCCCAGTGTAACAAAAAAGGGCGTCCCATGGACGCCCTTTTCTATTTGGTTATTGGCGCACTTAGTCGCGCTCCACACACAGGGCGACACCCATGCCGCCGCCGATGCACAAGGTGGCCAGACCTTTCTTTGCGTCGCGGCGCTTCATTTCGAACAGCAGCGTGTTCAGAACGCGGCAACCTGATGCGCCGATTGGGTGGCCGATGGCAATTGCACCGCCGTTCACGTTCACAATCGACGGATCCCAGCCCATATCTTTGTTCACTGCGCAGGCCTGCGCGGCAAAGGCTTCGTTGGCTTCAACCAAGTCCAGATCGTCGACGGACCAACCTGCTTTTTCCAATGCCTTGCGCGAAGCGTAGATCGGGCCAACGCCCATGATCGACGGGTCCAGCCCGGCAGTTGCGTAGGACGCGATGCGCGCCAAAGGTTCGATTCCGCGCTTCTCTGCGTTTTGAGCTGACATCAGCAGGGTTGCGGCCGCGC
The DNA here is from genome assembly GCF_056541275.1 of Ruegeria sp. AI2. Taxonomy (NCBI): domain Bacteria; kingdom Pseudomonadati; phylum Pseudomonadota; class Alphaproteobacteria; order Rhodobacterales; family Roseobacteraceae; genus Ruegeria; species Ruegeria sp. AI2. The sequence continues at coordinate 108,163 of NZ_JBQFYB010000002.1, forward strand.
CGTCGTTCAGGCCCGAAGCGTTTGCAGCAGTGACCGATCCGTCCTTGGTAAAGGCGGGGCGCAGCTTTGCCATGGCTTCCATTGTAGCGCCGTGGCGGATGTATTCGTCCTTGTCCATCACGATGTCACCCTTGCGGGTCTTGATGGTGAAGGGCACGATTTCGTCGACAAATTTGCCAGCTTTTTGCGCCGCCTCGGCTTTGTTCTGCGAAGCAACAGCGAATTCATCCTGCATGTCGCGGCTGATCTGCCATTTCTCGGCAACATTTTCCGCCGTCTGACCCATGTGATAACCGTTGAAGGCATCCCACAGACCATCGCGGATCATGGTGTCGATATACTTCATATCGCCCATCTTGTGACCGGCGCGCAGGGCAGCTGCGTGGGGCGACAGGGTCATGTTCTCTTGGCCACCAGCGGCGACGATGTCGGCATCGCCCAGCTGGATATGCTGAGCGCCCAATGCGACCGCACGCAGGCCCGAGCCGCAAACCTGGTTGATGCCCCAGGCGGCACTTTCTTGCGGCAAACCAGCGTTGATATGCGCCTGCCGAGCCGGGTTCTGGCCCTGAGCCGCAGTCAGCACCTGACCCAAGATGGTTTCGCTGACTTCGCCTTTTTCAATCCCGGCGCGCTCAACAACTGCTTCCAGGACGGCCGCGCCCAGATCATGTGCGGGGGTGTTCGCAAACGAACCACTAAAGCTGCCAACACCTGTTCGTGCGGCGGATGCGATTACTACGTTGGTCATATGATCAGTCCTTTACCGTCATTGTCTGGCGGAATGTCTGACGGCGCAGGCCGAGAGTTTCCCTCTCGAAACAAGAGCGCCCCGTTATCCCCCGCTCAAGTACTTCTGCAATAGCGTAATGCTGCACTTGCAGCAACGGGCAGCTTGTCTCAGCTTGGGAAATGGCGGAAAAATGTCGATCACCCACGGGTCAACTTGCTGTTTTTGAAATTTTTTCCTGTTTCCACGGGGGTGAAACACTGGGCGCGCCAAACAAAAAACCCTGCATGCAATCCACGCCACTTTCAAGCAAAAATGCCGCATCCTTCTGAGTTTCGACCGATTCGGCAGTGACCAGAATTTCAAACTCACGCGCCACGGCAATCAGGGCCCGCACCAAAGCCTGGTTGTCGGGGCTGTTGCTGATGCCCCTGATAAACTGACCATCGATCTTGGCGGCGTCGAACAGAAACTCGCGAAAGTGGCGGAAACTGAAATTGCTGGCACCAAAGTCGTCTAGCGCAAAGGCGACGCCGCGATCCTGTAGGCGGTCCATGAAGTCGACCACCAATTCCGGCACCTGCATGGCAGAACTTTCGGAGATTTCTAGGATCAGCCGTTCGCCCAGCTGCGGATCCCGTTTCAGAAACCGGTCCAGTATACCGGACCAGTTGGAATAACCGATTGAGCGGGCGGACATGTTGATCGACAGGCGGATCTGGGGGTTCTTCACCAACGTGCGCAGACCAAGTTCCAACGCGACGCAGTCGAGATCACGTCCGATCGGAGTGTTTTCAACCTGTGGCATGAACTCGCGCGCGGGGATAACGCGCCCTGTTTCATCCAATACACGAATGAAGCCTTCGTAAAACGCGATGTCATGCGGCGGGTGCGCCTGAACAACCGGCTGAAAGGCCAACCGACATTGCTTGTGCTTCACAGCATCGGTTGCCATCTGAACCACCGAACGATCCCGTGTTGACACTGCTGCATTCAAAGGGGTGTCCAACCCTTCGGGAAGATTGGTGAGCTTTTTGTTTCCCATAGGCGCAGATTCCCGTGTGTCCGGAACAGGTGTTTTGACACAGTTTCGGGGCAAACAGATGAATCTGCGGTTAAAGCGTCAGAAGAAGTTGCTTATTGCGGTTTTAGCGCGCGGAATGCCCGGCACGGGCCAGCGACGCCGCGGCTCCAAGAAGGGCTCCTGTCGCACCCAGAATCATCAGGACAAAACCCAATGCGATCAGAGTGCCAACAAAGCTGCCGAGCGCGGCAAGCATGGCCAGCAACAGGCCAAACAACCCCACGAAGGTTGAAATGGTTGCCAAACGTTTCATGCCGCCCCTCGCTCATCTATGCCCCACATTCAATCACTGATATGGCGTGCAAAAACCGGAGTTCAAGTCTAGCGGGGCCTGACGGCTGTGTCAGGCCTGTTCTGCCTGTCCTTTGGGCAGGATCTTGTCGACCTGCTCAAAACCGGGCGTTCCCCGGTCCTCGGGGTGGCGAGCCAAGTGCTTGGCTTTTATCTGTTCCGAGTTGTCGCGGCTGCCGTCGTGGCTGTACCCAGGAGGTGCAAAACAATAGGCCAGACGTTGACGCAGTGTCAGGCCTGGCTGCGTGGCATCGTGCCAAATGCCGACCCATTCGTGAAACGCAACGCGCAACGGGTTGAAGGTGCCGATATTGTGAACCAGCCCGTAGTCGACACGGTCGTTTTCCAGTTCAGGCACAAATGTCCCAAACAGCTTGTCCCAGATGATGAAAACTCCGGCGTAATTACAATCCAGGTACCGCGCGTTCCTGCCGTGATGCGCGCGATGATGGCTGGGGGTATTCATGACCGCTTCGAACCATCGGGGCATTTTGCCGATGGCCTCGGTGTGAATCCAGAACTGATAGATCAGGTTCAATCCGCCGACGAACAGAACCATGGCGGGATGGAAACCCAGCAGGATCAGCGGCGCGCGAACGACCATCATGAACGTAAAGGTATAGGTCCAAGTCTGCCGCAGAGCTGTGGTCAGATTGTAGTGCTGTGAACTGTGGTGGTTGACATGGCTGGCCCAGACCCAGCGAATGCGATGCCCAAAACGGTGTACCCAGTAATAGCGAAGATCATCCAGAACAAAGCACAGAATGATAACAGGAATTGACGTGCCCAGATCCAAAGGAGTGATCTGCCACAGCCACATGAAAAACGCATAGGCAATAAAGCCCAGCAAAAAGCCCGACGCGATGTTCCCGGCCCCCATGATCAGCGAGGTCACAGCGTCGCGCGTTTCATACCGCCCGCCTTTGCCCTTGACTGCGATCCACAGGAATTCTGCCAGAATAGCAGCGATGAAAAACGGGACGGCCCATTGCACCGCATCGGGAAAGCTTATTTGGTCTGTCATGCGGGCCTCATCAAGTGTTGCCAGTGCTGGCGTTCGGTCTGGTCAAGGTGAAGGGTCGCGCGCGGGGTGCTGAAGTCGTGAAACCGAACTTCGATGCCATTGGCGGTCTCAAACCAGTCGAAATCCTGAAGATGCCGCGCTACTGTGTCGGCGCCGAAGGACCAGATCAACCCGGCCCCGTTCTGGGTTCTTACCAGCGCCGCGTGACCGTCATGGGCGATTGTCACGTCGATCACCGTGTCATCAGGGAAATGCCGCAGCCACTGGCGTGGCGCCGTGTCTGGCGTCAGCACGTGCAACCGCGACTTGCCCGTCAGATGCAACAAAACCGTAATCCCGGCTATGCCCCCAACGACCAACACCAATAGAATTTCCAGCGGCATTCCATCCTCCTGAGCGCAGAGTGCAAAGGAGGATAGAAACTGTCAAAGGTGGCGTGACGTCAGCTTTTGCAGAACAGAACGTGCCGCTCATTTCCCGGATCGGTACCCAAAGCAGTCGCGCCCGATGGGCGAGCCTAATTAGCGATCGTGTAAACGATTGCGTCACCATTGCCTTTGCTACGCACGAACTCGACCTGATTGCCTTCCATTTTGACCTTCTGGCAATCCTCGGGGAATTTCTTTCCTCCGGCGACAACATTTCTGCACCAGAACTGTTTGTTCCAAACCCATGCACCGGTGATCTTGGCGTTGTTGCGACCCACGCCCTCGATTTTTCCATCCGGAGTGATGATCAACCAGGTGTCACCGGAGACAAGTTTCTTGCCGGCGACACCTGCGACGAACTGGGCTTCTTTCTTAATGTCTTTGGCCTCGGAAACAATGGCAGAACCCAGAACCAGGCAGGCCGCGGCGGTGAATGTAACAAAACTCTTCATAAATACTCTCCTTATCAAAGCATCAAAAGAGTATCATGATTCTAGGGCTTAATGGGCCAGTTCCCTCAGCTTTCTGCGCCAACAAGCGTTGAGATAATCGCCTTGGCGCTATCCGAATTCCATTCAGCGTCGCCGATCAACCGCGCGATTTCCTGACCTTCGGGGTTCAGAATAACCGTGATGGGCAATGCGATGATACCGAATTCGCGCGCAGCAGCCGAGCTGAGGTCCTGGTGACGCGGCAGGTTGGATATGCCATTTTCTTCGAAGAACTTCTTGATCCCTGCTGGTGAGTTGCGGCCTGTGGCAAGGGTCAGAACCTGAAACTTGTCCCCCCCGAACTCGTCCTGCAACTCGGCGATCTGAGGCATTTCTTTGCGGCAGGGGGCACACCAGGTGGCCCAGAAGTTCAGCAGAACATACTTGCCCTCATAATCGGCCAGCGTGCCGACACCCCCGTCATCTTCCAGCTGAAACTCGATCACTTTTGCCGGTTTGGGTTCTTCATGCAGGATTAGGCGCTTCAGACTGCCTTCCCGTAAGGGACCCAGTGTCGCGGCATCGGTTGCCAAAGCGGCATTTGCACCTAGCGCAAGGGCCATATAAAGGGGGATCAAACGAAATAGGCGCATATCAACTCCGGGTTTTCTTACATGACCGATCAATCCTCGAACCAGATGTGGGGCGGCCGCTTTGCCGCCGGTCCAGACGCGATCATGGAGGCGATCAACGCCTCGATCGGGTTCGATCAGCGGATGGCAGCCCAGGACATCGAAGGCTCGCGCGCCCATGCGGCCATGTTGGCTGCTACAGGCGTCATAAGTGATAGTGACGCTGAAGCCATTCGGGAAGGGCTGCTCACCGTTTTGTCAGAAATCCAGAGCGGCACGTTTCAGTTTTCAACTGCGTTGGAAGACATACACATGAATGTCGAGGCGCGGCTGAAAGAGATCATCGGCGAGCCTGCTGGCCGTTTGCACACAGGGCGTTCGCGCAACGATCAGGTGGCGACGGATTTCAAACTGTGGGTCCGGGATCAGCTAGACGCGGCCGAAACTGGTCTGCTGGCTTTGATTCGTGCGCTTTTGGCGCAGGCCGAAGCAGGCGCCGATTGGGTCATGCCCGGCTTCACCCACCTGCAAACTGCGCAACCCGTAACATGGGGCCACCACATGATGGCCTATGTCGAGATGTTTGGCCGCGACCTGAGCCGTGTCCGCGACGCCCGTGCCCGAATGAACGAATCCCCGTTGGGGGCCGCCGCGCTGGCAGGCACATCTTTCCCCATTGATCGCCATATGACGGCGCAGGCGTTGGGCTTTGATCGCCCCGCCGCCAACTCGCTTGATGCCGTCAGCGACCGCGATTTCGCGCTGGAGTTCCTGTCGACCGCCTCGATCTGCGCTGTGCACCTGTCGCGCTTTGCCGAGGAGCTGGTGATTTGGTCGTCGGCCCAGTTCCGTTTCGTGTCCCTTTCCGACCGGTTTTCGACCGGCTCGTCGATCATGCCGCAGAAAAAGAACCCGGATGCAGCCGAGCTGATCCGCGCCAAGGTTGGGCGCATCTATGGGGCCAATACCGCGCTGATGATGGTGATGAAGGGCCTGCCGCTGGCCTATTCAAAGGACATGCAGGAGGACAAGGAACAGGTCTTTGATGCCGCCGACAACTGGATGCTGGCTCTGGCGGCGATGGAAGGGATGGTCAAGGACATGACCGCCAACCGCGACAGCCTTGCCGCCGCCGCCGGGTCGGGTTTCTCGACCGCGACGGATCTGGCCGACTGGCTGGTGCGCGTGCTGGGCCTGCCCTTCCGCGACGCGCATCACGTCACAGGATCGCTGGTGGCCATGGCCGAAGGTAAGGAGTGTGACCTGCGCGACCTGGCTCTGGACGATATGCAATCGGTCCATGGTGAAATCTCGGATGACGTCTACTCTGTCCTTGGCGTCGACAATTCGGTAAACTCGCGCCAGTCCTACGGCGGTACTGCCCCCGATCAGGTGCGGGCCCAGATCGAACGATGGAAGGCAATGGTATGACGACCGCGCTACGTGCGATCCTGATAACGGTTTCCGGCTTGGTGCTGGCCGGGTGCGGGGCTGATGGCGAGCCTGATCAACCAACTGCCCCTCAACCCACGGTCAATGCCACCATTGGGGTTGGATCAAGCGGCGCGTATGTTGGCGGGGGTGTCGGCCTAAGCCGCGGACCGCTGGGCATTTATCTTGGATTCTGATCCTTTTGAATGTTGCGCCCATGGTCCCGGCACCTCATGTTGGGTCCACGTATCGATTACCTGTTACACAAAGAAATGGTATTGAAATGAGAATTCTGGGATTGGTTTGTGCACTTGCTGTTTTGGCGGCTTGCGAGCCTTCGTCAGCGCGACGTCCGGAACCTGCGGCCGAACCAAAACAATCGGGCACCGGCATTTCAATCTCGGGCTATGGCCGAGTTGGTGTTTCAACGCAAAACTAAACCGGGACTAAGGATACAGAATCCATTGATCCGAAGTCCTTTTATGGTCTAAGCGCGCAAGCATGGATCACTTTTTGTACCGCGACGGCGCGCTTTACGCCGAGGATGTCCCCGTCTCCGAAATCGCAGCCGCGGTTGGAACACCGTTCTACGTCTATTCCACGGCTACATTGCTGCGGCATTTCAAACTGTTCGATGACGCGTTGGACGGCACCGATCATCTGGTCTGCTACGCGATGAAGGCGGCCAGCAATCAGGCGATCCTTAAGACATTGGCCCAAGCAGGTGCGGGGATGGACGTGGTCTCGGGCGGAGAATATCTGCGGGCGAAGGCGGCTGGTGTTCCCGGTGACAAGATTGTGTTCTCAGGTGTGGGGAAAACAGCGGACGAGATACGCATGGCGCTGAGCGGCGGCATTCGCCAGTTCAATGTCGAATCCGAGCCCGAAATGGAAGTGATCAACGCCATTGCGCTTGAGCTTGGCGTGATCGCGCCGATTACCGTCAGGGTGAATCCGGATGTTGATGCCAGGACGCATGCCAAGATTGCCACGGGCAAGTCCGAGAACAAGTTTGGCATTCCGATTGCCCGCGCCTCGGAAGTTTATGCTCACGCCGCCGACCTGCCGGGGCTGGAGGTGATTGGCATCGACGTTCACATCGGCTCGCAACTGACCGAACTTGAACCGTATGAGTTGGCCTACACAAAGGTGGCCGAGCTGACCGAGCGCCTCCGCTCTGAAGGTCACAACATTAGGCGCCTCGACCTGGGCGGTGGTTTGGGCATTCCATACACCCGGTCGAACGACGCACCGCCCTTGCCGATTGAATATGGTGCGCTGATCAAGAAAACACTGGGCCATCTGGGCTGTGAGATCGAGATTGAGCCGGGCCGCCTGATCGCGGGCAATGCCGGGATCATGGTCAGCAAGGTCATCTATGTGAAATCAGGCGAAGGTCGCGACTTTTTGATCCTTGATGGGGCGATGAATGACCTGATCCGGCCTGCAATGTACGAAGCGTACCACGATATCGTAGCGGTGCAGGAACCGGCGGCTGGCGTGGAACAGCAAGCCTATGACATCGTAGGCCCGGTCTGCGAATCCGGGGATACCTTTGCCAAGCAGCGCAATATGCCACCGTTGAAATCGGGTGATCTGGTCGCATTTCGCAGCGCGGGTGCATACGGTGCGGTGATGTCCAGCGAATACAATACCCGTCCGTTGATCCCTGAAGTTCTGGTGAATGGCGATCAATTTGCAGTCATTCGTGAACGGCCAAGCTTTGACGAAATCATAAACCGCGATACCATACCATCGTGGCTTTGACGCGATAACCGCGCGGGCCCGTCCCGGAGGCCCGTCTTGACCAACAGTACGAACCTGCCCATTCCGCGCCTGTCCCTGTGGCTAACCCATCTTGGCATGGTGGCTGAACAGGTGCTGCGCGCGTTCTGGCCTGCGTTCTCGATTGTTCTGGCTTTGCTCGCCGCTCTGATGCTGGGGCTGCAGGATCATCTGCCCGTTGAAATCGTCTGGGGTGCTGGTGCGCTGTCGTTGATTTCTTTTGGTGTAGCATCCGTCCGCGGTGTCACGAAATTCAAGCTGCCGTCCCGCGCTGATGCGCTGGCGCGGCTGGATGAGGCTCTGCCCGGTCGGCCGATTCAGGCTTTGCTAGATGATCAGGCAATCGGTACCAACGATGGGGACTCGGTTGCCTTGTGGCAGGCGCACAAAGCCCGCATGGCACAGCGTGCGGCCACTGCTGAGGCTGTGAAACCAGATCTTCGGCTTGCGTCGCGTGATCCGTATGCGCTGCGCTATGCCGCTCTGCTGGTATTTGTCGTGGCGCTGATCTTTGGTTCGTTGTGGCGCGTGGGTTCAGTGGCGGACATGGCGCCGGGTACAGCCGTCGCTGGACAGGGCCCAACTTGGGAAGGATGGGTGGACCCCCCCAGATACACAGGTTTGCCAACCTTATATCTTGCTGATCAGACGGGGGCGGCGCTTTCTGTTCCCAAGGGCAGTCGCATCACCTTGCGACTTTACGGTGAGGTCGGTGCACATAGTCTGACCGAAAGCAGTTCTGCCAGCGGAACCGAGGCGGCAACAGACCCGGAACAGGAGTTTGTCGCCGAACGCTCGGGTCAGTTGCGCATTGATGGACCGGCGGGGCGGGACTGGTCGGTGCAGGTCATTGACGACGCGGCTCCGCAGATTGCAGTTTCCGGCACCGCCCAGTCTGAAGCGGGCGGGCAGATGAAGCTGCCATTTTCCGCCAGCGACGATTACGGAGTGGTTTCGGGCTTGGCCCGGATCGAGCTGGATTTGCCGGCGATTGACCGTCGGTACGGACTGGCGGCCGAGCCAGAGCCGCGCGAGGTGATCGAAATTGAATTACCCATGCCGATCACCGGTGATCGGGCAGATTTCACCGAAGACCTGATCGAGGACTTCTCGCAGCATCCGTGGGCGCATTTGCCGGTCAGGATTACCTTGATGGCAACGGATGCAGCGGAGCAGCAAACGTCTTCGGATTCCTATGAGACGGCATTGCCAGCACGGCGCTTCTTTGATCCGCTGGCGGCAGCCGTGATTGAGCAAAGGCGCGATCTGCTTTGGTCGCGATCCAATGCGCCTCGTGTCTCGCAGTTGCTGAGGGCTGTGTCGCACCACCCTGAGGATCTGTTTCGTTCTGACACAGCCTATCTGCGTCTGCGGGTTGTTCTGAGGCGATTGGAAACTTTTCATCGATACGGGTTGAAACCCAAACAACAGGAAGAGATTGCACAAGCCCTGTGGGACCTTGCCGTGGTGATCGAGGACGGGACGCTGGCGGATGCATTGGAACGGATGCGCCGCGCGCAGGAACGTCTGACCGAGGCGATGAAGAACGGGGCCAGCGATGAAGAAATAGCGGAGTTGATGCAGGAATTGCGCGAGGCGACGCAGGATTACCTTCAGCAACTACAACGTCTGGCACAGCAAGATGGAGAAGACGGCGAACGTCAGCCCGGCCAGAATAGTGAATCTTTGCAAATGACGCAGGATGACCTGCAGCGCATGATGGACCGTATTCAGGAACTGATGGAACAAGGTCGCATGGCCGAAGCCCAGCAGGCGCTGGAAGAATTCCAGCAGATGATGGAGAACATGCGTGTAACTCAAGGTCAGGGCCAAGGGCAGCAATCCGAAGGCCAGCAGGCCATGGAAGGTCTTGCCGAAACCCTGCGCGAACAGCAGGGTCTTAGCGATCAGGCCTTTCGTGATTTGCAGGAACAATTCAACCCCGGCGCGCAATCAGGTGAAAGCCAAGGGAACGAAGGCCGCAACGGCGGGCAAGGTCGGGGGCAAAGCCACGAAGGTCAGGGCGGACAAGGTGAAGGTTCGGATCAGGCCGGAGACGGTGAGCAGGGGCAAGGCTCGCTCGCCGACCGACAGCAAGCGTTGAGAGACGAGTTGGGTCGTCAGCAACAAGGTCTCCCCGGTGTCGGCACGCCCGAAGGTGACGCCGCACGCGAGGCGTTGGATCGGGCCGGGCGCGCCATGGACGAGGCCGAGCAAGCTCTGCGTGGCGATGATCTCGCCGAAGCTATCGACCGTCAATCCGAAGCGATGGAAGCGTTGCGCGAAGGGATGCGGTCGCTGGGTGAAGCCATGGCGCAGGAACAGCAGAACCAACCAGGGCAGGGAACGCAGGACGGCGACATGCAGGCCAACAACCGCGATCCGCTGGGCCGAAACCCAGGCGCTGCCGGTTCGATTTCAACCGACGAGAACCTGTTGCAGGGCGAAGACGTTTATCGCCGGGCGCGCGAGTTGCTGGATGAAATCCGCCGCCGGACCGGTGAAACAGATCGTCCCCAGATCGAGCTGGAATACCTCAAGCGGTTGCTGGAGCGGTTCTAGCCCTTAGTTCTGCGCACCGGATCCTGCCTGAGTTTCGAGCCAGATGCGCGCCTGATCCACCAGCGACACATATGAGCTGAGCAACGGATCGGCCTGCGGTACAGCCTCGCTGATCTGGCGGGCATTCCCGTAGATCAGGTACAGAACCACGCCGATGATCAGCATCAGCGCAAAACCGCGCAAGAACCCACCGGACTTGCGAGGCGCCTGCGCCTCATCTTCTGCCGGGTCCGACCGCATGCTCGAGTTGATGGCATCGACATCCGGCAGCGCATTCTTTTGCCCGGCATCAACGGCGGTTTCCGAAGTTGCAGGGCGTTTGGGCCTGACCTTTGGCTCTGGTGGGGCTTCCAGGCCCAGATCGGGCTGGCTTTCCAGGCCACCGCCTTCCTGCGCGCGCAACTCCGCTTCTCGTGCGGCTTCTTCTTTCAGGATACTGGCGACTGATGGGGCAACATTTCCTGTGGAAGCAGAAGGTTTTTCGACCTCTGGCGCTGTTTTTTCGGCAGGCTCGGAGTCCTTCTGGGCCTCGACCTCGGTATCAGATGTATCTGCCTCAACAGGCTTGTCCTCAGGCGCGTTCGGTTCAACTGTCGCCTCGGATGGATGCTTGGCCTGAAACCAGGTCTGATCGCAGTTCGAACACTGCACGTCGCGGCCTTCCTCGGGGATGACCTCGTCAGGAACTTCGTACTGCGCAGTGCAATTCGGACATGTAAGACGCATACTGCCTCCTCGGCCGGGTGAAGGGCCGATAATAGTTTTTTCAGGGATGATATTCCGTTAAGACCCAACAGCAAAGGGCGTTTTCGGTTTCATGGGCCAAGTGTCACCAATTGGACTCGGTAGAACCATTGAAACCGTCGCCCTGCTCGGGCAAGAAGAGCGGCAAAATATTGGGGGCACGTGTGATCGAGCTGGAAAATGTCAGCTATACCTACGGTGGCGGCGAGTTGCTGAGCGATGTCTCGGTTCAATTGCAGCCGGGGTCGTTCCATTTTCTGACCGGGCCATCGGGGGCGGGAAAGACGACATTACTCAAGCTGTGTTACGGGGCACTGTTACCAACCTCAGGACGTCTTAGCGTGTTTGATCAGGATATCTCGGCCCTTGATCGGGATCAGCTGGCCGTGCTCCGCCGACGCGTTGGTGTTGTTCATCAGGATTGCCAGTTCCTTGACCATATGACGCTTGCCGAGAATGTCGCCTTGCCACTGATGGTCTCTGGGCGCGGGGAATCGTCCGGGCAAGACAATCTGACCGAACTGCTCAGCTGGGTGGGGCTTGGTTCACGTCTCGAAGCGCGGCCACCGGAATTGTCCGGCGGTGAACGTCAACGGGCGGCTCTGGCGCGCGCCGTCATCCTGTCGCCCGATGTCATATTGGCGGATGAGCCCACGGGCAATGTTGATTGGGAGATGTCGCAACGTCTGTTGCACCTGCTGGTTGAGCTGAACCGTATGGGAAAGACCGTTCTGATTGCCACCCATGACCTGAGCCTGATCCGCGCGGCAAAAAGTCATGTTCAGGCCCGTGTCTTGCGGATTTCGCAGCGGAAGCTGCATTTGGCGGGGGCAGACCTGTGACTGGGGCTGATATCCAAAACCTGTTGCGCGGCGATACCCGTGCTGACCGCGTTGTTCCGCCAACCGGCTACACCGCGCATCTGACGCTGTTTGTCGCTGGTGCCATGGCTTTTCTTGCTGTTTTTGCTTTGGCTTTGTCCCTTGCCTCTGGCCGCATCGCAGATCGGTGGGCCTCGGAACTGGCAGGTGCTGCAACCTTACGCATCAATGCACCCGCCGAACAGCTTGCTGCCCAGACAGAAGCGGCATTGACCGTCCTCAGCCAGACACCAGGTGTCGCGTCTGCCCGTGCGCTTAGCACAGAAGAACAGGCCGCATTGCTGGCACCTTGGTTCGGGCCGGACCTGCCGTTGGATGCTTTGCCAATCCCGCAGCTGATCGAGATCATCGAGGGCGAACCGGGGCTGGATGCGATCGGACTGCGATTGCGATTGGGGGCCGAGGTGCCCGGCGCGGTTCTGGATGATCACACGCGATGGCGCGAACCGCTGGTCGATGCAGCGATGTCCCTGCGTCGTCTGGGATGGATATCAATCCTGCTGATCGGTGGCGCGACCGCTGCGATGATTACCCTTGCGGCCAACGCATCGCTTGCGGCCAATGCGCAGATTATCGAAGTTCTGCGATTGGTTGGCGCGCAGGATGGTTTCATCGCGGGGGCTTTTGTACGGCGGTTTACCTATCGCGCGTTTTTCGGCGCCTCGGTTGGGACCCTGCTGGGAATGACTGGTGTCTTGCTTTTGCCCGAAGCTTCGGACGCGGGCGGATTTCTGACCGGAGTTGGATTTCAGGGCAAAGACTGGGTGTTGCCGGTTCTTATCCCCGTCCTTGGGGCAGCCGTTGCCTTTGTTGCCACATGGGCCGCAGCCCGACGCAAGTTGAAGGAGCTTTCCTGATGTTGATGGCAATTCAGTGGGTTCGTTCCCTCATCTTCATGATTGTGATCTATGCTTGGATGCTGATCCTTGGTATCGCGTTTCTTCCTTATGCTCTTTTTTCTAAAAACGGTGCGCTGAAAGCGTGTAAAACCTACGCCAAAAGCACCATGTGGCTGGCCCGGTGGATGGTTGGTATTCGCTGCGAGGTGCGGGGCAATGCCCCAACGAATGAAGTGGTCATCGGGGCCAAACATCAGTCGTTCCTTGATATCATCATGATTTTCGACGCCATTCCGCACGGCAAGTTTATCATGAAGCGCGAGCTGTTGTTCACACCCGTCATTGGCATGTATGCACGACGCCTTGGCTGTATCCCGGTCAATCGCGGCAAGCGCGGTGCGGCTGTGGCAAAAATGGTCAAGGACGTCTCAAAAGAGTTTTCCGAACCCGGTCAGCTGGTGATCTATCCGCAGGGCACGCGTGTGGCACCGGGAGTAAAGAAACCCTACAAGGTTGGTACAGCGGTCCTGTATGAAGGCCTTGGTTTTCCATGCGTTCCGGTTGCGACGAATGCTGGCGTGTTCTGGCCCCGCACAGGCGTGATGCGTAAACCCGGCCTTGCCATTGTAGATTTTCTGGAGCCGATCAAACCAGGTGTTGCCCGCGATGAGTTCCTCGCGCGGTTGGAGGAAGTCATCGAAACACGCTCGAACGAATTGATGCGCGAAGTGGGGTTTGATCCTGATGGAATTCATTGAAAAAGTAGAAGATCTCGAGGCGTTGTACGGAACGCCGGGTGCTGCTTCGTTGCGGAAGGTCGTTCGACACTTAACTCCACTCTATCGCAAGTGGATTGAAGCCGCGCGCCTTTGTGTTCTCAGTACAGTTGGTCCCGAGGGTGTGGACGGAAGCCCACGTGGAGACGACGGTGCTGTTGTGTGTGAGTTAAACCCAAAAACGCTGGCGTTGCCTGACTGGCGAGGAAACAACCGCCTGGACAGCTTGCGCAACATTGTTCGGGACCCGCGCGTTTCGCTGATGTTCTTTGTGCCGGGTTCTGACAATGTCGTTCGGGTAAACGGAACAGCCCGATTGACCGCAGACGCGGCATTGCGCAACCAGTTCGAAAAGACTGGCAAGGTTCCGGCGACGGTTATCGTCGTGCAGATTGACGAGATTTACAGTCAGTGCGCGCGTGCACTGATGCGCGCCCGCACTTGGACTTGTGGCGACGAAAGCAAGAACCTTCCGACGATTGGGCAGCTTTTGTCGGAGGCGTCAGAGGGTGAAGAGGGCGGCGCGCAATATGACAAAGACTGGGCTGCACGTGCCGCCAAAACAATGTGGTAGGTAGCGGACGGCAGTTCAGTCAAGCTGCGGCGGCTCCGATTCTGGACACTTTTTTGATCCAGCGATCAACGCTGCCCGGTTTGGGATAGCTTGCGCCTGCAAAGTAAGTGAATCGCGTTGGTTTGAAGCCAACAAACCCGAGGATCTGGCCCCGAACCTGTCGAATAAGCGCTTGCCTGTACATCAGGCGCATGAACCAGCCCGGCGTATCTGAGGTAAGGATAACGCGTGCCGTGCGTCCGGTCAGCATCGGGGCTGGCAGGCCAGCCATCGTCGTGTTTCGGGTGTCGAATGTCCGCCCCGGTATGAACATCCGGTCAATCAATCCCTTGAGTTTTGCAGGAAGCCCGCCCCACCACATAGGTGTGGTCAGGACCAGATGGTCGCTCCATTCGAAGTCCTGCAACACGTGTTCCAGAACCGGTTCAAGCGGCTTGAAGTCGTGATAGTTGCCCTGACCGAAATCAAAATCGAATTGCAGGTCGCTCAGATGGACTATTCGGACATCATGTCCGTTTTTGCGGGCTGCCTCGCCATAGGTTTCTGCGAATGTGCGTGACAAGCTGCTTTCTGCCGGATGTCCATCGAGGATGAGGATTTTCTTGGGGTGCATCGGGGTTCTCCTTAAAATGACCACGGTCAGTTTATAGAATCAAAAAATGACCACGGTCAATAAAAAATTTGACCACGGTCAAAAAATGTGCGATTGGGCGATATGCAAAAAACGATCCAGAAACGTACCATCAAGACCCGCGCCAAGCTTCTATCAGCTGCGGAAGAGGTTATCCGACATGGCGGATATGAAGCCTTGCGGGTGGATGAAGTTGTAAAGGCCGCGGGTGTTGCCAAGGGGACCTTCTTTGCACACTTCCGCGACAAGGACGCGCTGATGGAAATCTTGATAGCGGACAAGCTGAATGCTTGCCTGGATCAGGCCCAATCCGGTACCCCACCCAAAACGGTATCAGAGATTATCGCTTCGCTGGAACCGGTCCACGAATTCATGACGTCCGAACGGTACGTGTTCGATCTGTTGATCAGATACTCGGGGGCAACGGCTATCGCAGATATTGGGCCGATTGCCTATTGTTTTGAACGGTATTTCCGGGTCGTGATGATGTGGCTTGAATCCGCAGAGGTACGCAAGGATGTACCATCCGAGCTGTTGGCAGAAGGCGTGCAGGCCTTTGCCATTCAGGCCATGTCCTTACAGTATTGCGCGCTGCATTCAGCGACAACGTTCACAGACAGACTGGAAACCTATCTGGATGCATGGCTGACCCCGGCAAGCTGATCGCCGCCGGGGTCAGGGGTGTTAGCTGTGGATCGGGCCGTCTCCGCAGGCCAGGGCAGCCTCGCGCACCGCTTCGGAATACGTCGGATGCGCGTGGCAGGTGAGCGCCAGATCCTCGGCAGAAGCACCGAATTCCATCGCCACACAGACCTCGTGGATCAGATCACCCGCGCCGGGGCCGATGATATGGGCACCCAGGATGCGATCGGTTTCCTTGTCGGCCAGAATCTTGACGAACCCGTCTGCCGCAAAATTCGCCTTGGCACGCCCATTGCCCATGAACATGAACTTGCCGACTTTATAGGCACGACCCTGTTCCTTGAGCGTCGCTTCGGTTTCACCGACATTGGCAACTTCGGGCCAGGTGTAGATCACACCCGGAATCACGCCATAGTTCACATGACCGTGCTTTCCTGCAACTTGCTCGGCGGCGGCCATTCCTTCGTCTTCGGCCTTGTGTGCCAGCATCGGGCCTTCGGTCACGTCGCCAATTGCATAGATGCCCGGCACGTTGGTCTGCCAGTCGGCACCAACCTTGATCTGACCACGTTGGGTCATCTCGACGCCCAAAGCGTCCAGTCCCAGACCATCCGAATAGGGTTTGCGGCCCGTGGCGACCAGCACAGTGTCGGCGTCGATCACATGTTCACTGTCGTCTTTGAGCAGCTTGTAGGTAACTTTGGCCTTGGTCTTGGTCGCTTCGGTTTTCTGCACCGCTGCACCCATGATAAAGGTCAGGCCCTGTTTTTTGAGAATGCGCTGGAAGGTTTTTTGCACCTCAGGGTCCATGCCCGGCGTGATCTCCTTGAGGAACTCGATCACGGTAACTTCAGCGCCCAGGCGGCTGTAAACCGATCCCAGTTCCAGCCCGATCACACCCGCGCCGATCACAACCATTTTCTTCGGGACCTTGTTCAGCGACAAAGCACCGGTTGAAGTCACGACAACCTTCTCATCAACTTCAACACCGGGCAGAGAAGATGGTTCCGATCCAGAGGCGATGATAATGTTCTTGGTCTCGTGGACCTCATCACCCACCTTGACCTGACCTGCGGCTGGGATTGATCCCCAGCCTTTCAGCCAGTCGATCTTGTTCTTCTTGAACAGAAATTCGATGCCCTTGGTGTTGCCGTCGATGACCTCGTCCTTGTAGGCCTGCATCTGCTTCCAATCGACCGAAGGCGCTTTGCCCTTCAGGCCCATCTTGGCAAAGTTATGCTCGGCCTCGTGCAGCTGGTGGCTGGCATGCAGCAGCGCCTTGGAGGGAATGCAGCCCACGTTCAGGCAAGTACCGCCCAGTGTTTCGCGCCCTTCGACCACGGCGGTTTTCAAACCCAGTTGAGCGCAGCGGATCGCGCAGACATAGCCGCCGGGCCCGGCGCCGATTACGATGACGTCATAATTTGCCATTACATTCTCCTAAATCGACCGGACGTTCCGGCGCTTCCCCGACCCGATTTGGCGGGTCGGAAATAGTCATTGTCAAACAGGTTCCAGCAGCTTGATCGAGATATGGGCAATTCCGCCCCGCTCGTGATGCATCGCCAATTCTTCGGAACCAAAGAAGGCTTTGGCCTTGTCCAGGTTTGTAACCTCGAACATCGCGATGGCGTGGTCTTTTTGGTCGGGGTCGCGCCAGACGTGCAGGTCGCGGATACCCGCGGCCTTGCGCATCGGTTTGTCCTCGCGGAACACTTTCAGCCAGGCGTTGAAATCGGCCACGTCGGCTTGCCAAAGTACATGCGTTGCCATGCTTACAGGTCCATCAGCAGGCGGCGCGGGTCTTCCAGCGCCTCTTTCACACGAACGAGGAAGGTAACGGCACCTTTGCCATCGACGATCCGGTGGTCATAAGACAGGGCCAGATACATCATCGGGCGGATCTTGATCTCACCATTGATGACCATCGGGCGGTCCTGGATCTTGTGCATGCCCAGAATACCCGACTGAGGGGGATTCAGGATCGGCGAGGACATTAGCGAACCATAGACACCACCATTCGAGATGGTGAAGGTGCCACCCTGCATCTCAGCCATGCTCAGCTTGCCGTCACGGGCGCGCTTGCCCTTTTCGGCGATGGCTTTTTCGATCGCGGCAAAGGACATGCTGTCGGCATCACGGATCACGGGAACGACCAGACCCTGCGGCGTACCGGCGGCGACGCCCATATGCACGAAGTTCTTGTAGACGATGTCGGTTCCATCAATCTCCGCATTGACCTCGGGCACTTCTTTCAGCGCGTGGCAGCATGCCTTGGTGAAGAAGGACATAAAGCCCAAACGCACGCCATGCTTCTTCTCGAACTGGTCTTTGTACTGATTGCGCAGGGCCATGACCTCGGTCATGTCCACCTCGTTGTAGGTGGTCAGGATCGCAGCGGTGTTTTGTGCGTCCTTGAGACGTTTGGCAATGGTTTGGCGCAGGCGGGTCATCCGCACGCGTTCTTCGCGGGCCTCGTCCTCGGCAGCCACAGGGGCGCGTGGGGCTTGGGCCACAGGGGCGGGCGCAGCCGCCGCAGGTGCCGGGGCTGAAACTGCTGCAACGGCTTTGGCTACGTCTTCCTTCATGATGCGACCGTCGCGGCCTGTTCCGGTGACCTGATCAGCCGACAGTCCGGCTTCGGCCATTGCTTTCTGGGCGGACGGCGCGTTTGCGACGTCTTTTCCGGTGCTTGTTGCTGCGGGCGCCGCCGCTGCCGCCTGTGCCGGCGCGGCTGCTGCACCAGCGGCAGCTCCGGAGATGACGGCCAGCTTGGCAGCCGCATCCACGGTCGATCCTTCTGGAGCAACGATTTCCGCAAGAACACCCGAAGTCGGTGCGGGAACTTCAACCGAGACTTTATCGGTTTCCAATTCGCACAGCATCTCGTCCTGCGCGACGTTGTCGCCAACCTTCTTGAACCAGGTCGAAACGGTTGCCTCCGTCACAGACTCACCAAGTGTCGGAACCATCACGTCAACCGACCCACCTGATGCGGCAGGTGCCGCTGCCGGGGCTGCGGCTGGCGCCGGGGCTGCGCCTTCGCCCGCCGCAATCGTTGCCAGCAAGGCGCCAACACCGACGGTTTCGCCTTCGGCTGCCACGATTTCACCCATTACACCCGCTGCGGGAGAAGGAACCTCGACGGTGACCTTGTCTGTCTCCAGCTCACACAGCATCTCATCCATGGCGACCGCATCACCGGGCTTTTTGAACCAGGTTGCAACTGTGGCTTCGGTGACCGATTCGCCAAGCGTGGGAACACGAACTTCAATCGTCATCGCTTACTTTCCTTCAATGCTCAGCGCTTCGTTAACCAGCGCTTCTTGTTGGGCTTTGTGTTGGCTGGCCAGCCCCGTTGCGGGCGAGGCCGATGTGGCGCGACCGGCATAGGTCGGGCGAGTGTGTTTAGCATCGATACGGGACAGGACCCATTCGATGTTGGGTTCGATAAAGGTCCACGCACCCTGGTTCTTGGGCTCTTCCTGACACCAGACCATCTCGGCATTCTTGAACCGTTCGAGTTCGTTGATCAGTGAATGTGCTGGGAACGGATAGAATTGTTCGATCCGCATCAGGTAGATGTCGTCGATGCCACGCGCGTCGCGTTCCTCCAGCAGGTCGAAATAGACCTTGCCGGAACACATGACGACGCGCTTGATCTTGTCATCGGCCACCAGCTTGGTGTCAGAGTTGCCCTTCTGCGCGTCATCCCACAGCACCCGGTGGAAGCTGGAGCCTGTGGTGAAGTCGTCCGCCGTGCTGACGGCCAGCTTGTGACGCAGCAGCGACTTCGGTGTCACCAGGATCAGCGGTTTCCGGAAAGTACGGTGCAACTGACGGCGCAGGATGTGGAAATAGTTCGCGGGTGTCGTACAGTTCGCCACGATCCAGTTGTCCTGACCGCACATTTGCAGGAACCGTTCCAGACGCGCTGACGAGTGTTCCGGGCCTTGCCCTTCAAAGCCATGCGGCAGCAGTGTGACAAGACCGGACATCCGCAGCCACTTGCTTTCGCCCGAGCTGATAAACTGGTCAAACATGATCTGCGCACCGTTGGCAAAGTCGCCGAACTGCGCCTCCCACAGAACCAGAGCGTTCGGTTCTGCTAGCGAATAGCCGTATTCGAAACCCAGCACCGCGTATTCCGACAGCATCGAGTCGATGACATCGTATTGGGATTGCCCGGCACGGATGTTGTTAAGCGGGTAATACCGTTCTTCGGTTTCCTGATGAACAAACCCAGAGTGACGCTGGCTGAAGGTGCCCCGTGTTGCATCCTGTCCGGCCAGACGCACGGGATATCCTTCGGTCAGCAACGAGCCAAACGCCAGTGCCTCGCCCGTGGCCCAGTCGAAGCCTGCACCAGTCTCGAACATCTGTTTCTTATGTTCCAGCAACCGCTCAACAGTTTTGTGCATTGCGAAATCGTCAGGAGCCTTGGTCAGCGCGGCTCCGATTTCCGCCAGTGTCTCTGCCGAGATCGCTGTTTCACCCCGGACATAATCATCCTTGTTCTTGTCCAGATGCGACCAGCGCCCATCCAGCCAGTCGGCCTTGTTGGGTTTATAGTCTTTCCCGGCCTCGAACTCGTCGTTCAGGTGGGCCTGAAAAGCGGCCTTCATATCTTCGATCTCACCCTCGGGGATCAGCCCGTCCTTGACCAGCCGCTCGGTGTACAAGGAAAGCGTAGTTTTATGGGTTTTGATCTTCTTGTACATGATCGGGTTGGTGAACATGGGCTCATCGCCCTCGTTATGGCCAAACCGGCGATAGCAGAAGATGTCCAGAACCACGTCTTTATGGAACTTCTGGCGGAACTCGGTCGCCACCTTCGCGGCGTGAACCACCGCCTCGGGGTCGTCGCCGTTCACATGGAAGATCGGGGCCTCGACCATCAGCGCGATATCGGTCGGATAGGGGCTCGAGCGGCTGAAATGCGGCGCGGTAGTGAACCCGATCTGGTTGTTCACCACGATATGCATGGTGCCGCCGGTTCTGTGCCCTTTCAGGCCAGACAGGCCAAAGCCTTCGGCCACCACACCCTGACCGGCAAAGGCCGCGTCACCGTGCAGCAATATGGCCATGACCCTGGTGCGATCTGTATCGCCCAGTTGGTCCTGCTTGGCGCGGACCTTACCCAGAACCACCGGGTTTACCGCCTCAAGGTGAGAGGGGTTGGCGGTCAGTGACAGGTGCACACTGTTGCCATCGAATTCGCGATCGCTGGAGGCGCCGAGGTGATATTTCACGTCGCCAGAGCCATCCACGTCTTCGGGCTTGAAGCTACCGCCCTGGAATTCGTTGAAAATCGCGCGATAAGGCTTGCCCATCACGTTGGCCAGAATGTTCAGGCGACCCCGGTGCGGCATCCCGATGACGATGTCACTAAGGCCAAGCGCACCACCGCGCTTGATGATCTGTTCCATCGCCGGGATAAGCGCCTCGCCACCGTCCAGACCGAACCGCTTGGTGCCCATGTACTTGACGTGCAGGAACTTCTCGAAACCCTCGGCCTCGACCATCTTGTTCAGGATCGCCTTGCGGCCTTCCTTGGTGAACTGGATTTCCTTGCCATAGCCCTCGATCCGCTCTTTCAGCCAGGCGGCCTCTTCCGGGTTCGAGATATGCATGTATTGCAGTGCGAAGGTGCCGCAATATGTACGTTTCACGATTTCAACGATCTGCCGCATCGAAGCGACCTGCAGACCCAGTACGTTGTCGATAAAGATCGGGCGATCCATGTCGGCATCGGTGAAACCGTAAGTCTTCGGGTCCAGCTCAGGATGTGTGCTGGCAGCACGCATGCCCAGCGGGTCCAGATCCGCGGCCAGATGGCCCCGGATGCGATAGGCCCGGATCAGCATCAGTGCCCGCAAACTGTCCAGCACGGCGCGTTTGATCTGGTCGTCGCTGACCTCAGCCCCTTTTTCAGCCGCCTTGTCCTTGATCTTTTTGCCCGCCGCTTTGGCGTCAATCTCGGCCCATTCACCAGTCAGCGCACCAGTCAGGTCGTCTGCTGGCATCGGCGGCCAGTCGGTGCGCGCCCAGGACGGACCGTCGGCTTCGCGTTGAACATCGGGTGCGGCATCGCCCATGGCATCAAAGAACGCGCCCCATGCGGCATCCACCGCACCGGGGTTCTTTGTGTATTGCGCATAAAGCTGCTCCAGATATTCGGCATTATGCCCCTGCATGAAGCTTGAGGCATGAAAGGCGGAATTGGGCGAATGTTCGGTCATAGGGCTACCTCTGTTGGGTTGGGACCGTATTGATTGGTGCCTGGCTGGCTGGGGCGTGTCAGCCACCATAGAACCAGGAGGGGCGACACCACCAGTACCAGTAGTGTCGGAAGAACGATGAGCAACGTGGCGCGGGTGAACAGGATATCCAGCCTGCCGCCATGCTGGAAATGAGAGGCCAGGCCGATACCGAAAACGAGCACGGCTCCGGCGCCAAGGATCAACAGGATCGGCAGCAGAGCATACAGCCCGCTGCGACCGGTATCATGCATCCGCCGGAAAGCGACCGCCAAATGAGGAAAGAAGACAATTAGGCCGACGATGCCCTGCACCGGTTGTGAGGACGTGGCTGACACGGATTTCGAGGTTTCGGTTTCCGTCACCGCAACCTGCGTGAAGAACTGCCAGTCGATGATCCCAGCGATGATGTTCCAGATAACGATGAACAGAAAAAAGAACCAGTATTCGGGCCGCGAAGCACGGCCCGAGAAGGTGAAAACCTTGGCAAAACAGGTGCGGATGGCGTCGGAGAAGGTCATTTGAACTATTCCGATATCCTCAAATCTATCCCGAGCAGCGCACGACCAAGTGTCGTGCTCCCGGCAACTCTTCTGGATGGTGCAAGTCGGTATCTTCTACTTCCACGACTTTGGCACCTCTTGCTGCACATAATTTTGCTGGGGCAGCACTCAATTGCCTGCGGTCAATCTTGTCTGGATAATAAAACACTCCGACTTGCGAACCTAATCCAATAATCGCGGCGAGTGCTTCTTTGTCTATGCCTGACACCGGCTCGGTTACTGCGGATTGCCCATCGTCAGCTTCGGAGGAGCGCTCGACCGACGTGTCGAGTTCGGAAGCACATCCTTGCAGCAACAGGGTTGCTGCAAGGGGCAGGATGAGCGCGGCCAGCTTCAACCAATCGCCTCCAATACAGCCTCACCCAGCTGCGCCGGGCTTTCGGCCACGACGATACCGGCTGAGCGCATGGCTTCGATCTTGTCCTCGGCACCGCCCTTGCCACCGGCAACAATCGCGCCCGCGTGGCCCATGCGGCGGCCCGGAGGGGCTGTGCGGCCTGCGATGAAACCTGCAACCGGCTTTTTGCGGCCCTTCTTGGCCTCATCGGCCAGGAACTGCGCAGCCTCTTCCTCGGCCGAGCCGCCGATCTCACCGATCATGATGATCGAAGTGGTTTCGTCATCGGCCAGGAACCATTCCAGCACGTCGATATGTTCGGTGCCCTTGATCGGGTCACCGCCAATGCCCACACAGGTGGACTGGCCCAGTCCTACATCCGTTGTCTGTTTCACGGCTTCATAAGTAAGAGTACCCGAGCGGGAAACGACACCCACGCTCCCGCGTTTGTGAATATGGCCGGGCATGATGCCGATCTTGCAGGCGTCAGGCGTGATGACACCGGGGCAGTTCGGGCCGATCAGGCGCGACTTGCTGCCTTCCAGCGCGCGTTTTACCTTCATCATGTCCAGAACCGGGATACCTTCGGTGATGCAGACAATCACTTCCATCTCGGCATCAATCGCTTCGAGGATCGAGTCCGCCGCGAATGGGGGCGGTACGTAGATCACCGATGCGTTGGCTTCGGTTACGTGCTTGGCCTCGTGGACCGAGTTGAACACGGGCAGGCCCAAATGCTCCATCCCGCCTTTGCCGGGGGTTACGCCGCCAACCATCTTGGTGCCATAGGCAATGGCCTGTTCGCTGTGGAATGTACCTTGCGAGCCGGTAAAGCCCTGACAGATCACTTTGGTGTTTTCGTCGATGAGGACTGCCATTTTGTCCCTTTCTCTAGGCGGTGTTGGATTGATAGGGTTCTGCCGCTGGAAGAACCTGCGGCGCATAGGTAATTTTCTGAAGCGTGGCGCGACCAAGGACCAGATTGGCCATTGTGCGCAGGCCGCTGCTGATTTCGGCGATACCGCGCCTGATTTTTTGTCGGACCAGCGGCCAGCCCGTAGGGCGTGCGCGGGGGGCACCCATCTGGATTTCGCCCGGCGCTTCGTTGCCTTGCTCGACCATCGCAGGAACCACCTGATAGACATTGACCCGACGCGCCGCAGCCGAGGCTGACGGGTTGAACAACAGGCCATCCAGCGTGATGTCATAGGGCTTTTGCGCCAGGAAATGTTCTGCCGCATTTCGGGTCAACGCATATGCGGCACCGCCGGGGTGGCGTGAGTGCATCAGGCGCAGTTCCCGACCCAGATGGGATGAGCTTTTGCGCTCAAGTGCGAGGTAAAGCTTTGTGCTGCGCCAGCGTTCGAACCGCACGATATCGGCATCCTCTGGCCACCAGGATGCATCGTTCAACCAATCCGCCAGTTCTGGCGACAGGAAAACATCATCCTCAAGTATCAAAGCCTGCTCCGCGCCAGAGGCGACAACGGCCTCCCACGCTTTGGCATGGCTTAGGGTGCAGGCCATGTCCTTGGTATGGAAATAACCCCACGGCCCCTCAGCCTGACAATCACGCAGGAATTCCTCACGGGTGGCGGCGTCGCAATCAACAGCGTTGACGCGCGTCGCCGACAGGCCTGCCTTTTGCAGTTCCTGCTCCATCAAACGCGCCCGCCCTGTGGCGCGTTCTAGACCAATGAGGAAGATGGGGATGGTCATCAGATCGGTTGTTTCTTTCGATTTCCCACGTGAAATAGATAAACTTGGATTATAGATGCCGTGGGGTCGGCCTGTAGCCGACTCCACAGCACCTTGCTTACCCCTTAACCGCCTTCACGATCTTCTCGGCACCGTCTTTCAGGTTGTCCGCGGCGATCACGTCGAGGCCAGAGGTGTTGATGATCTCTTTGCCCTTCTCAACGTTCGTGCCTTCCAGACGCACGACCAGCGGCACTTTCAGACCAACCTCTTTCACTGCAGCGACAACGCCCTCGGCGATGACGTCACAGCGCATGATGCCGCCGAAGATGTTGACCAGAATGCCTTTGACCTGCGGGTCCGAGGTGATGATCTTGAACGCTTCGGTCACTTTCTCTTTGGTGGCACCGCCGCCTACGTCGAGGAAGTTGGCCGGCTCGGCCCCATACAGCTTGATGATGTCCATCGTCGCCATCGCCAGACCGGCGCCGTTGACCATGCACCCGATCTCACCATCCAGCGCGATGTAGTTCAGGTCGTACTTGGAGGCTTCGAGTTCCTTGGGGTCTTCCTCGGTCGTGTCGCGCAGTTCAGCGATATCCGGGTGGCGGTAGACTGCGTTGCCATCAAAGCCAACTTTGGCATCCAGCACTTTCAGGTCGCCACTGTCGGATACGATCAGCGGGTTGATCTCGAGCATCTCCATATCCTTCTCGACGAAGGCTTTGTAGAGGATGCCCATAAGCCTGACACATTGCTTGACCTGCGCGCCCTCAAGCCCCAGCGAAAACGCGATGCGGCGACCGTGGTAGGGTTGGTAGCCGGTGGCCGGGTCAACCGAGAAGGACAGGATTTTCTCGGGCGTCGCGGCGGCAACTTCTTCGATGTCCATACCGCCTTCGGTCGAGCAGACAAACGAGATACGGCTGGTCTGACGATCCACCAGCAGGGCCAAGTACAGTTCACGCTCGATGCCGGAACCGGCTTCGATATAGATGCGGTTGACCTGCTTGCCTGCCGGACCCGTCTGATGGGTGACCAGGGTGCGACCCAGCATCTTCTTGGCTTCTTCGGCCGCTTCCTCGACCGATTTCGTCAGACGGACACCGCCTTTTTCACCAGCGTCGGCTTCTTTGAAGGATCCTTTGCCACGGCCACCCGCGTGTATCTGCGCCTTGACGACCCAAAGCGGCCCATCCAGCTCACCGGCTGCGGTTTTGGCTTCCTCGGCGCGCAGCACGGCGCGACCATCGGAGACCGGAGCGCCGTAGCTGCGAAGAAGAGCCTTGGCCTGATATTCGTGAATGTTCATCGAAATTGTCCCGTCTGACTGCGTTTAACCGTTATAGGCGTGTCTAGCGGGTAAATTTAAAGGGTTTTTTGACCTGTGACGGGAAATTGCCGAAGATTTGCAACATTTGTGATCACGGGTTTTTAGGGTGTGATCACAAAAACTCGAGTGTCATCAATTGATTCGATAATCCTGCACAGTTTTTTGAAATCACATTCGAAAAAAGGGATTTGCGACGTTTGCGCCAACATATGCGGCCGGGTTCCGCGGTGGCAAATGAAAACCGGCCCATAATTGGGCCGGTCTCAAATTCAGATTGTCTGGCAGTTTTACGCCAGTGAACTGTCGATGCCTTTGCATGCCTCGATCAGGCCTTTCACGGCGTTGACCGAATTGTCGAAACCGGCTTGCTCGTCTTCGTTCAACTTGATGTTTACGATGCGCTCGACGCCACCAGCGCCGATGACTGTCGGCACCCCGACATAAAGGCCGTTAACGCCTAATTCACCGCTGCAGTACGCCGCACAAGGCAGAACACGCTTCTGGTCTTTCAGATAGGCTTCGGCCATTTCGATCGCCGAAGTGGCGGGCGCGTAATAAGCCGACCCGGTTTTCAGCAGGCCTACGATTTCCGCGCCACCATCACGGGTGCGCTGTACGATGGCATCCAGCTTTTCTTGCGAGGTCCAGCCCATTTCAACCAGATCAGGCAGCGGGATACCGGCAACGGTCGAATAACGAACCGACGGCACCATGGTGTCGCCATGTCCGCCTAATACGAACGCGGTTACATCGCGCATCGAGACGTTGAACTCTTCCGACAGGAAATGCGCGAAACGTGCTGAATCCAGCACGCCAGCCATGCCGCAGACTTTGTTGTGCGGCAGGCCCGAGAATTCGCGCAGCGCCCAGACCATGGCGTCCAGCGGGTTGGTGATGCAGATCACGAACGCATCGGGCGCATGCGCTGCGATACCTTCGCCGACCGACTTCATGACTTTCAGGTTGATGCCCAGCAGGTCATCGCGGCTCATGCCCGGTTTGCGGGCTACGCCTGCGGTCACGATGCAGACATCCGCGCCAGCAATATCGGCATAGTCGCTGGTACCTTTCATCGAAGCGTCAAAGCCTTCGGACGGGCCGGATTCGGCGATGTCGAGCGCCTTGCCCTGTGGCAATCCGTCAGCAATGTCAAACAGGACAACGTCACCCAGTTCTTTGACAGCTGCAAGATGCGCAAGCGTGCCGCCGATGTTCCCCGCGCCGATCAGCGCAATCTTGGGTCTGGCCATTTGGAATATCTCCGGTCGGTTTTGAAATCGCGGCTGTGCTAGTCGTTAAAACGGCATTAGGCAAGAGTTCTGCGACGTGGCATACAACCGCATACCGTTTGCGAGACCCCATGTGGTTGCGCTAAAGGGCCTTTGAGACAAGCCAAAACCGGGACCGGTGCATGTTTGAATTAAACCTGATGTTTTTTGCAGTGGCGATCCCGGCGGTGATATTTGCGGGTATCTCAAAGGGCGGTTTCGGCTCGGGCGTGGCTTTTGCGTCATCATCGATTCTGGCCTTGATCCTAACGCCCGGGCAGGCCCTGGCCCTGATGCTGCCGATTCTGATGGTGATCGATGTGGCCACTTTGGGCCCTTATTGGAAGCGGTGGAGCTGGAGGGATGCGCGCCTGCTGATCCTGGGTGCTGTACCCGGTGTGGCAATGGGGGCATGGCTTTACCGTTCAACGGATGATGACCTGCTGCGCCTGCTGATCGGCGGCATCTCGGTCGGGTTCGTGATCTGGCACATCGCACAGTCAAAAGGCTGGGTGCGCGGATTTGCCAGACGGTTGCCACCCTCCGCTGGCCTGTTTGCAGGGCTGGTCGCGGGCTTCACCAGCTTCGTCAGCCATGCCGGAGGCCCTCCAGCTGCCGTTTACCTGTTGTCCCAACGGCTGACAAAGACCGAGTTTCAAGCCAGTACGGTATTGGTTTTCTGGGTGATTAATATCGCGAAGTTTGTACCCTACGCTTATCTGGGCATGTTCACGTGGCAGACGGCATGGGCCGATATGCTGTTAACACCGTTTGCTGTTCTCGGTGCGTGGCTGGGCGTCCGCGCACATTTCATGTTGTCCGAACGCCTGTTCTTTGGAATTGCCTATATGCTGCTGACCCTCACAGGCAGTAAGCTGATCTGGGACGCACTTACCTGATCAGGCGTTCGGGGGCAGCGCTTCGGCTACAGCCTCAAAAGCTTGCCCCGAAGCGACAAGGCAGGTGACCCCGTTGGGCAAGGTCACCGTGATGGTCCAGCTGCCGCTTTGAGCTGAGGCGAAAAGTTCCATGACTGCGCCTTGCTGGGCCAGACCAAAGCCCCTGCGCGTTTCGCCATAAGTGTCGGTCAACCTTTTCAGCACATCCTCTCGCGGTGCGCAGTTTTGCCCCTGGGCCTGTACCTGTTGTGCCGCCAGAACCATGATCCCAAGTCCCATCGTCATCTCGAACATTGTCTTTCGCATCCCGAATCCTTTCGGTTCCCTCTGCTAGTCAGGGTGCGGCGTAGGCGCCGAAATTCAGTTAAGGCAAAGCACGTTGCCCCCTGTTTGCTGCGGTGCGGCAATTTTGGGCTTGAACTTTCCGGTAAAAAATGCCCCATTCCGCGCAACTTTATTTCAATGGGAGTGGTCCATGGATCCTCGTCAGCGCCCCTATCGTTCGGTTCTCTATATACCTGGGTCCCGGGATAGGGCTTTGGAAAAGGCCCGCACTCTGCCGGTAGATGCAATCATCTTCGATCTGGAAGATGCGGTCGCGGCCGACGAAAAGGACAATGCGCGCGAAACGCTCAAGGCGGCTTTGGCTGCCGGAGGGTACGGGTCACGCGTCAAGATTGTCCGGATCAACGGGTTGGACACCGAATGGGGCCGTGCGGATGCCGAGGCTGTGCGCGAAATGGATGCCGACGTAGTCCTGTTGCCTAAGGTGAATTCGGCGGCTGACGTGGATGCGCTGGCTGCGATCACCGGAGATCTGCCGATCTGGGCCATGATGGAAACCCCGCGTGGAATGCTGAACGCGGCAGAAATCGCCGCGCATCCGCTGATGGCCGGATTCGTGATGGGAACAAATGATCTGGCGAAAGAGTTGCAAACCCGCTTCCGCCCAGATCGCCTGCCTATGATGACCTCGTTAGGGCTGTGCTTGCTGGCCGCCAAGGCCGAAGGGCTGATTATCATCGATGGCGTTTACAACGCCTTCAAGGATGTCGAAGGTCTGGCTTTCGAATGTGCGCAAGGCCGCGATATGGGCTTTGATGGTAAAACGCTGATCCACCCGGCCCAGGTCGAAGTGGCAAATTCCGCCTTCGCGCCATCGGATGACGAGATCGACCTGGCTCGTCGCCAGATCTCAGCCTTTGAAGAGACGGAGGCCCTTGGCCAAGGGGTCGCTGTTGTCGATGGCAAGATTGTCGAAAATCTGCACGTTGTAACTGCCCGCGAAATTCTGGCAAAAGCAGAGGCGATATTAGCTTTGCAAGCGGGGTAGGCCAGCATGGGCTTTGTTCTTCTGATCTTAGGTGTGGCGCTGTGGTGGGGGGCGCATCTGTTCAAACGTGTTGCACCTGAACGCCGCGCCGCGATGGGTGACGCGTGTAAAGGCGCTGTTGCCCTGGCTTTGGTCGCGTCGATCCTACTGATGATCTTCGGGTATCGCATGACCGACTTCATCCATGTTTGGGCGCCGCCAATCTTTCTGGTTCACGTCAACAACCTGTTGGTTTTGATCGCGATTTATTTGATGAGCCCTGCGGGCACAAAAGGCCGGCTGCTGAACAAGCTGCGCCACCCGATGCTGGGCGGGTTCAAGCTGTGGGCTTTTGCGCACCTGTTGGTGAACGGCGATCTGGCCTCGATCATCCTGTTTGGTGGCCTTCTGGCCTGGGCGGTGGTCGAAGTCATTGTAATCAACAAGTCTGAACCCGAGTGGACCCCGGCAGAGCCTGGCACTTACGGCAAGGATGCGATGTTCTTTGTGGCTTCGATCGTTCTGATGGGAATTATCGGGTACATCCACGGCCTGGTTGGCCCATCTCCGTTCGGCTCATAAGGATTTGATTTGATGTCGAAGCTTTATCGCTTGCTGACCGAAGAAGACACTTCGGCCTTCTGCCACAAGGTGTCCGACGCCCTGTCAAAGGGATGGGAGCTGTATGGCGACCCGGCTTACGCCTTTGATGCCAACGGCAACGTAATGCGTTGTGCGCAGGCCGTGACCAAAAAGGTCGAGGCCGACTATTCCCCCAACATGAAACTGGGACAGCAGTAATGGCGAAAACAAATCCGGGCCGATTTTTCGAGGACTATTCTGTAGGGCAGGTGTTGCAGCATGCAGTACCTCGCACCGTGACCGAGGGAGAGCGCGGCTTGTATCATGCGCTCTATCCGGCACGTCATGCGCTTTACTCTTCGGATGAATTTGCTCGGGACTGTGGGTTGCCGGAAAGCCCGATTGATGATCTGGCCGCGTTCCACATCGTGTTCGGCAAAACCGTGCCTGACATTTCCTTGAACGCGGTTGCCAATTTGGGCTATGCCGAAGGCCGTTGGCTGAAACCTGTTTATGCAGGCGATACGCTGCGATCCGTATCAGAGGTTATCGGCCTGAAGCAGAATTCCAACGGAAAAACCGGTGTTGTCTGGGTTCGTACCCGCGGGTTGAACCAGTTGGACGAGGTGGTTCTTGAATATGTGCGCTGGGTCATGGTGCGCAAGGCAAACATGGATGCACCCGCGCCCGAGACGGTTGTTCCTGATTTGAAGGCTGTACTTGATCCGCAGGACCTGACCGTGCCGGAAGGGCTCGATTTTGCAAACTACGATTTTGGCCTCGCGGGCGAGGCACATCGCTGGGGCGATTATAAGATCGGTGAAACCATCGATCATGTGGACGGTGTCACTGTGGAAGAGGCCGAACATATGCTGGCTACACGTCTGTGGCAGAACACCGCCAAGGTGCATTACGACCTGACGTTCCGTCCGGAAGGCAGGCTCATTTATGGTGGGCATGTAATCTCGATGGCGCGGACATTGTCCTTCAATGGCCTTGCAAATGCGCAGATGATTGTCGGCTTGAATGGTGGTGCCCATGCTAACCCGTGTTTTGCGGGTGATACGATCAAGGCATGGTCCGAAGTTCTGGACAAAGCGGAAACCGGGGTTGCTGGCATAGGCGCTGTGCGATTGCGTCTGGTCGCGACCAAAGGCGGTGATCCGTTCAAGCTGAAGAACGAAGAAGGGCGGTACCTGCCAGACGTTCTGCTGGATCTCGATTATTGGGCTTTGATGCCCAAATAGGTGATCTGACGGATATGTGACGCCACGGCTTGCAAGGCGTGATAGGTTTGCACAATGAACCTGCTACGCGCGATACTGGCCAGCGTCACTCTGGCACCGGCGGCTCAAGCCTGCGATCTGGCCTTGGCTTTAGCCGTGGATGTTTCTGGTTCAGTCGATAGCAGCGAATATCGCATCCAGATGGATGGGTTGGCCGCAGGTTTGCGCGACCCGATCGTGTCCGAGGCGCTGGTGCGGGGGCAGGCGCGGCTGATGCTGGTGCAGTGGACCGGCTCGTCGCGCCAGCGGATCACTATTCCCTGGACCCGTATCGATAGCTTTGCCACGCTGGATCAGTTTGCAGACCAGGTTGCCGCCGATCCGCGCATCTGGCGGAATTTTTCGACGGCAATCGGCGAGGCGCTTCAAATGACCCTGAGTTCATTCGATTCGGTTTCAGACTGCCGACGGCACCTGATAGACCTGTCAGGGGACGGTGTGTCCAATGAAGGGATTGAGCCGACGCGGGTTCATGCTGCCCTGCGCGCCGAGGGGATCGTTGTCAACGCGCTGGCTATTGAGGAAAGCGAACCGGATCTGACGGCGTATTTCTTTGAGAATGTCATCGTGGGCGAAGGTGCCTTTGTCGTTTCCGCCACCGGGTTCGCGGATTACCCGGAACGAATTCGCCGAAAACTGCTGCGCGAAGTGACGCAGCAAACAGCAGACCTGAAATGACGGCTTGAGAGATTCGTGATCACATCTCTTTGACCTTGAAAACGCTAACATTGACAGCGCGGAATGTGATATGTGATCACGAGATTATTTTGTGTGATCACATATTTGAATTATCCGTGTAATTGAGCGCAATTTGATGGTTTTTGCACTCGCAGCACGTGACAGTGTCGCAAAAACCAGTAAAACGTTCGGTAGCCAACCGAAAAGGAGCCGCCATGGCCGATGTAAATCGGGGCAATCGCCCACTTTCGCCGCATCTGTCGATTTATCGCCCGCAGTTGACGTCGATCACGTCCATCCTGACGCGCATCACCGGCAACGCCCTTCTGCTCGCAGCTCTGTTGATCGTCTGGTGGTTTCTGGCCGCAGCAACTTCGCCTGAGGCGTTTGCGGTAGCGAATGGGGTAATAACCTCGATGCTTGGAGACCTTGTGATGGCGCTATCCGTTTGGGGGCTTTGGTATCACACGTTGGCCGGTGTGCGGCACCTGATCTGGGACAACGCGGTTGGTCTGGACCTTCCGACGGCGACCAAACTGGGTTGGGCCGTTGTTATTGGATCGGTCGTCTTGACCCTTCTGACCCTTGTCCTCGTCGCGTGATTGGAGGCCTGACATGCGTTATCTGACCGACCGCAAACGTGCCGCTGGACTTGGCTCGGCGAAATCCGGCACTGCCCATTTCTGGGCAATGAAAGTCAGCTCGGTTGCTTTGCTGATCCTTGTGCCGTTGTTTGTATTTACATTTGGTCCGATCCTGGGCCAGCCATTCGAGGTCGTTCTCGACTACTACTCGCGACCTTTCCCTGCCATCGTGGCAGCACTGACGCTGGCGGTTGGCTTCAAACACTTCGCGGACGGTGCGCAGGTGATGCTGGAAGATTATGTTCACGGCACGCTTGAAAAGGTCCTGATCATTCTGTTGACCTGCTTGTCTTATGGCGCAGCAGCGGCTGGTATCTTCGCCATCGCGCGCATTGCCCTTTAATTCCCGGAGCTGAAAGAAATGGCTGCATACGAATACGAAACGCATGAATATGACGTGGTCGTTGTCGGCGCCGGTGGGGCCGGTTTGCGGGCGACGCTGGGTATGGCGGAACAGGGTCTGCGCACGGCCTGTGTGACCAAGGTTTTCCCAACCCGTTCGCACACCGTGGCGGCTCAGGGCGGAATCGCCGCGTCGTTGTCAAACATGGGCCCCGACCATTGGCAGTGGCATATGTACGACACTGTGAAAGGCTCGGATTGGCTGGGCGACACCGATGCGATGGAATACCTCGCGCGGGAAGCGCCCAAGGCTGTTTACGAACTGGAGCACTATGGCGTTCCGTTCAGCCGAACCGAAGAGGGTAAGATCTATCAACGCCCGTTTGGTGGTCACACCACTGAATTCGGCGAAGGCCCGGCAGTACAGCGCACCTGTGCCGCTGCGGACAGGACCGGCCACGCGATCCTTCATACGCTCTATGGCCAGTCGCTGAAGAACAATGCTGAGTTTTATATCGAGTACTTCGCTATCGACCTGATCATGTCCGATGACGGTCAGTGTCAGGGTGTTGTCTGCTGGAAGCTGGACGATGGCACGATGCATGTCTTCAATGCCAAGATGGTTGTGCTGGCGACCGGCGGGTATGGCCGCGCCTATTTCAGCGCGACCTCGGCCCATACCTGCACCGGTGACGGTGGCGGTATGGTGGCCCGTGCCGGCCTGGCCTTGCAGGATATGGAATTCGTTCAGTTCCACCCCACCGGCATCTACGGTTCGGGCTGTCTGATCACTGAAGGAGCGCGTGGCGAGGGTGGTTACCTGACCAACTCGGAAGGTGAACGGTTCATGGAGCGGTATGCGCCCC
Organism: Ruegeria sp. AI2; assembly: GCF_056541275.1. Taxonomy (NCBI): domain Bacteria; kingdom Pseudomonadati; phylum Pseudomonadota; class Alphaproteobacteria; order Rhodobacterales; family Roseobacteraceae; genus Ruegeria; species Ruegeria sp. AI2. Next base: position 141,716 of record NZ_JBQFYB010000002.1, read on the forward strand.
AGTACAAGGACCTTGCACCGCGCGATTACGTCTCGCGTTCGATGACCTTGGAAATCCGCGAAGGTCGTGGTGTCGGTGCGGAAGGGGATCATATTCACCTGAACCTCAGTCACCTGCCAGCCGAGGCTTTGGCAGAACGTCTTCCCGGCATTTCGGAAAGCGCCAAGATCTTTGCCGGCGTGGATGTCACCAAGGAACCGATCCCGGTTCTGCCTACCGTGCACTACAACATGGGCGGTATCCCCACAAACTATTGGGGTGAAGTTCTGAACCCAACGGCCGAGAACCCGACAGCTGTGGTGCCGGGCCTGATGGCAGTGGGCGAGGCCGGTTGCGCCTCGGTCCACGGCGCGAACCGCTTGGGCTCGAACTCGCTGATTGACCTTGTGGTCTTTGGCCGCGCGGCAGCGATCCGGGCAGGCAAAGTCGTGGATGCAGAAGCTGCGAACCCGGTTCTGAACCAGGCATCGGTCGACAAGGCCTTTGACCGGTTCGACGCGGTGCGCAATGCCAGCGGTTCCATTCCGACCGCCGAGTTGCGGCTTGAGATGCAGAAAACAATGCAAGCGGATGCTGCCGTATTCCGTACCGCCAAGACCATGGCCGAAGGCGTCGAGAAGATGACGGCAATCGCTGCCAAGATGGACGATCTGAAAGTCACCGACCGGTCGCTGGTCTGGAACAGTGACCTGATGGAAACGCTGGAATTGACCAACCTGATGCCCAACGCGCTGTCCACGATCGTCGGCGCAGAGGCGCGCAAGGAATCCCGTGGTGCCCACGCGCACGAAGATTTCTCTGCGCGTGATGATGAAAACTGGCGTGTTCATACGGTTAGCCGGGTCGAAGGCAACCAGGTTGAGCTTAGCTATCGTCCCGTGATCGTCGATCCGCTGACGACCGAAGACGAAGGTGGCATCAGCCTGAAGAAAATCGCGCCCAAGGCACGTACGTTCTAAAAGGCTCGGACAGCAGGCAATGGTGAGCAAGCGCCAAATACCCACGAAGACCGCAACGGCCATTGGCCAGCGGTCGGTCCGTGTCCGGTGCTTGTCATGACGGTCGAGGTCCTGCAATCCGGTTCAGGCGATCCCAAGATCATCCTGATCGGGCTGAACCGCTGTGCGACGACCTCGTTTCACAGGCTGTTTCAGAATAGCGGGATACCGTCGGTTCATTGGGAAGATGACCAGGGCCGAAACCTTGCGCACCGCATGTTGACCAACATTGCCATGGGGCGACGACCATTGGACGGGTTCGGAGCGGTGCGGGCCTTCACTGACATCGCTTTTGTCAGTTCGCGCTTCATGTTGGACGGGGCGCGTTTCTTCCGTGAATTGCATGCAGCTTACCCGAATGCATATTTCTTGCTGAACACGAGGGACAGGGATGACTGGATTGCTTCGCGCGCCAACCATTCCGGTGGCGGGTATCTGGATCGGTGCTGCAAAGCCAATGGGCAGAGTGCGGATGAAGTGAAACACGGCTGGGCGCATATGTATGATGTGCACCATGCCGAGGTCGAAGCCTATTTCGACGGCAACTCGCGATTCCTGCGCTTTGATATCGACTGTGGTGATCCGCAGCGCGTTGCGGACTGGCTCGCGCCGGATTTTGACGTGAACATCGCCCATTGGGGGCATTATAACCGAGGGGCGTCCCAGCGCGCCCGGACAGGCTGAAAGGCGGCCTTGTGCTGAATGGAGAATTGACATGGTTCAACTGACCCTGCCCAAAAATTCCCGGATTACGACCGGCAAGACCTGGCCCAAGCCGGATGGCGCGACCAATGTGCGCAAGTTCCAGATTTATCGCTGGAACCCGGATGATGGTCAGAACCCCCGTGTCGATACCTACTTTGTCGATATGGACACGTGCGGGCCGATGGTTTTGGACGCGCTGATCAAGATCAAGAACGAAATCGACCCGACCCTGACATTTCGCCGATCATGCCGTGAAGGCATCTGCGGATCGTGCGCGATGAATATCGACGGGATCAACACGCTGGCCTGTATCTATGGAATGGATGAGATCAAGGGCGACGTGAAAATCTATCCGCTGCCGCATATGCCTGTGGTCAAAGATCTGATCCCTGATCTGACTCATTTTTATGCCCAGCATGCTTCGATCATGCCGTGGCTGGAAACCAAGACCAACCGTCCTGCAAAGGAATGGAAGCAGTCGATCGAAGACCGGAAAAAGCTGGATGGTCTCTATGAGTGTGTGATGTGCGCCAGCTGCTCGACCTCGTGCCCGAGTTACTGGTGGAACGGCGATCGGTATCTTGGCCCCGCTGCTCTGCTGCACGCATACCGCTGGATCATCGACAGTCGGGATGAGGCCACGGGTGAGCGCCTGGACGAGTTGGAAGATCCGTTCAAGCTCTATCGCTGCCACACCATCATGAATTGCGCCAAGACCTGTCCCAAAGGTCTGAACCCGGCCAAGGCGATTGCCGAGATTAAAAAGATGATGGTCGAACGCGCGGTATAATCACCTGCACCGAATTGCGGTAAACGCATGTCGATCTTGCAAAATAAGGCGATGTAGCCCCGGCTGCATTGTCTTATTTTTTGCTCAGGGAGGAGTGATGAGTTCGAGTCAGGATCACTCCAATGAATGCAAACACATCCAAACAAAAAATCGACGCTAAAGAGGCGCTGAAACTGCTGGAGCAGGCATGGGCCTACTACACGCCGGAACCGGTTAAAGCCGACAAAGAGCCCGAGCTGTTCGAATACGCAAACGCGGCCTGATCCAATACGACAGCCCTTGAAAAACTTCGGTCAATCGGCAAAGCAGAGGAATGCCTGTTCTTCTGCTTTTGTTGGCCGCCGGAGTGTTCGCCTATTTTTTCTGGCGCTCGCGCCATTCCACGCTGACACGGGATTGTCGTTGGCGACAGGACAGACGCCATGGCATCTGGCGGTGTAGCTTTTGTGGAGCGGCAGTCGCTGCGCCGGACCAACCTATGCGCTGTCTTAAGGCAAGTAATGGTTGAGAATAGGGCTTTTCGCGGGCCAGAGAATCCGCCACTCTGCACGCCATGACCGGTTCTGAGAATACTGCCCGCCCCCCAGAAGATGCCGAAGCCCGTCGTTCGGTCGCCCCTGTCATTTGTTATCCGAACGATGCCTTGCCGCGACCAGATTTGCCCTGGATCAGATCTGTACGCCAACGGGCAGTCAAAACCGGCGAAGTCCTGGTTCCTCCGCGTGAGGCGCGCTGTTTCGATGTACCTGCCGGGCATTTCTTTCGCATCACATCGGTTCAAGGCCCGCAGGTTGGCGATTTGAACCTGTGGAACCGCAATGATTTGTCCGAGCGCTTTTATTCCGGAAAAACGCGGGCTCTGCATGGTACGCACCTGACCACCGGAGAGCGGATGTGGTCCAGTTTCCCACATCTGCGCCCGATGGCCACGATCATAGCGGATACACTGGAATGGTACGGGATCGATACCCATGGGGGGTCGGTTCATGACGTGATTGGCACGCGTTGTGATCCATATACGGGCAATTTGCTGTCCGGCACGCAGTATCATCATTGCTGCCATTCCAACCTGACCCGCGCGTTGGCGGATCATCTGAATATCCCGATGGATGAGGCCGAACCCGCGGTGCACGACGTTCTGAACGTCTTCATGTGTACTGGTTTCACTCGGGATACTGGTCAGTATTTCATGAAGGCATCGCCCGTTCGCCCCGGCGACTATCTGGAATTCTTTGCCGAGATCGATCTGCTTGGCAATCTCAGCGCCTGTCCGGGTGGGGATTGCTCGTCCGAGCATTCCTCGGACACCGCCGCGTGTTATCCCTTGTTGGTCGAAACATTTGCCGCGACGGTCACAGACCTGGATGGTTGGGAAAGCCCGGCGCGCAATGGCTATGATCGCACGCACGGGCGTTAGGATCGGCGGGCACCCACCTTACCGCTAGTTGCCCGGGAATGCGGCCTGTAGCGCGATTTCCACCATGTCTCCAAAGCTGCTTTCACGTTCCGAGGATGGCAGAGCTTCTCCCGTCAGAAGGTGATCGGAAACGGTGAGAACTGCCAGAGCACGACATTTGTGGCGCGCTGCCAGGATATAGAGCTCGGCCGCCTCCATTTCGACGCCGAGAATCCCGTGACGCACCATCTGTTCGTTCAGGTCCGGGCGCTCATCATAGAAAACGTCCGAAGAATAAATCCCACCGACATGGGTAGGGGTTCCTTTGGCAGCCGCCACCTTCGCGGCCGCCTGCAACAAACTCCAATCGGCGCAGGGCGCAAAATTCAGTTCTTTCATGATACCGCGTGACGGCGTACTCAGCGTCGTCGAAGTCATTGCCAGAATGACGTCTCGAATTTTGACACTGTCCTGCATTCCGCCACACGACCCAATTCGGATCAGGGTTCTTGCACCGTAATCGCGAATTAACTCGTTTACGTAAATGGAGAGCGAGGGCATTCCCATGCCGCTACCCTGTATCGTTACAGGATTTCCCTTCCAATTTCCGGTAAACCCAAGCATTCCCCGGACGTTATTGACCTGTTTCACATCGTCCAAAAACGTCTCGGCTGCCCATTTCGCCCGATAAGGATCTCCGGGTAATAGGACAGTGTCTGCAATTTCGCCTTTTTCAGCGCCGATATGAATTGTCATTGTTTTGATCCGCCCTGATCAGATTTCTAGATCGGAAATATCGGCGCCCGCCTGCAACGCGTCATGCACCCATTTCGGCTTGCGGCCACGACCTGTCCAGGTTTGTTCCGGATTGCCAGGATTGCGGTATTTTTCTTTTGTTTTCTTTTGCTTGGATGCGCGGGGTACGTCGCTTGAAAGTTCGGACAGCGAATACCCGAATTCTGCGGCAGCCTTTTCTGCGGCTTTCAAAGCCTCACGGCGCTCGCGTTTTTCCGCTCCTACCAAGGCTTTTTCGACATCGTCGCGCAATGCCAAAAGGTCTTTGCGCGACATCTGTTCAAGATTGAACCCCATCATTCATCTCCAAAGGATATATTTTACGGTACACTTGAGCGCGCACCGTAATTCTAGCGAATGGTTTATTCCATCCCAAATATCCAAAGGGAAGAAACGGGGAATTAAGGTTCTAAAACCTCAGTTACTCGGCTGCGAGGTTTTTGGGGTCAACCAGCGTTACAATATCGCTCATGATCGCATTAAGTTCAAAGTTTTTGGGGGTGTAAACCTTGGCTACACCCATGGCTTTCAATTTTGCGGCATCTTCATCCGGAATAATTCCGCCGACAACCACGGGAATGTGAGACAGGCCAGCCTTTTGCAGCCGATCCATTACATCTTCGACCAAAGGCAGATGGCTACCGGACAGGATCGACAACCCGATGACATGTGCGTCATCATCGCGGGCTGAGGTGACAATTTCTTCCGGGGTCAGCCGGATACCTTCATAGCTGATATCCATGCCGCAGTCGCGGGCACGGAACGCGATTTGTTCGGCGCCGTTGGAATGGCCGTCCAACCCCGGTTTTCCAACCAGGAATTTCAGGCGCCGCCCCAGTTTGTCGCTGACGGCATCAACCGCCGCGCGCAGGTCCTCCAACCCTTCGGTCTTGTTCGAGACCGAACCGGAAACGCCGGTCGGGCCACGATAAGTACCGAAAACCTTGCGCATCTCTTCGGCCCACTCCCCGGTTGTCACACCCGCCTTGGCAGCGGCAATGGACGGCTCCATGACGTTCGCTCCTGTCTGAGCCGCCTGGCGCAACGCGGACAAGGTCGCTGTAACAGCCGCTTCGTCGCGCTCAGCCCGCCACGCATTCAGGCGGTCGATCTGTTCCTGTTCTACCGCAGGATCAACGACCATGATGCCGCCATCTTCGGTCTGAAGGGGCGAAGCCTCGCCTTCCATCCATTTGTTCACGCCAACGACCACAGTTTCGTTGCGTTCAATCCGGTTCAGACGTTCAGCGTTGGAATCCACAAGGCGGGATTTCATATACTCGATTGATGCAACCGCACCGCCCATCGCATCCAGGTTCGCCAGCTCTGCCCGCGCGCCTGCTTTCAATTCTTCGACCTTGCCATCAACAGCAGGGTTGCCATCGAACAGGTCATCGAATTCCAACAGGTCAGTTTCATAGGCCAGAATCTGCTGCATCCGCATGGACCATTGCTGATCCCAAGGGCGTGGCAGGCCAAGCGCCTCGTTCCAGGCAGGCAACTGCACCGCACGGGCGCGTGCATTCTTCGACAGGGTTACGGCCAGCATCTCGATCAGGATGCGGTAGACGTTGTTCTCAGGTTGTTGCTCGGTCAGCCCCAGAGAGTTCACCTGCACACCATAGCGGAAGCGGCGGAACTTTGGGTTCTCGACACCATATCGCTGTTGCAGAATTTCGTCCCAAAGATCGACAAATGCGCGCATTTTGCACATTTCAGTGACAAAGCGGATGCCAGCATTCACAAAAAAAGAAATCCGGCCGCAAAGCGCGGGGAAATCCTCGGCAGGTACTCGTGGGCGCAATTCGTCCAGCACGGCAATGGCTGTTGCCAGCGCATAAGCAAGTTCTTGTTCCGGTGTCGCGCCAGCCTCTTGCAAATGATAGGAACACACATTCATCGGGTTCCACTTGGGGACATTGGAATAGCAATACTCGGCCACGTCCGCGATCATCTTCAGCGACGGTTTTGGCGGGCAAACATAAGTGCCCCGGCTCAGATATTCCTTGATCAGGTCGTTCTGGACCGTGCCCTGCAACTTGGAAACGTCAGCGCCCTGTTCCTCGGCCGCTGCGATGTAAAGGGCAAGCAACCAAGGGGCGGTAGCGTTGATCGTCATAGACGTGTTCATCTGTTCCAATGGAATCTGATCGAACAAAACCCGCATATCGCCCAGATGGCAGACGGGCACCCCGACCTTGCCAACTTCGCCACGTGCCAACGTGTGGTCACTGTCATATCCGGTCTGGGTGGGCAGATCGAAGGCTACCGAAAGACCGGTTTGCCCTTTGGCGAGGTTGCCACGATATAGCGCGTTCGAGGCCTTGGCGGTAGAATGACCGGCATAGGTCCGGATGAGCCAGGGGCGATCTTTCTGCATCTGCGTCATGAAGGGGCCTCGCGTTTCGGTGGGCAATAAAATTACGTCTATGGGTTCTAAAGCGCAATTTTAGGGACAAGTCAATTCGCTGCGTTGCGGCATCCTGCAATTGTTCAGATTGTGAGCAGCTGCGATTGGTGGCAAGGTGCGGCCATGACGCAAACCGTGGAACTTCCGCTTTGGCTTTTTGTGCTGATCGTGGTCTTTGCCATGGTTACTTTCGCTTCACATTTCCTGTTCCCGTCAGTCCGATGGTTCTTCCGCCGCCGGTTGGAACGTGCCGTGGCGCGTTTGAACCAGCGCCTGCAACGTCCGATCCAACCGTTCAAGCTGGCCCGTCGGCACGACATGATTCAACGGCTGATTTATGATCCACAGGTCGGTAAAGCGGTCCAGCATCACGCCCTTGAAACCGGAATACCCGAAGCTGTCGCGTCCGAGCAGGCACGCCGCTATGCCCGCGAAATAGTGCCGTCCTTTTCCGCCTTCGCCTATTTCAGTTTTGCGATCCGTTTGGCCCGGCTGCTAAGCAATACGTTCTACGAGGTGCGGCTTAGCTACGAAGACGAAGACGCGGTCAGGACTATCGACCCTGATGCAACCGTTGTTTTTGTGATGAACCACAGAAGCAACATGGACTACGTGTTGGTTACATATCTGGCGGCCCCGCATTCTGCTTTATCCTACGCGGTAGGAGAATGGGCTCGGGTTTGGCCGCTCAGTCGGTTGATCCGTGCAATGGGGGCCTACTTTATCCGGCGCAAGTCAGGCAGCGAGCTCTACCGGCAGGTTTTGTCCACCTATGTGCGCCATGCGACCGAAGCCGGAGTGACGCAAGCCATGTTTCCAGAAGGTGGTTTAAGCCTGACAGGAGCGCTCGCCCGCCCAAAGCTTGGATTGCTCAAGTACATAATGGATGGGACGACGTCGCAGGGGCGTGATGTTGTATTCGTTCCCGTCGCTTTGAATTATGATCGCGTGCTTGAAGACACCATTCTGACCCGCGCGGCGTTGGGAACAGAACGTCGTTTCCGGGCGCGGATCGGGGTCATCACGCGTTGGATTCTCAAACAGATCTGGCGGCGAGTGATCGGGCGCTACAAGCGGTTTGGGCTGGCATCGGTCCGGTACGGAATGCCGATTTCCCTGAAAGAGTTCCGGGCCGAAGGCAGTGACGACATGATGACCGATCTGGCGCGCACATTGATGCAGCGTATCCAGAACGCGATCCCGTTGGTTCCGGCCCCTGCGGCCTGTTTGCTGATACGTGACAATGGGCCGATGGCGGAACAGGATCTGCGGTCCTCTATTCAGACGATGATGGAACGCGACGGTAGGCAGACCCAAGACAATGCGCCGGCCATATCAAGCGCTTTGGACCAGTTGATTGAACGACGGATTCTCAAGCGGCAGGGAGATATTCTTTCTGCATCTGGGCAACGCGGTGATCTGCTGGAGTATTATGCAGCATCTGTACCGGTTTCCGCGCGCCCCTCAAATTCTGCGTCTGCAAAATAATTTCTGCAACTGCTGGGTCATAAAATTACAATTTCTCATCGAAACAGGTTGCAATATTTCGCAGCGGCCAATATTTCATCTGATAAAGCACGCGATTCTGCGTCGCGGCAAAAGTATTGAAAAAGGAGGCCAGCATGGCTTTGGACACCGAAACCGGTATCGCGTCGTATGAGGCACCCGAAAAAGACCTCTATGAAATGGGTGAGATCCCTCCGATGGGATATGTGCCGAAACAAATGTACGCCTGGGCCATCCGAAAGGAACGCCATGGCGAGCCAAGCACAGCGATGCAGCAGGAAGTGGTCGATGTACCCACGCTGGACAGCAATGAGGTGCTTGTTCTGGTGATGGCAGCAGGCGTTAATTACAACGGTGTCTGGGCTGCACTGGGCCAGCCGATCAGCCCCTTTGATGGCCACAAGGCACCGTACCATGTCGCGGGCTCTGATGCATCGGGTATCGTCTGGGCCGTTGGTGACAAGGTCAAGCGGTGGAAGGTTGGCGACGAAGTTGTCATCCACTGCAACCAGGACGATGGCGACGACGAAGAATGCAACGGCGGCGACCCAATGTATTCGACCAGCCAGCGGATCTGGGGCTACGAAACACCTGACGGCTCATTTAGCCAGTTCACGCGCGTGCAAGCTCAACAGTTGATGCCGCGCCCTAAGCACCTGACATGGGAAGAAGCAGCGTGCTACACGCTGACACTGGCGACAGCTTATCGTATGCTGTTTGGTCACGAACCGCATGACCTGAAACCGGGTCAGAACGTTCTGGTCTGGGGTGCCTCGGGCGGTCTGGGATCTTATGCTATCCAGTTGATCAACACAGCCGGGGCAAACGCGATCGGGGTGATCTCGGACGAAAGCAAGCGTGATTTCGTCATGGGTCTGGGCGCAAAGGGGGTTTTGAACCGCCGCGACTTTAATTGCTGGGGTCAACTGCCCACGGTCAATACGCCCGAATACGCCGAGTGGTTCAAAGAGGCCCGCAAATTCGGCAAGGCAATCTGGGACATCACCGGCAAGGGCAACAATGTCGACATGGTGTTCGAGCATCCGGGCGAGAGCACCTTCCCGGTCTCGACTTTCGTGGTGAAAAAAGGCGGCATGGTTGTGATTTGTGCGGGGACGTCCGGGTTTAACTGCACATTCGATGTGCGTTACATGTGGATGCACCAGAAACGCCTGCAGGGTTCGCATTTTGCCCATCTGAAACAGGCGGCGGCGGCGAACAAGCTGATGGTCGAGCGCCGCCTGGATCCCTGTATGTCCGAGGTGTTTGCCTGGAACGACCTACCGGAAGCACATATGAAAATGCTGCGGAATGAACACAAGCCGGGCAACATGTCTGTGCTTGTTCAGGCGCCGCGTACCGGGCTGCGCACCCTCGAAGAAGTTTTGGACGCAGGCTGATAAAGTTTAGGACGTTAGACAAAAACCACCCGCGAATCGCACTGCCGGTTCGCGGGTGGTTTGCTGTTTGCAGACCTTTTTCATGGTTTCAAATGCTTGCGATTCTTACTCCCGCTATTTTTGGGGAGTAGAAACCGGTGAATAGGTCGAAAAAGATCATACATGTTATGGTTGTGTTAACGCTTCGTTAACTGTTTCAGAGAGACCCTGATGGCGCAAAATGAGTGGATATTGGACGTACTATCGGACCTCAATGCGTTCGCCGTTGCGAATGGGTTGAGCGCGCTTGCAGAACAGCTTGATGATACAAGACTGATTGCCGCGGCCGAGATTGCGTCCCTGAAGAACGAGGCACGGGCGCCCGCGGATGGGAACGAAAACCGATTTGGGTCAAATCCTACAGGATTTGGAAAACACCAGCACGCTTGAAGAGCTCAGCATCGTTGCCGAGTGTCTGCGAGACACTTTGAAGGTCGCACATCTGACATATCATTGGGTTGACGGCGCGGGGGACCAATACGGCTATACGACCTACTCAGACGCCTGGGACGAACGGTACAGGGAAAAAAACTATCATCGTATCGACCCTGTAATTCTGGGGTGTTTCCAGCGATTTCACCCAGTTGACTGGAAGTCTCTGGACTGGTCCAGCAAGGTGGCCAAATCTTTCCTTCAGGATGCCCACGACCATGGGGTCGGCAATCAGGGATACTCGATCCCGATCCGAGGGCCAAACGGTCAGTTCGCTCTTTTTACCGTTAACCACAGCTGCGACGATCAAACCTGGCAGACCTTCATCTCGACCTACGGGCGTGAGTTGATTCTTGTTGCGCACTACATCAACCGCAAAGCGCTGGAGTTTGAAAAGGACAGGCAACCGGATGCCACGCGCGGCCTGTCACCCCGTGAAATCGATGCCATTACCCTTTTGGCACTGGGTTACAGCCGTGCTCAGGTGGCGCATTCCCTGTCGATTTCCGAACACACGCTACGCGTTTACATTGAAAGCGCCCGGTCGAAACTCGGAGCCCTTAACACGACCCACGCAATCGCAACGGCACTCAGCCGGGGATTAATAGTCGTTTAAGGCCAGAGCGTCCTCAAAACGCAATATTAACCACGACTCTGTACCCCCTTCGTTCCTGCACAGGACGACAAGGGGAAAAGTCATGTTGCGTTATCTATATGCCGATGAGTTACACAGATTTCCGACTCTGGCTGAGGGGATGTTCAAGGATCGCGCAGATCAGTTCAAAACCCGGTTGGGGTGGGATGTCCATGTCAACAAAAAAGGAGAAGAGCGAGATGAGTACGACGACCTCAACCCGCTTTATGTCATCTGGGAAGAACCGGATGGCAGCCATGGCGGGTCGATGCGGGTATTGCCGACAACCGGCCGGGTAATGATCAATGAGGTGTTTGGGCATCTCAACGGCGGCAAGCCGATTTGCAGCCCGCTGATCTGGGAGGTGACCCGGTTCTGCCTGTCCCGCACAGCCAGCCCGCACACTGCCGGGGCCATCATGCTAAGCGGGGGCGAGATGATGGAAGGCTTTGGCCTGACGCATATTGCCGGTGTTTTTGATGCCCGTATGATCCGGATCTATCGTCTGATCGGGTCGTCCCCCGAGGTACTTGGAACCCAAGGCAAAGGGCGTGACCAGATCTCGGTTGGGTTGTGGCCCTATTCAGCGGATGATTGCAACCGCGTGGCTGAACGGGCAGGGATCCCGCGTGAGCTTTCGCGCATGTGGTTCAAGGCGGCTTTCGGGCGATCCAAACTGCACCGATTTGCCTTGTCTGCCTAAGGGCCGGAAAACGCAATTCCGCATCTGGTGATGGTTGGCGCGGCCCTGTAGGGTCGCGCCATGTCTTTGCCCAACGTGACCTTCTCAGATGATCAGGCCGCCGCGTATGACAGCATCGCTGAGATGCTGCGCTCAGCCGGTGTCGACCTGGAGGACGATGCCCTTCTGAAACTGCCGGGGGCAGGGAAGTCTGGTGTGATGGCTGTCATCGGCAAGGCCGGGTCCGGCAAAACGTTGCTACTGGCCGAACTTTACAAAGCGCTGGCGGAGACCGGCGTTCAGGTCGTGTCCGGCGATTACGAAAGCCGGAAATCCAGAGACAAGCGCAGCCTTGCCATTCTGGCCCCCACGAACAAAGCCGCAAGTGTTCTGCGCCTTCGCGGTGTTCCGGCAACTACTATTCACCGCATCCTTTATACGCCGGTCTATGACCCAGAATACGAGCGTATCGCCGAGTGGCTGGCCGGGAATGATGAACGCCCCGAGATCGAAGGTCTGACAGACGAAGCTTTGGACCGTGCCGCTGCGTTTTATCGTAACAACAAATCGATCCCCGGAGCGCTGGCCGCAGCCGGATTGCGCGGTTCAGATTTCATCACTGGTTGGAAACGACGTGAGGAACCGCTGGATATCGGGTTTGTCGATGAGGCGTCGATGCTGGATGATCGTCAGTTCGAGGACCTGAAAGAGATATTCCCGACCCTTCTACTGTTCGGTGATCCCGCACAGTTGGCTCCGGTCAATCAGTCCGGCAGCATGGTGTTTGAAGCCTTGCCCGAACCGCGAAAGCTGACGCTTCAGCGTGTGCATCGGCAGGACGCGGATAACCCGATTCTGGATCTGGCGCACGCTCTTGCCGATCCGTCGATGGGATTTGAAGAATTTGAACGTCTGGTCGAAGACACTGCCCGGCGGGATGACAGGGTCGTTTGGGGGCAGCGGGTCGAAGTTGATCTGATGGCGCGCAGCCCGGTTCTGGTCTGGCGCAACGCCACGCGCATTCGTTTGATACAGGCGTTCAGGCAGGTTCATGGTGCACCGGATACGGAGCTTTTGGAAGGCGAGCCGCTGATCTGCGACGGGATCGAGTTGCCGTTGAAGCACCGCAAGAAGCGGTTGGATCTTGAGGCGCGCGGCCTGATCAAGGGGGCCCAGGTTGTTTATCTTGGTCCCGGTCGCAAACCGGGGTTTTCTCGCTTGCATGTGATGGGGGCCGAAGACCCTCAGGTCAGTGCTGCGTCGATTGTCCAGATCGAAAAACCGGATGAGGAAGAGCCCTTCATTCCTTTTGCTGCCCGCATGGGGGCGACGTTTTTGCACGGGGCTGCGGTGACGATACATAAGGCACAAGGATCACAGTGGGACACGGTTCAGGTGTTTGCCCCTGACATTTACGCCGCGGCCCGTATGGGCCGTTCCGAGGCCGGGCAACCTTTGTGGAAGCGTTTGGCTTATGTTGCGATCACACGCGCACAAGAGCGTTTGATCTGGGTGGTCCGTAACCGGCTGTCGAAGCCCAGCCATCCGTTGCAGATTGATGATTTGCGCGCGGTCCCCGCAGTTTCACTCACACTGGAGACAGAAGAGACATGGGTTCCATAATCGTAACTGGTGCAAGCTCTGGCATAGGTCGGGCCACCGCCGAGCTTTTTCTGGTGCAGGGCTGGACGGTCGGGCTGCTGGCGCGCAGCGCGGACAAGCTGAATGCCCTCGCGCAGGAATACCCGGCGGCCATAGCATTACCCGCAGATGTGACCGACCCGGACGCCGTCAAACAGGCGTTCCACGCCTTCATGGATCGGACAGGGCGACTTGATGTTCTGTTTAACAACGCTGGTATTTTTGCCCGCGGCGGCACAATCGACGAAATCGCGTTGGACGATTGGTATCAAACCGTCAACGTCAACCTGAACGGTATGTTTCTATGCGCGCGAGAGGCCTTTGGGATCATGCGTCATCAAAGCCCGCAGGGCGGGCGGATCATCAATAACGGCTCGATTGCTGCGCATGTTCCGCGCCCGAATTCTGTACATTATTCGGCGACCAAACATGCCATTACGGGGCTGACGCGCAGCCTTTCACTGGATGGGCGATCCTTTGGAATTGCATGTGGTCAGATCGATATCGGCAACGCACGTACGCAGATGGTTCAGGATCTGGTGGATGCGGCGCAGGCGGCAGGCCAGACGCCGGACCCGACCATGGCGGTCGAAGATGCCGCGCGGTCTGTTCTGCATATGGCCACCTTGCCGCCCGAAGCGAATGTGCAGTTCATGACGGTCATGGCCACGACCATGCCCTATATCGGCAGGGGGTGAGTGTCAGTTTTCCCGCAACAGACGGAACGCTGTCGACGCGCCCCAACCTGCGGCAATCGCGATAACCAATGACATCAGCCCGTACCAAACGGGTTGCTGACGGGACATGTTGTACAGAAACCGCTCCAACCCGACTTTGCGGACATCGATTGTGGTTTCGTATTGTGATACGACCTCTCCTCCGCGGGTCAGGAAGATCCGGGCGGAATAATCCCCTTCGGTGAGGTCCGCGGGCATGTCGATTGACGTCCGGAACAAGGTTTGCTCGTCGACGGCCACTGTGTTCTCGCGGATGGAATACAGGTGTTCGGATTCACGGATACGGATTACGGCATCTGCAAAATCCTGAGCACCACGGATGTGCATGGCCGCTCCGACCGACCGGATCGCGCGTTCAATCGAAATGCGGTGACGCAGGTCTTCGGTATCGGTCAGAATTTGATCCAACGGTTCGCTGGTGGCAACCGCGTAAAAGCTTGGTGCCAGGTCGACCAGAACGCTATCGGTGTTAACCCATATTCCCAGCTTTCGCTCTTTGCGGCGAACCGTAACGGGCTCGGACGGGCCTGCAACTGCGACGATAACCGCGACCGGTGGGCCTGGGGGAATAGGGGTTTCCCGTTTGATGGCCCCGAAAATGAGGATCTCGGACCCGTCAAAGTCGGCAGTGATCGCAACACGATCCTGGCTAAGGCCCAGGACGACCTGCTCTTCATCGGCAGCGGCTGGCAGGCTGAACAGGCACAAAGCGGCAAAGACATAGCGCAGCATTCTCAATGCCCCCCGCTGTTGCCAAGCGAATAAAGCTCGGATGGTTCAAGAAGCAAATCAAGGGCCAGCTTGCCGCAGACGACCAGAACCAGCGCCGCTAACAGAACGCGCAGCTGTTCAGCCGGCATGCGCGATCCGATTACGGTTCCGATCTGAGCGCCAACGACGCCTCCGACCAGCAGCAAAACCGCCAGGACGATGTCCACTGTATAGTTGGTGGTCGCGTGCAGCATTGTTGTAAATGCAGTTACAAAGATGATCTGAAACAACGATGTGCCGACAACGACTTTGGTAGGCATCCCCAGCAGGTAGATCATCGCCGGGACCATGATGAAACCGCCACCGACACCCATGATCGCGGACAAGACCCCGACGCTTAGACCAACCACAGCCGGTGGAATGACCGAGATATAAAGACCTGATGTGCGAAAGCGCATCTTGAAGGGCATTGAATGAACCCAGCCACGTTGGCGGCGCTTGGCTGGCGCTGCCCCGCCTTTTTTGGCTTTGCGCAGCGCCCTCAGGCTTTCGAAGAACATCAGACTGCCAATGATACCAAGGAAGACCACGTAACAGAGGGTTACCAGAAGGTCGACCTGGCCCAGGCTTTTTAGGTAGTTAAAGACAACAACACCCAACGCAGCCCCGATCAGACCACCTGTTAACAATACCGTACCCATCTTGAGGTCTACGGTCTTTCGTCGAAAATGAGCCAGCACCCCGGAAAAAGACGAGGCAACAATCTGATTGGCCTCGGTCGCAACCGCAACAGCCGGTGGTATGCCAATGAAGAACAGCAGCGGCGTCATGAGGAACCCGCCGCCGACCCCGAACATCCCCGACAGAATTCCAACCATTCCACCCAGACCAAGGAGTAGAAATGCATTTACCGAGACTTCGGCTATGGGCAGGTAAATATGCATGATACCGTCACTTTGCGCTGGGTCTTGGCTTGCCTTCTATCACACTCGAGTTCAAGAGCGGTAATTGTCGCGTGGCGCGGATCGATCAACATCATACCCCTCCCGGTTCTGCCAGAGAAAAGATCTCTATTGGCGGCAACAGAAGGTCAAATCCGATCTTTCCGGCAACACTCATGACAAGAAGCGCGAGTAGAATGCGCAGCTGTTCTGCTTTCAGACGCGCACCGATCTGCGTCCCCAACTGTGCGCCCAGAACTCCGCCGGTCAACAGGAACAGGGCAAGGACTATGTCGACGCTGAAATTTGTCGATGCATGTATCATGGTTGTGAAACCGGCGACGAAAATGATCTGGAACAGGGATGTCCCGATAACCACTTTGGTTGGGATGCCAAGAACATAGATCATCGCGGGCACCATGATGAACCCTCCGCCGACACCCATGATCGCAGACAGGATGCCAACGCCAAACCCGACCAGCGCAGGTGGTATAACCGAGATATAAAGGCTTGATGCCCGAAACCGCATCTTGAAGGGAAGTGTGTGAACCCATGTACGCTGGCGTCGCTTGGGGGCAGATTGAGTACCGGACTTGCTGGCCTTTCGGATGACGGCAAGACTTTCGATGAACATGAGGGTCCCGATGGCCCCCAGAAACACGACGTAGCAAATCTGTACAGCCAGATCGACCTGACCGAGGTGTTTGAGAAAATTGAAAACCAGCATACCCAGGGCCGCGCCAAACAACCCTCCGGTCAGAAGAACGCTTCCCATCTTTAGGTCCACGGTCTTGCGCCTGAGATGCGCCAGCAATCCCGAAATAGAAGAGGCGACAACCTGATTGGCCGATGTGGCCACGGCAACCGCCGGGGGAATGCCGATAAAAAACAGCAGCGGAGTGATCAAAAATCCTCCGCCGACCCCGAACATGCCGGATAAAACACCGACGACCCCACCGATCCCCAACAGCAGGAATGGGCTGACAGAAACTTCGGCTATGGGAAGGTATACGTGCATACCCTCTTAGAACGGTTGCGGCATGCAAAATCAACTCTGCATGCCGCCTTGCAGCGAACAGGACCGAAACTCATTTCGGAACTGGCCTTATTAGCGCTCCTTGATGTAGGGCTCTCCGCCTGCACGCGGTGGTACGGCCTTGCCAACAAACCCGGCCAGAATAACCACTGTCAGAATATAGGGCAGGGCATCCATCACCTGGACCGGAATCACTATGCCGCCAAGATCGATGTTCTGGAATCGAAGTGCTACGGCCTGAAGCAGGCCAAACAGCAAACAGGCCCACATGGCGTGCCACGGGCGCCATTTGGCAAAGATCAGGGCAGCCAGTGCAATAAAGCCGCGACCAGCGGTCATTTCTTTGACGAACCCAGCCTGCAAAGCCGTTGCCAGGTAAGCACCTGCAATACCACAAAGTACACCACAGATCGCGACGGCTGCGAAACGTAGGCCAACCACGGACACGCCTGCTGTGTCGACCGCTGCCGGGTTTTCACCCACAGCTCGCAGGCGCAGGCCGAACCGTGTGCGGAAGAGCACCCACCATGTCGCTGGGACCATCAGGAATGCGACATAGACAAGGATGGAATGGCCTGAGAGCAGTTCGGAATAGATCGGGCCGACAATCGGAACCCCTCCGAGCGCGTCGGAAAATGGAAAATTGATAGGCTCGAACCGGCCGCCACCAAAGAGCGAGGGCGTGCGACCGCCCTGCTGGAACCAGCTTTGGGCGACAAGCACCGTCAGGCCCGAGGCAAGAAAGTTGATGGCGACACCCGAGATCAGCTGGTTGCCCCGGAAGGTTATCGATGCCAACCCGTGCAGTCCTGACAGCACCAGTGACGATCCGATACCAGCCAGCAGGCCCAGCCAGACTGACCCTGTAACCGCCGCGACAGCCGCAGAAAAGAACGCGGCTACCAGCATCTTACCTTCCAGCCCGATGTCGAAAATGCCAGCCCGTTCCGAATACAGACCGGCCAAACAGGCCAGCAGAAGCGGCGTGGAAAGGCGGATGGTCGAATCCAGAACCTGGATGAGGGTTACAAAGAAGTCCATTACTCTGCCCTCTTCCGCATACCAAGGAACAGTTTCTCAAGCGGCATCCGTACCATGTTGTCCAGTGCCCCGGTGAACAGGATCACCAGCGCCTGAATGACCACGATCAGTTCACGCGGGATCGATGCCCACAGTGCCAGCTCGGCCCCGCCCTGATATAGGAACCCGAACAAAAGCGCGGCCAGCAATACGCCGAAAGGATGTGACCGCCCCATAAGGGCCACCGCAATCCCGATGAACCCAGCGCCCTCGGTCGAGTTCAGAACAAGGCGCTCCGCCTCGCCCATAACGTTGTTGATGGCCATCAGACCTGCCAGCGCACCCGAGATCAGCATCGCAACAATGGTAATGCGAACCGGCGAGATGCCGGCATAGACCGCGCCGGTTTCCGAGTGGCCGTAAGCACGGATTTCATAGCCCAGCCGGGTCCGCCAGATCAGCGCCCAGACGACGACACAGGCCAGCAAAGCGATGAAGAACGTAATGTTTACCGGAGCCCCCCGGAACACCACGTTCTCTGCGGTTGAGAACATTGACTGGAATGTTGGCAGATGGACGGATTCGGGGAACCGTGCGGTTGCCGGGTCCTGCGACCCTTGCGGGCGCATGACATTGACCAGCATGTAGTTGAGAAACGCAGCGGCGATAAAATTGAACATGATCGTGGTGATCACGATATGGCTGCCGCGCTTGGCCTGAAGATAGGCCGGGATAGCGGCCCAAAACGCGCCGAACAGCATTGATGCCGCGCAGGCCGCAAGCAATGCAATGCTCCAATGCGGCCAGTCGACGTAAAGGCAAACCATTGCCACCCCAAGACCGCCCAACATCGCCTGACCTTCGCCACCGATGTTGAACAAGCGGGCGTGGAATGCGACGGCGACCGCAAGGCCGGTAAACATGAAGTTTGTTGCGTAATAGAGCGTATAGCCCCAGCCATAGGTTGACCCCAACGCGCCCGAAACCATCAGCTTAACAGCCTCGACGGGGTTTTCTCCGATGGCGAGAATGACCAGCGCCGACAGGATAGCGGCCAGCATCAGACTGATCAGCGGGATCAGAACAACATCTGCCCATTTAGGCATTTTTTCCATCCTACGCGGCCTCTCCTGCAACACCGGCCATCAGCAGGCCAAGTTCTTTTTCATCTGTTTCATTGGGCAGCCGTTCACCCATGATATGCCCGTCGAACATCACTGCGATCCGGTCGGACAGCGAGAATATCTCTTCCAACTCAACCGAAACCAGCAGGATCGCCTTGCCTTGATCGCGCAGGGCCACGATCTGCTTGTGAATGAATTCGATCGCGCCGATGTCAACGCCGCGCGTCGGCTGGCCGACCAGCAGCAGGTCAGGGTTTCGCTCGATTTCGCGGGCAACGACGATTTTCTGCTGGTTTCCACCCGAAAAGCTCTTGGCTGCAAGCCAAGGATCCGGTGGCCGGACATCGAATTTCTCGATCTTGGCTTCGGTATCAGCACGCAACGCGGCATTGTCCATGAACAGGCCCCGCTGATAAGCGGGGTCCCGGTGATAGCCAAAGGCCACGTTTTCCCACGCGTGGAAATCCATAATCAGGCCTTCACGCTGCCGATCTTCCGGCACATGCGCTATATGCTGTGCACGACGCGCCTGACCGTCAGATCCGGCTCCGCTTAGGGCCAGCGGTTCGCCGTTCAGCTTGATCGAGCCTTGTCCCGGACGCATCCCGCCCAGAACCTCCAGCAGTTCCGACTGCCCATTGCCCGCCACACCGGCAATACCGACGATCTCACCGGCACGAACGGTCAGGTCGATACCTTTGACCCGTTCAACACCGGCGGAATCGAAAACGCTCAGCTTTTCGATCTCAAGAATGGGTTTGCCCGGCGTCGCAGGCACCTTGTCGACTTGCAGCAAAACCTTACGGCCTACCATCAGTTCGGCCAGTTCTTCCGGGCTGGTGTCCAAAGTTTTCACCGTAGCTGTCATCTGCCCACGGCGCATGACCGAAACGGTATCGGTGTTTTCCATGATTTCGCGCAGCTTGTGGGTGATCACGATGATCGTTTTCCCTTCGGCCCGCAGACGATCCAGGATACGAAACAGTTGGTCAGCCTCAGCCGGGGTCAGAACACCAGTTGGTTCATCCAGAATCAGAATCTCGGCCTTGCGATACAAAGCCTTCAAAATCTCGACACGCTGCTGCATCCCCACACCGATCTCATCAATGCGTTTGTCGGGGTCAACGAACAGTTCGTATTCTTCTTCCAGTTCTTTCAGCTCTTTGCGGGCCTTGACCAGAGACGGAGCCAGAAGGCCGCCATCTTCAGCACCCAGAACGATGTTTTCCAGAACCGTGAAATTCTCCACCAGCTTGAAATGCTGAAACACCATCCCGATGCCCGAGGCGATAGCCGCCTGGCTGTCAGGGATTTCGGTCTTTGTTCCGTTGATCCAAATTTCACCTTTGTCGGCTTTGTAAAAGCCGTAGAGGATGCTCATCAGCGTGGACTTGCCCGCACCGTTTTCACCGATGATCCCATGGATCGTACCGGGGGCGACGCTGATTGAGATGTCTTTGTTGGCCTGAACCGGCCCAAAGGATTTGGAAATCCCTTTGAGCTCAATGGCGGGGACGGTCATGTCTTACCCTCAACTGCCGAAAAGCCCATCCGGCAGGTGGCACGGATGGCAGAGTGGATGGCAGGGCGGAAGGGTTCCTTCCGCCCCGCGCGATATCAGAACTGCAGTGCGGGGCAGCTGTCGTTCTCGTAATAGCTGACAACGGTGATATCGCCGTTGATGATGGCTTTGCGGGCTTCTTCCACCGCATCGTTCATGCGAACTGAGACAAGCTCTTTGTTGTTATCGTCCATGGCGACGCCTACACCTTCTTCGGCCAGTCCCATGGTGAACACGCCGGTTTCTACGGCGTCACCTGCTTTCATCGCGTCATACACCGCGACGTCGACACGTTTCAGCATCGACGTCAGGACCTTGCCCGGATGCAGGTGGTTCTGGTTGCTGTCCACGCCGATCGACAGAATGCCTTCGTCGGCTGCCGTTTGCAGAACGCCTACACCTGTACCACCAGCCGCGGCATAGATCACGTCAGCACCCTGGCTGATCTGTGCTTTTGTAAGTTCGGAACCTTTTACAGGATCGTTCCACGCCGCAGGGGTGGTGCCGGTCATGTTGGCGACAACATTGATGTCCGGGTTCACCGCTTTGGCGCCTTGTGCGTATCCGCAGCCAAAGTGGCGGATCAGCGGAATGTCCATACCGCCGATAAAGCCAACGGTGCCGGATTTTGATGCCATCGCGGCCATCATGCCAACCAGGTACGACCCTTCATGCTCGGCAAAGCCGATCTGGCGGATGTTGGGGATGTCCAGCCAGTTCACGTCGACAGCCACGAATTTGGTTTCAGGATAGTCGCCTGCAACAGCCGACAACGGATCAGCCATACCAAAGCCCATGGTGATGATCGGGTTGGCACCTGATTCTGCGAAACGGCGCAGAGCCTGTTCGCGCTGTGCTTCCGACTGGATCTCGATCTCGCGATACTTGCCGCCGGTCTCATTGGCCCAACGCTGCGCGCCATTATAGGCAGCTTCGTTGAAAGATTTGTCGAACTTGCCGCCCAGGTCAAAGATCAGCGCCGGTTCGGCGAAAGCTGCACCTGCGGTCAGAGCGACAGCAGCGGCAGCACCCATCAAGGATTTCATCAGGGTCATTTAAGTCTCCCATTTTTTTTGTTGGCACGAAGTCAGATTAGCCCCGTTTACCCACTTTTAGCGAGCATAAGTGTTGTGATGGCGGGAATTAAGGACGTTTGCAACCGTCATGGTCAATTGATTTCTGACCAAATGGTCTAAAAAATCTTTGGTTGCCGTTAGGGCAGTGGGCGTTCCATCACAAGAGCATCGATATTTGGGCCTGTTTTTCTGGAATAATAACTCTTGCGCTGACCGCACTGGCGATACCCGGATCGCCCATACAGCGCGATTGCTGCAACATTGTCGGCTGCGACGTCCAGAAAAGCGCGGTTTGCCTGCAAGGTGACTGCCCGGTCGTGCCAGTTGCGCATGGTCTGAAACCCCAGACCTTGTCTTTGAAACGCGGGGTGAGTCGCAATCGTCAGCAACTCTGCCTCACCCGCGATCACCTGAAACAGGGCAAAGCAACGGTCATCCCCAACGTAATCAGTTAACCGGTTCTCCAAAAGGCTGGCGAATTCATCGGCAGTCCATGGGCGTGACTGGGTGAATGCCGCTGCATGTGTCGCTGCCATCTCGTAAGGCGTCATTGGTCCAGCAACACAGGCGGCACATCTCGGGACGGGGCTGCGTCCGCAGGTCTGACATATAGCGGGGCCGGAGGTGCACTGACCTTGCGCCATCGTCTTGCGGCATGTCTGGCAACGGCTTGTACCTGCAATGCGGGGTCGGAGCAGACATACAAAGGCCCATGCTGTTCGGCCTCGTCCCTAGGCAAAAGGCAAGGGCCGGTTCCGGGAAGTTGTACATACACCTGTTCGCGCGGCGCAGGGATGGCTGGAAGTTGGCTCTCTTCTGCCAGTTCAATCAGAGCATCGAATCCAGAAACGCCCACCGCCGGGACGCCAAGGCCCAAGGCAAGGCCCCGGGCGGCAGAGACCGAG
This sequence comes from Ruegeria sp. AI2, assembly GCF_056541275.1. Lineage (NCBI taxonomy): Bacteria > Pseudomonadati > Pseudomonadota > Alphaproteobacteria > Rhodobacterales > Roseobacteraceae > Ruegeria > Ruegeria sp. AI2. Next base: position 164,255 of record NZ_JBQFYB010000002.1, read on the forward strand.
ATGCGTATACCCGTGAAATTTCCTGGCCCAATCCCAACACCGATAGCGTCCAGATCGGCCCATACGCAACCGGCCTCGGTCAGCACTTCTTGCAGCAAGGGCATCAATCGTTCGGCTTGACCCCGCGACATGCCTTCGACACGGGATACTGCGATCACACCGCCACGCAACAAAGCGGCCGCGCAATGCGCGGCCGATGTATCAAATGCCAGGATCGTCGGGTCAGACGGCAACTGGGCGAACCTCAGTCACTTCGGGGATGTAATGGCGCAGCAGGTTTTCGATACCCATCTTCAGTGTCAGGGTCGATGACGGGCATCCCGCGCAGGCGCCTTGCATGTGCAGATAGACGACGCCGCGATCAAAACCATGAAAGGTGATGTCGCCACCGTCCTGTGCCACGGCCGGGCGCACGCGGCTGTCCAGCAGGTCTTTGATCTGGTTGACGATTTCTGCATCTTCTCCGGTATGTTCGGCATGACCCGAGGCCGCTGCCGCGTCGGCACCCATGACGGGTTGACCGGATTGATAATGCTCCATCACTGCGCCAAGAATTGCAGGTTTGATGTGATCCCATTGAACATCGTCGGATTTGGTCACCGTGACAAAGTCGTTTCCAAAGAACACCCCCGTCACGCCGTTTACCGCAAAGATTCGTTTGGCCAATGGGGACTTGTCACCAGCCTCGGCTGTCGGGAAATCTGCGGTTCCAGCCTCAAGAACCGTTTGGCCGGGCAGAAATTTCAACGTGGCCGGGTTTGGGGTGGATTCGGTCTGGATGAACATGAGGCAGCTCCGTCTGAGGTGTTTCTGATATGCGCTCAGGGGTCGGAGAAGTCAATATTTGGAACGATTCTAAATTGTGACCGCGTAACGAATCGCGTCATCCAGCCGGTCATCCCCCCAAAACAGCTCTGTTCCTGCCACAAAACTGGGTGCGCCGAACAGGCCAAGTGCTTTTGCGCGCGCGGATTGCTCGAACAGCGCAGCCTTGATGCTCGGATCTTTTGCACGATTCATCACTGCCGCAGGCAGACCCGCTATCTTCAGGCAATCCTCAAGCACGTCTTCGTCAGAAATGTCCCTCCCGCCCCCAAATTCAGCGCTGAAGACAGCCTTTGCGAAGGCAACCCGTTCTTCGCCATGCTCAAGGGCCAGAGCCAGGCGTGCTGCGGTGAGGGAGTTTTGCGGGAATGGGTCAGGCCGAACCAACGGCAGCCCTCGTGCGCCGCAAAGACGTTCCATGTCGCGCCACATATAGCGCCCTTTGGCCGGATACAGGTTGAACGGCGACGTGCGCCATCCCTGCTCCGCGAAAATCGGACCTAACAGAAAAGGCTGCCAGTCGACCGGGACGCCTTTGTCCTGCGCGGCCTGTTCGATCCGCATCGCGCTGAGATAGGAATAGGTCGAGGCGAAGTCGAACCAGAACTGCAACGTCTTCGCCATGTTCGATCCTCAGGTGATTTCTTCCAGCTTTTCCTTGCTCAGATCACCTGGAACAATCGTGATCGGGATCGGTAGGCTGCCAGAGTTTTTTGTGAGCTGAGTTACCAGCGGGCCGGGGCCTTTCTTGTCAGTCCCCGCCCCAAGAACAAGAACGCCGATCTCAGGGTCAGACTGAACGTGTTCGATGATCTGCGGCACCGGATCACCTTCGCGAATGGCCAGTTCAGGTTCTACATTCTGTTTGTCGCGCATCCATTTGGCGAAGACTTCGAAATGGGCATGGATACGTTCCCGGGCTTCTTCGCGCATGGTTTCGGCAACACCGATCCAGTGATTGAACTCGTCCGGCGGAATAACCGACAAGATCGTCACTCCGCCACCTGTATGCGCGGCACGCATCGCGGCGAACCGCATTGCGTTCAGGCATTCACGGCTGTCATCCAGAACAACTAAGAACTTACGCATGGGTGTCCTCTTCAATTTTAAGGGATCATGCCCGAGCGTTTGCGTGCTGGCAACTCGGACACGTTCATGTCGATGTACTAGCGTTCGCTTGCAGCCCAGTCCCAGTAAAGTGCGCGGGCACGGCGGGCAATGGGACCAACCTGAAACTGTGTGTCCTCCAGCGCAGTTACCGGTGTGATCTTGCTCATATTGCCGGACATGAAAACCTCATCCGCCTGGTGAAAATCCTCGAAACCCAAGACCGTTTCATGAACTGTGACACCATCCTCGCGCAGATTCTTGATATGTCGCGCCCGCGTGATCCCTGCCAAAAATGTGCCGTTGGGGATCGGGGTAAAGACCTCGCCATCCTTGACCATGAAGATGTTGGCCGTTGCCGTTTCGGCCACATTGCCCATCGCGTCAGCGACCAGAGCGTTCGAGAATCCTTTGGAGCGTACCTCTTGCAACATGCGCGCATTATTGGGGTAAAGGCACCCGGCCTTGGCATTGACCACAGCCGATTCCAGTACCGGGCGACGGAATCGCGTGGTCGACAGCGTGGCCGAAGCCGTTTCAGGTGCCATTGGGATTTCTTCCAGACAGATGGCAAACCCTGTGCTGTTTTCCTGCGGAACGATTGCCGTGCTATCGCCGTCAATGCCCCAATACATCGGGCGGATATAGACAGCCGTGTCAGGGCTGTAGGCTTGCAACCCTTCATGCACCAATTCGACCATCTGCTCGGTTGTCATGGTCGGTGTCAGCATCAGGGCTTCGGCGGACCGGTTCACCCGGGCGCAATGCGCGTGCAGATCAGGGGCCAACCCGTCGAAATAACGGGCGCCGTCAAAGACCGAAGACCCTAGCCACGACCCGTGATCCGCTGCGCGCATGATGGGAGTATCCCCGTCATGCCATTGGCCCTGAAAATAGGTCCGGATGTTTTTGCCGGTTGCCATGACGCCCTCCTGTGGTTCAGGCAGACCCTAGGTGGGCGTCAGGCGAAGGTCCAGTGCATTCAGCGTGATGCTGATCCGACCATACCGACGATTTCATAGGTCTTTTGCAGGATCGGAGCGGCGATCTGACGCGCGCGCTCGGCTCCGTGAGCCAGAATCCGGTCAATCTCGGCCTGTTCCCCCATAAGACGCGACATCTCAGTCGAGATTGGGGCCAGCTTGGCGACTGCCAGATCAGCCAACATCGGTTTGAAATCACCGAACTGCTTGCCCCCAACTTCGGCCAGAACCTGGTCGATGCTCTGGTCGCTGAGTGCTGCGTAAATATTGACCAGATTGCGCGCTTCGGGGCGGCCCTCCAGACCTTCGACATCCGACGGCAAAGCGTCAGGGTCGGTCTTGGCCTTGCGGATTTTCTTGGCGATCGCATCGGCATCATCGGTCAGGTTGATCCGGCTCATGTCCGAGGGGTCGGACTTTGACATCTTCTTGGACCCATCCCGCAAGCTCATGACCCTTGTGGCTGACCCTTCGATCACCGGCTCGGTGATGGGAAAGAAATCGACGCCAAAATCGTTGTTGAATTTTATGGCGATGTCGCGGGTCAACTCCAGATGCTGTTTCTGGTCTTCTCCAACTGGCACATGGGTTGCGTGATAGATCAGAATATCGGCTGCCATCAGAGCAGGGTAGGCAAACAGGCCAAGCGAAGCGTTCTGCTGGTTTTTGCCCGCCTTGTCCTTCCACTGGGTCATGCGCTGCATCCAACCCATGCGCGCGACACAGTTGAATATCCAGGCCAGTTGCGCGTGTTCCGGCACCTGACTTTGGTTGAACAAGATTGATTTTTCCGGGTTTAGACCGGAAGCGATGTAACCGGCACAAAGCTCCCGCGTTGCATGCTGCAACTCGGTTGGGTCTTGCCAGACGGTGATCGCGTGCAGATCGACCATGCAATAGATAGTCTCAAATTCCTCGCTCTGCATTCTCACCCAGTTCCGAAGCGCCCCGAGATAGTTGCCGAGATGCAAATTGCCCGAAGGCTGCGCACCGGAAAACACGCGTGGCGTGAATTGGGACTCAGTCATCAAAGGGAACTCCTGTCTGGAAAAATCAGCCCCCGTCGCTTACCCATGAGGCAAAGGGACGTCAACAGCCGCGAAAGGCCAGCCCAATGAGCAGTGAGCATTACACACCGCCTGTGAACCCTCTGCCACCTGCTGTGGTGGCGCTGGTTCTGTTCATCATCGGGATAGAAATTGCCTTCACGCTGGGATCACGCGGGCTGGTCGGAGGGCCAGCAGCGGTGGGCTGGCGGCTGGATGCGATCCAGCATTATGCGTTCTCTGCGGATATTTTCGACTGGATGGTTCTGAACGGGCGCTGGCCATTCGAACATGTCATCCGCTTCGTGACCTACCCCTTTGTATCCGCCAATTTCACGCAGGCGATTTTCGTCTGTGTTTTCGTGCTGGCGATGGGCAAAATGGTTGGCGAAGTGTTCGGCGGTTTCCCAATGCTGCTGATTTTTGTCGTGTCGGGCATTGGCGGCGCATTGGCCTACGCCGTGTTACTGGACCCGCGCTATCCGCTGATCGGAGGGTTCCCGCCGGTGTACGGTCTGATCGGCGCATTTACGTGGTTGTTGTGGCGCAAACTGTCACTTGTAGGTGCAAACCAAGCACGGGCATTTCAATTGATTGCCGTCCTTATGGGCATACAATTTCTTTTCGGCCTGATCTTTGGCGGCAACTGGGAATGGGTTGCTGATCTGGGTGGGTTTGCCACCGGTTTTGGCTTGTCTTTTCTTGTTGCACCGGGCGCGTGGTCCCGGATCGTCGGCCGCATTCGCCGGGATTGATCAGGACCGGCGCAGGGCGTGTTTGAACTCCGACAGTTTGAAAGCGCCGAAGATATGGCCCAGAAGGAAATATGAGACGGCAGCGACCATGATCAGGACCAGCAGTGCCAGATAGCGCCAGCCGGGAACATCCAATGCCCACCCGAACAGGTAGAGCGCTGCGTATAATATCGCGCCCATCCCAAGCGAAGCGGCCACAATCCGGCCCGCGCGCTTTTTGAACCGGACATCAAAGCGCGCCTCTTCACCCATACGTCGTGCGCCGAAAGCCAGTAGCACCACCATCGCCCACCCCGCAGTCGATGCGGCAATTGCTGGCGCGATCCAGCCCACCAGTGGAAACAGACCAAACGCAAGAGCAGCGTTCACGATCATCGCAACAACTGCGTAGTGAAACGGGGAACGCGTATCCTCGCGCGCAAAGAACAGCGGTTGCAGCAATTTTTGCAACATGAAGGCCGGAAGCCCGACCCCATAGATGGCAACCGCAAGGGCCGTGGCGGCCGTATCCTCGGGGCCGAACTGACCACGTTCGAACAGCACCGATACGAGGGGGGTTGGCATAACCACGAAGGCCACAGTCGAAGGCAGCGTCAGCAGCAGTGTGAACTCACCGGCCCGGGAAAAGGCATTGCGTGCGCCCTCTTTGTCCTCCGCACGCAAACGGCGGGACAGGTCCGGCAACAAGACTATGCCGACAGCAATGCCCACAACACCCAAAGGCAACTGGTAGAGCCTGTCTGCGGCAAAAAGCCAGCTGACGGCATTTTCGGTTTTCGATGCAACCAATTGCCCGACAACGAGATTAACCTGTGTGACCCCCATCGCCAGCGCGGCCGGGACCGCGATACGTACCATCCGTCGCATTTCAGGCGTCAGGCGCGGCATGCTGGGGCGGATGCGGATGTCGGCGCGTTCGGTTGCGATCCAGACCAGCGCCAGCTGCGCGACACCGGCCACTGGAATGACAGGGATCAACCACCGGATCACCTCGCCGCCGGACATGGCACCGGCAATCAGGGCGGTGCAAGCGAAGATGTTCAGCAGAACAGGTGCGGCTGCCGCCGCCGCGAACCGCCCGGTTGCATTCAGAACGCCTGAAAACAAGGCAGCCAGAGACATGAACAGGATGTATGGAAACACAACATATCCATAGTCCACCGCCAGATCGAACCGTTCATCGCCGTAAAACCCTTCGGCGGTCAGCCAGACCAGACCGGGCATGAAAACCATGGCCAGCCCGACCAGCGCAAGAACAGCCACGGCCAAAAGATTGAACGCGTCCTGCGCAAAACCCTGAGGGTCTTCGTCTGCTTCCAGTCGTTTGGAAAACATCGGCACAAAGGCCGCGTTAAATGCCCCCTCGGCGAAAAAGCGGCGGAACATGTTGGGCAGGCGAAAGGCAGCAACAAAGGCATCCATCACTGGGCCCGGCCCGATATAGGCCGTCAGCAGTATCTCTCGCAGAAACCCCAGAATTCGGCTGGCGAGCGTCCAGAAACCGACCGTGAACAAGCCCGAGAACAAGCGTATTTGCTTCATGAGGCCGCACGCTCAGCGCCTTCGGTGATTGCCGTGCGCAGCTTCGCCTCAAGTCCGCGCTGTTTGCTTTCCGAGTAATACTTCAAGCCGAACATGTCCTTGACGTAGAACGTATCGACCACCTGCTCGCCATAGGTCGCAATCACGGCATTGGCGATATAAACGTTCGCCGCGGCCAGGGTCCGGGTCAGGTCAAACAGCAGGCCGGGGCGGTCGCGTGTGTCTACTTCGATGATCGTGTAGATTTCAGAGCCCTCATTGTCGAACGTGATATGTGTTGGCACGTTGAAAGCGCGTTCGCGTTTCTTGATCTTGTCACGTGACTTCAGCGCTTCCTTGGCGACGACTTCGCCGCGCAGGGTCTTGTGAATCATCTGGGTCAAGCGTGGAAGGCGCGATGCCTCGAACGGGTGCCCCTCGGCGTCCTGTATCCAGAACGCGTCCGTTACGTAGCCGTCTTTGGTGGTATAGCTGCGGGCATCGACGACATTCGCGCCAACCAGAGCCAGTGCCCCGGCGATGCGGGCAAAAATACCGGGGTGATCGCCCATCGCGAAACAGGCCCGCGTCGCATCACGGTCTTCATCAGGTTGTAGGCGAATTTCCATCGCGCCGGGATCGCCGCTTTGTTCCAGCGCGTGCAGCATCTCGGCAAACTCGATATGCGTCGCAAGATTCAGGCCCTGCCAATACGGGGCGTAGTGGCGCCCGGTCTCGACCTTGAGGTCAGCCTTGGACCAGTTGTCCAAAGCGCGGCGCAGTGCTGTTTTGGCCTCGGCCCCCCGGTTTGCCCGGTTCAGATCTTCCATACCGGTTTCCAGTGCACGCTTTGTTTCAGCATGCAGGGCGCGCAGCAGAGTGGCCTTCCAGTTGTTCCAGGTGGTCGGGCCAACGCCGCGAATGTCGCAAACCGTCAGAACCGTCAGCAGATCCAGCCGTTTGGTTGTCTGAACGGCCTTGGCAAAATCGCGCACTGTCCGAGGGTCGGAGATATCGCGTTTTTGGGCCATATCGGACATAAGCAAGTGATAGCGCACCAGCCATTCAACGGTTTCGGAATCCGATTTGTTCAGGCCGAGCCGAGGCGCCACCTTGCGCGCGATCTGTGCCCCGAGAATCGAGTGGTCTTCGGGGCGACCTTTCGCAATGTCGTGCAGAAGAAGCGCGACATACAGCACCTTGCGATTGACCCCGCCTTTCAGAATCGAAGAGGCCAGAGGCAGAGATTCGACCAGCTCTCCGCGTTCGATCTGGGCAAGATTGACGATGCACTGGATCGTATGCTCGTCCACCGTATAGCTGTGATACATATTGAACTGCATCATTGCCACGATGTGCTCGAACTCGGGCAGGAAAGCGGACAGCACGCCCAACTCGTTCATCCGTCGCAATGCGCGTTCCGGGTTGCCGTGTTTCAACATCAGATCTAGGAAAATGCGCTGAGCTTCCTTGTCGCCGCGCATTTCGTCATCGATCAGATGCAGGTTCGCGCTCACCAGCCGCATGGCATCAGGATGGATCAGCATACCTGTCCGCAAACCTTCTTCGAACAGGCGCAGCAGGTTCACTTTGTCGGAGAGAAATTTCTCAGGTTCCACCAGATCCAGACGACCGTGAACCACCTTGTACCCTGCCTTGACCCGTCGACGCCTGCGGAAAATGCGTTCCAGCAGCGGCGCACCTTTCATGTGCAGCGCTTCGAGTTTGGTCAGGAAGATGCGCGTCAACTCACCTACGCGGGTGGCTTCGCGGAAATACCGCTGCATGAACACTTCGACCGCGCGACGCCCGGCGCGGTCCTCGTACCCCATGCGCGCGGCGACCTCGACCTGCATGTCAAAGGTAAGCTGCTCGGTCGCGCGACCGGTGACTAGATGCAGGTGTGATCGCACAGCCCAAAGGAATTCCTCGGCCTGAACGAAGGTCTTGAACTCTTCGGGGGTGAACAACCCCAAAGGCACCAGTTCGGCCACGTCCTGAACGCCATAGACATATTTCGCGATCCAGTAGAGGGATTGCAGGTCACGCAGGCCGCCTTTGCCTTCCTTCACGTTGGGTTCGACCATGTAACGCTCGCCTTGTTTATGGTGGCGTTCATCACGTTCGTGCAACTTGGCTTCGATGAACTCGCGTTCGGTTCCCTTGAACAATTCGTCTTTCAGCCTTCGGTCCAACCCGTCCGCCAGTACCTTGTCGCCGGCCAGATAGCGTTGCTCCAACATCGCTGTGCGGATCGTAAAATCCTCGGCACCCAACCGCAGACAATCTTTGATCGTGCGTGACGAATGCCCGACCTTAAGTCGCAAATCCCACAGGATATAAAGCATCGACTCGATGACGCTCTCGGCCCAGGCGGTGATCTTGTAGGGGGTGAGGAATAGCAGGTCGACATCTGAAAACGGTGCCATTTCCCCGCGTCCGTAGCCGCCAACAGCCAGAACGGCGATCTTTTCACCTTGGGTGGGTGTTGCAAGCGGATGCAGGCGTGTGCTTGAGACCAGCATCGCCGTCCCAACCAGTTGATCTGTCAGGTATGTATATGAGCGCGTGAGTGCGCGCGCGTCGAAAGGACGTTCGCCAAATGCCTCTGCAATGGCCGCGCGGCCAGACTTTTGAGCCTCGCGTAGAACGCGCACCGTCTCGGACCGCATTTTGGTGTTGTCCGGGCAGACCTCAAAGGCCTGAGCCAGTGCATCATTGACGGCAGTGCTGTCGAAGATGTCTCCGGCGGGGCAGATCAACGCGCTTTCGGGCACGTTGATCGCGCCAGTCAGATCAGAAACCGGCGCCAGAGAAGTTTTGCGGGGCAGGGTCAATCACAACCACCTGTTTGTTCTGGATCGTGGCAACCGCCAGACCGCGTTCGTTGGTGCCGTCCGGGCGCAGACGGAAGATGCCGCCAACGCCCTGGAAACCGGCGCTCTGTGTCAGGGCCGAAGCGGTCAGGGCGTCTGATTTGCCCTGGCTGACCAAGGCGCCAATTGCGGCGATACCGTCGTAGGCCAAACCGCTGATCGGGTGCGGTGCTTCGCCGTAGGTTGCGTTGTAACGCTGACGGTAGGCTTGTGCCTTGGACGGGTCAGGCAGCGCAAACCACCCCCCCTGAACCCCCGGAAGCTCCAGAGTTTGCGGCGGGATATCCCAACGTGTCAGGCCAATGAATTGCGTGGTTGCCGGAGAAACACCGGCCTCTGGCAGCAATTGCGAGAACAGCGGCAATGCCCCCGCCGTGGTCGCCGTCAGGAAGATCGAATCCGCGCCCGTCGAATCGACAGTGGCCTTGATCGTGGGAACCGCATTGATGACGCCCTGTTGCGACCGGTCGTAAGCGACGGTCCCTGCATTGTTGACCCGGCTGTTCGCTATGGCATTGGCGATTGCGGACCGGCCCAACTGTCCTGCGGCGTCGTTGCTGTGCACGACCACCGTGTTGACCTTGCCCTGACTGCCCGCATAATTCACCAGCCGGTTGGCCGTGTTGTCAAAGGTCGGGCCCAATACAAAGACGTTGCCGCCTGCAATGCTGGCGTTGTTTGAAAACGAAAGAACGTTGACGTTCTTGCTCAGCACCGCCAATCCGGCAGCATTCGCTGCTTGGGCATATACCGGACCAATGATGATTTTTGCCCCGTCCGCAACAGCCTGCTGTGCAACGGCTGTCGCCGTGTTCGGGTTTCCGGCCGTGTCATAAACGCGTAAGTCGATCTGGACATTCGGCAAATCCGACATCGCAAGACGCGCGGCATTCTCAAGGCTTTGCGCCAGCGCTGCATCACCAGATTGCGCAGATCCTCTGGGAACCAGCAAGGCGACAGGAACCGGCTTTGCGGTATTGATCGAGGGACCTCCGCCAAGACCACCTGGTTCACAGGCAGCAAGAAACGCTGCGGTCGTCAGGGCAGCGGCGACTTTCGCCAGCTTGCTTACGGGCTTGCAAACGGTAAACATCTAAATGAAAACTCCCTGATCCGGCGGCTGCGAATGCTTCTGTTCTGTTGAGCCGCGATAATAAACGTCACGCTGTGAGGGTCCAGCTTTGAATTTCCAAAAGATCAAGTTGGCTGCGGGCCTGTATTTTGTTGCCACTCCGATTGGAACAGCACGCGACATTACGCTCAGGGCCTTGGATGTTTTGGCCTCAGCCGATGTGATTGCGGCAGAAGACACCCGCAGTTTACGTCGCTTGATAGAAATACATGGCATCCCGCTGGAAGGCCGGCGAATCCAAGCCTATCACGACCACAGCGGCGCAGGCGCACGCGGCAAGATCATGGAGGCGCTGGCGCAAGGGCAATCGGTGGCCTACGCGTCCGAAGCAGGAATGCCGCTAATTGCCGATCCGGGCTATGATTTGGGCAAGCAGGCCGCCGAAGCCGGGTATACCGTGACCTGCGCCCCGGGCGCGTCTGCCGTTGTAACGGCCCTGACGTTGGCGGGGCTTCCCACGGACGCCTTCTTTTTTGCAGGCTTCCTTCCCAACGCATCCAAAGCACGCCGCACCCGTATCGAGGCGTTGAAGGACATCCCCGGCACATTGGTGTTCTACGAATCTCCGAAACGCGTTGCCGCCTGTCTGTCAGACTTGGCAGAATGCCTGGGGCCTGAACGGCAGGCTGCGCTTTGTCGAGAGCTTACGAAAAAGTTTGAGGAGGTCCGTCGCAGCAGCCTGTCCGAACTGGCAGAGGAGTATCGGGACAAGACCGTCAAGGGCGAGATTGTCCTGCTGGTGGACCGCGGTCATTCGCAAAGTGTTAACGAATCTGATCTAGAAGAAGCTTTGAAACGAGCTTTGGAAAATCACTCGGTTCGGGATGCAGCGGATCTTGTATCGGAAATGTACGACCTGCCGCGCCGACCGATTTATCAGAAAGCATTGAAATTGGGCAAGGGATGACATGGGGCGGCGTGAACAACAGGGTTCGATCTCTTACCACGCCGGACAGGCCGCAGAGTCACAGGTTGCCGCAGATTACGAACTTCGGGGCTTTGCCATAGCGCATCGTCGCTGGCGGGGCGCTGGCGGAGAGATCGACCTTATTGCACGCGACGGCGAAGGGCTTGTGTTCATCGAAGTTAAAAAAAGCACCAGCTTTGAAAAGGCCGCTGCCCGGATCAGCCGCAAGCAGATCGAACGGATTTACGCCTCTGCCGCGCAGTTCTTGGAAAACGAGCCGGACGGGCAGCTGACAAACGTGCGCTTTGACGCGGCGCTTGTTGATTGTTCTGGCGCGGTTCAAATCATCGAAAACGCCTTTGGTTTTGGCTAAGCCCCATTGAACCCACAGGCGTGCTGGTCCATGTATCTGGCGGGAAACTGAGGGACATGCCATGAAAATCGCCTTTCAAATGGACCCGATCGGGGCCGTGGAAATCAACGCCGACAGCTCATTCCGCCTGGCGGAAGAGGCACAGGCGCGCGGGCACTCTTTGTTTTTCTATGGTCCGGATCATTTGGCCTATCAGCAGGGTCGCATCACCGCGCGAGGTCACGACATGACTGTGCAAAGGGTTGCCGGAGATCCTGCGGTTCTGGGTCCCGAACGTGAGGTGGATCTTGCCGATTTCGATGTCGTCTGGCTGCGTCAGGACCCGCCTTTTGACATGCATTACATCACGTCCACGCATTTGCTGGATCGTCTCAAGGGTCAGACGCTGGTCGTCAACGATCCGTTCTGGGTGCGCAACTACCCGGAAAAGCTGCTGGTGCTGGATTTCCCCGACCTGACCCCGCCAACAACGATTGCGCGTGATTTGCAGACGATCAAGGCGTTCAAGGAAAAGCACGGCGATATCATCCTCAAGCCGCTTTACGGGAATGGCGGCGCGGGTGTGTTCCGGCTTGATGCCAATGACCGCAACCTGACTTCCTTGCATGAGCTGTTCACCGGATTCTCGCGCGAACCTTTGATCGTGCAGAAATTCCTGCCGGATGTCAGCAATGGCGACAAACGGGTGATCCTGGTGGATGGCGAAGCGGTCGGCGCAATCAACCGGGTACCCGCCAAAGGCGAAACGCGGTCGAACATGCATGTTGGCGGACGTCCGGAAAAGATCGGCTTGTCCGAACGCGATCTTGAGATATGCGCGGCGATTGGGCCTCTGCTGAAGGAAAAGGGTCAGGTCTTTGTCGGAATTGACGTTATTGGCGACTATCTGACCGAGATTAACGTGACTTCACCGACCGGCATTCAGGAGCTGGAACGGTTTGACGGGGTAAATATTGCCGAAAAGATCTGGCAGGCCATCGAGGCCAAGCTTTAGGCCATAACCCGGGCAGAGATCCGAAAACTCAGTGCCTCGGCCACGTGTTGGCGGTGGATATCGGTCGCGCCGTCCAGATCGGCGATGGTGCGCGCCACCCTCAGGATTCTATGAAAGGCCCGGGCTGACAGGCCGAAACGATCTGCGGCTTTCAACAGCAGCTCTTTTCCTTCGGCATCGGGCGTGGCGATCTCTTCCAGTATTTTGCCTTCTGCATCAGCGTTTTGTCGTAACTCCGGCGTGTCACAAAACCGGTCTGCCTGAATGGCTCGCGCCCTTTCGACACGTGCTGCAACCGTCGCCGAACTGTCGCCCGAAGGGGGCAGATCGAGGTCTGTAAAGCCCACGGGCGGAACTTCGATCCGCAGGTCGAACCTGTCCATCAACGGGCCCGAGATTCGGTTCAGGTAATCTTCGCCACATCCCGGTGCCCGCGAACAGGCACGGGACGGATCGGTCAGATAGCCACATTTGCAAGGGTTGGCGGCGGCGACCAGCATGAAACGACAGGGGTATTTCACATGGGCGTTCGCGCGCGCCACCATGACTTCGCCGGTTTCAATGGGTTGCCGCAGGGTTTCCAGAACGGTGCGTGGAAATTCGGCGAATTCATCCATGAACAGCACACCATTATGGGCCAATGAGATTTCGCCCGGTTTGGCCCCTTTCCCACCACCAACTATGGCCGCCATCGAGGCCGTGTGGTGCGGTTCGCGGAACGGGCGAGTGCGGTTTATTCCGCCTTCATCCAGTAACCCACATAGCGATTGGATCATCGACGTCTCCAGGGCTTCCACGGCAGTAAGCGGCGGTAAAATTCCGGGAAGCCGCGCCGCCAGCATGGATTTGCCCGATCCCGGCGTGCCGATCATGATCAAGTGGTGACGTCCGGCGGCGGCGATTTCCAGGGCGCGTTTGGCGCGCTCCTGCCCTTTCACATCGCGCAGGTCGCGGTTGGACGGTGTCAGGTTCACTTCGCCAGCTTGCGCCGCTGGCAAAGGGGATTGGCCCGAGAAATGGCGCACGACCTCTCCAAGTGATCCGGCGCCGATCACTTGAGTGGCATCTACCCAGGCCGCCTCGGCGCTGGAGGCGCGCGGACAAAGCAAGGCGCGGTCTTCTGAAGCTGCCGTCATGGCGGCAGGCAAGGTACCGACAACCGGAACCAGAGAACCGTCGAGCGACAACTCTCCCAATGCAACGGTGCTTTCTGCGGCATCGGCTGGGATGATATCGAGCGCGGACAAAAGCGCCACCGCAATGGGCAGGTCGAAATGGCTGCCTTCTTTGGGAAGGTCAGCAGGGGACAGGTTGATGGTGATCCGCTTGGACGGCAGCGCGATGGCCATCGCGTTCAGCGCGCTGCGGACGCGGTCACGCGCCTCGGACACGGCTTTGTCGGGCAGGCCCACGATGGAAAAGGCTGGCAGTCCGGGTGAGACCGCGCATTGCACCTCGACCGGGCGGGCATCAACCCCTTGAAAAGCAACGGTGTGGGCGCGGGCGACCATGGCAGTCCTGTTTTGGTTAACAGGACGTTGCTGCCACGGTTCTGGTTTAAGAGTCGTTAACGGCTGCGCGCATGGCCGCGAATTTGGGCCATGCTTCGGGGTCGGCCACAGTTTTGTTCCGGCAGAATGGGTTGCAGAACCCCCAGCATTGCCCGTCAAGCTCCAAGAAATCGGTGACAGGCTTGCCGGAATACGGGCAGGCGGCGTTGATTGACGGACCACCTGAAACCGGCTTCGCAGCAGAAACACCCCCGACTGGCCAAGGGCTGGACGGCAAATCCTGCGCGTAGGGGAAGGTGTCGTACTCAACGGTCAATCCCATGGCGCGCCACTGTCTGACGATGGGATCAGAGAGCAATTCCATGCAATAAGCCCGGTTCACCTCTGACACCGGCAGCCCATATCCGACGATCCGCGCTGCTACAGGTGTGTAGAAGACGTCTGCCAGTGAATAGGCACCAAATAACGGGCCTTGGTCTGCCCCTGACACGCTCCGCGCATGTGCCCAGAGTGTTTCAACCCGCTCAAGGTCTGACAAAGTCGCCTCAGACGGCGCGAAGCCTTGCCACACGTTGCGCAGCTGCATGGCGCATTCTCCACGCAGGGCGCTGAATCCGGCTACCATTTCGGCGCATAGCCAGCGGGCGGTTGCCCGGGCTGCGGCATCCGAAGGCCACAACCCGGCATCGGGGTGGCGTTCGGCCAGGGTTTCGGCCATTGCCAGGCTTTCCCCCACAACCGTTCCATCCGGCAGGCGCAAGGCGGGAACAAGGCGAGCAGGGGCCAGCGGTTCCATGTCTTGCGCCATAGTGCCGGAATAGAGGCCGATCATGTGGCTGCGATAGGGCAGGTTGAATTTCTCAAGCATCAACCAGCCGCGCATTGACCAGCTGGAGAAGAGGCGATCGCCGATATAAAGGTCATAAGTCATGCGCGGACGATGCCTCAGCTTTGCGGACCGGTAAATCAGTGATTTGTGTTGGACCTGTTCACGGAAGGTGATTGATCGACCCGACAGTCCACGCCCCGCCGTTGACAGCGATATCCGTCACCGAAAGGTTGTCGATCCGATGCGCAAAGGTCTGCTGCCCGTCCAGACCAAGGGCGCGCTGCACTTGTGTCAGGATCACGCCGAAATGCGCGACGATCACCAGATCGCGGCCCGTATGCGCGGACATAAGCGCGTCGATCGCGGAATCGACCCGGTCGCGAACCTCATTCCAGCTTTCACCTTGCGGTGGGCGGACATCACCGGGGTTGTCCCAATAGGCAAAAGCCAGCTCGGGGTCTTCGGCTTCAATATCGGCAAACCCGCGAAGCTCCCACTGACCGAAATGGATTTCCCGCAGGTCTGGATGATGTGGCAGACGGTGACGCTGGCCCTGAATGGCCGAAGCAGTGTCAATCGCGCGCGACAGGTCGGACGAAATCACAAGTGCATCGAATGGCAAATGGTCGTGCAGGCGCTTCAGCGCCGCTGTATCGCTTAGATCAGCAGGCAGATCGGACCAACCAACCATCGTCTTTGCATGCGTGGGCCCGTGGCGAACAAGATGTAGTCGTGTCACGGTAGCTGCCCTTTCAGGACCAACGGCAACCCGGCGGTCACTTGCACCACCAGATCAGCCTGCGCCGCAAGTGCGATGTTCAGCCGACCCTGCGCTTCGCGAAAGCGGCGGGCAAGCGCGTTATCCGGAACAATACCGTGACCGACTTCGTTCGACACGATCACAATCTGCGCGGGGCATGCGCGCAGGGCCTTTAGCAGGTCAGTTTGGACTGCGCCCAGATCAGTTTCGGCCAGCAAGTGATTGCTGAGCCACATGGTGGCACAATCGACCAGACATACCTGATCCGAGGACAGGCTGGACAGCACCGGCCTCAGGTCAAGGGGCTCTTCAATCGTGGTCCAACCGCCGCCCCGCTGTTCCAGATGGCGATCAACCTTCTGCCGCATCTCTTCATCAAACACTTGTGATGTCGCTAGATAAACTCGATTTTTCCCTTTGGAAACAACGAGATCTTCGGCAAATACCGACTTGCCTGAAGCAGCTCCGCCCAGAATTAAGGTTAAATCTGACGCCACAGTACTTACCTAAAGATGATCCAATTGGTGCCGTTTTGCGTATCGGTCATAGGTCGGCATGGCAAGCCCGGCCAACGCCTGCAAATCAGGGGAGAGGTTTATGGCACTGGACAACGCGACAGATTTTTCGATGTCCCGGCAAGCGATGAAGGCCGAGTTGCTGGATGCGGAAACGGAACTGAGGCTGGCCTATGCCTGGCGTGACCAGCGTGATGAACAGGCGCTGCACCGCCTGATCACAGCGTATTTGCGGCTGGCAATTTCGATGGCGGCCAAGTTCAAACGCTATGGCGCGCCGATGAATGACCTTATCCAGGAGGCCGGTCTGGGTTTGATGAAGGCCGCAGACAAGTTCGACCCTGATCGTGGGGTGCGGTTTTCGACTTATGCGGTGTGGTGGATTAAGGCGAGCATTCAGGATTATGTGATGCGGAACTGGTCCATGGTGCGAACGGGGTCCACCTCGGCGCAGAAATCGCTGTTTTTTAACATGCGTCGGGTTCAGGCCCGGCTGGAACGCGAGGCCGCGACCGAAGGTCTTGAACTGGATCGCCATCAGTTGCATCAGATGATCGCCACAGAGATTGGCGTTCCTCTGCGCGATGTGGAACTGATGGAAGGTCGGCTGTCAGGGTCGGATTTTTCCCTGAACGCGGTGCAATCCGCCGACGAAGACGGGCGTGAATGGATCGATGCGCTGGAAGATGAACGCGAACAGGCCGCCGAAGCAGTTGAACACACCCACGACACCGAACAGTTGCGCCAGTGGTTGCTGATCGCGATGAACGCACTGAATGACCGCGAGCGGTTCATTGTGCGCGAACGCAAACTGCGCGAGCCTGCGCGGACACTGGAGAGTCTCGGCGTCGAGTTGGGACTGTCCAAGGAGCGGGTGCGACAGCTTGAGGCCGCAGCGTTCGCAAAAATGCGCAAGAACCTTGAAGCCCAGTCGAACGAGGTGCAACACTTCATCGCATGAAACAGCTTGCGATTCTTGCGTGTGTTCTGGGCCTTACGGTGACAGCGGCGCGACCCGGACTGGCGGAAGATCTTATTTCCGATGATGCGGCTCTCGCGATGCGGGATGCAGATGTGGTAATTCTGGGTGAGGTTCACGACAATCCCCGCCACCACCTCATTCAAGCCGAAGCGATAAAGGAAATCTCACCCTCGGGCGTTGTCTGGGAGATGGTCACCGAAGAAGGCGCGCAACGGCTGGCGCAAAAAGCGGTGTCCAACCCGGAAGAGTTGAGCCGTATTCTGCAATGGGCAGAAAGTGGTTGGCCACCGCTCAGGCTGTATTATCCGGTGTTCAAGGCCTCAGGCGCGCCGGTCTACGGGGCCATGGTGCCGCGTGCTGCCGCGCGGGCCGCGATGGAACGCGGGGCCGCCACGGCGCTGGGTGCAGACGCGGCGCGCTATGGTTTGACTGTACCGCTGACGCCCGAGGAGCAGGCAGCGCGCGAGGCGGATCAAATGGCCGCGCATTGCGATGCTCTCCCGCCGGAAATGTTACCGCAGATGGTCGCGATCCAGCGTTTGCGCGATGCGGTTCTGGCCCGTGCGGTGATGCGCGCGATGGAAGAAACCGGCGGCCCGGTTGCCGTGATCACTGGGAACGGACATGCGCGCAAAGACCGAGGTATCCCGACATTTCTTGAACGCCTTCAACCCGGATGGAAGGTGGTCTCGGTCGGACAGTCCGAGGACGACATCATCGACGGTGACTTTGATATCGTAATCGACAGCCCCACAGTCGAGCGTGAAGATCCCTGTGCGGCGTTTCAGGTTCAGAATTAATCGCTGGAACAACCTGCTGGGCTTGCCTAATGTCGGGGCCGACCGGGACAGGAAGGGCTGAACATGCTGTCATCCAAACGCATTCTGCTGATCATCGGCGGCGGCATCGCGGCCTACAAATCGCTGGACCTGATCCGCAGGCTGCGTGAACGCGGCGCAGCTGTGACGCCTGTGCTGACGCGTGCGGCAGAGGAATTTGTAACACCTCTGTCCGTGTCTGCACTTGCCTCAGAAAAGGTCTATGGCGATCTGTTTGATCTGACCGCCGAGGCCGAGATGGGCCATATCCAGCTGTCACGCTCCGCCGATCTGATCGTCGTGGCCCCCGCAACAGCAGACCTGATGGGCAAGATGGCCGGGGGGTTGGCAAATGATCTGGCATCGACCCTTCTGATGGCGACAGACACGCCTGTTCTGTGTGCACCCGCGATGAATGTACGCATGTGGGAACACCCGGCGACACAACGCAACCTGATGCAGCTTCAAGCGGATGGCGTGCGCTTTGTTGGCCCAAACGAAGGTGATATGGCCTGCGGTGAATATGGGCCGGGACGCATGTCGGAACCGCTGGAAATCGTCGCGGCGGTTGAGGCGCAGCTTGCGGCAGGACCCTTGGTGGGAAAGCGCGTGCTGGTAACTTCGGGCCCGACGCATGAGCCGATTGATCCGGTCCGGTATATCGCGAACCGCTCTTCCGGGGCGCAGGGCTCGGCCGTGGCACAGGCGCTTGCGGATTTGGGGGCCGAGGTGATCTTTGTCACAGGCCCCGCAGACGTACCGCCTCCGGCGGGTGTGCAGGTCGTGCCGGTCGAGACCGCGCAACAGATGTCGGACGCGGTTGATGCGGCGCTTCCCGTCGACGCGGGCGTGTTTGCGGCTGCGGTGGCAGATTGGCGCGTGGCCAGTGCGTCGGACAAGAAACTGAAGAAAAGCCGCGACGGTCTGCCGGTTCTGGAATTTGCCGAGAACCCCGACATTCTCAAACGCGTCTCGCGGATGGAAAATGGGCGCCCACCTTTGGTTGTCGGCTTTGCGGCCGAGACTGATGACGTGATTGAACACGCCACCGCCAAGCGACTGCGCAAAGGCTGTGACTGGATTGTCGCCAACGATGTCAGCCCTTCCACCGGGATCATGGGCGGGTCCGAGAATGCGGTTATCCTGATCTCGGACAGCGGAGCCGAGGAATGGCCGCGTATGGGCAAGACCGAGGTTGCGCGGCGGTTGGCAAGCAGGATCGCAGACGCGTTGGCGGGCTGAAGGAAAGGCAAAACCATGGTGGCAATTCGAGTGATCCGCGAAGACGGGGCAGACCCCGCCGTGGCGCTTCCGTCCTACGAAACTGCGGGTGCTGCTGGCGCGGATGTGCGTGCCAACTTGCCCGAGGGGGCTTCGATCATGCTGGAGCCCGGACAGCGGGCGCTAGTACCGACAGGTCTGCGCATTGAAATCCCGCAGGGATACGAGGTTCAGGTTCGGCCCCGCTCGGGCCTTGCACTGAAACACGGGATCACGCTACCCAATACGCCGGGCACTATTGACAGTGACTATCGCGGACCTCTGGGGGTGATCGTGATGAATGCCGGTCAGGAACGGTTCGAGATTGCCCATGGTGATCGTATCGCGCAGCTGGTAGTTGCCCCTGTCGTGCAGGCGGCATTCGAACTGGCTGAGGCATTGGGTGAAACAGATCGCGGGGCTGGCGGTTTCGGCTCGACCGGGCGCGGCTGATGCTGCTGGTTCTTGTTCTGGCAGCGGGGCTATGGGGCGTTGGCTATATCGCCGGCACGTCTAAATCGGCGCGCGTGGTGTCGGTGAGTGTGTTGTTGGTCGGGGTGATCCTGTCTCATCTGATCTTGCCGGATGGGCATCCCCTGCGCGAAGCAACCGGTGGGTCTGCGGCGCTGTGGCTGATCCTTGCAGGTTTCGCGGCCATCGTTTTGTTATATGGCCGTGTGTTGAAGGCCCTGCGGAACCGAGCGGTGCAGGCCTCCAAACCGGAAGCCGCCATGCCCTCTGACCGTTTCACCGAAACCGAACTGAACCGGTACGCCCGTCACATTGTGCTGCGCGAATTGGGCGGGCCGGGTCAGAAAAAGTTGAAACAAGCCCGTGTTCTGGTGATCGGCGCGGGAGGTTTGGGCGCCCCGGCGCTGCAATATCTGGCGGCCGCAGGTGTGGGTACAATCGGGGTCATTGACGACGACATAGTCGAGAATGCGAACCTGCAGCGGCAGGTGATCCACCGCGATGCAGATATTGATATGCCCAAGGTCTTTTCCGCCCAGCAAGCGATGGAGGCGCAGAACCCGAATGTGGTAGTTCTGCCCTTTCATCGCAGATTGAGCGATGAAATCGCGGCAGAACTTTTTGCCGACTTCGATCTGATCCTTGACGGCACGGACAATTTTGAGACCCGCTATCTGGCTAACCGGACTGCCGCCGCGCTGGGCAAGCCACTGATTTCGGGGGCCTTGTCGCAGTGGGAAGGGCAGCTCAGCGTGTTTGACCCAGCCAATGGCAGCCCGTGCTATCAGTGTATCTTTCCCGAAGCCCCGGCCCCCGGTCTGGCCCCGTCCTGTTCCGAGGCAGGTGTGATTGGCCCGTTGCCGGGTGTTGTTGGATCGATGATGGCGGTTGAGGCGATAAAGGTGATCACGGGCGCTGGCATGGCGCTGCGGGGCGAGATGCTGATCTACGACGCCCTTTACGGTGAAAGCCGCAAGATCACGCTGACCCGCCGTGCCGATTGCCCCATCTGCGGTACCGCAAGCAATTAACCTATCTCAACGTGGGCTTGGGGGTTCTGGAACACCCGGCCATGGCGAACTAGCTATAGGGTCAAAGGAGATCCGCATGACCAACCCGATCCTGTCCGACTGGACCACCCCATTCGAAATAGCCCCTTTCGCCGATATTTCGGACGAAGATTTTGCACCGGCTTTGGATCAGGCGATGACTGCGCATAACGCGCAGATCGACGCGATTGCAGCAAATGCAGAGGCCCCTACTTTCGCGAACACGGTGGAAGCCCTTGAGGCTGCGGGCGAGCAGCTGGACAAGGTTCTGTCGGTCTTCTTCACTGTTGCAGGCGCAGACAGCAACCCCAAGCGGGAAGAGTTGCAGCGCGCGTTTTCACCCAAGCTGTCGGCGCATTTCTCGGGAATTTCCTCGAACAAGGCGCTGTTTGAACGCGTTGCAAACCTTTGGGCGCGGCGCGAAAACCTGAGCCTGACCGAGGAACAGGCACGCGTTCTGATGCTTACCCATCGGGGCTTTGTTCGTGCAGGCGCGGCGTTGGACGGGGACAAAGACGCTCGTATACAAGAAATCAAGTCGCGCCTCGCCTCGTTGGGGACATCCTTTACCCAGAACCTGCTGGCGGATGAGCGGGATTGGTTCATGAACCTGACCGAAGAAGATCTGTGGGGCCTGCCGGAATTCGTTGTGAATGCGGCACGGGCTGCTGGTGCGGAAAAGGGCGCCGTGGGGCCGGTTGTTACCCTCTCCCGGTCGCTGATCGTGCCGTTTCTTCAGTTTTCACCCCGTAGGGATCTGCGCGAAAAAGCCTATCGCGCCTGGGCTGCCCGCGGGGCGAATGGTGGCGAGACCGACAATCGCGACATCGCAGCTGAGATTCTGGGCTTGCGTGAGGAACGCGCCAAGCTGTTGGGCTATGACAACTTCGCCGATTACAAGCTGGAAACTGAAATGGCTCGTACTCCGGACCGGGTACGTGAGTTGTTGATGCAGGTGTGGGAACCTGCCAAGGCCCGCGCCGATGCGGACGCGGAAATCCTGACCCAGATGATGCAGAAAGACGGTGTCAACGGCCCGCTGGAAGCATGGGACTGGCGCTATTACGCTGAAAAGCGGCGCAAGGCGGAACATGATCTGGATGAGGCGGAACTGAAACCCTACCTGCAACTGGACCGGATGATCGAGGCATCGTTTGCTTGTGCAAACCGCCTGTTCGGGCTGGAATTCAAGCCTTTGAACGTGCCGCTTTATCACCCGGATTGCCGCGCGTGGGAAGTTACGCGCAACGGTCGGCATGTCGCCGTGTTCATCGGTGACTACTTTGCACGGGGGTCAAAGCGATCAGGTGCCTGGTGCAGCGCGATGCGGGCACAGGCCAGATTCCCGAAAGAACAGGCACCGATTGTCATCAATGTCTGCAACTTCGCCAAGGGTGATCCGGCGCTGCTGTCTTATGACGATGCACGCACCCTGTTCCACGAGTTTGGCCACGCCTTGCACCAGATGCTGTCCAATGTGACCTATGAAAGCATCTCGGGGACTTCGGTTGCGCGCGATTTTGTCGAACTGCCCAGCCAGCTTTATGAACACTGGTTGGAAGTGCCCGAAGTTCTGGCCGAGTTTGCCACCCATGCCGAAACGGGCGAACCGATGCCGCAGGAGATGCTTGAAAAAGTGCTGAATGCCGCCAATTTCGACCAGGGATTCCAGACGGTGGAATATGTCGCCTCGGCCCTTGTCGATCTGGCCTTCCACGATGGCGACGCCCCGGCAGACCCGATGGCAAAACAGGCCGAGGTTCTAGCCGGGCTGGGGATGCCGCAAGCCATTGGAATGCGCCATGCCACGCCTCACTTTGCGCATGTATTTGCAGGCGATGGCTATAGCTCGGGCTACTACAGCTATATGTGGTCCGAGGTGATGGATGCTGACGCCTTTGCCGCCTTCGAAGAAGCAGGTGGTGCCTTTGATCCTGAACGGGCCAAAGCGCTGGAAGACAATATCTTGTCCACCGGCGGTTCGCGCGAGGCAGAGGATCTTTATCTGGCGTTCCGGGGGCGATTGCCGGGAGTGGATGCCCTGTTGAAAGGCCGCGGTCTGATTGCGGCGTGACGTCAGTAGCCCAGCGTGCGGTCGACCAGGTGCACAAAGGGCTCGCCGGATTCCCCGCGCCGGATGTTTTCGCAAATGACCTGTGCGGCAGTGATCGGGCGGGTCTCGGACGCGATATGCGGGGTCACGGTGACATTCGGATGCGCCCAATAGGGGTGATTGGTGGGCAAGGGCTCGACACGGAACACATCCAGCGTTGCGTGGCCCACCTGGCCCGAGTTCAGGGCATCCAATAGTGCATCATCATCAATCAGCGGCCCGCGTCCCGGGTTGATGATACGCGCACCTTTGGGAAGCAGGGCCAGCGTTTCCGCATTCAGCGCGTTTTCAGTGGCAGGCGTATCGGGCAGCAACAAGACTACGATTTCGGCGTGAGAAAGCGCCTGGCGCAGCCCTTCGGCACCATGCAGGCAGGTTACACCGGGGATGTCCTTAGCTGTACGGCTCCAGCCCAAGACCCGAAACTCAAGCGCGGTCAGCGCGCGGGCCACCGCTTCGCCCAATGCTCCAAGCCCCAGAATACAAACGTTGCGCTCTTGCGCCAGCGGTGGGACATCTGGGGTCCAGACACCGTCCTGTACCGTGATGTGCCGGTCCATCCCCAGATGGTAGCGCAACACGTGGCCAACCACCCACTCGATCATGCCTTGCGTCAGACCGTGATCCACCATCCGCGCCAATGGAACGATCAGTGTTTCGTTACCCACGATTTTTTCGACACCGGCCCAAAGGCTCAGCACCGCTTTCAGGCGCGTGAAAGGTCTGAAATCCTGTACCCCTCCGTTTGGGGCGTAAACAACGTAATCGACCTGATCCGGTTCGAACTCGGTTCCTAGCTGGACGTCCAGACCCGCCTCATCAAGATATTGTGTCAGCAGCGGCTGATACACCGGCCAAAGGGCAGGGCGCGCGGAAAACAGGACGTTCACAGACATCAGAGCCCTTTCAGATCAACGGGGGCGGTGAATATGGGCGCTTTGGACGATGCCAAAGGCTGCCATCAGAACCAGCATGGCCGAGCCACCATAGCTGACCATTGGCAGTGGTACACCCACGACAGGGGCCATGCCCATTACCATTGACATGTTGACGGCAAAAAACAGGAAGAAGTTCAGCGCGATACCCAGCGTGACCAGAGATGAAAACCGGTCCTTGGTTGCCAGGGCCGTGACCATGCAGAAAACCAGAATCAAGGCATAAAGGGTCAACAGGGTCGTTCCCCCGACAAATCCGAACTCTTCGGCCAACGTCGTGAAAATGAAATCGGTATGCTTCTCGGGCAGGAAGTTCAGGCGGGACTGCGTGCCTTGCATGAAACCACGCCCGTTCCATCCCCCGGACCCCAAGGCAATCTTGGACTGGGTAATGTGGTATCCGGCCCCCAATGGGTCGGTGGACGGGTCCAGAAAGGTGTCGATGCGCCGAAACTGATAGTCCTTCAATAATTGCCAGTCGGTCCCACGGCTGTTGAACACAGCGGCGATCAGGCCCACGACAGCAGCAATAACGGCGGCAAAATAGGCCCAGTGAACCCCTGCCAGAAACATCAACCCACCTCCTGCGGCCAGAAGCAGGATGGATGTGCCAAGATCGGGCTGTTTCAGAACCAGCAAGGTAGGCAAGATGATCAGGACAACCGGAATAAGAACCCAAAGCGGACGAGACGTTTTGTGCGAGGGAAGCCAGTCGTAATAAGCTGCAAGCAACATGACCAGCGTGACTTTCATGACCTCTGAGGGTTGCAGGCGCATAAACCCAAGGTCGATCCAGCGCTGTGCACCCATGCCGATGGTGCCGAACAGTTCAACAAATACCAGCAAAGCCACCGAGCCGAGATAGGCCAGCACCGACATGTTGCGCCAGAACCAAATCGGAACCAGTGCGATGATGAACATCACTGTCAGGCCAAGCCCGAAACGTTCCATTTGCGGCTCGGCCCAGGGCGTCCACGAACCGCCTGCAACGGAGTACAGCATCAGAAAGCCCGCGCTGGCGGTGCTGATCAGCAGCAACGTCAGCGGCCAGTTCATATACAAGAACTTGCGAAACCCCGACGGCGTGGATTTGACGGCATATTCAAGATAGCTCATGCGCGGTCCTTTCCATCCGGTCGCGCTTTGGGGCGCTTGTCGCCCTCCAGCCGTTTTTGCTGTTCCTTGATGCGTTCGCGGTCGGCAACCGGGTATGCCTCAAGCGGCGGAGTGCCGTCATAAAGAGCTTGCAGCATGATGTCGCGTGCAACCGGGGCTGCGGCTGTGGACCCGCCACCGCCATGCTCAACAACCACGGCCACGGCATATTTTGGGTTGTCATACGGTGCGAAGCAAACGAACAGCGCGTGGTCGCGACGCTCCCACGGCAAGTCCTCGTTTCGGATCACGCCTGCGGCCCGTTCTGCTTTGGTGATGTTTCGAACCTGGCTGGTTCCGGTTTTCCCCGCCATCCGGAACTCATCCGCGATGATGCGGCTTCGATATGCCGTTCCCCGCCTGTCATTCGAGACCGAGAACATGGCCTTGCGGACCTGTTCCAGATTGTAAGAATTAAGGCCCAGTGGTTCTCCGGCGCCCGAGGGTTGTTCAACACCGTCGATCGAGCGCACCAGGCGCGGCGTGACCGCGCGACCGGTGGCGATGCGGGCGGCCATCACAGAAAGCTGCAGCGGTGAAGCCAGCATGAATCCCTGGCCGATGGACGCGTTTGCCGTATCGCCCACAAGCCACTCCTGACCGTGCGCGCGCTGCTTCCATTCCTGATTGGGGGCCAGCCCATCCGCCACCGCTGACATAGGGATGTCATGCTTGACCCCCAGTCCCAAAGTGCGGGCCATGTCAGAGATCTTGTCGATGCCAACCCGCAGAGCCACGTCATAGTAATAGACATCGCAGCTGCGTTTCAGCGAAAGGTTGAGGTCGACCGTTCCGTGCCCGCCACGCTTCCAGCAATGGAAGCGACGGCTGCCGACCTTCAGGTGTCCGGGGCAGTACACGGTGTTGCCGGGAGAGACTACGCCAGCTTCCAACGCGGCCAGCGCGGTGACCATCTTGAAGGTCGATCCCGGAGGATAAGTTCCTTGCACGGATTTATTCGCTAGCGGACGGTACTTGTCTTCTGTCAATGCCCGGTAATCGGCGACCGAAATGCCACGAACAAACAGGTTCGGATCAAAACTGGGTGCCGAGGCGACCGCACGCAGATCACCGGTTACGCAGTCTATGACAACTGCGGCTGCACTTTCGCCCGCCAGTCGCGCCTGTGCATATTGTTGCAGATCAGCGTCGATGGACAGTTGCAGGTCTGCGCCGGGTTGTCCTTCCTGCCGGTCAAGCTCGCGCATGACGCGGCCCGTCGCGTTGACCTCGACCCGCTTTGCACCGGCCTTGCCGCGCAGTTCGATTTCCTGCTTGGCCTCAAGGCCAACCTTTCCAATCTGGAACCTTGGAATGCGCAATACCGGCTCAGGGTCTTCTATCTTGCTGAGGTCATAGTCGCTGACCGGGCCAACATAGCCGACGATATGTGCGAAATCCTCGTATCGTGGGTATTGCCGTGTCAGGCCGACCTCGGGCGTTACGCCCGGCAGCGCCGGAGCATTGACCGCAACCTTCGAGATATCCTCCCACGTAACCTGATCCGCCAGCGTCACCGGCAGAAACGGCGCCGAGCGGCGCATTTCAGTCCTGGCGCGCTCGATCTCATCTTCGTTCAGAGGGATCAGTTCCGACAGTTTGGCGATGACTTTTTCCACGTCATCGGCGTCTTCACGCACGATGACGATGCGATAGGAAGGTGAGTTCTGGCCGATGATCTGGCCGTTCCGGTCATAGATACGCCCACGGGTCGGCGGGATAAGCCGGATGTTGATACGGTTTTCTTCGGCCAACAGGCGGTATTCGTCGGCCTGTTCGACCTGCATGAACCGCATTCGTGCCGCCAGACCGCCTATGAACACCGCCTGTAGACCACCCAGCAACAGCGCTCTGCGTGGCAGGCGCTTATAGGCAAGGCCCTGGGATTTGGGTTTACGCTGTTTCATGCCCGGCTTCCCACAGCGCTGACATCAGCAGCGGATATGCGGCGAACCCCCAACGCGCTTTGGCTAAGCAACACGACCAACGGGTAGACAGCGACCGTCAGCACAAGCTGAATCACGACCGGCCCCAATGCGGCCTGTTGCACGGACATCACCGATAGTACGACCCTGTTCATCAAAATGACCGCCGTGATCACAATGCCGACAGACATCCATTCTCCGGCAAATCCCGCATCCCTCATACCCAACGCCGCTGACCGCAAATAGGCCGACCCGACTACGGTCAGCGCTGCCAAAAGGCCCGGTGGACGTTGCAGTAGAAAGTCGGCCATCAGCATGACAAGCGCAACCAATACAGTCGGGACGTAATCGGGCCGCCGCAGCACCCAGGCAAAAGTCAGGGCAATCAGGACGTCGGGAAAAGGCCAACGATCGGGTTGAGCGTCCAACGGCAACAGATGCAGAAACAGCACAGCAAAAGCCAGCAAGGCATAAAGGCTGCGCATGGCCCAGATTTGCGAGGCCGGTCTATCCATCGCTGACCTCATCCGGGGTCAGCGCCGCCTCTGGGCGGGTGGGCCCGACTATACTGCCCGGATCCTGAATGGGCGGAGCCGAGTGAAACCGCAGAACCCTGAGAAATTCGAGCCTTTCGAAATCTGCCGACAGGCGGACCCGCAGGCGCCCCCCGGGATCTGCCGCAATTTGACCGATCAGCAGGCCCGCAGGAAACACGCCGCCATCACCCGAAGTGATCACCCGGTCGCCGGGGCGAACCAGCTCGCGGTTTTCAAGAAACTCCACCGCGGGCGCGGGGTTGTTGTCGCCTTTGATTAGCGCGGTCTGGCCAGAAGGTTGAATGGTTGCGGGAATCGCGCTGGTGGCATCCGTCACAAGGATCACGCGTGCCGTGTCAGGGCCAACACCTGATATCCTGCCGACCAGGCCAATGCCGTCCATCGTGGCCCATCCATCCACGATCCCGTCACGCTCTCCGACATTCAGCAGAACGGATTGCCGGAATGGCGACCCGCTGTCGGCCATGACAACGCCGGTGATATAAGTCAGACGCGGGTCAAGGCGGACATTGTTCAAATCCAGCAGTCGCGCGTTTTCCTGTTCAAGCTGCAAAGCAGCCTCTTTCCAGGCGCGCATCAGGCGCAGTTCGCTACGCAGTTCCCGGTTCTGCTCGCTCAGGCGCTGATAGCTTTGGAAGTCACGCACCAGATTGACGGCGGCAGTCACGGGGACCATGGCCCATTCCATCGACGGTACAACCGTATCCACGATCCGCGCGCGGAACCGTTCAACGCGCGGGCTGTCGATGCGCCACAGAAGGAAGATACCAAGCAGGCACAGCACAACGATCCCCAGCAACAAACGTCGCAGGGGGGTCGTGTACTCATCGCGCTGTGATCGGTCTTTTGCCACAGGTTACCTTCCCGTGCTGCTCGCGCCGACATAACCCTATCTTCCGAGGGTGCGCGCCTTAGCTTTCGTAGTCAATCGCGTGGCGCAGCTGTTTTTCATATTCCAGTGCTTTGCCGGTGCCCAAAGCCACACAATTCAGGCTTTCGTCCGCAATGGATACCGCCAGGCCGGTCTGTTCGCGTAGGGCCAGGTCCAGATCGCCCAGCAGCGCGCCGCCGCCGGTCAGCATCACACCACGGTCGACAATGTCCGCAGCCAAATCGGGGGGCGTTGTCTCAAGCGCGGTCATAACCGCCTCGCAGATCTGTTGCACGGGCTCTGACAGCGCTTCGGCCACCTGGGCCTGGCTGATCTCGATTTCCTTGGGCACGCCGTTCAACAGATCACGCCCCCGGATATGCATCGACTGACCGCGCCCGTCGTCGGGCATGCGGGCGGTACCAATGGTTGTCTTGATGCGTTCAGCCGTGGATTCACCTACCAGCAGGTTCTGCTGGCGACGCAGGTAGGAAATGATGGCCTCGTCCATCCGGTCACCACCAACGCGGACCGAACGGGCATAGACAATGTCTCCCAACGACAGAACAGCAACCTCGGTAGTGCCCCCGCCAATATCAACAACCATGTTGCCGGTCGGGTCGGTGATCGGCATGCCGGCCCCGATTGCGGCCGCAATCGGTTCGGCAATCAGGCCCGCGCGACGGGCACCTGCTGACAGGACCGACTGCCGGATTGCACGTTTTTCGACCGGGGTTGCGCCATGGGGAACGCAGACAATGATCTTGGGTTTCGAGAAGGTCGAGCGTTTGTGCACCTTGCGGATGAAGTGCTTGATCATTTCTTCGGCAGTATCAAAATCCGCGATCACACCTTCGCGCATGGGGCGGATGGCTTCGATCGAACCGGGCGTCCGACCCAGCATCAGCTTGGCATCTTCGCCAACTGCCAGAACTTTCTTCACACCGTCCTTGACGTGATAGGCCACAACCGAAGGTTCAGACAGGATGACACCGCGCCCCTTGACGTAAACCAGCGTGTTTGCTGTTCCAAGGTCGATAGCCATGTCCGCTGTGAACAGGCCGCCCAGATTGCCAAAGATCCCCATGTTTTCCCTGATCCTGTAATGTCGGTTTTCTACTGCCCGCGACTCGACGGTTCCGGGACGGATGACTTATAGGGTGCCATCACGCCCGGTAAAAGGGCTGATTCCGCGACAATCAGCACCTTTCCGCCTTATTGAATGGGACTTTAGAAGGCAAAATGCTCTCTTATCAACACATTTACCACGCCGGGAATCTGGCGGATGTCCAAAAGCACGCTTTACTGGCGTGGGTGCTGGATTATCTGACACGCAAGGACAAGCCGCTCAGCTATATCGAAACGCATTCCGGGCGTGGGTTGTACCGGTTGGATGCAGACGAATCCATTCGGACAGGAGAGGCAGAGGCAGGGATCGGTCGTGCACAGCGGGAAGGGTGGTTCGGGCCCGACCACCCGATGGCGCAGGTCCTGAAGCAGGTACAGGCCCGGTACGGCGACATGGCCTATCCGGGATCGCCGATGATTGCAGCGACTATGTTGCGGGAACAGGACAGTTTGCACCTCGCGGAACTGCACCCACAGGAATTTGCGGCCCTGTCGTTGGCGATGTCGCCGTTTGGGGCGAAAGTCTATCAGCAGGATGGGTTCGATCTGGCGCAGTCCTTGCTGCCTCCAGCTCCGCGCCGGGGCATGATGCTGATTGACCCCAGTTACGAGGTGAAAGTCGATTATGACCGCTTGCCCGGCATTATCGCCAAGCTGCACCGCAAGTGGAATGTGGGCGTGATTGCCCTTTGGTACCCGATCCTGACGGACAATCGACATACCGGGATGACTGCGGCGCTCAAATCGCGAAACTACCCCAAAGCCATTTGCCACGAAGTGACATTCCCGCCTGCGCGTGAGGGGCACCGGATGATTGGGTCAGGTATGTTTGTTGTGAACGCGCCGTTCGGTATCGGCGACGAAATGAACCGCCTTTCCAAGCTTTTCGCGCAGCTTTAGCTGCAGACGAGACGCTGGTCGGGATAAAGCACCCAATCCATCACCGTGGGTCGTGTTGGATTTTCCGGGCAACCAAACTTGCGGTTGCCCGGATGATTTACGCAATCACGTCAGGTCTTTATAGCTGATCTCGCGCGCATCCGCGCCCGGCCCAGCTTTTTCACGGCGCACAATCAGGCGGTTGAGAGCGTGGATATAAGCCTTTGCTGACGCCACGACGGTGTCGGTGTTTGCCGACTGGCCGGTTGCGATCATTCCATCCTCTTCCAGGCGCACGGAAACCGTCGCCTGTGCGTCCGTGCCCTCGGTTACGGCATGAACCTGATAAAGCTGAAGGCGTGCCGTGTTGGGATAAATCGCACGGATCGCCTTAAAGGTCGCATCCACCGGGCCGTCGCCATGTTCAGTGGCGGTTTTGTCCACGCCTTCAACCTCCAGCTCGACCGTCGATTCCGCCTGACCACCCGTGCCGCAAGTCACCTTCATCGAAACCAGTTGCAGGTGGTCGTCAGCCTCGTCCAGCGTCATCAGTGCAATGAGATCGTCGTCGAACACCTCTTTCTTGCGATCTGCCAGATCCTTGAACCGGACGAAGATATCCTTGAGCTGGTTGTCGCCCACCTCAAACCCCAGCGTTTCGAGCTTGTCGCGCAAGGCTGCGCGGCCCGAATGTTTGCCAAGCGGCAAGGATGTTCCCGAAAGACCAATGTCCTCAGGACGCATGATTTCAAAGTTTTCGCGGTTTTTCAGCATCCCGTCCTGATGGATGCCACTTTCATGGGCAAAAGCGTTCTTGCCGACAATTGCCTTGTTGAACTGCACCGGAAAGCCCGAGACCGTCGCAACCCGACGCGAGATGTGCATGATCTTGGTGGTGTCGATGCCAGTGTGCCACGGCATGATATCGTTGCGCGTGCGCAGTGCCATGACAACTTCTTCCAGCGCCGTGTTGCCAGCGCGTTCGCCCAGACCGTTGATGGTGCATTCAATTTGGCGGGCACCACCTGCCACAGCGGCCAGCGAGTTCGCGGTCGCCATGCCAAGGTCATTGTGGCAATGGGTGGCAAAGATCACGTCATCCGCCCCCGGCACCGTTTCGATAAGACGCTTGATCAGGTCCGCGCTTTCCACCGGAGCGGTATAGCCCACCGTATCCGGGATGTTGATCGTGGTTGCCCCGGCCTTGATTGCGATCTCGATCACACGGCAAAGGTAATCCCATTCGGTTCGCGTCGCGTCCATCGGAGACCACTGCACGTTTTCGCACAGGTTGCGCGCGTGGCTGACCGTTTCGTGGATCTTGTCGGCCATCTCGTCCATGGTCAGGTTCGGGATGGCGCGGTGCAGCGGCGAAGTGCCGATGAACGTGTGAATGCGGTTCTTCTCGGCGTGTTTTACCGCCTCCCAGCAGCGGTCGATATCGGCAAAATTTGCACGGGCCAGACCGCAGATGCGGCTGTTTTTCGACCGCTGTGCAATTTCGGTCACAGCCTTGAAATCGCCTTCGGACGCGATGGGGAAACCGGCCTCGATGATATCGACGCCCATGTCGTCCAGCAGCTCGGCGATTTCGAGCTTTTCGTCATGGGTCATGGTGGCGCCGGGGCTCTGCTCGCCGTCGCGCAAAGTGGTATCGAAGATCAAGACGCGGTCTTGGTCGGTCACGTTGGTCATGGGGTTCTCTTTCTTCTTCTGTCCTAAAGCCTATGGCGCGCTGGCGTCCTCCTCTGAGCGGGCGCGCCGGATGGCACGCTCAGAGGCGGATTAGGATCAGTAGGCCACGCAGCGACGCACCGCGAAGGGCGGTGTCGACACAAGGGATATCTGCGCGGTTGATCATGGGATTGAGGTTATACAGAGCCCGCCGGGAATGAAAAGAACCAATTTGCAATACGCGAACTTCTGGCAACTGCCCTTGTTTCGACCGCCTTGATTGTTTGCACAGCGCCGCTAGCTGATCATGGATGGAAACTGCATTGATAATTGGTGCTTCTGGCGGGATAGGCGCAGCTGTTACCGGACGGCTGGTTGAGCAGGGCGTTTCGGTCACGCGGTTGTCCCGGTCGGAGGACGGCTTTGACCTGACCGATCCGGACGGGGTGATGCTGAAGCTTGAAAACCTACCAGGTCAGTTTGATCTGATTCTGGTGGCTTCGGGCGCCTTGGAGATAGACGGCTCTGTGCCGGAAAAGACCATTCGGGCGATTTCAGCCAACGCCATGATGGATCAGTTTGCGTTGAATGCCGTTGGTCCGGCATTGGTGCTAAGCCACGCGTATCATCTGTTGCCGCGACAAAGACGATCTGTATTCGCGGTGCTTTCGGCGCGGGTGGGATCAATCGGGGATAATCGGATAGGTGGTTGGATCAGCTACCGAGCGGCCAAGGCAGCGGTCAATCAGGTCGTCCATACCGCCGCAATTGAATTGGCCCGAACACATAAACAGGCGATTTGCGTCGCCCTTCACCCCGGCACGGTAAAAACAGAGTTCACGAACAAATACCTAGGTCGTCATCCTGCCGTCGAACCTGAAGCCGCCGCCGATAACCTGTTGAACGTGATACGCGGGTTAACGCTCGCTGATACCGGAGGGTTCTATGATTGGGCCGGTAAGCGGGTCCCGTGGTGAGCCTTCACCCGTCCGAGGTTCCGGTTGCCTCAGTATTTGCATCAGGGTTGGGTTGCGGGGCAGGGGTGTCAGCGTCGCTCTGCTGGTCCGAGGTCTGATCTGGCAACACGCCGTTTTCCCAGACACCGCTTTCCTCCTGGCCGTTGGCATAGCGCATCGTCCCACTGCCTTGCCGTTTATTGTCGACAAAGCTGCCCTCATACACATCCCCGTTCGAGTAGGTGGCGGTACCCACGCCGTTGATTTTTCCGTCCGACCAGTCGCCCGTATACTTGAACCCGGCAGGGGTTACGATTTCCCCTTTGCCGTGCCGTTTTCCGTTCAGGAAATCACCGGTGTAGACCGTGCCATCGGAATAGGTCGCCTTGCCTTTGCCCTGACGCACGCCTTCAACCCAGTCGCCGTCATATACCGAGCCATCTGCGCGCGTAACCACACCCTTGCCGTGGCTTTGCGCGTTTTTGAATTGGCCTTTGTAGATTATACCATTGGTATAGGTGGCCGTGCCCTGACCCTCGATAACACCCGCGATCCATTCGCCTTCATAGGTCGATCCGTCCGGATAGGTGATGCTGCCGTTTCCTTCGGCCAGATCGGCAACAAAATCGCCGACATAGACAGAGCCATCCGGATAGGTCACTTCGCCAAGACCTTCAATCTGCCCGGCGTTCCAGTCGCCGGTATACACAAAGCCGTCCGTTCCGGTGAACGTTCCTTTGCCGTGGCGACGGTCGTCGACAAAATCGCCTTCGTACACATCCCCTTGGGCGTGGGTCACTTTGCCCTTGCCGTGGCGGCGCCCTTCTTGAAGTTCGCCTTCGTATACATCGCCATTGGAATAGGTCAGGCTGCCCGTCCCGGTGATCTGGTCCCCGGACCAATCCCCTGAATACACCATTCCGTCGGGCATCGTCTGCGTGCCAGTGCCATCGCGCATGCCTGCGCTGACGTCGCCCTCGTAAACGCTGCCATCGGCATAGGTGATCCTTGCTTTGCCCTGCCGCTCACCGTCGACCCAGTCGCCGTCATAGATATATCCGTCGGGAAAACTCAGCACGCCCTTGCCATGTCGCTGGGCGTTCCTGAATTCACCCTCATAGCGCGTGCCGTTCGTGAATTCAGCGATGCCGGTGCCGTTGATTGACCCGTTGGACCAATCGCCCTCGTAGCTGCTGCCATTGGCATAGATAATCTTGCCGCGCCCTTCGGGCTGACCCTTGGCGAACATGCCTTCGTAGACTGACCCGTCGGGGTAGTGTGTCGTACCCTGACCCTGAATCTCGCCTTCTACCCACTGCCCCGTGTACTCAAACCCATTCGGCAGCCGATACGTTCCTGTCCCGTGCCGCAACCCGTTCTCATAAGTGCCTTCATAGACACCGCCAACTTCATCATCCTTGACGATGACGGTCCCGTCCTGCGCGAAAGCAGTGGCAGCTGTCAGGCTCATCCCTGCCGCCAAAATAGAGTTTCGGATCACGTTCATTTCTGGTCCTGTCTGCCCGGTCGTCGCTGGTGATATCTCTTTCGCAAAACTAAGGTACCGTTGCGGGCAGAGCAACGGCTTTTGCCGCATTGGTCTTTTACTCGCGCGGTGATCTGCTAAATGGCAATAGGACTTACGAGGCAAGAGGGCAGCATGGCCGACCGTTTCCGCATCACTCTGGCGCAACTGAACCCGACCGTTGGCGATATCGAAGGCAACGCGGCCAAGGCCGTTGCGGCATGGGAACAAGGCAAGGCAGCGGGCGCGGATCTGGTGGCCTTCCCCGAGATGTTCATCACCGGCTACAACACGCAGGATCTGGTTCTCAAACCGGTATTCCACCGCGCAGCCATGGCTGCGGTCGAAGCGCTGGCCGCAAAATGCGCTGAAGGTCCTGCAATTGCCATTGGTGGTCCCTGGGTCGACGATGGAAAGCTGTACAACGCCTACCTGATCCTGAAGAGTGGCCGGATCACCAGCAAGGTTCTGAAGCACCACTTGCCGAATGAGACGGTGTTCGACGAAGTGCGCTTGTATGATGCGGGTCCATTGGGTGGGCCGTATTCGGTAGGGAATTTCCGGATTGGCAGCCCGATCTGCGAAGACAGCTGGCACCCGGACGTGGCAGAAACGCTGGAGGAAACCGGGGCCGAGTTTTTGTTGATCCCCAACGGGTCGCCCTATTTCCGGGATAAATACGATGTGCGACTGAACCATATGGTCGCGCGCGTGGTCGAAACCGGCTTGCCGCTGATCTACTTGAATATGGTTGGCGGGCAGGATGATCAGGTCTTTGACGGTGCCAGCTTTGGCCTGAACCCGGGCGGGGAACTGGCGTTCCGAATGCCGGTTTTTGACGAACTGCTCTCGCAAGTCGATCTTGAGCGCGGCGAAGACGGCTGGCGGATCGCATCAGGTGAAATCGTGCCCCAACCGGATGAGTGGGAGCAGGACTATCGCGCAATGGTGCAGTCCCTTCGCGACTATATGGGAAAAACCGGTTTCAAAAAAGCGCTGCTGGGCTTGTCCGGCGGGGTCGATTCCGCGCTGGTCGCGACCATTGCAGTTGATGCCATCGGGGCCGAAAATGTCCGCTGCGTGATGCTGCCGTCGGAATACACCAGTCAGGCCTCGCTTGACGATGCCGAGGCGGTCGCCAAAGCGCTGGGCGTGCATTATGACTACGTGCCGATCTCGGACAGCCGCGCAGCCGTCACCAGCACTTTGGCACCGCTGTTTGCAGGGCTGGATGAAGGGTTGACAGAAGAAAACATTCAATCCCGCCTGCGCGGGTTGCTGTTGATGGCGATCTCGAACAAGTTCGGCGAAATGCTGTTGACCACCGGCAACAAATCCGAGGTCGCCGTGGGCTATGCCACGATCTATGGCGACATGAACGGCGGCTATAATCCGATCAAGGATCTGTACAAGACCCGTGTGTTCGAAACCTGCCGCTGGCGCAATGCCAATCACCGCGACTGGATGATGGGCCCTGCAGGCGAAGTGATCCGTCCCTCTGTCATCGACAAACCGCCCAGTGCGGAACTGCGCGAAGATCAGAAAGACAGCGATAGCCTGCCGGATTACCCGGTGCTGGACGGAATACTTGAGATCCTGGTCGATCAGGACGGATCGATCGCAGACTGTGTCGCCGCAGGGTACAACGAAGCAGATGCACAGCGGGTCGAACATCTGGTCTATATCAGCGAGTATAAACGGTTTCAGTCCGCCCCCGGCACGCGCCTGAGCAACCGCGCGTTCTGGCTGGATCGGCGGTATCCAATTGTGAATCGCTGGCGAGATCGCCCCTGATTGTCGCAATTCGCGCGCGGGATTGGAAACAGTAATGTTTCCGTCCTTTTGATTGTTTTCAGATTTCTCGTTTTGGGCCTGCCACGGGCGCTAAAACCGGTCTCTGACTTGTTGTGACGCCAACTTTCTGCCACATTTTAGCTTGAAAATTGCCCTATGTGGGGCGGGTGCGACGCAATTCTCAAAGTCGCGAGTTGATTTTGATGAAGTGTGACGCATCCGGGGTTGGATGTCTGAGTAAATGGTTTGGTTTTGACATGTATGAGGAATATCAAGGATCGCATCATGCTCTTTTGAAACGGCGGACGATGGAATCTCCGCCGCAGGAGCTGGATGAGGAAAAGCTGGAAGCGGCGATTGCCGGTGTTCTGAATGAACAGCGGCTGTCCGACGAACAGGCAGCAGCGTCGCTTCGAGCTGAGTTTCCAAGCTTGTTGCCGCAGAAGGACGTAACCGCGCAGACCGTGCAAAAAGACACCGGATTGACCGCGAAGCTGCGTCAGAAATGGGCGGAACTGTCCGGCGCAGCGTGATGCGTTGAGGATTCTCGTTGCCATTGGCGTCTGGGCCACAGGCGTAAAAATAGTGCCGACGTTGCGACAATTCGTGTTGCCAAACTTCTGGGTCTTGGTCCCCATACGGGTTCAGGCGACAGAGTAATGCGTATTTATGACGGCACCAAAACCGAACCCCGTAGAATCCGATCTTGCCCTTCCCAAATCTGTTGATGTTGTCGTTGTTGGCGGCGGCATAATCGGCGTTTCAACCGCGCTGGAACTGGCTGAACGCGGCGCTTCCGTCCTTTTGTGCGAAAAGGGGCAGATTGCAGCTGAACAAAGCTCGCGCAATTGGGGGTGGGTGCGTTTGGGCATGCGTGACCCCCGCGAAATTCCCCTGATGCAAGAGGCGTTGCGGATCTGGCAGACCCTTGATGCCCGCCTGGATGGCAATACCGGCTATGCGCAGTCCGGCATTCTTTTCGGCGCGTCCGGCAAGCGGGGAGAAGTCAACCTGAAGCGTTGGATGCGCCATGTGGAAGGAGTGCAGACCGGAGCAAAAATGGTGTCGGGACGCGAGTTGGCAGAGTTGTTGCACGGGCACGAAACCGGCCTGACATCTGCTCTGTACATGCCGCAGGACGGGCGGGCTGAACCGCAATGGGCCGCCCCGGCCATCGCCGAAGCCGCACGTCGTCTGGGTGCTGTGATCATGACAGGCTGCGCTGTGCGAAGTGTGGACATTCAGGATGGGCGTATTGCTGGTGTATTCACCGAACGCGGCAAGGTCGCCTGCGGGCGCGTGGTTTTGGCGGGGGGTGCGTGGTCGCGTCTGTTTGCGGGTAATGCAGGTATCAACCTGCCGCAGCTTAAGGTTCTGAACACAGTTCTGCGGACCTCTCCGGTGAAAGATGGGCCCGAAACTGCGCTATGGTCGGATGATTTTGCGATCCGAAAGCGCGCAGATGGGGGGCACACCATCGCGTCCGGGCATCAGAACACGGTCGATATCGTGCCAGACAGTTTCCGGCTGGGGTTGCAGTTTCGTTTTGCCTTTGCGCAGGAATGGAAATCCCTTCGTTTTCGCTGGTCAAAACAGTGGGCTATCGAGGCCCGTCAGAACAGAAAATGGTTGCCGACCGACGTGACCCCGTTCGAGCTGTGCCGGGTTTTGGATCCTGAACCTTCGCAGAAGTTTTTGCGACAAGCCTGGGCTAGTGCACGAAAAGGGTTCCCTGCCTTGCAGGACAGTGAAATCGTCCAAAGTTGGGCGGGTATGATTGATGTTACCCCCGACGCCATTCCCGTAATCTCGGGCGTGGATGACATGCCGGGTATGTATATCGCCACGGGCTTTTCCGGCCACGGCTTTGGCATCGGGCCCGGCGCCGGCCGCCTGACGGCTGACCTTGTCACTGATTCAACCCCTTGTGTGGATCCGACCGCGTTCCGCCTGTCTCGGTTCACCGACGGCTCAAAGGTGCGACCGGATCCGGGTTACTAGGGGCTTAGCCCATCATCTGATAGCTGACCGGAACAAAGCGGAAGCCCTCGCCTCGTGTCTCGACAAAGCCCGCGGCAGGGAAGGGCATGTGATAGCCGACCATCGGCACCTTGTCGGCTGCCAGCATGCCAAGAACATTACGGCGCGCGGCTGTCGCGGCGGCCTTGTCCATGTCAAACCGAACCTCCCATTCCGGATGGGCAAAGGACCACACGTAATGGTTGGCCAAATCCGCTGTCAGCAGAAGGCGCTGTCCGTTGCTTTCCAGATGATAGACCGTATGGCCCGGAGTATGGCCGTGGGCCGCAACCGCAGTTATGCCCGACGCCACTTGCTCTCCATCACCGATAAAGCTCATCTTCTCGGCCAGCGGCGTGACTTTTGCGGCCACAAGATCACCGACATTGTTTCCGGCCTCTTGCGCGGACCAGAAATCGTATTCCGTTGCCGAGGTCACATAGCGTGCGTTGGCAAAGGTCGGTGCGCCATCCGTTGTCATGCCGCCTATATGGTCTGGATGCATATGGGTCAGCACGACAACGTCGATCTGATCCGGGCTGACACCTGCATCGGCCAAAGCGGCTTGAATGCCGCCTTGCCCCAGACCGGTGTCGAACAACACCAGTTCCGATCCGGTGTTGACCAGTGAGGGGGTAAAGAAGAACTGGGCGGTGTCGGCGGGAATAAAGTTCTCAGCCGAAACCTTTGCAAAGTCTTCATCAGACGCGCCACCGCCAAAGATATCCTTGGCGCCGTCACGCGGCAGGCTGCCATCCAGCAGGGTCGTGACGGTAAAGTCGCCGACCTTGAAGGATTTGGCGATGGTCGAGTTGGCCTTGGCGTCAGAGCCTGCGGCCAATACCGGCGCTGCTGCCGTGGCAAACGGCAAGGCGGCAGCAGTTCCCAAAGCGGCGCGGCGCGTAAGTTTGATCGTCATTATCGTTCTCCCTGTCAGAACACCTTAGAAAAAACTAGAACGGTGTGAGATTCTGACCAGATGTTACGACATCCACGTAGGGTGCATGGATGAACAATAGGTGTTAATTTTTGTTCATGCCGCGATCGCAGAACAAAACCGTTCCAACGGATCAAAGTGTAGAAGATTTCCTTAATTCGGTCCAATCAGAACGTCGGGCCGAGGAGGCGCGCGCTCTGGATGAACTGTTTCGGGCCACCACCGGGTTTGATCCGGTCATGTGGGGCCCGTCGATGGTCGGGTATGGCCGTTATCACTATCGCTACGCCTCTGGCCGAGAGGGCGATTTTCTTGCAACCGGATTTTCCCCGCGCAAGTCGGCGCTGGTGATCTATATCATGCCGGGTTACGCGGATTTTAGGGGCATTCTGGCCCGGTTGGGCAAGCACAAGCTGGGAAAGTCCTGCCTGTATGTGAACACGCTGGCGGATATCGACATGCAGGTTCTGTCGGAACTCATCCGCGCCGGGTTGGACGACCTTGGCAGGATATGGCCCGTGGAACCGCGTTGAATCACCTGAGGGATCAAGCGGCGGCTGGACAAAAACGCGCCCATGTGACAAGAGCCGCGCCAACAGGAGACACCCATGACAACCACCCGTTTCGCCCCGTCGCCCACCGGTTACATCCATGTGGGCAACCTGCGCACCGCCCTGATGAACTATCTGATCGCCCGCAAGGCGGGTGGTACGTTCATCCTGCGCATCGATGACACCGACCCCGAACGCTCGAAAGAGGAATATGTCGATGCCATCAAACAGGATCTTGAATGGCTGGGTTTGCACTGGGATCGTGTCGAGCGTCAATCCGAGCGTTTGGACCGCTACGCCGAAGCGGCTGACAAGTTGCGCGCGATGGGGCGGTTCTATGAAGCGTTTGAGACGCCGACCGAGCTGGACCTGAAGCGCAAGAAACAGCTGAACATGGGCAAGCCGCCGGTTTATGACCGCGCCGCGCTGAACCTGTCGGATGCCGAGAAGGATGCCCTGCGCGCCGAACGTGGCAACGGTGTCTGGCGTTTCAAGCTGGATCACGAACGGATCGAGTGGACCGACGGAATTCTGGGCGACATTTCGATCGATGCGGCCTCGGTCTCTGATCCGGTGCTGATCCGTGGTGATGGACAGGTACTTTATACGATTGCGTCGGTGGTGGATGACACCGAAATGGGCGTGACAGATGTCGTGCGCGGCTCGGACCACGTGACCAACACTGCGACCCAGATTCAGATCATCAAGGCACTAGGTGGGGATTGCCCGCGCTTTGCGCATCACTCGCTGCTGACCGGCCCGCAGGGCGAAGCACTGTCGAAACGCCTGGGTACGCTGGCCCTGCGCGATCTGCGTGAACAGGGTGTGCAGCCGATGGCACTGCTGAGCCTGATGGCGCGTCTGGGTTCGTCCGATCCGGTCGAGCTGCGCTCGGATATGGCCGAGTTGATCGACGGCTTTGACGTGAGCCGGTTTGGTGCCGCGCCGACCAAGTTCGACGTGCAGGACCTGTTCCCGCTGACCGCCAAATACCTGCAATCGCTGCCGCTGGCGAATGTGGCCGATGCTGTCGCGGATGCCGGGGTACCAGCCGAACTGGCTGAACCGTTCTGGGCCATGGCGCGGGAAAACATCACCACTTTGGCCGACCTCAAAGGGTGGTGGGATCTGTGCCGTGATGGTGCCGAGCCGTTGGTTGCGGATGAAGATCGCGAATTCATCGCTGAAGCCATGTCGCTGCTGCCCGAAGCCCCGTTTGATGGCGACACCTGGGGGGCCTGGACCAATGCCGTGAAAGAGGCAACAGGCCGCAAGGGGAAAGGTCTGTTCATGCCGCTGCGCAAGGCGTTGACCGGTGCAGAGCGTGGCCCGGAAATGGCTGCGTTGCTGCCGTTGCTGCAGGTGATCCGCGCGCGCGGGTAAACCGCTACTATTCCAGCAAAAAGGGTCGTACCTAGGCGCGACCCTTTTTATGCCGGCTGCTCAATCCGAACCGACAAACTGGTCAGGCGGTCATCGACAAAATCACGCTCAGCAGGTTTGAGTTGCTGGTGGCGCGGATAGCGCGGTTCGGCGCGATCATTCAAGATCGGGGCGTTCCAGCCGGTCGTGGTCTCAAAGAAACGATCCGCTCCGTCTTCTCCGAACGCCCGCAAGTAACCCTGAACAACAACATCGATGTAGCTGAGTAGCAGTGGGTGGTGGTTGCTGGGCTCGTTATGCCGATCCTGTGGGACGGCGTAGACCGCAATTTCAACTTCATGTGTCAGTGGATGTGAAATCGAATGCGTCGCAGGAATTCGGTCGTACGCCCATTCCCGTTCATCTAGTGCGGCCCAGTCGTTCCTTGGGACATGCGCGATCATTCCCTCAATTTCAGACTCCGGGTCTGGGACAGCTGTCAGGAACGCGACCGGGCGCAGATCGGTATGACGCCATGCGCGTTTCCAACCTTTCAGCTTTGCCGGGCGGGGGTCGGGGAAATCATGTGTGGCGAGGTTCACAAGGCTTCCATAGCCAAAGAAATAGGGGTCGGCCATGCGAGAGGTGTCCTTTGGGTCGATTGATGTATGTCAAACCGCTTTTTTCCGCGACATGCAATAAGGCTTCATCTTTTATTCAGGGAGGCCCTCATGCGGATTACCAAACGGACGAATATCGCTGTGCGCCTGTTGATGTATTGCGCCGCACACCCGGACCGGCTGGTCACCAAAGCCGAGATCGCCGAAGTCTGCAACATCTCGGAAAACCATCTGGCTCAGGTGATCAACCAGTTAAGCCAGTTGAATTACCTGAGCACTCAGCGCGGCCGCAACGGCGGTATGTCGTTGGCACGCCCGGCAAGTCAAATCCGGATCGGCGCGGTGTTTCGGCATGTCGAAGGGGCCTTGCCCATCGCCGAGTGTTTTGCGGATGCGGATAACACCTGTCCTTTGACCGATGCCTGTAGGCTGCGGCTGGCATTACAGGATGCGGCGGAAGTTTTTTATGCGTCTCTGGACGAAGTGTCGTTGGATGCGCTGGTTTGTGACAACGACCCGTTGCTGAAGCTGTTGCAGCCGGTGGCCTGCGTACGCTGACCTTAGTCGCTGGCCCGCAAAATGCGGGCTGGCCGGGCCGAGAGAGGGCGCAGTGCGAAGGCGAAACCTGCGCAGAGCGTAACGCCGATACCGGCCAGAACAATGCCAAAGGCCGAAGACCAGATCACAGTAAAACCTGTGTCGAAGATGTACGTGGCCACAGCCCAGCCGCCCAGGATGCCGACCAGCAAGGCGACGCAGCCCGCCGCGGCGCCCAGCAAGACCGAGCGCAGCCCAAAACTGCGCAAGATGCGGCTACGGTCAGCCCCCAACGTCTTGAGGATTGCCGCCTCGTATCTGCGGGCGGGTTCACCGGCGGCTGCCGCCCCGATCAGAACCAGAAATCCGGTCAATAACGATACGCCCGCGCCATACGAGGTTGCGGCGGCGATCCCTGCCAAAAGGCCCGAAACCCGGTCAATGGCATCGCGCACTCGGATGGCCGTGATGTTGGGGAACTGGCCTGCAAGATCTCGCAGAATGGCGGCCTCGGCCTGTTCTTCTGCATATACCGTCGCAATAAAGCTGTGTGGCGCGCCCGCCAGTGCCGACGGGTTCATCGACATGACAAAACCCATACCCGCTGTGGAAAAATCCACCTCTCGGGTTGAGGTCAGCTCTGCGGTGATATCCCGCCCCAGGATGTTGACAGTTATCTGATCACCGAGTTTCAGACCCATCTCTTCGGCTTCTTCGGCTGCAAAGCTGATCTGTGGTGCACCAGAATAATCCTCTGCCCACCATTCCCCCGCTGTCACCCGCGTATTTTTCGGGGGGAGGGCTGAATAGGTGACGCCGCGATCGCCCTCCAGTACCCAATGATCTCCGGCTACCTCGCGCGCGGGGCGGCCGTTTATCTGAGTGATGATCCCTCGCAGCATTGGTGCGCTTTCAATGCGGCTGACAGCCGGATCGGTTTGCAGCCGTTCGGTAAAACCCGGCATCTGGTCTTTTTGAATATCGACAAAGAAGTATGAGGGCGCGACATCAGGCAGATTGCCGGAGATCGCATTGCGCAGCGTGCCGTCGATCTGCCCAACCGCTGCCAGCACTGACAAACCCAGACCAAGTGACAAAACCACCGACCCCGCGCCTTCACGCGGATCAGAGATGGCGGACAAGGCCCATCGCAGGGCAGGGCGGCCCCGCGCCAAAGGTGTTCCGGCCCGTGCCAGTTTGCGAATGGCATAGGCGGCGAGCGCCAGCAGGATCAGTGCGCCCGCTAGTCCGCCACTGGTCCACAGGGTTAGGCGAGTAGAGCCGCTGAACCAGGACGCAATCGCGATCAGGGACGCCAATCCAATCCCGGTCGCCACGACGTAAACCGCCCGTGGGACGGGACGAGCTGCGCTCAACGCATCGCGAAACAGAATTGCGGCGCGCACATCTTCGGTTCTGGCCAGCGGCCAGAGCGTGAACAGAAATGCTGTCAGCAAGCCATAAAGTGCGGCCTCGATCAGCGGTCGCGGATAGAGCGAGAACACCGCCGGAACCGGCAACCGGTATTCCAGCAGCGGCGCCAGCAAAAGCGGAGCCACCCCGCCCAGCACCAGCCCAATTACAATGCCGGTCAGGGACAGCACCCCGATCTGCATCATGTAAGTTTGAAAAATGGTGGCGCGATCCGCACCCAATGTCCGCAATGTCGCAATGGT
The DNA here is from genome assembly GCF_056541275.1 of Ruegeria sp. AI2. Classification (NCBI taxonomy): domain Bacteria; kingdom Pseudomonadati; phylum Pseudomonadota; class Alphaproteobacteria; order Rhodobacterales; family Roseobacteraceae; genus Ruegeria; species Ruegeria sp. AI2. The sequence goes on from NZ_JBQFYB010000002.1 coordinate 208,183, forward strand.
TTCCGTTTTCTGGCTCAGATAGGCCCGCACGGCGGCGGACACACCGATGCCACCGACGGCAAGCCCTGACAACCCGACAAGGACCAGAAAAGCACTCAGGCGGTTGACGAATTCCGATATGCCCGGCGCGCCGTTGCGTGCATCGCTCCAGCGCGTTCCCGAGCCCTCAAGCGCCGCGCTGGCACGCGCGGACACCTCCGACAGGTTCGCGTTTTGGGGCAAGGTCAGCCGGTACCTGGTCGAAAAAAGCGTTCCGGGTTCCAGCAGGCCAGATGCCTGCAACGCTTCGGTACGCACCATTGTACGAGGCCCCAAGGCAAAACCAGCCGCGGCGCTGTCGGGTTCATTCCGAAGTGCGGCCATCAGAATGAACTCTTGCGTGCCTAGCGCGAAGTGATCACCGACCGACAAACCAAGCCGGTCTATCAGAACGGGTTCCATGACGGCACCGGGCAATCCGGCCCTGCCGTTCAGGGCGTCGTCCAGCGTGATGTCCGGCTCCAGCTTGACCGATCCGACCAGCGGGTAAGCCTTATCCACAGATTTGACCTGGGTCAGTGCACGTTCGGGTCCAGCCGCTCGGGGCACAACCGCCATCGAGCGGAAATCGACGATCTCGGAAACCTGCTCGGATGCCTGTTGCATCCAGAGGCGCTCGGCCTCAGTGGCAAAACGATAAGTGAACTCAAGCTCGGCATCGCCGCCCAGCAGGGATGCCCCTTCGCGGGTCAGCCCGGTCTGAATCGCCTGACGCACCGATCCGACGGCTGCGATGGCTGCGACGCCCAAGGCCAGACAAGCCAGAAAGATGCGAAACCCGCGCAGGCCCCCGCGCAGCTCTCGACGGGCCAGCCGCGCGGCGAGCCGAAGGCTCATTCTGCGGCCTCCTGCCGTATCTCGTCGGCAATCCTGCCGTCGCGCAGCCGGATCACCCGGTCACATCGTTCAGCCAGTGAACGGCTGTGCGTCACAAGAACCAGCGTCGCTTCATATTTACGCCGAAGCCCGAACAGCAGATCAACGATCGCGGCACCGTTTGTCTCGTCCAGATTCCCGGTCGGTTCGTCCGCCAGCAAGATCTTGGGGCGTGGTGCCGATGCGCGCGCCAGGGCAACTCGTTGCTGCTCGCCACCCGACAACTGTGCTGGGTAATGATCGCGGCGATGCGATAATCCCACGGCATTCAGTTCAGTCTCAGCCCGGTGAAACGCATCTTTGTGCCCTGCCAGTTCCAGTGGTGTCGCCACGTTTTCCAACGCGGTCATCGTTGGGATCAGGTGGAAATTCTGAAACACCACGCCCATGTTGTCGCGCCGAAACCGCGCCAGGGCGTCCTCGTCCATGCTTGTCAAATTCTGATCCAAGGCCAATATTTGACCGCTTGTTGCCTGTTCCAACCCACCCATCAGCATCAACAGCGACGATTTTCCCGACCCCGATGGCCCGATCAGCCCCAGCGTTTCCCCCCTGTTCACGGTCAACGTAATATCATGCAAAATATCGACCCGCCCGGCATTGCCATCCAGCGATAAAGCGGCATTCTGAAGAGCGAGAACAGCAGGCGTCATGGGTCTTCCCGATAAAGGAGCGGTTTTTGGGATATGGAGTGATCACCGTATTGCGCAAGGTTTTGATGGCAAGTCCATTTGTTTTCTGCGGTTTTGCGGCCACAGCCGAACAGGTGGCGATTGCAGCCCTTGGGGATTCGCTGACGCAAGGCTACGGGCTGGTGGAGGAGAACGGGTTTGTTCCCCAGCTTGACCGTTGGTTGCAGGCGCAGGGCGCAGATGTCCGGGTTATCAACGCCGGTGTCTCGGGTGATACAACGGCGGGTGGTGCCGCACGGGTGGAATGGACCCTGACACCCGATGTGGACGGAATGATCGTTGCCTTAGGCGGGAATGACGTGTTGCGCGGGATCGATCCTGCTGTTTCGCAAGCCAATCTACGCAAAATCCTTGGGGTCGCACGCGATGCGAAGATTCCTGTCTTGTTGATCGGAATGCATGCGCCGGGCAACTACGGCGCTGAATACAAGCGGGCATTCGATGGCATGTACCCTGCGCTGGCGCAGGAGTTTGAAGTCCTGTTTTTCAGCAGTTTCTTCGAGGGGCTTGCAGCGGAGGGCGACCCTGGGGCCGTGTCGCACTTCATGCAATCGGACGGCATTCATCCAAATGCGGCAGGGGTGGCTAAGATCGTCGACGCAATGGGTCCGTCCGTGCTGCAACTCGTGACACAGGCGGGCGGGGAAGGTTAGCCATCCCCGTGATAGCGATCAGACGACCGTAACAACCGTTCCGATGGGGACCCGGTTATAAAGATCGATGACATGTTCATTCAGCATCCGAATGCACCCGTTTGACACCGCCCTGCCTATGGTTTGTGGCTGTGTCGTGCCGTGGATTCGGAAATAGGTATCGACACCGTTCTGGAACAAATACATCGCGCGCGCGCCGAGAGGGTTATCCCCACCTCCCGGCTGGACATAGTCATTGTCCTTGAATTTTGCGTAGGCCACCGGATCGCGTTGGATCATCTCTTGGGTCGGGCGCCAGGTCGGCCATTCCTTCTTCACATCGATGGTAGCGGTGCCGGTGAATTCCAGACCTGCCTTGCCGACGCCGCAGCCATAGCGGATCGCTTTGCGTGGTTCGGTGACATAGTAAAGATAGAATGAACGGGGGGCGACCAGCAGCTGCCCGGGCAGAAACTGCTTTTTGATGCGCACGAATTGCGGTGTCGGATCATACTCGACCGCCTTCTTGGCGCTGGCAACGCCCGGCAGCAGCGTGGCCGCTGTTCCGGCCAGAAAAACTCGGCGTGTAAACATCGAAACCCTCATCAATTGACCAATGAAACCTAAGAGTCAGTTTCATCATGATATGTTATTTGGTCAATTCTGGGGCAAGCATCACGCATCCGTGATGTGATCAAACAGCCACCGAAACGGCAGCGGTTGAACAAAAGGATGAGGGGTTTCCCTCATCCTTTCAACAGCTTATGCAAGCTGGATGTTGTCGGCGCTTTCGCGGCCGTCACGACCCGAACGCAGTTCGTACGTGACTTTCTGGTTGTCGGCCAGACCGGTCAGGCCCGAGCGTTCGACGGACGAGATGTGGACGAAGATGTCCTTGCCGCCATCTTCGGGTGCGATAAAGCCGTAGCCTTTGGTGGTGTTGAACCATTTTACGGTGCCTGCTGGCATATCCGTGTCTCCTGTTTGGTGCTGCCCACGGAGTTGCGGCAGCCTGGCGTCGTAGGTCTGGATCGATAGACTGAGCGCCGTAGAAGGAGACAGTAGGTCGAAATAGAAAAACGTTAGCACCTTGCATATGGCATTGAGGTAAGCCTGTGGCAAGAGTGGTTTGTACGGATTGTACAGAGGCCAGAGGGCAGAAAGCCCAATTTGTACAAGAATCCGCTGATGGGTTTCAGGCTGATTTGGCGGTGTTTGACAGCGTCACGGGCGCTCTGATCACCCTGTGTGTTGACGCGTGCGACGGCGGTGAAAAACCCGGACCCACACTTTCCCGGTTAGCCATCCGGAGCGGTCACTACGTGCCACGCCTGCGCGGGAGAGTGACACTTTTTCGTTGCAGGCACGTGTTCAGGACCAGTGTTGTTCTGACCGGTTAAGCGTGGGTTCCGCTCACAACAGACGGTTTTTATTCATAAATCACTATGTTTGAAAAATTTGCGATCTGGTGCTATACTTTCAGGCAACCGTGGGGGCGGATATGAAAGTTGTCTGTACGATAACCTTGTTGTGCTGGGCCGGAGCCGCGCAGGCCCTGACTGTTCCGTTTGGGACAGAGGGTTCGATGCCGGGCGCGCGTGAGGGCGGGTTCAAATTCGACAACATGTTCGAAGTTGAACACGAGTTGAAGACACCTGTCTTCGCGAAGGAGAAGCCGCGCCGTAAGGAAAGACGTCGTCGTCTTGTCGAGCTAGGAGGACCCAAGCGTTTGCCCGAGATTCTGGCTGAACGGACGGAGGTCGTGGAGGACTCCGGGCCCGAGTTCTGCGAGCTGTGGTGCAATGAGCCAGGGCCCGAAGAAACGCCGGTGGACGTGAACGTCTCGGCCGTGCCGCTTCCTGCCAGTTGGCTGCTGCTGGTTGGGGCGCTGACAGGGCTGTTCGGTGTCGGACGGCTGCGCGGCAACCGGTTCGGATAAGCGCTGCACCTGCAATCATCCTTGAATGCTGTGATATGGGACACCGAAGGTTGGCGGACCACCCGACCTGCGGCAGTGGCCTGAAAAGGCGTGTGTTAACCACTTGGTAGTCATACCTGCGCCACCTTGCGCGCATGAGTGATTATCGCCGCGTCCGCATTCCCGGAGCCAGATATTTCTTTACGGTGTCGTTGGCCGACCGGTCATCGGACCTGTTGACCCGCGAGGTCGCACATCTGCGCGCGGCTTTTGCCGAAGCGCAGCGGGAGCGCCCGTTTTGGTGTGATGCGTTTGTGATGTTGCCGGATCATCTGCACGCGGTGTGGACCTTGCCGCCGGGCGATGCGGATTATTCCACACGGTGGGGTGCGATCAAGGCGCGGTTCACCATGGGCGTGAACAAGGCAAACCGTAGGCCGGGCTTCAGCCCGGCACCCGAACTCACGCATCTACCTGTTGTGACCTCTGGCAGATATGCCGGGTTGAAGCCCGGCCTACGGGCCAACAAACGTGAAGGGGCGGTTTGGCAGCGTCGGTTTTGGGAGCATACCATTCGGGACGAACGGGATTATCGTAATCATATGGCGTATTGTTGGGGGTGAGTGCCGATCCACCGCAGGTGGCGAAACGTCCGGTGGACGTTTCGAGGTACGAACGGGCGGAGCCCCGGTCAAACATGGGTTGGTGGCGCATCCAACCGATTGGCCGTATTCGTCGATCCATCGTGATATCCGCGCAGGTCGGGTTGATCCGGAATGGAGCGGCGGTGTGACGGACGGCGCATTCGGAGAGCCGTGATACAAAGAACACCCCCGTAGGCCGGGCTTCAGCCCGGCATCCACCATTCCCCTCAAGGCGATTGAAGGGTTTTGAGGCCATTCATCGGCGGATGCTGGTAAAGGTGTGGGTGTGTTGAGGGGTGCCGGGCTGAAGCCCGGCCTACCAGTTGGCGTGAAGGGAGCGAGTGCTCATCTTACGTTTGCTATGGAATAAGAAAGGGCGGTCTAGAGACCGCCCAACGTCACACGAAAAATCCGAGTATCGTTAGCAAGAGTGCAATAGTGCCAATAACATCGGCATAAGACACTCGCCCTTTCAATTTGAATGAAAACCGCATTGGAATTTACCTCAGCGATGCTCATCCGGATGAGCGTTAAACTTCGCTCAGTGTTTATATACCGCCCCAATTTTTAGCGGTTTGGTATGCTCCTATGATCACTTGGAGCTACCTTTCGACGGCCACCCGCTCAGATTATTCGTGGCACCGCCACGAGTCCTGTCGGACCGACTTAGCTTACTTCCCGCTAGGGTTTCAACACAGCGCCGCTAAGCGCTTGCAGCTTCTGGGCAGACGCTGACGTTGTCCACTCCGTGGGTCTTCAGGTCCGCCACGCGGTGTTTTGAGCACCTCCGCTACCAACGCTAAATGTAGTAGCTGTGCAGCGGATTTACAATAGATGTTTACGCTTGCGCTCAATTCAACGGAGCGCGAACGCGCCCGCTATGCGGACGCTGCCTCGCGCCCGTTCGAAAATCGCTTTGCGATTTATCGAACGAACTTCTTATGCTTCAACCGCTTGGGCTCCAGCGCGTCCGGTCCAAGCCTCCGCTTCTTATCCTCTTCGTAATCCTCGAAGTTGCCCTCGAACCATTCCACGTGTGCGTCGCCTTCGAAGGCCAGAATATGCGTGCAAATCCGGTCGAGGAAGAAGCGGTCGTGTGAGATAACGACGGCGCAGCCGGCGAAATCGACCAGCGCGTCTTCCAGTGCGCGCAGGGTTTCGACGTCGAGGTCGTTCGTGGGTTCGTCGAGCAGCAGGACGTTGCCGCCCTCTTTCAACAGGCGGGCCATGTGGACGCGGTTGCGCTCACCGCCTGACAGCAGCGAGACCTTTTTCTGCTGGTCGCCGCCCTTGAAGTTGAAGGACGAGCAATAGGCGCGGGAATTGACCTGCGCGTCGCCCAGTTGGATAATCTCGGCGCCGCCGGTGATCGCCTCCCACACGGTGTCGTTGTCTTTCAGGTCGTCGCGGGACTGATCGACATAAGACAGCTCGACCGTGTCGCCCAGCGTGATGGTGCCGCTGTCGGGCTGTTCCTGACCGGTGAGCATCTTGAACAGCGTCGATTTACCCGCGCCGTTGGGGCCGATGACGCCGACAATGCCGCCGGGGGGCAGGGCGAAGTCCAGCCCTTCGATCAATTGCTTGTCGCCCATGTGTTTCGACAGGCCTTCGACCTCGATCACCTTGCCACCAAGGCGCTGGCCGTTGGGGATGACGATCTGGGCGCGGGTCAGCTTTTCACGTTCGGACTGTTCGGCCAGCTCGTTATAGGCGTTGATCCGGGCCTTGGATTTGGCCTGACGGGCCTTCTGGCCCTGACGCATCCATTCCAGCTCGCGCTGCAGGGTTTTCTGCTTGGACTTGTCCTCGCGGGCTTCCTGCTCCAGCCGTTTGGCCTTTTGTTCCAGCCATGCGGAATAGTTGCCTTCGTACGGAATGCCGCGGCCGCGGTCGAGTTCGAGGATCCAGCCGGTGATATCATCCAGGAAGTAACGGTCGTGGGTGACGATCAGGATGGTACCCTTGTAGTCGATCAGGTGCTGTTGCAGCCATGCGATGGTTTCGGCGTCCAGGTGGTTGGTCGGTTCGTCCAGGAGCAGCATGTCGGGCGCTTCGAGCAGCAGCTTGCAGAGCGCCACGCGGCGTTTCTCACCGCCTGAAAGGTTGGCGATGTTGGCATCGTCCGGCGGGCAGCGCAGCGCCTCCATGCTGACGTCGATCTGGCTGTCGAGGTCCCAGAGGTTTTCCGCGTCGATCGCGTCCTGCAGGGTGGTCATTTCCTCCATCAGCTCGTCCGAGTAATTCTCGGCGATCTCCATGGCAATCTCGTTGAAGCGGTCGACCTTGGCCTTTTTCGCGGCCACTCCCAGCATCACGTTTTCGCGGACGGTGAGCGATTCATCCAGCTGCGGTTCCTGCGGCAGGTAACCGACCTTGGCACCTTGGGCGGCCCATGCCTCACCTGTGAAATCGGTGTCGAGGCCGGCCATGATCTTCATCAGCGTCGATTTACCGGCGCCGTTGACGCCGACAACACCGATTTTCACGCCGGGCAGAAAGCTGAGGTGGATGTTTTCAAAGCACTTCTTGCCACCGGGATAGGTCTTGGAGACACCCTGCATGTGGTAGACATATTGATAGGCGGCCATGTCGCGTCCTCTGGGTCGGGAAATTGGGTTGAAACGCTGGATATCCGAGCGGGGCGGGCGGGGCAAGCTGGTGGTTTTGTGAATTTCGTCCCGTATCTGCATGGGCTAGGTTTGCCGGGCTGTATGAGGGGCATGAAGTGGTGGCACTAGCGGAACTGATATCAGGCTGGGCGCAGCCAGGACGTGTCGAATGGATAGGCGTCCGGCCCGAGCGGCGGGTTGGGGTGGAGGTTGTGAGGGAGGCGGTGGTCTCCCCCAATGGCCTCGACGGCGACCGGGGCCGTGCGGGCAAGCGGGCGGTTTCTCTGATCCAGCGGGAGCATTTGGGGGCGATTGGGTCCTATTTGGGGCGGGGGCCGGTTGCGCCCGAAATCCTGCGGCGCAATCTGGTGGTTTCGGGGATCAACCTTGCCGCGCTCAAGGGGCGCGAGGTGCAGGTGGGCGAGGCCGTTTTGCGCTTTACCGTGATCTGTGCGCCGTGCAGCCGGATGGAAGAGGCGCTGGGCAAGGGCGGCTATTCTGCCGTGCGGGGGCATGGGGGATGGTGTGCCGAAGTTGTCAGGCCGGGGCGGGTTGCGCTGGGCGACGCCGTGCAACCGATTGATTGACAACGCGGCCCGGTTCTGAACATCAGCAGGTTATGGAGCGGTACGACATCCCTTACGCGCGGCCAGGGCAGGTCGTTGGGCTGTTCGGCGGGTCATTCGATCCGCCGCATCGGGGCCATGTGCATGTAACGCGTGAGGCGATGAAGGCCTTTGGTCTGGATCGGGTGTGGTGGCTGGTGTCACCCGGCAATCCGTTGAAAGAGCGGGGGCCTGCGCCGATCGCGCGGCGGATGGCGGCGGCGCGTCAGGTGATGCAGCATCCGAAGGTGGATGTGACGGATATCGAGGCGCTGGTCGGCACGCGGGCGACGGCGGACACTCTGACAGCGCTCAGGCGGCTTTACCCGCAGGTGCGGTTTGTCTGGCTGATGGGCGCGGATAATCTGGCGCAGTTTCATCGCTGGAAAGACTGGCGGCTGATCATGGACACTGTGCCGGTGGGCGTGGTGGCGCGGCCGGGCGAGCGGATCTCGGCCCGGATGTCGCCTGCGGCGCGGGTCTATGCGAAGTACCGGATCGACGGGCAGGCGCGGCATCTTCTGGGGCAGGCACAGGCCCCGGCGTGGTGTTTCGTGAACGTGCCGATGATCGATGTCAGTTCGACCGAACTCCGGACGCGCGGCGAATGGGGCGCAGAAGTGTTGCCGGAATAGCCCCAACGGGCGCATAATCTAACACAGTGGTTGTGTGCTTTTGATCTGTGGGATTTTAATTCGGCTATGGCTGGTCGTTTTTCACGTCGTTTGTTTCTGGGGGGATTGGGGGCGTCCCTGATCCCGGCAGCGGGCCTTGCGCAGGCGCCGCTTGTATCGCTGAGGCCGCAGGCGCGTGGGGTCATATTAAGCGGTGCCGAGCGATTGGTGGCCGCAGCGGGCCTGAAAGGCGAAGTTGTGTTTGCGGTTGCGGATGTGGCGACCGGGGCGCAACTGGAAGTGTTTGGCGAGGGCGCAAGTCTGCCCCCGGCCAGCGTTGGAAAGGCAATGACCGCGCTTTATGCGCTGGATGTTCTGGGGCCGGAACACCGGTTTGAGACTCGCCTGGTGGCGGATGGCCGGATCGAGAAGGGCGTTCTGCACGGCGATTTGATTCTGGTTGGGGGCGGCGACCCGCTGCTGGATACGGATGCGCTGGCCGCGATGGCGGCCAATTTGCGCGAGGCCGGGATTATCGAAGTGCGCGGCGCGTTCAGGGTTTACGACGGGGCGTTGCCTTATGTGTTCAGCATCGATCCCGGGCAGCCGGATCATGTGGGCTATAGCCCGGCTGTCAGCGGCATTTCCTTGAACTTCAACCGCGTCCATTTCGAATGGAAACGCGCAGGGAGTGGCTATGACATAACCATGGATGCCCGCAGCGCGCGTTATGTGCCTGCGGTGGATGTCTCGGCCATGCGGGTCGAGGATCGCAGCCTGCCGATCTATACCTATCAGGCAAGCGCGCGGCAGGATCGCTGGACCGTGGCCAAGGGCGCGCTGGGCAATGGGGGGGCCCGCTGGTTGCCGGTGCGCAAGCCCGCTTTATACGCGGGTGATGTGTTTCGCACCTTGGCGCGGTCGAACGGGATCGTTTTGAAGCGTGTTCAGGTGACACGCCAGAGCGTGCGGGGTGTTGATCTTGTGGTGCATCGCAGCGACAGTTTGGACCATGTCCTGCGCGGGATGCTGAAATACTCGACCAACCTGACGGCCGAGATGGTCGGGCTGGCCGCGACCAGGGCGCGCGGTGTTGACCCGCACACCTTGGCGGAATCAGCAGCCGAGATGAACCGGTGGGCCGCCAGTCGTTTCGGCGTGACCGGAATCGCCATGGTCGATCATTCGGGACTGAGCGATGCCTCGCGCATGGTACCGGCGGATTTGGTTGCGGCCCTTGTTGCTACACAGAAATCGGGGATGTTGCGACCCCTGATGAAACCTTTTGCACTGACCGACCGGAACGGGCGGCCCGTCAAGAACCACCCAATCAAGGTTGATGCCAAGACAGGGACATTGAACTTTGTATCCGGGTTGGGTGGGTTCCTGACAACTGCGGACGGGGTCGATCTGGCATTCGCGATATTCACCGCCGACGTGGATCATCGCGCCACGATCCCACGCGCCCAGCGTGAGCGCCCGGATGGCGCACGCAGCTGGAACAGCAGATCACGGAAATTGCAGCGCGCCTTGCTGGAGCGCTGGGGATCACTTTACGGAAGCTGAAACCTGAAACCGGCCTGGAGCGGGCGTCAGACGGTGTGGCGCGCCCGGGCCCCGCGCTCGATCGCGGCCGCGTGCAGGCGGTCGATGTTCAGTTCGTACCGGATTTCTTCCAGCAGGCGCAGTTCGGATTCGGCCAGCGTTCCGTCAGCGGCGGCGACGTCACAGGCCAGAGCATAGGCCGTTTCGTTCAGGCGTTCGGGCAGGTTGTCCCGGATCAGGCCGAACAGCGCATCCAGCCCGTCTTCCTGTTCGAACAGGTCAAACACGACCTGCGACACGTGGCGCATCCGGTCGATGTCGTACCCGGCGAAAACCGGCAACATGTTCACGGCGACCTCGATCTTGACCAGCTCGGCGGTTCGGATGGTTTCGTCGGAGGCCGAGATCGCAACCATGATCGCCACAAGGCAATCCTGTGGGGACATCGGGTGGGGAACTTGCTCGGTCATTCGGGGCATCCTGCTTGGGGTTCGTCAATGGCGCAGGATAGAAGGGGGGCGGGGCAGGTTCAACATCTTGTTTTATCCGCATTGTGCGGCAGGTTGAACCGGTCAGGTGTTCATAATCGCCATACCGCTGAGCAAAAGGCCCGCCCCGATCCAATAGCGCAGCCCCAGCGTTTCCCCGAAGAACAGCCACGAGGCGAGGGGAACCAGTATGAAGCTCAGGGCCATAAACGGATAGGCCTGCGACAGCGGTACATGCCTGAGGACGTAAATCCAGAGTATCGTTGCTGTGCCGTAAATCGCCAGAGCGACGAGCAAGAAAGGATCGAGCAGGGTATGCAACACCCCCATCGCCCCGGTCGCGGTGCGGCCGTCGATCCGCCCGCCGGCAAGTTTGAACAGCACCTGTCCGACCGAAATCATGACAGGTGTGAGAAGCAGCCCGGTCCAGATCAGCGCTGTGGGTGCAGTTGCGCTCATGCAGCCTGATCCTTGAGGGGCTTTTCGGTGGGTTCTTCGGCCGGGCGATCCTCGCAGTAATAGATGTCACGCCCGATATCCTCGCAGGTGTGAAACCTGGGGCTGGGATGCACGGCGCGCAGAAAGCTGTGGGTGTAGGGAAAGAAATTGAAATGCGGGTTGAAGCTGTAGCGATATTCCCGTTCGCGCGGGACCACGATGATGACCCGCTGGCGCGCGACCCGGCGCAATTCAGCGATGGCACGGCGGTAATCCAGCAGATGTTCGATCACATGGGTGCAGATGACCGTGTCGAAACTGTTGTCCTCAAAAGGCAGGTCTTCGATCCGGGCGGCAACATATCTGATGTTTTCGATGGCTTCAGCGTCATCGACAACGAAATCGACGCCGGTCATGGCCGTGATGCCCGGGCGCAGGGAGCGGATGCGTTGCAGCAGGGCCCCGGTGCCGCAGCCGACGTCGCAGATGCTGTCGCCAACAATGTCGCTGGCGATCCGGTCGATGCAAGCGTCGGAATTGTCGGTTCCGTCATGCACGCGCGGGTGTTCCCGGTAGAGCGTTTCGTATTCTTCGTCCGTTAGAAAAGGCGCGCGTTCGCGGAACGCCGCCAGCCGGGTAATGTGTTCCCCCCAGACACGGCGCGCAAGCCAGTGAAAGGCGGCGCTGTCGCGCAGGATCGGCGGGACGATATCCTCGAGCACAAAGCGGATCAGGTTGGTGGTTTCGCGTCGCATCTCGTTTCCTTTGGACCGGGGAGGTTTCCCGGTGTCTGTCTATCGTAGCACCGCTGTGCAAACACGCGAAATATCCGGGTCAGGTCAAAGCCTGTCGCCCGTGTCTTTTATGTTTCGCGCGCCAAATCCACCCCATGAGTGTGGCTGGAGTAAGGCCTGCGGATGGAAAAACCGGTGCGGGATGGCGGCGCAGGGGGCGTGGATCAGAGGCTGAGGGCGGGCAGAACAGTCAATTGGCGGCAAAACCCCGTGACAAGGTGGTTTTCCAGGGTTCCGGGCGGTGAAAACACCGGTGCTTTATTGACTCATGCTGCACTGGCACAATAGGAGGGGCCGGTCGGGTTGCGTGGTGCAGCCGCGACCGTTTCCCCAATGGAGCACATTGAAATGTCTGAACTGCGCGAAACCGCGATGTCGTCCAAGGCCTGGCCCTTTGAAGAGGCGCGCCGGTTGCTCAAACGCTATCAGAAAGGTGCTCCGGAAAAGGGGTATGTGTTGTTTGAAACCGGATACGGCCCGTCGGGCCTGCCGCATATCGGCACGTTCGGCGAGGTGGCGCGGACCACGATGGTCAAGCGTGCCTTTGAGGCGCTGTCGGACATCCCGACCAAGCTGATCTGTTTTTCGGACGATCTGGACGGGATGCGCAAGGTTCCCAGTAACGTGCCGAACCCTGAGGCGTTGGAAGAGCATTTGCAGCGCCCGCTGACCTCGGTTCCTGATCCGTTTGGCGAGTATGACAGCTTTGGCGAGCACAACAACGCGATGCTGCGCCGGTTCCTTGATACCTTTGGGTTCGAATACGAGTTCTATTCGGCGCGCGACTTTTATCGCTCGGGCCAGTTCGACGAGATTCTGAAGCGTGCGGTTGAACGCTATGACGACGTGATGGCCATCATGTTGAAAAGCCTGCGGGAAGAACGCCAGCAGACCTATTCGATCTTCCTGCCGATCCACCCGGAAACCGGGCGGGTTCTGTATGTGCCGATGAAAAAAGTCTGCGCCGAGACCTACACCGTCACCTTCGATGATGAAGACGGTAAGGAATGGACCGTTCCCGTCACCGGCGGCAACGTGAAGCTGCAATGGAAGCCGGATTTCGGGGCACGCTGGGCGGCACTGGGCGTTGATTTCGAGATGTACGGCAAGGAACACGCGACCAACGAAAAGATCTATGACGGGATCTGCCGGGCCTTGGGTGGCCGCGCGCCCGAGCATTTCAGCTATGAGCTGTTTCTGGACGAGAACGGACAGAAGATTTCGAAATCGTCGGGCAATGGTGTCTCGATTGACGAATGGCTGACCTATGCACCGACCGAGTCGCTGGCTTATTTCATGTACCAAAAGCCCAAGACGGCCAAGCGGATGCATTTCGACGTGATCCCGAAAGCCTATGATGAGTATCATCAGCAGCTGCGCGCCTATCCGGGGCAGGACCTGAAGGCGCAGTTGAACAACCCGGTCTGGCATATCCACGGCGGCGACGTGCCGGAATCGACCCTGATCGTTCCCTTTGCGATGCTGCTGAATCTGGCATCGGTTTCCGGTGCCGAAGACAAGGAGGCGCTGTGGGGCTTTATTCGCCGCTATGCGCCCGAGGCAACGGCAGAGAGCCATCCCGACCTGGACAAGGCAGCCGGTTTTGCCGTGCGGTACTTCAACGATTTCGTCAAACCGACGCGCAAGCATCGCGCGCCGACGGATCAGGAGCGCGAGGCGCTGGAAGCGCTGAAAGCGGCGCTTGAGGCCTATGATGGCCCGACCGAGGATGAAGCGTTGCAATCGGTGGTCTATGCCATCGGACGCGAGCGGTTTGATCCGATGAAAGGGTGGTTCTCGGCGCTTTATGAGGTGCTGCTGGGGGCCTCGCAAGGGCCGCGTTTCGGGGGCTTTATCGCGCTTTACGGCGTGCCCGAGACCATCGCGCTGATCGACAAGGCACTGGCCGGAGAGCTGGTCTGATTTGACCTGAACCGGCATGGGGCTATCCTTGGATCAGGAGGTGGCCCCATGCGTCGACTACTGCTTGCATTATCCCTGAGCGCCGGGCTGGCGTCGGGCGCATTTGCGCAGAGTGCCGAGATCGAGGCCAATATCGCGGCACAGATACAGGCCTTCCGGGCGGATGACTTTGCGACCGCCTTCACCTTTGCCAGCCCCAGCATCCAGCGTCTGTTCCGAAACCCCGACAATTTCGGCGCGATGGTGCGCAATGGCTATCCCATGGTCTGGCGTCCTGCCGATGTGCGTTTTCTGGAACTGCGCGAGGTTGACGGCGCGCTGTGGCAGAAGGTGATGATTACGGACGGTAACGGGCGGGTGCATCTTCTGGACTATCAGATGATCCCGCTGACGGAAGGCTGGAAGATCAACGGGGTGCAACTGTTGGGTGCCGCTGACCCTGCGGCCTGAGGCAACACCACCGTCACGGTGAGATGAGCCGTGGTTAATTCCTTTTAGATATCCAGACTGTCGCGTTCGGGGCGGACCTGAACACGGGGTTTGAACGCGTCGCCGGATTTGCGCGACGCGATTGGGAAAGGGTTTTCAATGAACAAGGCAATCACCGACGGCATCGTGTTCATGCCGCCTCAATTCGCGAATGGTCTGACCGTCTGGTCTGCGGGGGACGGAACGCCCGGGTCGCCCACATATGGCGGGTCCGGCACCGGGGTGTTTGTTCCGGCGGATGCGGATTTTGCCGGTTGCCTTGAAATCCTGAAGGTCAACACAACGCAGCAACTGCGTTACATGGGGCAGACGCCGATCCTGCCCGGTTGCTATTTGCAGATCAAAGCCCGGGTCAAGGCGATCAGTGGCCCGTTGCCGTCGGTACGCATTGCAGCCTGGGCCGGTGGCGCGGGCGATGTGCATGTGGCCGGTCTTGTGGAACAGGGGCCTGTCACCCAGCTGTCGGGCTATGGCACGGTTCACGAGATCACCGCGATTGTCGGCACCGGCCAGCGCCCGGGCGTGGACATGCCCTGGGGGCTTGCCGCCCTTTACGGGCATTTCGGCCTGGATATCGAAGGGGCCAACGGCGCGCTGGTGCGTGTCGATGATCTTGAGATCACCGATGTCACCGGGTTCTTTCTGCGCGAGATGATCAGCCTGGTCGATGTGCGCGACTTTGGTGCCGTTGGTGATGGTGTGACGGATGACTCGGTTGCGTTTGAGGCGGCGGATCAGGCCGCCGGTGGCCGCCGGGTCTTTGTTCCGCAAGGCATCTATCACCTTGCGGAAAACACCAGCATCGATGCGGAGATTGAATTCGAAGGCACCGTCACCATGCCGGATGACAAGATGCTGTTGCTGACCAAGGATTTCCATCTGCCCGCATATATTGAGGCGTTCGGAGATGAGGAGCTGGCTTTCAAGAAGGCGTTTCAGGCTCTGCTGAACAATTCGGACCATGACTCGCTGGATCTTGGCGGGCGCAAGATTTCCGTTTCCGCGCCGATCGACATGGCCGCTGCGGTTCCCAACAAGCAAAGCGGCTTTTCCACGCGCCGCGTGATCCGCAACGGGCAGTTCGATGTCAAAAGCGGTACCGCCTGGGACACCGAAACCTTCACCTCTGTCGCTACTTATGACCCGTCGGACAAGACACGCCTGACCAATGTCGCCAATGTGGCCAATATTCCCGTGGGATCGCTGGTTGAGGGCAGTGGTGTCGGGCGTGAGGTTTACGTGCGCTCGAAGAACATAGGTGCCGGTGAGATGACCCTGAGCGCGCCCATCTATGACGCCGCCGGTACCCAGACCTTTACCTTTCAGTCGTTCAAATACCTGCTGGATTTTAGCGGTTTCGATACGTTGCGGAAATTCGGCATGGAACAGATCGAGTTTCAGTGCAACAGCCGGTGCAGCGGCATTCGTCTGGCGGCCTCGGGCAGTACGTTTTCGTTGAAAGATTGCTTTATCAGTCGCCCGAAGGATCGGGGCCTGACCTCGACCGCGACGGGGTGCAAGGGGCTGCTGATCGACAATTGCCAGTTCTTGTCCTCAGAAGAAGCGCTTGACGTGACGGACCGGAATTCCATCGGGCTGAACACCAACTCGAACGATGTGAAGCTGCGTCACAATCGGGCGGTACGGTTCAAGCATTTTGCCGTTCTGGGCGGCGGTACTAATTTGGTTCTGGGCAACCATTTCTTTCAGGGCGACGGCATCCCGCAGGGGGTCCGTACCGCGGGGCTGATCATGATCGGCACCTACAACACTTCGACCATTGCCGAGAACTATGTCGACAACTGCTTTATCGAATGGACCAACGAACGCGATGCGGCACCTACCTATACCAGCGGGTTTTCGTTCAGTTCGATGAGCATCACGGACAATATCTTTTTCTCGAGCGATGCGCCGGCCTGGTTCAGCTATATCATCATCCGCCCCTATGGCGCTGGCCATTACCTGAATGGTGTGACGGTGACCGGGAACAAGTTCCGCGCCACCAGCGGTTCGATCGACCGGGCGGAACGGGTCGATACGTCTTTTGCCGATCTGGACAATAACAGGCATTCGAACGTGACCTACGAGAACAATACCTATCACGGGATTGGCAAGAGATCCTCGAACCCGCTGCGCATCCGCAGCCAGCAGAACTCGGTCGCGAATGTCTGGACTGTTTCGGCAAACGGAGAATTGCCATTTGGCGGCAAGGCGCGCGGTTGCGACGGGGTCACTGCCATCGGGTCGCTGACCGGGGTGTTCAACAACCTTGTCTATTCGGCCCCTCATGTTCTGACGGAACAGGGGGCCAGTGGCGACAGTCTTATTCTGCGTTGGCCGGATCACCTGAAAGGCGAAGTCTCGGTCACGATGCGCATGGAGCGTTGAAACAGCGGCTGGCCGCCCATTCCGGGGTGGCCAGCCGCCTGATAAACGGGCGCAGAAAAGCGCGGATTGGCGCAGCGGCAAGGAAATAGGCGACGTTTCAATCTGATGTGCTAGGCTTGGGGAAAGAAATGGAGAATCCCGATGCCGAAAATCGCCAAAAACGCCAGTGTTCAGACAGTTATCACCACGTTTGAAATGACGCCCGGCACCTGTCAGGACCTTTTGGAGGCGCTGACCGACGCCTATTCCGAGTTCATCTCGAAGCAGCCCGGCTTTGTTTCCGCGGGGCTTCATGTGAATGATGCGCAAACCCGGATCGCCAACTATTCGCAATGGCAACGCCGCGAGGATTTCCTGGCCATGCTACGGACCCCCGAGATGCGAGACCGCAACCGCAAGATCAACGAGCTATGCAAGAGCTTTGAGCCGGTCATGTATGACGTTGCAGAGACATTTGGCTCTACCTGACCTGAATCAAAGCCTGCCGTGCATGTCTGTTTCAAAGTAAGTCTGCAAAACGGAGGCGCATGCTATGTATCACAACATTCTCGTTCCGATCTCTTTCGATGCTGAAAGAGACACGTCCGGGCCGTTGAAACTGGCCCGGGTTCTGGCCACGCCGGACGCGCAGGTCACATTGCTGCATGTGGTTGAGCATATTCCGAATTATGCAATCTCGTACATGCCGGCGGAATATCTGTCTGAGGCCCGAAAGGCGATTCAGTCAGAGCTGGATACGCTGGCGTCGCAATTGCCGAATGCAACGGGCATTGTGGTCGAAGGGCATTCCGGCCGGACCATTCTGGACTGGGCCGAGGCACATCACCCGGACCTGATCATCGTGGCCTCGCACCGGCCGGGGATGCAGGATCTGCTGTTGGGGTCCACTGCGTCCCATATTGTGCGCCACGCCCCTTGTGCGGTGCATGTGGTCCGGTGACGGCCGGACATCACTGGCAGTAAGCAAAATTGTGCCTGTGCGGGCGGTGGTTTCGGGCCGGGCCAGATTTTTGAACCCGGTGGAACTGTGTTGCCTCGGCTTTGCCACATATTGCCCTTATGGGTCGGGGCATGTTGTTCAAGAAACCAACGCAGGAAGCACCTGATCTGAACCCGCGCTCGGCCAAACGGCATCTGCGCGCCGAGGCGGCGCGGCGGCAGGCGCTGTCCCCGCTGCGGATACTGATCATGGTTCTGCTGCTGCCGCTGACGACCGCGCTGATTGCCACGGGCGTCTTTCTGCGCACCTCGGGCTATGAGCGGGACGAGGCGGTGATCCACCTGATCGCGCTGGCGGGATGTGATGCGACACAGGCCATGGGGATCGGGCCATTCCGCGCAGGGCAGCCGGGCTATCATGAGCGCAACGACCCGGATGGTGACGGGGTGGCCTGCGGGTATGCCGAGCTGGAGCTGCCACGCGCGACCACCGTGCAGGCACAGGACCAGCCGAAGCCGCGCGAACGGTCGGTGGGAAGCGCCAAGTTCGTGCGCCCCTGAATTCTCGGGGCGGGAAAGGGCTAACCTTTCATCGCCTGTAGCAGTTCCAGCAACCCTTTGCGGTCGTCGTCACTGGCATAATCGCCGGTGGCCAGCCGTTCGGCGATACGCAGGCGCAGGCGCTCCTGTTGGGTGCGGACCTCTTCCCCGGCGGTTTCGGCCAGCGCCTTCATGATCACCGCCACGGCCTGTTGGCGCTTGGTGGTGGGGTTTGCGATGTAATCGACAAGGCTCTGCTGGCCGGAATCGAGGATGTTTTCGGCCAGATCGCGCAGTTGGTCGCCATTGGGCAGCAGCGGGGCGGGGGCCTGTTCGGGGGGCAGGATTTCCGGCAGGTTGCGTGGAGTTTCGGCCAGGGCGTTCGCGCCATCGACAAAGGCTTCGGTGATCATCCGCGTGATCTTGATCGCGCGCGGATCCTTGAACAGAGCCGAGGCGATGGCCACGCCGTAATCGGTATAGACCCACGGATTGACCCGCCGCCCGCCGCGGCCTTTGGGTTTTGAGATCACATTCTGTGATTGCAAATCGGCAACCTCGGCATCGGTCAACTGAAAGCGGTAGCCCTCGAACAGGTCGGTGTTGCGCGACACGGCCTGATTGAAGGCACTGACGGATTTTCCGTAGAACTGCGCCAGATCTTCGGCCAGCACCACACGGGTGCCGCGCACCCTGTGAATGGCGTTTTGCACCTCATGCGCGCTGGGCAGGTTTTTCGGGTTCGTCATGGCAGCCGTTTGGAATCACAATTTGTGATTTCAAACGTGGAGGAGGGTGGGGCGGGGTGCAAGGGTGGAGTGTGGGGATCTCCCTGCCCAAAACCTGACAAACCGCGTGCTCAGCCGGGCGTATTGCGCAGATAGGCAAAGCGATAGGCAAGCGCGACGCCGCCTGCGCCGCCGACAATATTGCCGATCGTGACCCAGAACAGGTTGCCCATGGCCGCGCCCAAACCGAAATCGGCGCCGGCAAGCGCGCCCTGCGGCAGCAGGTACATGTTGGCGACCGAATGTTCGAGCCCCAACAGGACAAACGCCGCAATGGGCCAGAGTACTGCCATGATCTTGCCCGCCACCGATCTGGCCGCAAAGCTCAGCCAGACGGCAAGGCAGACCAACGCGTTGCACAGAACGCCGCGCGCAAAGGCTTGGGTGGCCGAGAGGTCGGCCTTGCCATTTGCGATTGCTGATGCGGTGGCCCCCATGGGCCCGTCCAGCAAGCCGGTTGCAGCGAAGGCCAAAGCCAGCGCGATGGCCCCGACCAAATTCCCAAGGTACACGAGGCCCCAGTTGCGCAGCAGGGCGCGCGGCGAGATTTTCCGATCCACCGCCGCGATGGTCATCAGGGCGTTTCCGGTGAACAGCTCGGCCCCGCCGACGACCACAAGGATCAGGCCCAGCGAGAACACGACGCCACCCAGAAACCGGGCCGGTCCAAACCCCGGGTCAACGCCGGTCATGACCATAGTATAGGCGGCCCCGCCGAAGCCGATGAACACGCCCGCGAGTATCGCCAGAGTCAGTGTCTGGCCGACCGTGAGATGTGCCTTGGCAACGCCAGCGGTTTCAACCAGCTCGGCGATCTGGGCGGGTTTGTAGGCGTCTATGCCGGTTGGGTTCTGTGTTTGCATGGGACCCACTTTGCCGACGCATTCGCGTTTCGACATTGATTGGGATCAAGCATCCATCGGTGCAAAAACAACCGCACTGGGGGTGAGACTGCAACCCTGAAGGGACAGCCGCCCGGATGCAGTGCGGTGTATGGTTGAAAATCGGCGCAAATCGCCGGTATCAATGCGAGATTTCGGGCCGTCGTGCTAGGGTACGCGCGGCGGGGCCGTTCCGGCCGTGTTACATGGCAATTTTGCCAGACGACGGAGGAAAGTGATGTTTGCACGAATTACCCAATACAAAATGAAGCCCGGTACGCGCGAGGCGGCGACGGCGAAGATGAATGAATTGAAATCCGACATCATGGGTATGCCCGGCATGCACAGCTTTACCAACGTGATGAACGAGGATGGTTCAGGCTATGTGATCTCGGTGGTCGAAAGCGAGGCGACCTCGAACGCAAACGCGCCCAAAGTGGCCGAGCTGTGGGGCCATTTCGCCGAATTCATGGAAGGCCCGCCGACGCCGGTTGGGTACGACGTGATTGCCCATTGGGATAAGGGGTAACGGTTCGGGCGGGGGTTCCCGCCCGTTTTTATTCTGAGGGAGAGGTGGTTTCATCGGTTATTGAATGGTTGTAGGGGAGATGGGTGCGAGCACCCATCCTACACACGCTACGATTTCTTCTGGATTTCTTTCATCCATTCAATCAAGTCTAACCCATTTCTAAGTTCGAGCTTATTCCCAAGGAATTCTTTCCATTCGTTTCGCACCCGAGGCGCAAAATCAGACGTTGTAGTAACCACAGCCTTGGAAGCATCTTTTTCCCTAAAGAGTGTTCCCATCATCGCTCTGACATCGTTTGCAGATACAAGTTTCCCCTTGCTAAACGCTTTGCACTGATCAAGAACCCTAACTGTCAAGAGACCGCGTTTTTCGGCGACAATGTCGCGCCCAAGGTCCCCGCTAGGTGGCGTTAATACGACTTTGTCAAAACCTGCTTTTTCGTAGGCTCCAGCAATGAACTCTTCGAAAACGCGATGGTTTTGTGAGAACTCGTAGAGCAACTCCGGGTTTTTTCTAAGTTGATCGAAAATAGACTGCCAAGGGTTGATCAGAGCTTTTACAATGCGTCCATCATCAACATTTGCTACAACGTCTAAGAGTTCCATTGGCAGAACAAGTTCATGGGATAGTCCTTCCAATGTCTCTCTTGTCACCGCAGGTGCGGAGTTATTGGTAAGTCCCAAACCCAACCCTAAAGACATTCCTGGCATTTTTACCGCTTCCTTCTCTTCACATTCCCACCCCTTTGCCCCGGCCTGCCAGCCGTTGACCGCCCTCGCGATTTCACCGCGTCCTCTGAGGCTTTCTCGACCGCCCATTGGCGGGCCATGGGGTCGTCGGCGATGGCCAGATCGACCGCTTCCAGGCGTTTGATCTCATCGCGGATGTTGGCGGCCTCTTCGAATTCCAGATTCTCGGCGGCTTTGCGCATCTGGTCGCGCAACCCGTTCAGGTGCGCCTCGAGGTTGGCGCCGTGCATCGGTTTGTCGATGGTGGCGGTGACGCGGTTCATGTCCACGTCGCCCTCATACAGCCCGGCCAGAACATCCTCGACATTCTTTTTAACGGTCGCGGGCGTGATACCGTGTTCCTCGTTATAGGCCATCTGCTTGGCGCGGCGGCGGTCGGTTTCGGCCAGTGCACGTTCCATCGAACCGGTGATCTTGTCGGCATACATGATCACCCGGCCATCGGCGTTGCGCGCGGCGCGGCCGATGGTCTGGACCAGCGAGGTCTCGGACCGTAGAAAGCCTTCCTTGTCGGCGTCCAGAATGGCGACCAGCCCGCATTCGGGAATGTCGAGCCCTTCACGCAGCAGGTTGATGCCGACCAGCACGTCGAACGCGCCCAGACGCAGGTCGCGCAGAATCTCGATCCGTTCCAGCGTGTCGATATCGGAATGCATGTAGCGGACTTTGATGCCCTGTTCGTGCAGGTATTCTGTCAGATCCTCGGCCATGCGTTTGGTCAGCGTCGTGACCAATGTGCGATAGCCATCGGCGGCGACCTTGCGCACCTCGTCCAGCAGGTCGTCGACCTGCATCGACACGGGGCGGATTTCGACCTGCGGGTCCAGCAGGCCGGTGGGGCGGATCACCTGTTCGGTGAAGACGCCGCCGGTCTGGTCCAGCTCCCACGCGGCGGGGGTGGCCGAGACGAAGACGGATTGCGGGCGCATGGCATCCCATTCCTCGAACTTCAAAGGCCGGTTGTCCATGCAGGACGGCAGGCGGAACCCGTGTTCGGCCAGCGTGAACTTGCGCCGATAGTCGCCCCGGTACATGCCGCCGATCTGCGGCACGCTGACATGGGATTCGTCGGCAAAGACAATGGCGTTGTCGGGGATGAATTCGAACAGGGTCGGGGGCGGCTCGCCCGGCGCGCGGCCGGTCAGATAGCGCGAATAGTTCTCGATCCCGTTGCAGACGCCGGTGGCCTCGAGCATTTCCAGATCGAAATTGGTGCGCTGTTCCAGCCGCTGCGCTTCCAGCAGTTTGCCTTCGCCGACCAACTGATCGAGGCGCATCCGCAGTTCTTTTTTGATCCCGATGATCGCCTGCTGCATCGTCGGTTTCGGCGTCACGTAGTGGGAGTTCGCGTAGACCCGGATATGGTCCATCGTGTCGGTTTTTTCGCCGGTCAGCGGGTCGAATTCAGTGACCTGTTCCAGTTCCTCGCCGAAGAAGGACAATTTCCAGGCGCGGTCTTCAAGGTGGGCGGGCCAGATTTCCAAACTGTCGCCCCGCACCCGGAACGAGCCGCGCTGAAACCCCTGATCGTTGCGGCGGTATTGCTGGGCCACCAGATCGGCCATCACCTGCCGCTGATCGTATTCGTGACCGGCCTTCAGATCCTGCGTCATCGCCCCGTAGGTTTCGACCGAGCCGATACCGTAGATGCAGCTGACCGAGGCGACGATGATCACGTCATCGCGTTCCAGCAACGCCCGCGTGGCCGAGTGGCGCATCCGGTCGATCTGTTCGTTGATCTGGGATTCTTTTTCTATGTAGGTGTCAGAGCGCGGCACATAGGCCTCGGGCTGGTAATAGTCGTAATAGGACACGAAATATTCCACCGAGTTTTCGGGGAAGAAGCCTTTGAATTCACCGTATAGCTGCGCCGCCAGCGTTTTGTTGGGGGCCAGGATGATGGCGGGGCGCTGGGTTTCCTCGATCACCTTGGCCATGGTGAAGGTCTTGCCCGTTCCGGTCGCGCCCAGCAGCACCTGATCGCGTTCCCCGTCCAGCACGCCGCCCGCCAGTTCCTTGATCGCCGTGGGCTGATCACCCGCCGGGTTGAATTCGGTATGCATCACGAATTGCTTTCCGCCTTCCAGTTTCAGGCGCGCGCGCACGTCTTCGGCGGTCAGTTGGGTCTTGTCGGAATGGGCGTATGGCATAGGCAGGCTCCGGGCATCAGGCCCTTACATTTGTTCTTATTTTGTCCAACTGCAAGGGCCGATCCGGAATCATTGCCCGTAACGCCGTCTGAGGCTGTGCGACGGGTGAGTCGTTGTATTGTTCTTGCGTTTGTTTGGCGCGACCTTATCCCAGCCTGATGACAGTTTCTGGCATGAGTTCGAGGGCGAGGGCCGCGACAATTGCAATCTTGCCCCCGGGCGCGCTCTGACGCATAAACGGGCTCAGCCAAGTGAGTACGGAGAGGCGACATGCGCGCACGGATTTACCAGCCCGCAAGAAATGCGATGACCTCGGGGATGGCCAAGACCCGCAAATGGGTTCTGGAATACGCCCCGGCCTCGGCGCGCGAGGTTGATCCGCTGATGGGCTGGACGTCGTCCAGCGACACGCAGGCTCAGGTGCGCCTGAAGTTCGACACGCGGGAAGAGGCGCTGGATTATGCCAAGGCCCACGGTATCGATGCGCAGGTCAGCGAGCCGCACAAGCGCAAACCCAATCTGCGCGCGCGGGGCTATGGCGAGAATTTCGCAACCGACCGGCGCGGCCCCTGGACGCACTGAATGATCGAAATCCGAGAGGCTGACCCGACATCGGACGTATTGCGCCCGATTGTCGATGCGCATTTTGCCCATGGTGAAACTGCGGGACCTGCGGAAAGCAACCACACGATGGACGCTGAAGCCTTGGCCGGGCCGGGGGTGCGGTTCTGGGCCATTTTTGACGGACAGCAGCCATTGGGATGCGGTGCGCTGAAAGCGCTGCCCGATGGAACCGCCGAAGTAAAATCAGTGCATATTCTGGCGCAGGCAAGAGGGCGCGGGCTGGCGCGCGTGCTGATGGTGCATCTGGCTGAACAGGCTGGCGCAGAGGGGTGCGAGGCTTTGGTACTTGAGACCGGGGCGAGCCATCTTCGCGAATATGATGCCGCCCGCAAGCTGTATGAGTCGCTGGGATATTCCTATTGCGGGCCTATCTTTGGGTATGTTGATGATCCCAACAGCGCATTCATGCGCTTGCCTCTTGAACCCCGCGGGTAAAAACCGCAAGAAGGGCGCAGCGGTCCCTTAGCTCAACTGGATAGAGCAGCTGACTTCTAATCAGCAGGTTGAGGGTTCGAGTCCTTCAGGGATCGCCATTTGCAAACCAGTTCAATACCGGACATGCGCCTGCTTTGGTCGGCGCGTCGTGATCTTGTGGCTTTTTGGTGTGGTATGAGGGGCTGGACGAGGGGGTCATGCCAGCCCCTCTAAGGGGGTCACAGAGTGGTAGTATGTGTTCCTTACGTACAATCTAACGTGATTCACCGTGCGGCGATATTGGGGGATTCCCGTAGGTTGGTATTTGCGCGGAAATATGCGTGTCAGGCAGTGCAATCCTGTTGAGATCAGACCGGTTTTTTGCGCGGTATTCGTGTTGAGGTTGCGGGAACTGCTGGCGAATCCGGGGGCGATGCAAAAAACATATTGCAACCGGTTGCAAAGAAAATCATTGTTACGCACAACAACAAGATTCGGGAGAGCTGCATGTTGAGGGTCGGATTGCTGGGTGCCGGGCGTATTGGGCGCGTTCATGCGCAGGCCATATCTTCCCATCCGGGGAGCAGGCTGTGTGCGATATCCGATGCGCTGCCCGAGGCGGCGAACAGCCTCGCGGATGAATATGGGGCCGAGGCACGCAGTTCAGAAGAAATTATCGCTGATCCCGAGATTGACGCGGTTCTGATAGCAACGCCAACGGATACGCATTCCGACCTGATTGAGGCGGCCACGGGCGCTGGCAAAGCCGTTCTGTGCGAAAAGCCCGTCGATCTGAGCCTTCAGAGGGCACAGGACTGTCTGAGCGCCGTAGCGGGGCGCGGCAAACCTGTCATGATCGGGTTTAACCGGCGGTTCGATCCTAATTTTGCGGCTTTGAAGGCCGGTTTGGACGCGGGTGAAATCGGCGAGGCCGAACTGTTGTCGATCACGTCATTTGACCCGGCGCCGCCACCGGTCAGCTATGTAAAAGTGTCCGGTGGACTGTTTCGGGACATGATGATCCACGATTTTGACATGGCGAACTTTCTGATGGGGGATGTGCCCCAGACCGTCACGGCGGTGGGATCGTCGCTTGTGGATGCAGAGATCGGCGCGGCAGGCGATGTGGACACGGCTGTGGTCACAATGACTTACGCAGACGGCCGGATTGCGGTCATCAAGAACTCGCGCCGGGCGGCCTATGGCTATGACCAGCGGGTCGAATTGCTGGGCTCGGAAGGGTTGTTGCAGGCGCATAACATGCTGGAAAACACCGTCGTGAAATCGACGGCAAATGGCGTTGTGGGCGCGAAGCCGACTTATTTCTTTCTGGAACGCTACATGCCGGCCTACCGCGTGGAATGGGCCGCATTTGTTGATGCTGTCGGCGGCGGTTCCGACGTTCCCGTCACGTTGCAGGATGGTGTGGCGGCGCTGGCGATGGCCGAGGCCGCGACCCTGTCAGCGCAGACGGGAAAGCCCGTCCGGATGGAGGAAATTTTGAAACCGGTTGCAAAATGACCAAAATTCTTCAAACTAACGACAGCTCGGCCCTGAGCCGCAGCCACTGAGATTCGGCACAGCCGGATGATTGGGGCCGGTACCCCAACACAAGATCAGACTGAACCAATGGGAGGAAACTGAAATGAAGAAATTCGTCAAAGGTGCACTTGCCGCGGGGGCATTGGCCCTGGCGACGCCCGCTCTTGCGCAGGACATCGTGGTCGTATCGCATGGCCAGGCCAATGACGCATTCTGGAACGTCGTGAAGAACGGTGTTGAACAGGCTGGCAAGGATGTCGGAGTGAATGTGGAATACCGCGCTCCGGAAACTTTCGACATGGTGGCCATGTCGCAGCTGATCGACGCTGCCGTGAACCAGGAGCCCGATGGCCTGATCGTTTCGATCCCGGATGCGGATGCGCTTGGCCCGTCGATCGAACGCGCCGTTGCCGCAGGCATCCCGGTGATCTCGATCAACTCGGGGTCGGATGTGTCGAAACAGCTGGGTGCGTTGCTGCACGTGGGTCAGGACGAGTTTGACGCCGGGAAAGCTGCGGGCGAACAACTGGCTTCGATGGGGGGCAAAACCGCGATCTGTGTGAACCACGAAGTGGGCAACGTTGCACTGGACCTGCGCTGTGCAGGTTTCGCGGAAGGCTTTGGCGGTAATGTCGAAGTTCTGCCGACCTCGAACGATCCGTCGGAAATCGAGTCGAAAGTCTCGGCTGCTCTGGCCGCTAACGAAGCCGTCGATACGGTTATGGCGCTGGGTGCAAGCTCGGCCGGTGAGCCGACTGTTGCCGCTGTCAAAGCATCGGGCCGTGATGTGAATGTCGCGTCCTTCGACCTGTCGGCCAACTTCCTGCAATCGATTGCGGATGGTGACGCGGCCTTTGCCATCGACCAGCAGCAGTATCTGCAAGGGTATCTGTCGGTGAACTTCATGGGCCTGCACGCCAAATACGGCCTGATGCCCGGTGGTAACGTTCCTTCGGGTCCGAACCTGATTACTCAGGATAAGGCCACGCAGGTGATCGAGCTGTCCGCGCAGGGCATCCGCTGATCCATACCGCAACCTGAACAAAACGGGGCGGCGCGGTGGCGCCGTTCCCATCCAAGTGGGAGGAAACGATGAGTGACTCAGCGCAAATCGCCGGGGACGAAAGGGTCAAGAAAGAACCTTTCATGACCAAGCTCATGAAACGGCCCGAACTCGGTGCGATGGCGGGCGTCGTTCTGGTGGTCATCTTCTTTGCCATCACAGCAGACGATTCGATGTTTACCCTGGCCGGGGTCATGAACTTCATGACACCTGCGGCACAGCTGGGCATTCTGGCAATCGGTGCGGCCCTTCTGATGATCGGCGGCGAGTTTGATTTGTCCATCGGTTCCATGGTGGCGTTTGCGGGCCTGTTTTTCGGCGTCTGTGTGGTGACATGGCAGTTGCCACTGATCATTGCGATCCCCATGACATTCGTATTCGCGGCATTTGTCGGGGCAGTAAACGGAAATATCGTCATAAGATCCGGCCTGCCGTCCTTTATCGTGACGCTGGCTTTCCTGTTTATTCTGCGCGGTCTGTCGTTGGTTGGCCTCAAGGCGGCGACCGGAGGATCGACCCAGTTGCGCGGGGTGCGTGACGTGGTTGAAAACGACTGGCTGGCACCGTTCTTTTCGGGCGAAGCCTTTGGCAGCCTGTTTACCTGGCTGGCGGCCAACGGCATGATTGACACCTTCAAAAGCGGAGCACCCAAGGTACCCGGCGTTCCGGTCGAAATCCTGTGGTTCATCGTGCTGGCATTGGCAGCCACCTACGTGTTGCTGCGGACCCCGGCCGGAAACTGGATTTTCGCGGCGGGCGGTGACAGCACTGCGGCATCGAATTCAGGTGTTCCCGTGAGCAAGATCAAGGTGTCTCTGTTCATGCTGACCGCCTGCTGTGCTGCACTTGTAGCCATCATTACGGTGATCGACGCGGGCTCGACCGACGCGCGGCGCGGTTTCCAGAAAGAATTCGAGGCGATCATCGCCGCCGTGATCGGAGGTTGCCTGCTGACGGGCGGATATGGCTCGGCCATCGGGGCGTTCTTTGGGTCGATCATCTTTGGCATGGTTGTCATCGGACTGACCTATACGGATTTCGATCAGGACTGGTTCCAGGTGTTCCTGGGCGCGATGCTGCTGATTGCCGTTCTGTTCAACAACGCGATCCGCAAACGCGTAACCGGGGAGCGCTGATATGACCGAAGATACCAAGTTCCACCACGGCGATGCGGCGGGCGATCAGGCCCCCATCGTGGAAATGAAGGATATCGAAAAGCACTTTGGCAACATCATCGCATTGGCGGGCGTCAGTTTCGACGTCAAACCGGGTGAATGCCACTGCCTGCTGGGCGATAACGGCGCGGGTAAGTCGACCTTCATCAAGACCATGTCCGGGGTGCATAAACCCACCAAGGGCGAGATCTTTTTCGAGGGCAAGCCGCTGCATTTCGACACCCCTCGGGATGCGATGGAGGCAGGCATCGCGACCGTGTTCCAGGATCTGGCGATGATCCCGCTGATGAGCGTCACGCGCAACTTTTTCATGGGGCGCGAGCCGACCAAGGGTAAGGGTCTGCTGAAGCGGTTCGATGTTGAACACGCAAATGAGGTCTGCATGGAAGAGATGCGCAAGATGGGCATCAACCTGCGCGGCCCGGATCAGGCGGTTGGCACCCTGTCTGGGGGGGAACGGCAGACCGTCGCCATTGCCCGCGCCGTGTATTTCGGTGCCAAGATCCTGATCTTGGACGAACCGACCTCGGCCCTTGGTGTGCGCCAAACCTCGAACGTTCTGGCCACCATCGACAAGGTGCGCAGTCAGGGCGTCGGCGTGGTTTTCATCAGCCACAACGTGCGTCACGCGTTGGCGGTGGGCGACAGGTTCACCGTTTTGAACCGGGGCAAGACGCTGGGCACAGCAACGCGTGGCGAGATCACGCCAGAGCAGTTGCAGGACCTGATGGCGGGCGGTCAGGAAATGGCCGAGCTTGAGGGATCGCTGGGCGGCACGGTTTAGAGTACAGAATTTGGATGCCCCAATGGGGCATCCATCGGGCGGTGGCACGTGACGCCCCACTTTTTCAGGCTTTGATACAAAAGCTGGCACCTTCGCAAATGAGAAAACCCGCAGGCCGCCAAAGGCGGAGCTGAGTTGAAAGGGATCATGATGAGCAAGACAGTCCGACTGACCGCGGCGCAGGCTCTGGTGCGCTATCTGGGCGCGCAGATGAACGAGGCCGGAGAGCCCTTTATCGCAGGTGTCTGGGCGATTTTCGGCCATGGCAATGTGGCTGGTCTGGGCGAGGCGCTGCACGGTGTGAAAGACAGCCTGCCCACCTATCGCGGTCATAATGAACAAACGATGGCACATTGTGCGATTGCCTATGCCAAGCAGTTGGGGCGCAGGCGGGCGATGGCGGTCACCTCGTCCATCGGGCCGGGGGCCACCAACATGGTTACCGCTGCGGCGCTGGCCCATGTGAACCGCCTGCCGGTTTTGTTGCTGCCCGGTGACGTGTTCGCCACGCGTGGCCCTGACCCGGTCTTGCAGCAACCCGAAGTGTTCTCGGACGGAACTATTAGTGCGAATGACTGTTTCAGACCGGTCAGCCGCTATTTCGACCGAATCACCCGGCCGGAGCATCTGTTGACGGCGCTGCCGCGTGCCTTCCGCACCATGACGGACCCGGCGGATTGCGGTCCGGTGACGCTGGCCTTTTGTCAGGACGTGCAGGCCGAGGCTTATGATTATCCCGAAAGCTTTTTTGAGCCGCGCGTCTGGTATCAGCGCCGCATTCGTCCGGATGAAGGTGAATTGGCACGAGCCGTGGCCGCAATCAAGGCAGCCAAGCGCCCTGTGATCGTGGCTGGGGGCGGTGTGCATTATTCGGATGCGACCGCCGCGTTGCAGCGCTTTGCCGAAGCGCACAACGTGCCGGTGGCCGAGACGCAGGCCGGTAAATCCGCGCTGGCCTGGGATCACCCCCTGAACCTTGGTCCGATTGGCGTCACCGGCGGTGAGCCTGCCAACGATATCTGCGCCGAGGCTGATCTGGTGCTGGGCGTCGGCACCCGCTTTCAGGATTTCACCACCGGGTCTTGGGGATTGTTCGCAAACCCCGAGCGGGAGTTGATCAGCCTGAACACCGCCGCCTATGACGCGGCAAAGCACGGCGCGATGCCGCTGCAGGCTGACGCCCGCGTTGGGCTGGGTGACCTGAGCGGTGCGTTGGGCGGTTTCCGCGCGCCTGATATGCCCGCGACGCTGAAATCGGAGTGGTTTGCCAAGGTCGATGCGTTGACCGACGCGCCCGCGGACAGCAATGCACTTCCCACGGATATGCAGGTGATTGGCGCCGTGCAGCGGGCGGCCAATGAAAACACCGTTGCCATGTGTGCCGCAGGCACGATGCCGGGTGAGCTGCACAAGCTGTGGAAGGCACCGCGCCCCGGTGCTTATCATATGGAATATGGCTTCAGCTGCATGGGGTATGAGATCGCCGGTGCCATGGGCATCAAGATGGCCCAGCCCGACCGCGACGTGATCTGCTTTACTGGCGACGGTACTTACATGATGGCGAATTCCGAAATGGCGACGGCGGCGATGATGGGGATTTCGTTCACCGTTGTGGTCACCGACAATCGTGGCTTTGGCTGCATCAACCGTTTGCAGATGGGAACCGGCGGGGCCGAGTTTAACAACCTGCTGGATCACGCAATTGGCGGTGAAAATTCGGTGATCGACTTTGCCAAACATGCCGAAGCAATGGGGGCGACCGCGGTCAAGGTCAGCTCGATCGCCGAGCTTGAGGCGGCACTGGCCAAACGCGCCGAGGTCAGAGGCCCTTATGTCGTGGTGATCGACACCGATCCCTACCCATCGACCGAATACGGCGGAACGTGGTGGGAAGTGGCGGTGCCCGAGGTCAGCATCCGCCCGGAAGTTAACGAAAAACGTGCGGCCTATGAGGTCGCCATCAAGGAAAGAAACACCAAATGAGCGTGAAGATCGGTATCTCTCCGATTGCCTGGCAGAATGACGATCTGCCGGACCTGACCGCAGCCTACACGATGGAGCAGGCGCTGAAAGAAGCGCGCGAGATCGGCTATACCGGTGTTGAACGGGGTCAGCGGATGCCCGGCGACACCGAAGGGTTGCGCGCCTATCTGGAGGCCAATGACATCGCGTTGTGTGGCGGCTGGTGCTCGGGCAGTACTCTGGTCAATGACCTGGATGCCGAAATCGCTGTCGTGCGTGAACAGGTCGAACAGTTTGTTGCGCTGAACAGCCCCTGCATCGTTTACGCCGAGTGTTCCAATACCGTCCAGGGGCAGATCGGAACGCCGGTCAATGACCGCCCGAAGCTGTCCAAAGACGAGGTTCTGGCCTATGCGGCCAAGCTGACCGAGCTTGCCAAATGGATGGCAGATCAGGGTATGCCGATGGCCTATCACCATCACATGGGCACGATCATCGAAAGCGAAGATGAGGTGAACTGGCTGATGCAGGGTTCAGGCCCCGAACTTAAGCTGTGTTTCGATACGGGCCATCTGCTATTTGGCGGTGGCGATGTGATGGCCACGCTGAACCGTTGGGGCGACCGGGTGCACCATGTCCACTTCAAGGACATCCGCCCGGACATCGTGCAGGACACGCGCGAGAACAATCGCAGCTTTCTGGATGCGGTGATCGCCGGCGCGTTCACCGTGCCGGGTGATGGGTGCATCGACTTTCAGGCCGTAGCCAACGCGTTGAAAGCAATGGATTACACCGGCTGGATCGTGGTCGAGGCAGAGCAGGACCCCGTCAAGGCGCCGCCCTATGAGTACTCCAAACTGGGCTATGACCATATCGTCGAGGTTTGCGGCAAGGCAGGGTTGGAGATCACCGTTTAATCACCGCCCCTCGGGGCAACACCGAAGCCATGAAAGAGGAGTTTGTCATGGTACATCAAGACCTTGGATATGTCGGCTATTTTGACCGGGAATCCTGCGATCTGGATGAATTCAAGGTGTTGACCTCGCAAAACCTGACAGCCGGTGCGGTGCCTCACGCCGCATCGGTGCAAAAGAACGTTCCGATCTATGATATGCGTGCGCTGCGCCCAGCGCTGGAGAAGGCAGATCAAAGAAAAGCGCTGCTGGCGGAATGGGCGTATGTGCTGGACAAGTCGGCGGGCGTGATCGTTCTAAAAGGCGCATTTGCGGATACGTCCGTGATCGACCGGGCGACCGCTGTGTTCCATCAGATCATCGAGGAAGAACGTCAGGGCGGGGCGGGGGAAGGCGACCACTTTGCAGCCTCGGGCGCGAATGACCGGATATGGAACGCGTTACAGAAACAGTGCTTGCGCGATCCCGAGGGCTTTGCGCTCTATTTCGGGAATGTGGTCATTGCAGCGGCTTGCGAGGCTTGGCTGGGGCCGAACTATCAAGTGACCGCGCAGATCAATCAGGTGCGCCCCGGCGGCAAGGCACAGCAGGCGCATCGGGATTACCATCTGGGCTTCCAGACCGCCGACAGCGCCGCCCGGTATCCGGCCCATGCCCATCTGGTGACGGCTTCGCTGACCTTGCAGGGGGCGGTTGCGCATTGCGACATGCCCGTGGAAAGCGGCCCAACCAAACTGCTGCCCTTTTCGCAGCTTTATGCGCCGGGATATCTGGCCTTTCACGATGCGGCACACCGGGCGTTTTTCGAAGAGAACTACATTCAGTTGTCCCTTGAAAAGGGGGATGCGGTGTTCTTCAATCCGGCGCTGTTCCACGCTGCCGGGGAAAACAGCAGTGCGGATATTCAGCGGATGGCGAACCTGTTGCAGGTCTCGTCTGCCTTCGGTCGTGCGATGGAGATGGTTGACCGGCAGTCCATGTCGCAGGCGGTATTTCCGTCGCTGGTCGCCCTGAAACAACGGGGGGCGCTGAGTGCGGCAGAGCTGAATGCCGCTATTGCCGCAACGGCTGAGGGCTATCCGTTCCCGACCAATCTGGACACCGACCCGCCGGTTGGTGGCAACGCGCCTGAAAGCCAGGCCGACGTATTGCGCCAGGCCGTGTCGGAAGGGTGGGCCGAGGCCCGACTGTCCGAGGCGCTATTGGCCCTGCAAGCACGGCAAGCGGCCTGAGGGCGATACAGGCGGGCCGTTTAGGCCCGCCCAATAAGGAGAACAAGAATGGCAGACCTGCTGAAGAAGCCTATTGGAACCCGTGGCAAGGTACATGACATCACCCCGGACAGTGCCGGATGGCGATATGTGGGTTTTGGGCTGTATCAACTGCAAACGGGCGACAGGGCGGCCGAGGCGACAGGAGACCGCGAGATCATTCTGGTGATGGTCGAAGGCAAGGCACGGATCACCGGGGCCGGTCAGGACTGGGGTGTATTGGGCGACCGGATGAACGTGTTCGAAAAGACACCGCCGCATAGCCTGTATCTGCCCAACGGAACCGAGTGGGAGGCTGTGGCGGAAACCGACTGCGTTGTGGCGGTGTGCTCGGCCCCGGGTAAGGGCGGCCACAAAGCGCGCCGGATCGGGCCGGATGGCATCACGCTGACCGAACGCGGCAAGGGTGTGAATACGCGGTATATCAACAATATCGCGATGGAGAACGAGGATTATGCCGACAGTCTGCTGGTGACCGAGGTCTTTACGCCCAATGGGCACTGGTCCTCTTACCCCAGTCATCGACATGATGAGGATGATTTTCCCCGCATCACCTATCTGGAAGAGACGTATTATCACCGCCTCAACCCGGCCAACGGGTTCGGAATTCAGCGGGTTTATACCGATGATGGCCAGTTGGATGAGACGATGGCTGTCTCCGATGGCGATGTTGTGATCGTTCCGCGTGGCCATCACCCTTGCGGCGCGCCCTATGGGTTTGAGATGTATTATCTGAACGTCATGGCGGGCCCGCTGCGCAAATGGCGGTTTGCCCTGGCCCCCGAGGTCGAATGGATCATGGAGCGTGACGGATGAGCCAAGACTTCGCCAATTACCCTAGCCTTGCGGGCAAAACGGTTATCATCACCGGCGGGGCCGGGGGAATTGGTGCGGAAACCGTTCGCGCCTTTGCCGCACAAGGGGCGAAGGTCGGGTTTCTGGATATCAATGCGGATGCGGGCCTTGCTTTGCTGGCGGAACTGGACGGTGAACACACCTTTGCGCAATGTGACCTGCGCGATATCGAAGCGATGCGGGCTGCGCTGGAGCAACTGGTCGAGGAACTGGGCGAGGCGGATGTGCTGGTCAACAACGCCGCCCAGGATGACCGCCATGATTGGCGCGAAGTCACGCCTGACTATTGGGATGAGCGGATGGCGACCAATATCCGTCACATGTTCTTTGCCATTCAGGCTGTGGCCCCGGGTATGATCGCCAAGGGCGCTGGTTCGATCATCAATATCGGATCGAATTCCTGGTGGGAGGCCGGGGCAGGTTTTCCGGCCTATGCCACCGCCAAATCCGCTGTGCATGGGTTGACCCGCACCATGGCGCGCGAATTGGGCGATCACCGCATTCGCGTGAACACGGTTGTGCCGGGCTGGATCATGACCGACCGCCAGAAAGACCTGTGGGTCACGCCCGAGGCGCTGGCCAAACAGGTGGACCGTCAATGCCTGCCCGATCCGATAGAGCCTGTCTATGTCGCGCGCATGGTTCTGTTTCTGGCCTCGGCCGACGCCGCCATGTGCAGCGCGGGCAACTTCATGGTCGAGGGCGGCTCGATCTGAAGGCGAAAGCGCGCGTTAACGTTGCGGTGGTGCGCCAAAGGCACGGATGACCATGCGCGCGGCGGCTTCGACCGGATCGTGGGTTTCTTTCAGGATCGTCACGCGGTCAAACCGCTCGGGATCGCGATTGACAGCGTCTCGCAGGGCATTGCCGAAGGCCATGCGAAGCTCGGTCCCGATGTTGAATTTGCAGATTGAGGTTTCGCGGGACAGCTTCATGCGCTGATCTACCGGCACGCCCGACCCGCCATGAATGACCAGAGGCACTGTGGTCATGGCGTCGATCTCGGCGATGCGGGCTTCGTCCAGACCGCCTTCCTTGTTTTGTTGCAGATGGACGTTGCCGACCGATATCGCCATCGCATCCACACCGCTTTCACGTGCGAACCGGGCCGCTTCTGCCGGGTCGGTGCCGTTCGATCCTTCACCGCCCGAGTACCCGACAAAACCAATCTCGCCCTCGCAGGAAATTCCTGCCGCATGGGCCATCTCGGCAATTGCGGCGGTTTCATCGATGTTTTGCTGCAAGGGTTTGCGTGACCCGTCGAACATCAGCGAGGTGAACCCGCTGTCCAGCGCGATCTTGCAGTCCTCGAAGGTATAGCCGTGATCCAGATGTGCAACGACCGGAACCGATGCGTTTTCGGCGAGATACCGGAACATATTGCCCAGCACGGGTAGCGGAGTGTGCTCGCGGCAACTGGGTCCGGCTTGCAGGATCACGGGCGCATTCTCGGCCTCGGCCGCGGCTACATAGGCGCGCATGTCTTCCCAGCCGAGTGTGACCAGCCCGCCTACGGCATAGCCCTGTTC
Source organism: Ruegeria sp. AI2 (assembly GCF_056541275.1). Classification (NCBI taxonomy): domain Bacteria; kingdom Pseudomonadati; phylum Pseudomonadota; class Alphaproteobacteria; order Rhodobacterales; family Roseobacteraceae; genus Ruegeria; species Ruegeria sp. AI2. The sequence goes on from NZ_JBQFYB010000002.1 coordinate 243,589, forward strand.
ATAAGCGGGTTGCAGGACGTCTTTCAGTGTGACGAGGGTCATTTGAATTTCGCAATCATGTCTTTGATGCCGGGAATGGTCTCGATCTGATAGGCATGTGTGGGCTGGAAATACTGCACCAGCGAGCGCTGGGTCAGGCCGCCGAGGATGGTGAAATAATACATCTCGTACCCCGGCAAAACGCAGCAGGGGTGATAGCCCTTGTCGATGCAAACGGTCGATCCATCCACGATGTGATAGGCGTCGCCCGGCTGGTTATCTTCGCGCTGCAACATCTGAAGGCCCGAGCCCCAGTTGGGCTTAAACCGGAAATTATAGGTCTCATCGTGGCGAGTCTCGTCCGGCAGGCGGTTGGTGTCATGCTTGTGGCTGGGAAAGCCCGACCAGCCGCCCTGACCGACGGTGAACAGCTCACTCACCAATAGGCGGCCGACCTTGTCGTGTTGCTTTTGGCCAAGGATGTGTTTGATTTTGCGGTGGGTTTTGGTGTCGTCGCTGCCATATTGCACAAGGTCGTGTTCGCGCACATCGAACGGGTCCAGCACCTTGTCATATGTGGCACCGGCAATGAACACCTCGGTCGCGTCAGAAACGCAGACCATCTGCACTTTTGCGCCGACGGGCACATAGACGCCCTCGGGCTCGCCATCCCAGACATCTTCGCCCCGGTTGCCCAGACTGGGGAAGGAAACGCCTTCGACATCCACATCGACGCTGCCGGTTGCAGGGACGATGCAGGTCTCGTAGCCCGGCACCTGGTATTCGAACGCCTCGCCTTTTTTCAGTTTGACGATGTTGAAATAGTTCAGCGGAACGGTCGGATCACCGGCGTCAACGATGGGCTTGTTCTGATTGTCATAGGGCGCGATATGCATGGGATACTCCTATGTGGTCGGGCCGGGGTGAGAGGCGAGGAACGCGTTCAGTTCGGGGGTCGTCGGCATGGCGGGGGCGCAGCCGGGTTTGGAAACGACAATGGATGCGCAGGCGGAACCGCGCATCACCGAGTCTTTCAGCGCGTGCCCCGCCGCGATCGAAGCCAGAAGACCTGCCATGAAACTGTCACCAGCCCCGACTGGCTTGATGGCGTCCACTGGGTAGATCCCGGTTCTGATTTCCTGCCCATCCGCCAGCGTCACGGCGCCTTTTTCGCCCATCTTGTAAATGACAACCCGGCCCGGTTTCCTGGCAAGGTCCTGTGCCTTGGCAAAGCCCTTTTCCATGCCGCCGGCCATGAACCCGAACTCTTCATCATTGCCGACAATCAGGTCACAGGCTTCGCCCGCACGGGACAGAACGTCAGCGGCAACTTCCGGCGACGGCCAGCTGTAGGGGCGGTAATCAACATCGAAAATGATCGGAAGACCAGCTTTGCGCGCGTTTTCAAACCCTTGGAACGTGGCGCTGCGCGAGGGTTCCGACGCAAAGACAGTGCCAGCCGAGATCAGGGCCGAGAAGGATGAATAGTCAACCTTGTCGACATCCGCGTCAGTAACCTGAAAATCGACCGCACCGTTGCGGTAGATGACATTCTGAAAGTTCTCGGTCCGGCTTTCATACAGGGCCAGAGAGGTGCGATACTCACCCCCCAACACGCGGATATAAGAGGTATCCACCCCGTAATGTTGCAACCGGTTGAGGCAGAACCGACCAATTGCATCGTCCGAGACGGAGGTGATCAAGGATGCCTGACTGCCCAGCTTGACCAGACCGGCGCAGATATTCGCGGACGAGCCGCCAAGATCGGCATGGAACGTATCGGCCTCTTCGCTTTTGACACCGATCGGGTCTGCGTAAAGGTCCATACCCGCACGCCCCAGAACGGCAAAGCTGTTTCCTTTGATACCCTCCATCAAAGCGCTCACGTCATGTCCTCCGGCAAAGTGGGGTGGGCAAAGTTTGGACCTTGCGTTGAATCGATTCACACGATACTGATTTTGCAACCGGTTGCAAACACAATGTGCGAGGCCATGGCAGATGCCTGAAATCGGAGTGGGAATCGTGGGTGGCGGTTATATGGGCAAGGCCCATTCCGTTGCCATGTCGGCCGTCGGTGCGGTGTTCAACACGGTGTTGCGCCCCCGGCTTGAGGTCATCTGCGCGTCGAGCCCTGACAGTGCCGAACGCTACCGGGCGGCCTATGGATTTCAGCGGGCAACCGATGACTGGCGCATGTTGGTTGAAGACCCCAGGGTCGAGGCAATCGTGATCGCCTCGCCTCAGTCAACACATCGTCAGATTGCCGAAGCGGCTTTTGCATTGGGTAAACCGGTCTTGTGCGAGAAACCATTGGGTGCATCGCTTGAAGACAGTCGGGCGATGGTTGCCGCGGCAGTGGCATCGGGGGCGGTGAACATGGTGGGGTTCAACTATATCCGCACACCCGCCAGCCAATATGCCCGCCAGTTGATTGCCGATGGCGCGATTGGTGACATCACGTGGTTCCGGGGCGAGCATACCGAGGATTTCTATGCAGATCCGCAGGCTCCGGCCACCTGGCGCACAACCGGTAGGGCCAATGGCACAATCGGCGATCTTGCCCCGCATATGGTCAACGGCGCATTGGCCCTGATCGGGCCCATTGCGCAGGTGATGGCAGATGTTGAGACCGTTCACAAAACCCGCCCCGGAGGTGAGGTAACAAATGACGACCATGCCCAGATGATGTGTCGGTTTGAAAACGGGGTTATGGGAAACCTGTATTTCAGCCGCGTCGCGACGGGTCGGAAAATGGGCTATGCCTATGAAATTTCGGGCACAAAAGGCGCGCTCCGATTCGATCAGGAGGACCAGAACGCGCTGTGGCTGTACAAGCGCGAAGGACCCGAAGCCGCGCGCGGGTTCACCAAGATCCTGACCGGCCCCGCGCACCCGGATTATGAGCCCTTCTGTCAGGGTCCGGGCCACGGAACCGGCTATCAGGACCAGATCATCATCGAGGCCAAGGACTTTCTACAGGCCATTCACACCGGCGAGGCGATCTGGCCCAAGTTCCGCGACGGGCATGAGGTCAACCGCGTGCTGGCCGCCGCGCTGGCCTCGTCCGATCAGCGGCAGTGGCAGGACATCAGCGATTTCTGATCGCTCTACGAGACAATTCCAATGAGAGACAATGACCATGGCTAAGTTGAGATGGGGCATGATCGGGGGTGGTGAAGGCAGCCAGATTGGCCCTGCACACCGCCTTGGGGCGCAGGCGGACGGGTTGTTCGAATTTGCAGCTGGCGCGCTGGATCACCGGCCCGACGTGGGCCGCGAATACGCGCAGCGATTGGGTGTTGCTGCCGATCGTGCCTATGGTGACTGGCAAGAGATGCTGGCTGGCGAAAAAGACCGCGAGGATCGGGTTGATCTGGTAACCATCGCGACGCCCAACTCGACCCATTTTGAGATTACCAAGGCCTATCTTGAGGCAGGTTTTAACGTGTTGTGTGAAAAGCCGATGACCATGACGGTGGAAGAGGGCGAAGAGATTGTGCGCGTGGCCGAAGCCTCGGGCAGGATCTGTGCGGTGAACTACTGTTACTCTGCCTATCCGATGGTGCGTCAGGCCCGCGCGATGGTGCGCGCAGGCGATATCGGCAAGGTGCGTCTGGTGGTGACCAATTTCAGCCACGGTCATCATGGCGACGCCACAGATGCGGATAACCCGCGCGTGCGCTGGCGCTATGACCCAGCGATGGCCGGGGTTTCGGGGCAGTTTGCCGATTGTGGCATCCATGCGTTGCACATGGCCAGTTTCATCTGTGACGATCAGGTGAAAACCCTGTCTGCCGACATGGCCTCGACCATAGCCAGCCGTGAGTTGGAAGATGATGCAATGATCAATTTCCGGATGGAGGGCGGCACGGTTGGGCGCCTGTGGACATCATCAGTGGCGATCGGGCGGCAGCATGGCTTTGACATTCAGGTCTTTGGCGAAACCGGTGGGTTGCGGTGGGCGTCCGAACAGCCTAACCAGTTGATCTATACTCCGGTCGGGGGGCGTACTCAGATCATCGAAAAGGGTGAGGGCGGTCTGCACGACGAGGTGCAACGCCTGTCGCGTGTCGCCATTGCGCACCCCGAGGGGTTTCCTCTGGCGGTCGCCAACATCTATTGCGATCTGGCGGATGCGATCCGCGGTGAAAGACGCGACGGTCTGCCCGGTGCGGCAGATGGGCTGCGGTCCATTGCGGCCGTTCACGCGGCTGTTGCATCGGGCAAGGCCGATGGCGTGTGGAAGGACGCGCGACCGCCGATGTTTCGCTGATCAGGGGCGGGGCCGCAATGTGCCCCGTTCAATCACGCGGCAGGGGAAAATACGGGCCTCGGGATAGCGCTGAGGCTCTTTCAGCATCTCGACAACCAGATCGACGGATGAGGTGATGATCTGCTTGATCGGCTGGTGGATCGTTGTCAGGTTAACGCTTTCCCAGCGCGACATTTCCATGTCGTTCAGGCCGATGATTCCAATGTCCTGACCCGGTTTCAGCCCGTGATCGGCCAGTGCGGACAATGCGCCAACAGACAGGATGTCATCGCCACAGAAATACGCTTCGGACGGGGTGTTGGCCAACAGGCGCAACATTTCGGCGCGACCGGCTTCGAAGGAATAAGCCCCTGCGAAACAATGGCTTACTTCGATATCGGGATGATCTGCCAACTCCTCCATGAACCCGCGATACCGGTCGAGCGCCGAGGTTGCATCTTCAGGCCCGCCCAAATAGCCGACACGCTTATATCCGCGCGCCAAAAGCTCGCGCGCGGCCATGCGCCCGCATTCGACATTGTCGATTCCCACGACATGCACTTCGGGTGAGGTGGCCGAGCGGCCAAATGTATGCACCACCGGTACGCCCGCATCGTGAAACGCCTTGGCAAAGCTGGGTGGCAGCGTCGATGAGGCAACGATGGCCGCGTCAACCGAATACTGGCGCAGCATGCGGACCGAGTTTGCGGGCTCGGTCTCGTCCGTCAGGTTCACGATCAAAGGGCGTAGCCCGCGTTCCTGCAAGGCGCGGGTGAACTGATCGAACACCTCAAGGAAAATCGGGTTGTGAAAGTTGTTCGAAATCAACCCGATCAACTTGGTGCGCCCGGTGGTCAGGGACGAGGCGAGGGCGTTGGGACTGTAGCCAAGCTCTCGCGCGGCCTTTTCAACTTTGCTGCGTGTTTTCGCAGAGACCGAGGCGCCTTCGGTAAAGGTGCGCGACACCGCGGATCGCGATACACCAGCCAAGGCTGCGACGTCTTTCAGGGTCACGCTCACGCAGTGCGGCTCCGGTCGTTGATGGTCAGAGATATCAAGGTGTATTGCATCAGAGATTCATTATGCACCATCGCAAAAGTCTTGCAACCGGTTGCAGGTCACACTAGGCGGACGAGATCATCGGCGGCCACCCATGTTTATGAGCGAATGGCGGGAAAGGAAAGACCAGTACGGGCGACGGTTTTCGCAAGAAACACCAAGGATCGAACGCTACCGGTTACGCCCTTAGAACCTTAACGAAAGGCAGGACATTCCACCATCCAGCTTTGCGCAGTCGGTGTTGTCGATCTCTACGACCTCATACCCTTCGCGATCCAACATCTCAGCGGTGCGTGGGAAGCCGGCGGCCATCAGCACCAGATTGTTGAAGCGGATCGCATTGGCGGCAGCTTCCTCTCCGTCCGCAACATGCAGCACCCGGTAGCCCTCAAAACAGCCCGATGCATCCAGCCGTCGGGTCGACAGTATTGTCTCGGCGTCCATCAGCGAACAATCTGTCTTGAAGTGTAGGACGCCCTCGGGCGTGAAAACTTCGCGCAGTTTGTGCCCCCACTCCGAGGTGATTTTCGCCAGCTCGGCGACACCTTCCGCGTCAGTCCGGTCTGACCGGCCCACCAGAATTTCTCGACCGGTAACAAGGATATCTCCACCCTCGACATGGCCGGGTCCCTGAATTTCCAGAACCGTGTCGTAGCAGTCGCGAAGGGTCGGCGCCATTTCAGCCACTTCACCCATCCGCGAAGGTGCGCCGGGCCGCATCAATAACGCACCTTGCGGCAGGCAAAGGGCTGTATCCTCGACAAATTGCGCGTCGGGAAACGCGTTCAGGGGATCCAGTTCGATCACCTCTGCTCCGGTGCTTTTCAGTGCTGCCACATATGCCTTATGCGCCGTTGTCATCCCGTCGAAATCCGGGTTTCCGATATCTTCTGCACGCAACCCGCCTGCAATAGTCGGAGCCGGACGGCGGGTGATGGCGCGGGAAAACTCAAAGGTTGGGTCTGACATGTTTCAATCTTTCTGAGCTGCGAATTTCAGAGCGGTGACTTCGATCATTACCGGCCCGTTCTGGGCGACAGTTTGGCGCAATGCCTGCGCGACAGCCTGCGGTTCAGCTGGAACCGAAGCGAATGGAATACCGTATGACTTGGCCGTCGCCGAAAAATCAGGAGGCGGGGGATCACATCCTATGACTGTCACGCCCGCATCCTGCATTGACGTGGCAATTTCCTGGTATCCGTGGTTGTTCCAGATCACGAAGGTGACCGGCAGGTCTTCGTCGACTGCGGCCATGATTTCAGGCAGAGAAAACTGCGCGCCCCCATCGCCCGCGATGCATATCACACGTGCTGTCGGATCGGCGACCGAAGCACCGATGGCTGCGGGGATTCCATAGCCCAGCGCGCCGTACCCGGTTGCCGCGTTAAACCAGCCTCCGGCCCGGTCGTGATCGTAGAAAAGATTGCCGGCATAGATCGGTTGGGTGGAGTCTCCGACCATCAGGGTGTTCGGGACCGCAGAACGCATTGCGTTGAGGATTTCCACCTGTTTGCGATAGTCCGGACCAATTTCCGCCCAGGCGGCGTCTCGTGTTTTGCCTGCACGTTCCGCGCCATCGCTTTGCTTTGGCTTGTGCGGCAAGGCGTCAACCAGCGCTGATACAGCCAAGTTGACGTCACCTTGAATGATGAGCGCTGCCTCATGTCGCGTCAGTTGCTCGCCGCACCTATCAACCCGTATCAACCCTGACATTTTAGCAATTTGGCCGGTGGCATACATGTCATAGTCGGTTGGGCCCAGCTCGGTTCCCAGTGCAAGGACGCAATCGGCGCTTTCTATCAAGCCGCGTACGGCGTTCAGGCTGGGGCTTGCCGGAACAGTCAGTGGATGCCTGTGCATCAGGCCGCGCGCGTTGACCGTTTGCACCACGGGCGCATCCAGAGCTTCGGCCAGAGCCTGCAATCCAGCCTCGGAACGTTTTGCGCCGCCGCCCGCCAGAATGACAACGTTCTTCGCTTTGGCCAGTTGCTGTGCGGCTTGTGTAATCAAAGCCGGGTCAATCGGAGAGGCTGAGACAAGCGGTTCGACCTGTGTTTCCTGATAATCAGCCGCTGCGATATCCAACGGAACTTCGATATGCACCGGTCCGGGTCGACCGTTGGTGAGGGTGTGGAACACGCATTCCAAGGCCGGGTCCAGAGCGTTGGTGGCGGAAACGTGTTCGGACAACAACGCAACGGTTCTGGCCAGTCTCAACTGGTCTGGCAATTCATGCAGATGCCCTAAACCCCTGCCAAGCGATGCGGTTTTGTTGACACCAGACACCACCAGCATTGGTATTGAATCCGCGCGGGCCTGCGCCATCGGCGTCAATGTATTGGTTAATCCGGGCCCGGTGATCACAAAGGCCACACCCGGTTTGCCTGACACGCGCGCATAGCCGTCGGCCATAAATCCTGCGCCCTGTTCGTGTCTGGGTGTAACGTGACGAATGCCCGAGCCTGCAAGCCCGCGGTAAAGCTCGACCGTATGAACGCCCGGAATTCCGAAGACGCAGGTCACATCCCTTTGGCGAAGCCTGGCAACCAATGCTTCGCCCACGGTCATTTCACTCATGCAACCTCGCGTGATTTTCTGTTGGCGTGATCGATTATGCGAGAGACCGCAGTGGCAAAGTCGGTGTCACTGATCGTCAGGGCGACCCGCACCCAGTCTTTCAAGCTGTCCCCGAAGGCGGAACCCGGCATGACAGCCACCCCGGTCTGCAACAGGTCCCAGGCATAGGCTTCGCCGTCCAACCCGGTGGCGGAGACGTTGATCATGGCGAACATTCCCGCCTGAGGCCGGTGAACGGTCAGATCCGTTTCTGCTTCGAGACGATCAGCCAAAAGCGTGGCGCGTGCCGAAAAACGGGCGGCCATGCCGGAGGCAACCTCGGACCCGTCACGGATCGCTTTTTCGGTCATATCGGCGATGAAGGGCTGATTGCCAAAGAGCATGGTCTCGGAATAGGGCAGCAGCGCTTCGCAGAAGGCGGCTGGCCCGACACACCAGCCACTGCGGAACCCCGGCGCGGCATGTGATTTCGAGATGGATGATACGCCTATTACACGATCCGCCAGTTCCGGGTCTGCCAGTGGCGACACAAATCTGGCCCCGTCAAAGATCAGTTCTTCATAGACCTCGTCCGAGATAATCCACAAATCATGTGCAATCGCGAGCTGTCCGATCTCGGTTAGCTCCTTGGCCGTCAGGATCGCGCCCGTTGGGTTGTGTGGCGTTGTCAGAAGAATGGCGCGGCTGCGCGGTGTAAGGCGCTCGGCGATATCTTTGGCTTGTATGCGAAACCCGTGTTCCGGGCGCAGCGGTACAGGCACCATTTCCGCCCCGGACGCACGAACGACCCCTTCATAGGTTGCATACATCGGATCACCGACCAGAACTTCGTCACCGGCCTCGGCAACGCCAGCCATGGCTGCGAACAGAGCGGTCTGCGTTCCGGGAAAGCACAGAAAATTCTCGGGCCCGAAAGCCCGTCCGCGAGAAGCCGAATAGCGGGCGGCAAGCGCGTCAAGCAAGCCAGCTTCGCCATGTCCATTCGAGTACCCGGTTCGCTGGGCCCGTAATGAGGTTACGGTGGCTTCGATCAAGGCGTCCGGGACGGGTACATCCGGTTCTCCAATCGTCATTTCGACGATATCGGCTCCGGCTTTGATAAGGTCGCGCGCTTTCAGATGTACGCCCCATTTGGCGCCGCCCAAACCCGCTAACCGTTCTGTCACAGATGTGGTCTTCATGGTTGCTCTACTTCTTTGATCAATGGGATACCGACGATAGCGCTGACTGAATCCAATCCGATCTGCGCCAATTGACCTTCGGAAAACGCATCTGGAAGTGCACCGCCTTCCAGCCAAAGACCGTCGATAACCGCGTTACAGGCAATGGCCAGTTGCGCCGCTTGCGACGCGGTGACGGGACGCCCGGTTTCTTGCAATGCGGCGACGATCAGCTTTTCAAGGTGATCCCGGAAATAGTTATAGGTTTGCTGGTGGATGCGTTGCATTTTCGGATCCCGCTGCACCTTGTTCAGGAAGCCGGCCCACAAGGCCACAGCGCTTGGATCAACGATTGGCGGTCGCAGCGACGCATCAACGAAGTTGGTCAACTGAGATACTGCGCTGCCTTTCCCTGACGACGCAGCTGTCTGATCGGTTAGCGTATTCATGTGATGTTCGTACGCAGCCTGAACCAGTTCCTCCTTGGATGAGAAATAGTGCCGGATCAGCCCTTGGGTCACGTTCGCGCGGGCCGAGATCTGACGCACAGTGGCACCCCGAACACCCATCTCGGCGATCAGGTCCAAAGTCGCCAGGATCAGCGCCTCGCGCCGAAACTCGGCAGATTCACGTGTAAATTTACGGCTGTCGTCCTGCACGTCCGGGTCATCCATGGTACGGAATTATTATACACTTGCATAATTGCGAGATTCGAGGCTTACTGCAAGCTGAAATCAGAAGATTCTTGGATATGGACACAGCCAAAGCAGCATCACCCGCACGCGAAACAACTACGTCTGAAGAGGCGATAAGGGTTGAGGACCTGCACAAGTCTTTCGGCACGCTGGAGGTTTTGAAAGGTGTCTCGTTGACAGCGAACAAGGGCGATGTCGTTGCCATCATTGGGGGTTCGGGCTCGGGCAAATCCACCATGCTGCGCTGTATCAACTTTCTGGAAACACCAAGCTCGGGAAAGATCACCATCGGCGGTGAGCTGGTTGAAATGCATGCCGACGGCAGCCCCTCGAACCGCCGCCAGATTGAACGTATCCGTACGCGGCTTGCGATGGTTTTCCAGCAGTTCAACCTGTGGACACATCGCACACTTTTGGAAAACGTGATCGAGGTACCGGTACATGTCCTTAAGGTACCAAGGGCCGAAGCTGTCGCGCGGGCGCATGACCTGCTGAAAAGGGTGGGGCTTGGTGACAAGGCCGACACCTATCCGGCCTACCTTTCAGGCGGTCAGCAACAGCGCGCCGCCATCGCACGCGCGCTTGCGGTGGATCCTTCGGTGATGCTTTTCGATGAGCCAACTTCAGCGCTTGACCCAGAGCTTGTCGGCGAGGTTCTGACCGTGATCCGGGATCTTGCAGCGGAAGGGCGCACCATGCTGCTTGTGACCCATGAAATGAAGTTTGCGCGCGAAGTCGCGAACCATGTCGTCTATCTTTTCGAGGGCCGCATTGAAGAGCAGGGTCCACCTGCCGAGGTCTTCGGAAATCCAAAATCAGAACGATTGAAGCAGTTCCTCAGCTCGGTCGCCTGATCCACTACAAAAAACAACAAAATAAACCTAAAGGGAGTAACAAAATGAACGTCAAAAAACTGCTCGCGTCCGGTCTTGCCGCCGCTGTCCTTTCGGCTGGTGTTGCCAGTGCAGAAGAGGTCAAGATCGGCATCGCGGCTGAGCCTTATCCGCCCTTCGCGTCGCTGGACAGTTCAGGCAACTGGGTTGGTTGGGAGATCGACGTCATCAATGCAGTTTGCGCCGCTGCCGAACTTGACTGTGTTATCACGCCGGTGGCCTGGGACGGTATCATCCCTTCGCTGACGGGGCAGCAGATCGACGCCATCATGGCCTCGATGTCGATCACCGAGGAGCGGTTGAAAACCATTGATTTCAGCGATCCTTACTACAACACACCTGCGGTTATCGTTGCCGATAAATCAATGGATATCGAAGCAACCCCGGAATCGCTGGCGGGTAAAGTCATTGGCATTCAGGCTTCGACGATCCACCAAGCTTATGCGCAGGAATACTTCAAGGATTCCGAACTGCGCGTCTATCAAACTCAGGATGAGGCCAATCAGGACCTGTTTGCCGGTCGGATCGACGCCACACAAGCTGACAGCATTGCGATGGCCGATTTTGTGAATTCGGATGCCGGTGCTTGCTGCGAAATCAAAGGTGCCGTGAAGGACGATCCCGCCATTTTGGGGCGTGGTGTCGGTGCAGGCGTTCGTAAAGGGCAGGATGACCTGCTTGCGGCGTTGAACAAGGGCATCGCGGCAATTCTTGCCGATGGCACGCATGAGAAGATCACGTCGAACTATTTCTCGACCAGCATCTACTAAGCCGTTGCCGTGACCGGATTTCTGGAATCACTTGGTTTGGCGCAGAGCGCAGAGCTTCTGTCGCTCTCGCCGCCGGGGTGGGGGGCCAATCTGCTACGCGGATTGTCCCACTCCTTGCAGATCGCTTTTGGCGCATATGCGCTGGGCCTCGTGATCGGATTGTTCGGAGCGTATGGCAAACTTTACGGCGGGAAGGTCACGCGCGACCTTCTTGCCATTTATACGACCGTGATCAGGGCCGTGCCGGAACTGGTTCTGATCCTGATCCTGTATTACGTGGGATCCGATATTATCAACAAAATATCTGCTGCCATGGGTGGTGGCCGCGTCGAGATCAACGGCGTTGCCGCAGGCATTTGGGTGCTGGGCGTCGTTCAGGGCGCGTATGCGACCGAGATTCTGCGCGGTGCCATTCAGGCGGTTCCGCCCGGTCAGATCGAAGCGGCGAAATCCTACGGGATGCCGGCCTTCATGACCATGCGGCGCGTCACAATCCCCGCCATGATGAGCTTTGCGGTACCGGGTCTGGCCAACTTGTGGCTGATTGCAACCAAAGACACCGCATTGCTGGCCGTTGTCGGCTTTAACGAGCTGACGCTGGAAACGCGCCAGGCGGCCAGCAGCACGCGGGCCTACTTCACCTTTTTCCTGGCGGCGGGCTTCCTTTATCTGATGGTTACGCTGTTTTCGGGTGGGATCTTTGCGCGGATTGAGAAATGGGCCCGTCGCGGCCAACCCGCTCTGAACGGAGGCAGCAGATGATCGACCTCAGATCTCTGATGCAACCTCATCGTATCGTGATGATGCTGATCTTTGCCGGGATCGCGGTTTGGTGCGCGATGACATTGCGGTGGGACTGGATACCCAATTATGCGCCGCTTGCATTGAAGGGTATCTGGACCACGCTTTGGTTGCTGGTTATCACGATCGTTCTTGGATTTTTACTGGCTGTACCGCTTGGATTAGCGCAGGCCGTTGGGCCATGGTATCTTGCGGCACCCGCAAAGGCGTTTTGTACCATCATTCGCGGCACACCGCTGCTTTTGCAGCTTTGGTTGCTGTATTATGGCCTCGGCTCTCTGTTTCCGCAGTTTCCATGGATACGATCATCTGAACTTTGGCCGTACCTGCGTCAGGCTTGGCCCTATGCGGTGCTGGCGTTGACACTTTCTTATGCGGGTTATGAAGGCGAGGTCATGCGCGGAGCCTTCAAGGGCGTTGCCAAAGGACAGCTGGAGGCGGCCAAGGCATTTGGTATGCCAAGGCTGACGATGTTTCGCCGCATCTGGTTACCGCAGGCAATCCGCAATGTTCTGCCGACTTTGGGCGGTGAAACTATCCTGCAATTAAAGGCAACACCGCTGGTCGCCACAATAACCGTGGTTGATATCTATGCCGTGTCGTCCCGTGTGCGCGCCGATACGTTTATCGTCTACGAACCGCTTATCCTGTTGGCTGTATTCTACATTCTCGTAGCGGGCGTAATTGCATTGGTGTTCCACTGGCTCGAGGTGAAGGTTCTGGGAACCGGACGCCGCAATGGGCTTGTCGGATAGTTTCGGCCAGTAGTCGAAAGAAACTTGCCCCGCGAATTCCGAGGCGGTTATTCGATGAATTGTTCCTAGCGACCCAGATTGCAGGCTTAAGCGTAAAACAGGTGTTTGAAACGGGATCAGAAAAGTCGGTTCGGTCGCGCCTCGCAAGTTCAACACTCAAATGATACAGCATCTAGGGTAGCTGCACGACAAGAGGGCATGAGTGCCAGCGCGGCCATAGGTGAGAGGAACCGCTTGGCGCGATAGCCGAACAGCGAGACAAATTGAGTGGTGCTAAGACAGCGGTCCCAACATCAATGCAGTTCGGGAATTGCCACTCTGGTTGTCTTACGTTGGTAGGATATTGTGGTTCATCCTGAACAAGTTGGTGGGATCGTACTTTCCTTTGATCTTGGACAGCTTTTCGCCGTTCACACCATAAGCGCCGGTCATGTGATCGGATTGGTCTTCAGGCATGAAGTTCACATATGCACTGCCTGTTGAGTATGGTTTCATCTGTTCGTACAGCTGGCGTGCCCAACCGATGCAGGTGTCATCCTTGTCAGGGTCTTCCCATCGCGTGTGGACATTCATGATGAAGTGCGCAGATCTTTGCGGGTAGGCGGTAGAAGCAGGCTCAACGCGGGCCATCGCGCCACCGACATGAGCAATGAATACCTCGCAAGCGGGATCAGGAAGGGTGGAAATCGCGTCCAGCAGGTCCGTGATGGCGGCCGGGGGCAGCGTGTTGAAGTCATGACTTTTCCAATAGTTGCGGACGCCCGGCGACAACAGGGGATCAAAAGCCGCTTGCCAGTCCACGAATCTGTGCGGTGAAATGACATCCACAATCGGCTCACCCAGCGCGCGCAAGGCCGACATCGCTTTTTCACCTTCATCCATCGGGCCGCTATAACACGCTGCGAAAATCAGCACCTCGCGCCCGTGCCACTCTTCCGGCAGGAACGGGAGCGGCGGTGCTTTTCGCATCACGCTCCAGACGGTGAGCTCATCGGGGGACGTGTCCGCAATGGCCACAAATTCGGAAAGCAATTCTGGTGCCTTTTCGATCGGGTGCACGATCAGGCCGGACAGGACATCCGGCCCAAGATCATGCAACTGGAATTCGAATGAGGTAACGACACCAAAGTTTCCGCCACCACCACGAATGGCCCAGAAAAGTTCCGAGTGGCTCGTGGATGATGCGGTGACAATCGCGCCATCCGCTGTGACGACTTCTGCCGACAGAAGGTTGTCGATTGTCATGCCGAATTTCCGGGTCGTCCAGCCGAAACCGCCGCCCAGGGTCAGCCCGGCGATGCCGGTGGTCGAATTGATGCCTGTGGGGACGACAAGACCATGGGACTGTGTTTCGCGATCAACGTCTCCAAGCAACGCACCGGGTGCAACGCGGACAGTTTTGCGGGCAGGGTCCACGTGAACCGAACGCATCTGGGACAGGTCCAGCATGACGGCCTTGTCCGCGACGGCGTGCCCTGCAATCTGGTGCCCACCTGATCGAACGGTCATCATGAGGCCTGCTTGTCGGACGAAGTTTATTGCCTTCTGGACGTCGCTCGCCCCCATCGCACGGATCACGAAGGCGGGGAAACGCTCGAACATGCTGTTCCAGGTAATCCTGGCTTCTTCGTATTCCGGGGTTCCCGGCAGGTAGACCCCGCCGCGCAGTGAGGCATCAAGCGCGTCCAAATCGCCTTGATCCACAGTTGCGATATGTCCGTCGAGTGCTTTCAGGTCAAACATGCTTAGGCCTCCCTTGTTTCAGGAAAGGTTTCGCGCACGGCTGCCTCGTGAGTTTGTTATTGCCCTGAGAAGGGGATACTTGGTTGTGGGGGAAAGCTGGTCGTCAGGCAAATATTCCCGGATCGATCCGATCTACCGGCGTGATGACATCGGCAGGAATGTTCAGACGCTCGGCCGCTTTTCGCAGGCTTTCTTCATCCGGGGCTTCGTAAAGGCAGTATGTTTTGCGCTTATCTGCGCTGAGGAAGGAAAAGATCCATTCAATGCCGACTTCGTCGTTGATTTCTTTGATGTGAATTTTGTCGTTGTCGCTGATATTCAGCTGCTCGGCAAAATTCCGTTCAATGATGTATCGTGGCATTATGCCCCCCAAGCATTTTCCGGGCCTTAACTGGCTACCCCTTCGAGCTTTGACTTAAGGGAAACCATACTCAATTTCTGTGATATTGCCAACGCTTCCCCTTCCAGTTGAAACGCCAGTTCCAAATCGCTGGGGCGGCCCTGTTGTCTGAGTGCGGATGCATACGCTGCCTTGGAATGCGCAATCCATGGCGGGCAATTCATCCTCGTGTCAATCTCGATGGCTTTCCGGAACATCTTCCCGGCAATTTCCCAGTCTTTCAGCACCGTTGCCAGGTTCCCCAAGCGTCGGGCTGCGGCACCTGTGCAGACTGTGGTTGCCCCTGCGGTGATCGTCAGGTCCTCGTAGGGTTGCAGCATACCGTAAAGCGTCTGGGCATGATCCGGATGCCCGACTGCCACGCAGATGTCGGCAAGATAGGACAGTGTTGTTGAATACATGGCATCTGGCGGCAGGTCGAAGCCGTTTTCCGCCATTTCATTCAGTATTTTTTCGGCTGGTTCCGTGTACCCCAGTTCGGCTGCGATAAGGCCAAAACCTGGCTTCCACGAGATGTCTTCGGGGCTGTCGGTCATCAGTTTCTTGATCACAGGCGCAACCTCGTGCAGGCGGTTCTGCTCGCGGCGGATGGTGAACATCTGAACGCCGAAAACGCCCTCGACATGTTCGCCGTGCGTTTTTCGGCCGATCTTGACCGCTTCGGTGGCGTGCTTTTCAGCCTGAACAAAGTGGCCGTCCATGATTGCAACCATGGCGCGTGCGTGTTTCTGAATCCAATAGAGTTGCAGATGATTGTCCTTTTCGGAAATCGCTGTCAGCAATTCGAGTGAGTTGTCCATCAGGTCGCGGTCGGCCATTTCAGCACCGACAAACAGGCTGAGCGTCCGGTCGCGGCCCTGATCAATGGTGCCAAGCTTTTCTGCGACCCGATGCATGGCATCCAGGTTATCACGCCAATGGCGCGCCTCTCGCCCGTTGCGCGCGATGAATGGCGCCCCAAAATGCATCATCATTACCGAAAACTGGGATTTATGATCCCCAAGCTTTGCTGCCAGTTCCATGGATTGCTGACCAAAGCGGGTGCCTTCGGAAAACTGGCCGACAAACATATACGCCCGTGCTAGTTGGCTCATCAACCGGCACCGCCTGACTTCGTCACTGTCAGACAGGTCTTTCAGCGCCTTTTCACAAAGGTCAATGGCCTCGTGATGTCGCTTGCTTGTCATCATGCACGAGTCAGCAAAATGATTGGCTGCATCGGCTGACAACTGCACATCGTGGAGTTTCCGTGCAGCGTTGGATGCACTTTTCAGAACCGCCATCGCCTCGGACAACTGACCCTGGCTGTCATGGCTGCGGCCAACCAGGATCATGCCCCTGACCATTTCCGGGCTGGTTTCCGAGTTCAGCCGCTTAGCCGCTTTGAGCGTCTCCTGGGCATTGGTCATCGCTTCCTGGCTGGCTGACCGGGCCAATGCCATTTCCGCCGCAGCTTCCCATTTGTCGAATGCGGCGCGCCAATCTTCTGCTTCTGACAGATGGCGGGCCACCAGTTCGGGGCGGCGATCGATTTCAGCTGATCGCATCGCGATCAGTGCACGGGCAACGTTTGAATGTTGCTGCCTGCGGGTAGAGCTCAGCATGGATTGATATGCCGTATCGCGGATAAGGGCATGGCGGAACACAAAATGCCCGCGGTTGTTTCCGCTTTCAAAGATCAGTCCCGTTCGCGACAGTTCTTCGAGGCGAAGATTGATATCCGCGCGTTCCAGCCCCATGGCGGCCCTTAACAAATCTGGTTCAAATTCCCGCCCGATGACTGACCCCGTCAACGCGACCTGTTTGGCCTCGGGCGAAACTGCATCAAGCCGCGCCATCAAGGCGCCCTTCAGCGAGGATGGTATGCGGACTTGTCCCTGCTCATCAGCATTCACGATCGCCTGGGTCAATTCTTCGACAAACAGGGGCACACCGTCCGTTTTTTCGATGATCGTCGCGATCAAGGCATCGTCCGGGTCCTTGCCAGTGATATTTCGGACCAGATCCGAGACATCAACAGAACCGAACCGGCGCAGCAGGAGTGTTTGAACATGCGTGTCCCCGTCATCGCGGGCCAGGTCCCACCCAGGTCTGTGGGTCATCAGGATCATCAGGGGAAGATCGGTGCAAATCGCCTTGAACCGCTCCAGCAGGGCTTGCGTCGAGGGATCGATCCAATGTGCATCCTCAACACACAGAATAACCGGGCGCACGCCTGCCCGGACCTGCACCGTATGGATAAGGGTTTGGATCGTTATGTCGCGTTGCTCCTGCGGCGACATCTCGAGAACTTCACGAGCCGGCGCACTGCGCGGCGCAACCAGCGCTGCAAAGACAGGCAGAACCTGTTCCCAGTCCAGACCTTCCCGGCCTTCCAGCAGCTTCCTGACATGTTCCAGAATTTGATTGTCATCAAAATCCGGTTCAACACCCGCATCCTGTGAAATTCGCTGGGTGACGGGATGAAAGGGGCTGCTGGTCAGATAAGGAGAGCAGTTCAGCCTTATCACGTCGGCCTGCCCGGTTGCCGTGACATCTGCAAGAAACCCCTCAGTCAGGCGCGATTTTCCTATTCCCGCCTCACCCGACAGCAGAACGACCTCACCATGACCGCTTTGGGCGCGCTGCCACGATTGCAACAGGATCCCCTTTTCGTAATCCCGGCCGATCATGGTGCTGCTGGCGTCATCCTTATACGACGCGCGAAACCGGCTTTCCGCGCTGCGTTCCGATACGACCTTCAACAAGGTCCGAGGGTCTTTGAACCCTTTCAGCTGAGTTGGTCCAAGGGTCTCGAACTCGAATATCCGGTGCAAGGCGGCTTCGGTTTCTTCCGCAGACAAAACCACCGAGTTCGGCTGAGCGTGTTCCTGTATCCGCGCCGCAAGATTGACGGTCGGCCCGGTCATGGCACCTTCTTCATAAGAGTTTTCGCCGATAGTGTCGCCGACCACGACATCACCGCTGGCAATACCCAGCCTGGCCGACAAACGCTCGCCGTCAGGGGTGTTAAGCTCTTCAACGCGGCGGACGCACTCAAGCCCCGCCTTAATGGCGCGAATGGCGTGATCTTCATAGGCTGTTGGCCAACCGAAAAACACAAGAAGACCGTCGCCAAGGTATTTCGCGACATAGCCACCGTATCTGCTCACTGCCCCCGCGACGGTATCTTGATAGTTCTGTAGCAGATCCCGCATGTCTTCGGGATCAAAACGGTTGGTCAGCTCTGTCGAGCCGACCAGATCAGCGAACAACACTGTCAGATGACGCCGCTCAGCCGCAGGTGCGATGGGCTTTTTCGTTGGTGCAGCTTCACCATGCACATCATCAGCGGCGGATGGCTGAGTGTTCTCGCCGGTGGGCTCCCCTGCGGCAGGTGCTGATGAAGACAGGTGCCCAGAGCCAACCAAATCTTGAACCGCCGCAAGGATGATCTTCCGGTGACCAAAACTCACTCCTAGCTCTTTCAAGTCGTCACCCGTCAGCAGCGGCAGAACGCGCGCATCAATGTCGTTTTCCGCAAAAACATCTGCGTACTGACCCAGTCCGAGGTCGTTCAGCCACGTGTCCATTTCAACCGACATATCCGGATCATGCTGAGATACATCTCACTAATCAAGAAAACGCTATTTTCTCAGCCGGGCGATCAATGCGCAGCGGACGCAGTTTCACGCGCAGCACAGCAAAATGTGCCAGTCACGTAAGACCTTGATACATTGTGGGGAAAGGATGGTGGGTGATGAGAGACTCGAACTCCCGACATCTTCGGTGTAAACGAAGCGCTCTATCCTAATCCGCAGGTGCAACAAGGTGCTGTTTTCCACTGCCGCAACCAGCACTATCTTGGAGAGATGTCTAGTGTTGTCAGTGGCTTGAAGGTTGCACAATCTTCTGGACGTATCAAGATCATATGACATCTTCCTTAGATCAGGTCTGTCGCTGATCGAACTGAAACAAAGAGTTGGTGCAGCGGTGGCGCAGCGCTGTATGCACAGCCGCAGGGGCTATGGGGGCAATTGTCCCTCTGTGATCCTTAGATATGGGCACCAAAAAGAGTGTTGCAAATCCTTGTCGGCCCGCACTTGGTGTGTAGTGGAAAAGCAGTCCAAGTATTCGCAACGTAACTATACACCGAGACGGAACTTGGTCGGTGTTATTCCGGTTTGACCTCGGAAAAAGCGAGTGAAATGGGACTTGTCGGAGTAGCCGAGCATCAGGCCGATCTCCGCTATTGTCATCTTGTCTTCTCGGAGGTGCTTTTTAGCGACATCGACACGCAGTCGTTTGATCTCACGGGGTAGCGTCGTGCTTTGTTGCTGAAGCGCTTTCAGAAACCGTTCCGGCTGTATTCCCAGCAATCCAGCCACCCGCTCTGGTCCCAAATCGGTTTCGTCCAGTTTGTCGCGTAAGACAGATCGCAAAGCGGCCACCACGGTGACTTCTTCAGTCTGTCGAACCGAGGCAACGGGTTTGGCAGAGCACTCAGTGGCATGGTGCAGAAACAACCATTCCACCGGAAAACTAATTTGCATTCCGGGGTCGGTCCCAAGGCCGACTTCGATCCCTTTGTAGTCGACAGGCAGACCAGTAATATATCGGCTTTCCCAACGCACACGGGATGCCTCCCAGGCATCTCCGACGACGGTCTGCAAGAGGCGTACATAAATCGCGGCACCAAAACCGGTCACTTGAATGGGTGGGACAGCGGGTTCCTGTTGCCTCTCGATATGATAAGTCGCTTTGTTTGCTTCAATGATTAGGCTGTGCCGCACCGAATTTGACTCCTGCGGGACAAGCCCAACAAAGCGGGTAAAAAACTCGAACAGCGAGTTTGTTGATTGCAAGGCTTGAGCAAATGGAGGCCATTCCTGCAGGTCAAACTTCTCTCCTACATTCAGGCCAAGGTATCGATCCCCTGACACTTCTGAGAAGGCATTCAGCAAACCATAGACCAACTCTGAGTGAACGAACACGGATGGGTCGGACAACAGTTCGGCTTTCAAGCCGACCTGATCCAGTGCTGGTTGCGGATTGATCTTACGTTCGGTGAGATATTGCAGGAACGGAGCAGCTAAGGAGAGGCGAATAAAGCCCTCGCTATGCTCTTGAGAGGTTGAGTTGAAAGGCAAGCTCGTCACCCTTGTAAGGATCAGTAGTTTTGTTCAGTGGCCATTTTTACAATCACATTCGAACATCCTAATTCGAAAGTGGCAACCGAGCCAAGATTTTACAGACTACAGTTGGCAAAACACGAATATGAAGGGAGTACTTATGTCCGGTCTACGATTGTCCCTTTGCTCGACGGTAATTGTCGCTGCAATTATTTCCTTGTCGACGTCCGCGCAGGCTCAGGATCAAGAAGAACCCCAAACGCTGTTTACCAATGTGCATGTCTTCGATGGCGTGAATGAACAGCGTATCGAGAATGCCAGCGTATTGGTCGAGGGTAATCTGATTAAGGCCGTATCAACCGATGCGATCGATGCCCCCAATGCGACAGTCATTGATGGAGAAGGACGGACACTTACCCCCGGGTTTGTTGAACTGCACGCGCACCTCATGCTGATGGGGCCGACATTGCCCGCGATGGAGGCCAACACAACTTGGGAGGACTTTGCCATACACGGTGCTCGGATGGCCGAAATGTATTTGATGCAGGGTTTCACTACTGTCCGGGATGCTGGTGGCGCTAATGGCGGACTACGTCGGGCGATAGACTCGGGACAAATTGAGGGCCCCCGTTACTATCCATCCGGGGCGTTTATCGGAACACGCGGTGGTCATGCTGACTTCGCAAATTTTACAGCACCACCTGGTTCAGAGACAAACATGGGCCGGTTGAACATGGCTCAGGAGGTCAGTGGTGTTGATGACGTCTATAAATACGCACGTAACAATTTCCGTATGGGTGCGACGCAGATAAAATTCATGCAATCAGGTGGTGTCGTGTCGGCATTCGACCCTTGGCAGTTGCTAGCCGGGTCGCCCGAGGAAATAAGAGCCGCCGTGCAGGTGGCGAATGAATATGGCAGCTATGTCATGGCGCATTCCTATCGCAAGGAAGCAATCCTGAGTGCGCTCGACGCGGGTGTGATGTCAATAGAACATGGTTTTTCTTTTGATTGTGATATTGCTCAAGTCATGAATGAAAAAGGGGCATATATTACCACGAACCTGACAGCTTTCGATCCCGGTCTTCTCGACATTCCGGCGGTGGCTAACGTGCCCGCTAGCCTTGCCAAGGCAAAGTCTGCCTCGGACACATTTGCTGGCTATATCGACAATATGAAGGAATGCCCGGTGAAGCGAGGTTTCCAGACAGACTGTGTTGGGTCGGTAGAGGCGTGCAATATCCAGATTGCCTATGAAAAACACCTGAACAATGAGTTCTTCGGGCCCTATACGTCAATGGTCACGCTGACATCGACGGGTGGCGAGGTAGTCGCTCTGTCAGGTGACTTTATGAACCCGTATACCGCCGGGAAACTGGGCGTTATCGAGGAAGGAGCTTATGCGGATATCCTGTTAATCGACGGTAACCCACTTGAAGACTTCTCGGTTGTTGGCACAGGTGATCAGTGGTTCGGTGCCGATCCGAGGCCAGAAAGCCCAGATACGATCCGACTGATCATGAAGGATGGCGTCATCTATAAAAACACACTGGATTGACCTGTCTAAACAGCCGGAGAGTATTTATGCACCATTGGTTTCGCTACTTAGTATTTGCAGGGTTGGTTTGGTGTGGTCATCCTGTCATGGCGACGCAAGGAACCGCGTTGGACTGGTCTGACCTGCCTGACCCGTCCGCGCAGGTCTTTGAAGACCCCTATCGCGAACTTAGCGCCGAACAATTCGACGATGTCCTTTACGTCGTACGGCTGCGCGGCAGGTTACAGCAGGATAGTGGCAGCGAAGAAGAGAGGCAGAAATGGCGGGAGCTTCTGACCGAGACTGAGGATGCCTTGGCGGCTGATGGGATTGATGTCGACTGGCTACTCGATCAACGAGAGATTGTGACGGAACGGCGAAGAAAGGCTGGAACAAACGGAAATCCGCAATTCGATGGTCAAACAATCACACTGGCGGGCTTCGCCATTCCCGCTCCGAGCGATCCTGACGGACGACCTGTGGCCTATTTGGTGCCAGAACGCGGCATGTGTAGCCACATGCCTCCACCTCCGCCAAATCAGATGATCCGTGTGCGATTAAATGGCGATTGGACGCCCAGTTATTTTCATGAACCCGTAAAGGTAACGGGCACACTGAAGATTGATCCCACGGTGCAAAACATGATGGTCGTGGATGGCCTTATGCCCATGAGTGCTACCTTCCAGTTGGAGACGGAGAGCGTAGAGACTCTGGAAACGGAGGCAGACAGGCTGGAATGGAAACAGCGCGCCGCTGATCGCATCCGAGCGGCGGGCGATCGCAAGACTGGCGGGGCAAAGGCGTCTGAATGATAAGATTTCTGGTTGCCGCATTGAGTATTGCCTTTGCTGGCGCAGCGTCGGCTCAGGGACTATCCGGGCCATCTTCGGTCGAAGCTGATCTAGAGCCCGGAGATGGGCTAACCGATCCGCAATACCGTTCCGATTTTCCACGCAATATCGCTCCGGGTTGGTTCCAGTGGAAAGACCGACTGGCCGAGGGTGGGTTTCGGTTCAACATTGATTACTTGGCGTTGGGCCAATCCACGAATGCTGATCTGGGAACCGGCGAAGCGGCCAGTGGGATTGCGCGTTTCTACGGTAGTTGGCAGGCAACTGAACGCGGCTCTCTGACATTCAAGATCGAAGATCGGCACAGCTACACCGATGTCGCCCCACAGTTTTTGGGGTTGGATGGCGGAGCCCTTTCAATCACGGGAACAGCCTTCAACGATAATGGTCTGCTGCTAACCAATCTGTTCTGGACCCAAAGGGCCGAGAACGGTTCGTGGACGCTGCAAGTTGGCCAAATTGATGTAACGGACTTTGTGGATATCTATGGGTTGGTTAGCCCCTACAGTGGTTTCCAAAACCTGTCTTTCAATACCAACCCAACTATTAACACGCCCAATCAAGGCCTTGGCATCGCCGGTGGGGTAAAGCTGAGCGAAAACTTCTACGCTGTTGCGAGCGTCTCGGACGCAAACGCCGACCCGTCCGATCCAAACTTTGATGTGTTCAGCGATGGCAATCTCTTCAAGTCACTCGAACTTGGTTACACCTCCGGCTTTGATCGCATTTACTTCGACAATATTCACCTGACCCTTTGGCATGCGGATGCAGCCGACGATGGCAGCCGCCCTGAAGATTATGGGGCCGCGTTCTCAGCGGCTTGGTTTGTTGGCAATAAATGGATGCCATTCTTTCGGGCAGGGGCCTCAAAAGGGACAGCGGCGCTTTATGATCGGTCCGTTTCTGCGGGTCTTGGCTACTACGGTCGCAACACCGATTTGGCCGGGCTGGGCCTGAACTGGGCCGAGGCAAGGGGGATAGACGGTGACCAGTTCACGCTCGAAGCATTCTACCGTTTTTCAATCTCACCCGGACTGCAGATCACGCCATCACTGCAGTTCATTTCTGACCCGCTGCTGAACCCCACTCAGGATAGCATTACGCTGTTCGGTCTAAGAACCCGGATCGTTTTCTGACGGGTTCGAATGTGGCGCTAAAAACAAAGCAGTTAGGGAGGTTCTGTCATGCAGACCAGGTTGGCCGTAAGCGCTATCGCGATCACTCTAGGTTGCGCACTGCAAAGGCCAATCGCACAGAGTTACCAGACAGGGGCAAACAACGGTCGTCACCACGTGGTAGGTCCATCAATACGGCAACGGCATCCGGGCTGAGAGGCACTGTACGGGCGCGACCGTTTTTGGTTTGGGGCAAGAACACTGTCTGACGCTCAAGGTCTACATGCTTCCATTGTATCGACAGCAATTCCCCTCGGCGCATCCCGGTCGCCAAAGCAAGCGTCAGCAATGGCTTCATCAGCGGAGACCGAGCTTGGTTCACGGCACCCAACAAAGCCTGCCATTCTCCTTCCTGCAATCGCCTCTCGCGGCGGTTATCAATCTTTGGTCTTCGGACAGGCTTGACCGGGTTTCCTTGTGGCAGGTTCTGCCCCCAATCCTCACGGGCGACATCAAGGGCGTGCTGCAACCAACCCAGTTCCCTCACCACAGTCGCCGCCTTCATGGATTTAATGCGCTGGTCACGATAGTGGGCAAAGTCAGCGGATCGCAGCTTGCCGACCTGCCTGCTGGCTAACTTGGAGCATTTACGCAGGAACCCGTTGATTGCATAACTTTCATTGTCCGCGCACCGTTTCTCGCTCGTGATGTAATCTCGGTATTTTCGCAACACTTCACCAAGTGTCATATCGGATACGTTCACACTGAGGTCTGGGGTTAGCAATCCCCTGTCGGCGCTCAACTCCGTCTCACGAGCCCACTTCGTCGCATCAGCACGCTTTAGAAATGACTTGGATCGGGATTGCCCGTCCTTCCGAACCGTCGCCTGCCACTTTCCACTAGGCCGTTTTACGATTGTTGCCATGGCCCATATCTCCTGTGTTGGAGACATCTTTTCTGTCTAAGTGCAGCGGAGGCGCAGCGGACACAGTTTCACGCGTAGCACAGCAATAGGTGCTAGTCGCGTAAGAGCTTGATACATTGTGGGGAAAGTATGGTGGGTGATGAGAGACTCGAACTCCCGACATCTTCGGTGTAAACGAAGCGCTCTACCAACTGAGCTAATCACCCGTGACGCTGCATGTAGCCAAGCCAGCGGGCGGGCGCAAGAGGGTCTGTGAGATTTTTATTCCGCGATGGGTCGCGGATAGGAAATGCCGCTCTCAACGACGCCAGCCTCGGTGAGCATGGGCTTATGAGGCAGGTCTGCGTGGGTTTCAGGCGTGTGGTCTGGAAAAGATCAAAGGCGCTTGCAAGCGCCCTATGGCCTCCGATATGCCCGAAGAGACTGCAACTTTCCGGTCGGGAGCACACATGATCCTACCCTTCGCCTGCCGTATCTGGATGGTGGCACTGGTCCTTGGCGCATTTGTGCTGGCTCCGGTCCGGGCCGGGGCAGAAGGGGTTTTGGTTTTCGCCGCGGCCAGCCTCAAGACCGCTTTGGACGAAATCGCAAAGGAATACACAGAGCGGACGGGGCACGATGTCACCGTGTCTTACGCAGCGTCTTCGGTTCTGGCGCGGCAGATTCAGCAGGGTGCGCCTGCGGACGTGTTCATCTCGGCCAATGCCGACTGGATGGATTTTCTGGAACAGCAGGGCTTGTTGCAGCCGGGGACACGGTCGGATTTGCTGGGCAACAGTCTGGTTTTGATCGGCGTTGCGGGGCGTCCTGATCTGGGTGACATTCGGACGGTTCATGACCTCAGGGCCGAGCTGGGCGAAGGCTTTCTGGCCATGGCGCTGGTCGATGCGGTGCCCGCCGGTATCTACGGCAAGGCGGCTTTGCAGGGGCTGAACCAGTGGGAGGCGGTGCAGGACCGAGTGGCACAAACCGACAATGTGCGCGCTGCGCTGGCCCTTGTGGCAACGGGTGCTGCGCCTCTGGGGATCGTCTATCGATCGGATGCGCAGGCGGAACAGCGGGTCAGTGTTGTGGCCAGTTTTCCGACCGACCTGCACCCTCCGATCATCTATCCGGCGGCGATGACAGGTAATGCCACAGGTGCGGCGCGGGCTTTTCTGGATCATCTGCACAGCGATGCGGCTTTGGCTATTTTTCAGGAGCAGGGGTTTTCCCTGCCGGGCGGGTGATCGCGTTGGAGTGGTTGGGCCCCGCCGAAGTTGAAGCGCTGAAGCTGTCGCTGCGCGTGTCGTTCTGGGCGACGCTGGCGACCTTGCCGTTCGGCATTTTTGTTGCCTACATTCTGGCCCGCTGGCGGTTCCCCGGGCGGCAGGTTCTGAATGGTCTGGTGCATTTGCCTTTGATCCTGCCGCCGGTTGTGACGGGGTATCTGCTGTTGCTGACCTTCGGCATTCAGGGGCCGTTGGGGCGGTTCTTGGCCGAGTTCGGCATTGTGGTCGCCTTTCGCTGGACTGGGGCCGCGCTGGCCGCTGGTATCATGGCGTTTCCGCTGATGGTTCGGGCGATACGTCTGTCGATCGAGGCGGTGGACCCGAAGCTGGAACAGGCTGGGGCGACGCTGGGGGCGTCGCGGCCTATGGTGTTTCTGACCGTGACCTTGCCGATGATCCTGCCCGGTGTCATTGCCGGGGTCATTCTGGCCTTTGCAAAGGCCATGGGTGAGTTTGGGGCCACGATTACATTCGTGTCGAATATTCCGGGGCAGACGCAGACATTGCCATCGGCTGTTTACGCCTTTTTGCAGGTGCCGGGGGGCGAGGCTGCTGCAACGCGGCTGGTCCTGATCTCGATCATCATCGCCATGGGCGCGTTACTGCTGTCGGAATATGTGGGACGGCGCGCTGCCGCGCGGGTGGCCGGATCATGAGCCTGTCCGTTCGCTTGCATCATCAGCTGCCGGGGATCGATCTGGAGGTCAGTTTTGACGCGCCACCCGGTGTGACCGTGTTGTTTGGGCGTTCCGGGTCGGGCAAGACCACGATTGTCAACGCGGTGGCCGGATTGCTGCGGCCGCGCGCGGGCAGGGTGGCCGTGGATGACTGGGTGTTGTTTGACACCGAACGCGGGCATTGGCTGCCACCGCACCGGCGGCGGTTGGGCTACATCTTTCAGGAGGGGCGGTTATTCCCGCATCTGACCGTGCGCCAGAACCTTGCCTATGGCCGGTGGTTCGCCCCCAAAAGCGCGCGGCGGGAAGACCCGGAAAAGGTCATCGAGATGCTGGGGATCGGCCACCTTCTGAATCGCCGTCCAGCCGGGTTGTCAGGGGGCGAAAAACAGCGCGTGTCGATAGGCAGGGCGTTGCTGGCCAGCCCGCGGCTGATCCTTGCAGATGAACCGCTTGCGGCGCTGGACGAGGCCCGCAAGGCGGAGATCCTGCCCTATTTTGAGCGTCTCAGGGATGAGGTATCTGTCCCGATCCTGTATGTGACCCATTCAGCCGACGAGGTGGCCCGTCTGGCCACATCGGTTGTCGCTTTGCAGGATGGCAGGGTCGTCCGCCATGGCCCCGCGTCCGAGGTTCTGTCCGACCCGTCCGTGGCGCCTGCAGGTGTGCGCGCGGTTGGTGCCGTGCTGCAGGTGCAGGTGCTGGAGCACCACGCAGACGGGTTGACCGAGCTGAACGCAAATGGCGCGCGTCTGTTTCTGCCACGTATCGGGCAGGAGGTAGGCGCGCATCTGCGAATTCGCATTCCGGCGCAGGAGGTGATCCTGTCCGTCCAAAAACCCGAGGGTCTGTCGGCATTGAACGTGCTCAGCGGGACGGTCGACTCGATCCGGTCGGGCGAAGGTCCCGGCGCGATCGTGTCGGTCAGGACCCCGGCAGGTAATGTTCTGGCGCGGGTCACGCGCCGGTCGGTGGCGGCGTTGAACTTGCAGCCGGGCAGTACATGCCATGCCGTGATCAAGACGGTTGCGCTGGCCCCGCAGAATGTCGGCGGTCGCATCGGGACCGGCACCTGACCTCAGGCAAGCGCGCGGGCTTCGTGTTCCAGCAGGATAAGGCGCGCGGCGCGTCCAAACCCCTGATGGCCGGAGGAAGGACGGTCGGGAAATATTGCGGCCAGTTCCTGGAGCGCGTCGGATGAAAGGGTATGTAGCGCCTCTTCCCCCAGAAACAGGCTTTCCGCCTGTGCCCCGTCCGCCGAAAGGATTTCGTGCCGATCCAGCAGGATGTGCAGATACTCGACCGTTTCAACCAAGGTATCGAGCCCTATTCCGGGCCATCGGCACAGGTGCTTGGCGGCAACCAGTGCTTCGGTGGTTCCGAAAAGCAGCTCAACCCGGGGGCCCTTCACCAGAATACGGTGCTGCTGAGACACCAGCAGATCCCGCGAGGGTATGTTGGATCCCAGACTGCCTGCCGAGATGCGAACGGGCCACATTGCGGGTTCATTGCGTAATCGGTCGGGTGGGATCGTGCTGCTTTCGATCCAGCGAACAGGTTGCAACCCGTGATCGGCTGTCGCCACCTTATGACCGACCTTTAGGGTCTCGATGGCGCGGGGGCCGTTTTCGGCCTCGATCAGGGTTCCGGCTACGAAACACACGCCTTCGATCCTGATAACCACTTCGACCGGATCCGGAGAGCCGGTAAACGGAAGCGTGACAGGACCGTTTTGCGTTGTCCCTGAGACGCTGATGAAGAACGAGTCAAAAACTACTTCACCATTGTCGAGGCTGTCGAAATACGTCGGATCGACCGTATAGGTCCACTCTCCGGTATTTGGGTCGATCGTGGCTGTACCGTTGGCAGGGGGTGTCGCAATCGTCCAGGTTTGGGTCAGCGGTGTAAAGTTTCCGTTGTTCAGCGTGGGTTGCCCCATCGCCACATTGGGTGGGGACCCGGTCACGTCGCCGGTCAATTCACCAGTGATCGGAACTGAAACCAACTAGACCTCGCCTTGTTGCAACACCCGTTCAAATTCCTTCTTTCGGTACAGGCGCAAATGAACCTCGCCTGCTGCGTCCCGCGTCCATTCGACAATCCGGTTGCGTGTCATGTCGCTGTCCATTCGGTTGGTGCGCACGCGCGGATGCGGGATCTCTTGCTTGAGGATATCAACAATCTGGCTGGTCTGTCCAAACGGCGCGACAAGGTCGATGATCCAGAAGGAGGACCCGCTGGTAAAATCCTTGTCCATCAGCGGATTTTCTTTCACCGCATAGCGATACTCGGCCTCGGGGCTGAGACCGGCAAAAGTGACAAATCCGCGGGGAAAGCCATTCTGCCTGAAGATCTGGTATTGGCCCAGCCGAAACGGGGTTTCAAACGCATAAAGAACTTGTGCCAGATTACGTTTCTGGTGCGTTTTCGTCAGACCCGCGAGATAAAACATCGCACCCAGATCCGCATATTTCTCGGGCGGGAAATCGAACCAGTCTTTTGGAAAGCTCTTGGTCAACGGAATTGCCGATAGTTTGATGCGTTATAAATGCTTTCGGGTAGTGTACTCGTTTCCGGCGATATGAATAGTGGAAATTCCCCAAATAACTGTGCCCGCGCAGCTGGTGTGTCCCACTTTACTCGCAGGGTGTCGTGGTTATGCTATCGGTATTGGTGCCATTGTTTTGGGATATCTGGATCATGCGTTTTCTCAAGCCATTCATCACTGCCACACTTGTTTTAGCGCCAGCGGTGGCTGGGGCGGTGGGGTTCGGCCTGTCAGTCCGGCCGCAGTTCCGTACCGAGATCACGCCCTTGCCGAACGGCGTTTACGAGGTGAAGGCTGTCGGATCATCCGCGCCGGTCAATTATTGGTGCGGGATCGGAGATTATGCCATTCGCACACTGGGTGTTCCGAACTCGCAGAGGATTTATATCTGGCGGGCGTATGAGCCCGGCGTGCGAACGGTGCAGTTTTCCATGACCCCGCCGCCGGGGGCCGATACGAAACCCGGCTATTCGATCACGGTCAAGAAAGTCGGAGCAAACATGTCGGCGGTGTCGGCGCAGAACTATTGCTACGACAATTTCATCATGGACCCGTTCTGATCGTCAGACCCATTTTGCCATCGGAGGCAGGCTCATCAGAACGGCATCCGGGTCATGCCCGGTTTCCAGACCGAATTTTGTGCCCCGGTCATAGACAAGGTTGTATTCCGCATAAAGGCCGCGATGCACCAGTTGGGTGGTCTTGTCCGCCTCTGAGAAGCTCTGAACGCGGCGCTTTTCAACCAAGGGAAGGAAGGCGGGCAGAAAGGCCCTGCCAATATCCTGTGTCAGGGCAAAATCTGCCTGCCAGTCACCGGTGCAATAGTCGTCCATGAAGATCCCACCGACGCCACGCGCGCGTTTGCGGTGAGGGATATAGAAATATTCGTCAGCCCATTCCTTGAGACGCGGGTAATGGGCGGGTCCGTGCGGGTCCAGATGCGCCTTTTGCGTGGCGTGGAAGTGCGCGGTGTCCTCGTCATACTCGATGCAGGGGTTGAGGTCCGAACCGCCACCGAACCACCAGGCATGGGGGGTCCAGAACATGCGTGTGTTCATGTGGACCGCCGGGGAATGGGGGTTCTGCATATGGGCCACAAGGCTGATACCCGACGCCCAGAAGCGCGGGTCTTCGGTCATTCCGGGGATGCCTTTGCGCGCCGCCATCGCTTGTTGCGCACGTTCGCCCAGCGTGCCGTAGACAGTCGAGACATTGACACCGACCTTTTCAAACACACGCCCGCCGCGCATGACCGACATCAGCCCGCCGCCCGCGTCTGACCCATCGTTCGACTGGCGTTTGGTTTCCTTGACCTCGAACCGACCGGGTGCGGCATCGGCAAACGGCCCGTCGGTGTGGCTGTCTTCAAGGGCTTCGAACGCTGCAACGATGTCATCGCGCAATTGGCGAAACCAGGCGGAGGCGGTAGATTTTTCTGTTTCGAACATGGGTCTTAATGTGCAGGGGCTGCGACCGGGTCAAGCAGGGTACGGCCACCATCGATTGTCAGGATCTGTCCGGTGACGAAACCAGCTGCATCAGACGCAAGATATTGCGCGGTTTCCGTCAGTTCCGTGGCCGAGGCGATACGGGCCAGAGGGGTGTGCTTTTCGATATCGACACGGTAGTCGCGGTTGTCCTTGAGGGTCGATTGCAGCGATGCGCTCATGACCGAACCCAGCGCAATCGAGTTGACGCGGATACGTTTCGGAGCCAGCGCAACCGCAAGGGACCGGGTCAGCTGATCCAGCGCTGCGGTCGAGACGGAATAGGCCATCAGATCGGGGTGGGTCCGTCGGGCCGCGATCGAGGACAGGTTGATGATCGTCCCCGCCGGGTTTTCGACATCGCCGTCGGCCTGTTTGATCATGCGCTTTGCAACCAGCTGGCTGAGCCGCAGGGCGGGCATCAGGTTCTGGTTCAGCAGGGTGCGCATCGAATCGTCATCCGGATCCAGCGGATCAGACGGGATCACCTGCCGTGCGCCGTTGACCAGAATATCCACCTGGTCGAACGCATCCAGCGTCGCAGATAACAGGTTGGCTATGGTCAGCTTTTCGCGCAGATCGCCCGCAAAGTACCGGATATTGCTGCCTTCGGCGTGTTCTCCAAGCTCGTCGATCAGGCGTTTTTCATCTATGTCGGCAAACATGACATTTGCGCCCGCATCCGCGAAATGCCGCCCGATGGCCAGGCCGATGCCACTGGCCCCGCCCGTTACGATTGCTGTCTTGCCAGCGATGGAAAAGGACATCCGAATCCTCCTGAATTGGGGCGCAGGTTAACGGGCCTTAACGCCGAGGGCGAGAGGCCTGGAATACCTTGAACCGGTTGTCGCCGGCAATTTCACCGACCTGAGCGAAATGTTCGTTCAGTGTAGCTTCGTAAGGAAGGTGCCGGTTGGCGACCATCCAAAGGGTTCCGTTGCGTGTCAGATTGCGGGCGGCGGAGGTTATAAACCCTTGCCCCAAGGCGGGATCTGCGCTGCGTGACGTGTGAAATGGCGGGTTCATCACAACGGTGTCGATAGGTTCCGGGGCGGTCCAGGATACGGCATCGCTCCAGTGGAAATGCGCCTGGGATTGAGTGACATTAAGCCGCGCGCAGGTCAGGGACGCATGGTCAGCTTCGACCAGATGCAGCGAGGTTATCCCGCCGCGCTTCAGGATTTCCGCAGACAGATACCCCCATCCCGCACCCAGATCGGCCACGCAGGGGCCAAGCCGGTCAGGCAGAGTCTTCAGCAACAGGGCTGAGGCGGGATCAATCCCGTCCGCTGAAAACACACCCGGTGCCGTGTGGTATCCGCCAACCATCTGCTGTTTCGGCGCAGCCCAGTCAGCAAAGGCCAGATCATCGGCCTGAAACCAGAAAATCTTGCCATGTGCTTTGGAAAGCGGTCCCTCGACCGGAACCCGCTTGCGCACATCCTTCAATATGCTGTCCACACCATCGGTCTTGGCACCGTCGACGACAACCAGGCCGCTCGCCCGCGCACAGGCCTGATGAATGAGCGACCGGGCCAGTGCCTTGGCGCGGGGCAGAAAGACAATGGCATCCTGACAGGGGCCATCTGCGTCGGGAACCGTTTCAAAACCCTGCGCGGCGAAATGGTCGTGAAATGGTTTGAAGGGCTGCACAACTTGTGCGCCGCCCGCCAGCGCAGACAGATCATGGTCGGGCGTGGGGCAGATCACGCTAAGAGGGGGGGACAGCGTCAGGCCGTTTTGCAGGGCAAGTTCCAGACGAGGGGACATGGGCAATTCCGGCTGAGAGAGGCGCGCGCGTCAGGCCAAAGGCCTTACTCTTCGCGTTCCATTGTGCATTGCAAAGGGTGCTGGTGCCTGCGGGCAAAATCCATCACCTGACCAACTTTGGTCTCGGCAATTTCGTGGCTGAAAACACCGACTACGGCCACGCCTTTCTTGTGAACGGTCAGCATGATCTCGAACGCCTGCGCATGGGTCATGCCGAAGAAGCGTTCAAGCACATGCACCACAAACTCCATCGGTGTATAATCGTCGTTCAGCAACAGGACCTTGTATAAAGGTGGACGCTTGGTTTTTGGGCGTGTCTGTACCAGGACGGACGCGTCACTGTCGTCGTCCGGCTTGTCAGACATCATCCAGATCATTTCAAGCATCGTGTGCAACTGTCCGATTCAGGCTTGGGGTTTATCTTGGCGCTTATATAACGTGTGCATGGCCAGTGAAAAGAGCAAGCGGACGTAAACGGGATGACGACCAAGCTGACGACAATCGGGTTTGATGCAGACGACACCCTTTGGCATAACGAACGGTTTTTTCAGATGACGCAGGCTCGTTTTGCTGAACTCTTGGCCGATCATGCTGATCGTGATCACCTGATGGACCGTCTTCTTGCGGCAGAAAAACGCAACATTCAGCGCTATGGGTACGGCATCAAAGGATTTGTTCTGTCGATGATCGAAACGGCGATCGAAGTTACCGAAAGCCGCGTTCCGGCCTGGGTCATCCGGCAGCTGATCGAAGCGGGGCAAGAGATGCTGGCCCATCCGATCGAGCTGTTGCCCCATGCCCGCGAGGCAGTCGAAGGTGTTGCCGATGCGTATCAGGTTATCCTGATCACCAAGGGCGACTTGATCGATCAGGAACGCAAACTGGCCCAGTCCGGGCTGGGTGATCTGTTCGATGGTGTGGAAATCGTTTCCGAAAAGACGCCCGAAACCTATCGGTTCGTGTTCGACCGTCATGGTGATGGCCCGACTGCCGCAATGATGATCGGCAATTCGATGCGGTCAGATGTCGTGGCCCCGATTCAGGCCGGGTGCTGGGGTGTCTACGTGCCCCACGGTCTGGTCTGGGAGGTGGAACATGTCGAAGCCCCGGTCGAAAGCCCCCGATTCCGCGAGTTAAGGGATTTGGGTGATCTGGCCGATCTGCTGCGCGACCTGAAGTGATGTTGCCTTTTCGCCTCAGTTTCACATAAACCCCGCCGCATCCGGGCGTAGTTTTGCCTTTATCGCGCATCTGGTGGTTCTGAGGGGGAAATTCGCAAGATATAGCCTCTGCCCAGACGCAAAACGAAACTGCGAAAACCTCAGCTTTCGGTTTATTTCATTGGGTAGCTGTGGTAGCCTTGGGGGCAATAAAATAAATTTTGCTGACCGGGAAAACCCGGCAGCGCGAGGCAGACAGAGGCAAAGATCGTGCAGATTCGGCGGACAGTTCCGGCCCGAATGGGCTTTTTCCTTATAGCGTTGCTATGTGTGCTGGCGTTTGCGCCGCTCAGGTCCATAGCGGCGCCTTATGCGGCTATGGTGATTGACGCCCGAACTGGCGAGGTGCTGCATTCACGAAATGCGGATGCGCGGCTGCACCCGGCCTCGCTGACCAAGATGATGACGCTCTACATTGCGTTTGAGGCGGTGCGAAACGGCGAAATCACACTGGATACACCCGTTCGGATTACCCAGAAGGCAGCCGCAGAGCCCCCGTCGAAGCTGGGCCTGCGCGCGGGCCAGACGATTGCGTTCCGCTATCTGATCCGCGCCGCTGCGGTAAAATCGGCCAACGACGCCGCCACGGCGATCGGCATTGCCATCAGTGGCTCGGAAGCGGCCTTTGCCCGCCGTATGACCCGAACCGCCAAAGCGATGGGGATGAGCCGCACGACCTTCAAGAATGCGCATGGTCTGACTGAGGCAGGGCACCTGTCCAGCGCGCGCGACATGACCACGCTGGGACGGCATCTGCTGTATGATTACCCGCAGTATTATAACCTGTTCTCGCGTCAATCGACGGATGCCGGTATCAAGACTGTTCCCAACACCAACCGCCGCCTGCTGGCTGCCTACAAAGGCGCGGACGGGATCAAGACCGGATACACACGTGCGGCGGGGTTCAACCTGGTGGCGTCGGCCAAACGCAAGGATGAGCGTATCATCGCAACTGTCTTTGGCGGTAAATCCGGGGCGTCGCGGAATGCCAAGGTTGCGGAATTGCTGGATCTGGGGTTTCGCCGTGCCCCGTCTCGTGCACCTATCCGCAAACCTGAGCGCCCGGTCTATGCGGGCAATGTCGGGTTGGGGGGCGATACCCTAGTTGCAGCGCTGAGCGGAGCACCGAAATCCAGCCTGCGCCCGCTTGGGCGCCCGAGTGCCACAACACAGGTTGCAAGTGCGGTCGCGGTCGTGGCGGACCAGAACAGCGACCGTATCAGCAGCGGCATTGCCGCAGCGATTGCCGAAGCGGATGTTGCCCCAACCGCCCCACCGGTTGAAACGTCCGACACCCGCCCTGCATTGCGCCCGGACAATCTGGTGCTGGCCTCGACCGAGCCCGCCAGCCCACCAGAGCCCGAGCAGGAAGTGATTACCCGCCTGTCCTCGTCCGGTGGGCATCTGTGGGGGGTCAATGTGGGCCGCTACACCACACGATATGAGGCCGAGAAGATCCTGCTGAAAACGGCGCTGTCGGAAATGACCACGCTGGATGGCAGTCTGCGCAAGGTCAGTCAGAGCTCGCGAGGCTTTGATGCGACATTCCAGGGCATGACGCGGGAACAGGCCGATCTGGCGTGTCGCCGTCTGCAAGCCCGCAATGTCACCTGTTTCATGATCGGGCCATCATAAGGTCCGGCATAATCTCTCCTGTTGGGTCTGGGCTGCGGTAATCCGCGGCCCTTTTTTAATCGAAGACGTGACCGTGCTGATATTGCTCGTCCTGTCCCGCGGCGGCGGTCAGGGCGGCGACATTGTCCTTGGTGAAGAACCCGTCATACTTGTGACACCGCTCGATATATTCGGTGATCAGAAGCGTATTCTTCGAGTGTTTCGAGAAAATCTGTTTCAGGTTCGGGTCGTCTTTGCATTCACCCACCACATGGGCCAGGAACGGCACGCCCTTGTCCTTCAGCGTGTTCACGACAAAGTCGACATTCTTTTCCCCGGCGCCATGGTCGCCATCCTTGATCTCGACGGCCATGTGATGCAGGCGGCGGCCAAAATTGCGCACAAAATCCTCGGTCGGCATCGGCAGCTTGGCGAATGAGTTGACGAAGGACGGCGTGTTGTTGGCGGTGAAAACCTTGGCCGGAGATTTCTTGTCATCGTCCACATTGGCGTTGCGGTTCACATTGGTGGACGAGTTCATGTCGAAGATATTGTAGGCCCCCCAGAAATAGTAGGGCACCATGGTCAGGAATTCGAGGATCGCATCCTCGCGCTCACCCGCCAGCACGCGGGTCGCCAGATGATCGATGCCCAGCATCAATGGCGCGATTTTGCTGTCCGACCCGAACGCGGCTGCCTGATCCAGCCGGGCCTGTTCCGCGTCGCTCAATAACACGCGATCACCAAGACCGAGGCTGTCTGTGTCGTTGAAATCATGTGTCGAATACCCGACCCGGTTGCAGGTGAAATCCGACGGGGTCGTAAAGCGGAAGCCGTCCAATGTGTAGAACGG
Source organism: Ruegeria sp. AI2 (assembly GCF_056541275.1). NCBI lineage: Bacteria > Pseudomonadati > Pseudomonadota > Alphaproteobacteria > Rhodobacterales > Roseobacteraceae > Ruegeria > Ruegeria sp. AI2. The sequence continues at coordinate 279,652 of NZ_JBQFYB010000002.1, forward strand.
GTTTTCTGTGTCTCCCGCATATTCGAAGCGGATATTCTGATCCTCAAGCGTCCCGGTCAGCGCCTTCAGATCGCTGGCGCCGAAAACCTCGCCAACATACCGCGTTTGCGGCGTATTGCGGGCCAGCGGGTACATGCGATTGATGCGGGGGATGAAGTCTTCGAAACCGGGGCTGAGCGGGGCCATCACGATCAGCGCGGGATAATCGGGATGCGAATGCAGGACCGAAAATTTGTGGGTCTGCCCCAGATAGCTGGCGGTGTGGCGATAGGGTGTCATCACGTAAAGCTCGACCAGCGTATCGAACAGCGCGCCGGTTTCGACCTGCATACAGATCGCGCGCATTGGCCCGACCTGATCGGCAATTCCCGAGCTTGTCCGGCGCTCGTAGATTTTCGGCAGGTATTCCGCAAAGAAGTCCGAGTTCTTCTTGTCGCCTCGGGGTTGATAGGACATCAGATCAAAGGACATTCGACTACCTCCGTGCACGAAGCCCTGACTGCAGCAAGGCATCGCTTGAAACTGTGGTTTTCAGAACATGTGCTTGCCCGCCATGCTAGGTGCTGAGACCTGTGCGGGCAACAACTGAGAATCTGGGTCTCCGACGTTAACGCATGATGTTCAGCGGGTGAATTTCGTCACCTCGACACTTCCCCCGATCAGGTTTTCACGAACTGAGCGGGCAATCTGAACGGCAGTTGGTCCATCCCCGTGCAGGCAGATCGTGTCGATGGACGTTTCCAGTCGCTTGCCGCTTTCGGTGATGATCGCACCTTCGCGGACCATGTTCAGGATGCGAGGTCCGGCGACGTCGGCGTCGTGGATGACGGCGCCGGGCAGGCTGCGATCAACCAGTGTTCCGTCGTCGTTATATGCACGGTCGGCGAAAATCTCGCCCACCCATTTGCACCCGAGCTCACGCACGGCTGCTTCCTGTTTTGTCGCGGCCAGCACCATGACGATGATATCGGGATCAACATCCAATGCGCCCTGATAACAGGCGCGCGCCATATTGATATCGGCTGAACACATATTGGCCAGCGCCCCGTGCAGTTTCAGGTGCCGTACCTTGGTGCCAACCGCCGCGGCCATGCCGATTGCGGCCCCCAACTGATACCGGACCAGATTGCGCAGGTTGTCATGGGGCAGCTTCATGTTCCGCCGGCCAAACCCCTGCAGATCGGGAAAGCCGGGATGCGCGCCGATGCCTACGTCGTTTTCGGCCGCCAGTTTCATCGTTGATGCCATCACATCCGGGTCACCGGCATGAAACCCACAGGCGATGTTGGCCGAGGTGATGATTTTCAACAGGCTTTCGTCATCGCCCATTTTCCAGGGGCCAAAGCTTTCCCCCATATCGGCATTCAGATCGACGCTTGGCATTGGCACATCTCCTTAGTCGGTGGCAGAGATCACTCCGCCGATCAATTGGTAGGACAACAGGTCCGGTATGTCATGGGGATCACGCACCAGTGCCTCGACTTTTGAGGGCAGGCGCGCAAGGTCTGACAGGAACGCTTTGTGCATTTCTTCAGCCTGTTCCATGCTGACAAATTCGAACCGGATGTCGCCGCCTGCGGGTGTCTGTGCCGCGCGGGACATATCGCATGGCAGAACGGTCGCGATACGAGGGTACCCGCCCGTGGTCTGACATTCCGGCAACAGGATGAACGGGTCGCCAGTGCCGGTCATCTGGATATCGCCGGGGGTGATCACCTCGGACAGGATATTCAGCTGGCCCGAGGCAGCAAAGCCATCGCCGTCGCTATCTACCTGCATGCCCATCCGGTTGGCGCGTGCGCCGCGCCGGAAATTGGTTTGGGCAAACCGTTCAAGCGTCGCGCCGTCAAACAAAGATGTCTGAAAACTGGCAACCACATGCAGCACCCCGCCCGAAAACCGCTCGGCAGCAGCCAGTTTCATCCCGCTGTTGCCTGCATCCGGTCCACAGGTCAGCCTGTCACCCTGCTGTAACGCCCGGCCAATCCGCGCTGTCAGATGGGTGGAGCGGGACCCCAGAAAAACCTCGGCTTCGATGCCGCCGCCCAGATGCAGATAGCCATAGTTTCCAGCCAGCGTCGCCCCGATGACCAGCCTTTGCCCGGCGCTCAGTTGGTGCGAGGCGTTCCAGGCCACAGGGCTGCCATCAATGCTGGCTTGCATTTGTGCGCCAGTCAGGGCGATGCGCGTGTTATGCGTCGCCTCGAACTCGCCCCCCATCCCGGCCATCTCCAGCGCCGCAAGGTTCGGGCTCTGATCCAGCAACGCCGCCCCTTCGTGCAAGGCCAGAATGTCCGCAGCCCCGGACCGGGACAGCCCCTGATCCAGATAGCCTGTGCGCCCCTGATCCTGAATGGTGCAGGCCGGACCAATTCGGTGGACAATCAGGCTCATGGCGCGATCTCCTCACAGGTTGCGCCGCCTGTGCCGTCCTCGTTGTTGGCTCTGATGTGTTCCAGAACGTCGCGGGAAACGGGCTCGAACAACAGTTCATCGCCGGGTCTAAGGGTAAAGGCCTCGACCCTTTCGGGACGGAAACACCGAAAGGCGGTCTGCCCGATATGCCGCCACCCGGTTGGCGTCGGCCCGGAAAACAGAACAAATTGCGAGATCGCCAGAACCAAAGCTCCTTCCGGCACCATGGGGGTCAGGCTTTGCAGCCGGGGAATGTTGAACTCGGGTCCCAGAGGCCCAAGATAAGGCTGCCCCGGAGCGAAGCCGATGGTCAGAACCCGCACGCGGGACTGTCCAAGCCGACGTATTGCTTCTTCCGGCGACAGGCCGGCAGCAGCGGCGGCATCGTCAAGCTGGGGCGCAAGGTCGGTCCCGTAAACCGTCGGAACGCGCCACAACCTGCGACCCGCGGGCAGGGGTGTAGTGTACCAGTCCTTCTGCTCAACCAGATCCCGAAGCTTTTGCAGCATCTTCTGATGAGAGATGCGCTGCGTGTCGAACCGAACAAAGGCCGAGCCCAGGGAGGCTGACGATTCGGTCACCTCATCCCAGTGCAGACGATCGACTTCAGACCGAAACGCCAGCGCTGCCCGGTTCGCGGTGTCGGTCATCCTATCCGCAAAGGTCACCAGCGCGCCGTCAAATCCGACGGTTCTGACCAAAGGAAACTGAACATTGCGCGCCATTGCTGATCTGCTTTCGGATCGAAGAGTGAATTGGTGGAACCTGACCGCATCTTTAGGGGATGCGCAAGACAGGGCGTTCAATAGCAGACATCGTGCCTTTTGCGTCCACATCCCGGCAGGGAGCGACCCGCAATATAAGGCGTCCGGCGGTGGTGAGAGGATTTTGACCAGATTCTGGCCGCAGTTCCGACTCGTTTTCCCGTTTCGAGTCGCCCTGACTTGTATCTTGAAATCGCGGAGTCTCTATATCTTGTGTCGGCCCCTTTTGAACTACGGGGCTTGTCAGTCAGATCATGCCCAACAACACCCGGGCAGAAGGGTGTTGGCCAATTTTGATTGAGTGTAAGATATTGAAACAAATCAATAAACTAAGAAAATTCAAAAAAAAGACCAATAACGTCATTTTCCGCTTGCGGGTTTTGAGAGTAATACTTAGAACCCCCTTCACCGGCGCAGCTGAGGTTGGCCTGACGGACTGGAAAGACGGTTGAGACGCACCGGAGAGACGGTGGGCATCTGAGGTTGAGGTT
>NZ_JBQFYB010000003.1:0-277791 GCF_056541275.1 Ruegeria sp. AI2
CCGTCGGCGCCGGCGTCGTGTCGAAAATCGTAGAATAATCCGTAGGCCGGGCTTTAGCCCGGCACATCGGTGAACAAACGAAGGCCGCTCCATAAAGGGGCGGCCTTTTTGTTTGTACTTGTATCGAAGACTGTCGACCTACCCGTAGGCCGGGCTTCAGCCCGGCACGTCTGTGATCCAAATGAAGGCCGCAACAAGAACATCAAGGCGGGGTGTGTCCCGCCCGATAAGTTCAACAAAATTCAGTCTTGCGGATAAAGCAAACTACGCTGTCGAGCGCGGACGGCTTAGCCCAACCCGCCTTCAGCTGCGGTCCGTACGGCCCGAATATTCTCGCCGTAAACCTCGGGCCGATCCACTGATCCGCCTTTGAACACGGCAGACCCGGCCACCAGCACATCAGCCCCCGCTGCGGCAACAAGGGGCGCTGTCTGGGGATCAACACCGCCGTCGATCTCGATATGCACGGAGCGGTCACCGATCATCTGGCGCAATTTGCGGATCTTGCCAGTCATGTCGATGAACTTCTGGCCGCCAAAGCCGGGGTTCACGGTCATGACGCAGACCAGATCGGTGAGGTCCAGCAGATGTTCGACCGCCTCAGCCGGGGTGCCCGGGTTCAGGGCCACGCCTGCCTTCATGCCTGCGGCGCGGATCGCCTGCAGCGTGCGGTGGGTGTGGGCCCCTGCCTCGACATGCGCGGTCAGAATGTCGGCGCCTGCATCAGCGTAGGCCTGGATGTATGGATCGACCGGCGTGATCATCAGGTGCACGTCCATGACCGTCTTTACATGCGGGCGGAACGCTTTGACGGCTGGCGGGCCAAAGGTCAGGTTCGGGACGAAATGGCCATCCATTACGTCAACATGGACCCAATCCGCGCCCTGCGCTTCGATGGCCTGAATTTCTTGCCCGAAATTGGCAAAGTCGGCGGACAGAATGGACGGCGCGATCTTGATGGTGCGGTCAAAGCTCATATTGGCCTCGTATCAGCTGAAGAGTCGCGGATGCGTATACCCGTGAGGCGGGTCGATGGATACCCCCCGCACGTGTCGTGCCGTTACAAAACTTTCACTACGCTGACACATATCCGTTGAACGGCATCTGTAGCAGTCCGCCAACATGAATTGGGGGTGGCACGTGCTGCGTATCAAGAAACTGACCAAACGCTTTGGTGACAATGTTGCCGTGAATGCCGCGACGCTGGATGTGGACAAGCCATGCATGATCGGGATCATCGGGCGGTCGGGCGCGGGCAAGTCCACCCTGCTGCGGATGATTAACCGCCTGACGGATGCCAGCGAAGGCGAAATCCTGTTTGAAGGCCGGGACATCACCCAACTGAAAGGCCGTGACAAACGCGCCTGGCAGGCCGATTGTGCGATGATTTTCCAACAGTTCAACCTGGTGCCGCGCATGGATGTGGTTTCGAACGTGCTGCATGGCACGCTCAACCGTCATTCGACGCTGGCCGCTATGTTCAACCTGTTCCCGATGGATGAAATTCACCGTGCCATCGACATCCTGGACCGGTTGGGGATTGCGGAACACGCTCCGAAACGGGCCGAGGCCTTGTCGGGCGGCCAGCAACAGCGCGTGGCGATTGCGCGGGCTCTGATGCAGGACCCGAAGATTATTCTGGCGGATGAACCAATTGCCTCGCTGGACCCGATGAACGCACAGGTGGTGATGCAGGCGCTGCGCCGCATCCACGAAGAAGATGGCCGCACTGTCATCGCCAACCTGCACACACTGGACACAGCACGTCGCTATTGCGACCGCGTGGTTGGGATGCGCGACGGGCGCATCGTGTTCGATGGGCTGCCCGAGCAACTGACCACGGGCGTTGCCCGCGAGATCTATGGTGCCGATGCCAGCTTTTCGGAAGAAGCGACATCAACGGAAATCGAAACGCTTGATGCCACGCAAAAGGCGCTGATGGAAGCAGAGGCAACCATCTGAGCCGTCCCAACCCCTTTCATCGCCCGGCCCGATGAGAGGCCGGGGTTATCAAACTGGAGAGAGACAGATGAAAAAACTGATTGCTGCCTTGGTCGCAACCACAACACTGGCCGCACCGGTCATGGCTGAAGAAATCAGCGAGTTTCGTATCGGCATTCTGGGTGGAGAGAACGCTCAGGACCGGATGAGCAAAAACGAGTGTCTGCGCGAATACACCGAGGAACTGTTGGGTGTTCCGACCAAACTTTTTGCCCCTGCCGACTATAACGGAGTGATTCAGGGGCTGCTGGGCGGCACGATTGATGTCGCCTGGCTGGGTGCGTCGGGCTATGCCAAAACCTATCTGAGCGACCCCGAAGCGGTTGAGCCGGTACTGGTCAAGGTGAACACCGATGGCGGCTACGGCTATTACTCGGTTGGATTTGCACGCAAGGACAGCGGCATCACCTCGCTTGAGGACATGAAGGGAAAGGTTTTTGGTTTTGGCGACCCGAATTCGACCTCGGGTTATCTGATCCCGTCGATCGAGATTCCCCAGGCCACCGGAGCAACCATGGAATCGGGTGACTATTTTGCTGAGGTGAAATTCACGGGCGGTCACGAGCAGACCATCGTTGCGGTGAACAACGGTGACGTTGATGGCGGTGTGACCTGGGCTGATGGTCTCGGCGAGTGGGAAGACGGCTATCAGTCGGGCGCGCTGCGCCGCGCTGTGGATGCTGGTCTGGTCGACATGAACGATCTGGTCGAGATCTGGAAATCGGCACCGATCCCGGAAGGTCCGGTTGTACTGCGCAAGGCTCTGCCCGAGGATGTCAAAGCTCAGGTTACCGAATTGTGGAACACGCTGGATGAAAAAGACCGCGAATGTTTCTATGGCGTGGCTGCGGGTGAGGCCAAGAGCTTTGATCCAATTACGCATGAGGCCTACGAGGTCATCATCGAAGCGCGCAAGCTGAAGTCCAACTAAGACCGCAAATCCAATGATCGGGGTCCGGTGATGTACCGGACCCCGTTTTCCCTTCAGGAGCATTCCATGACAGACCTTACTGCAGGGTCCTTATCCGTCGATCAGATCCGCAACGACTATACAGCGATGACACGACGCAAGCGGGTCTATGGCGGCATCCTCCTGATTCTGTTCCTGTCGTTGATGGCGGCAGGGTTTCGCACAGCCGACAACCGGAATGCCGGCAGTTTTGTCGATGGCTGGCACCGTATTCTTGATTACCCCACAGAGGTTCTGTCCGAGGCGGGGGAGAAGATTTCCGAGATGCCAGCCAATCTGGTCTCGTTCGTCCCGGCTCTGGTCGAGACAATCAACATCGCGGCGGCGGCGACGCTTGTTGGCACAATTGTCGGGACGTTTTTCGCCCTGATGTCGACACGCGGCATGGCGCTGTGGCCGTCATTGATCCCGTTGTTTCGCCGAATATCAGACATTTGCCGCGCCATTCCCGAGATCGTAATTGCGTTGGTTCTGATCTTCATTCTGGGCGGTGGCCCGGTTCCCGCGATGATCGCCATCGCGATTCACACTGCTGGCGCACTAGGCAAACTGTTTTCCGAGGTGAACGAGAACGCCTCGCTGAAACCGGTGGAAGGGCTGCATTCCGTGGGTGCCAATTGGTCACAGCGGATGTATCTGGGGGTGATTCCGCAGGTCGGGCCGAACTATGTCAGCTACGCGCTGCTGCGGTTCGAGATCAACATCCGTGCCTCGGCCATTCTTGGATTTGTTGGGGCGGGCGGTTTGGGTTACGAGCTGCGCAATGCCATGTCTTGGGGGCAAGGGCGTTATGACGAAGCCGCAGCCATCTTCATTCTTCTGTTCGTTACAATCGTGGTCGTCGACCAGCTGTCAGGCTACCTGCGCGACCGTCTGACCCACGGCTCGGAAAAAGGAGCTTTGGCATGAGCACCTTCGCAACCAATTTGACTGTTGATGACCTCAAAGCCGAAGCAGATCGCTTGTTCAACCGCAAGAGGTTGGTGAACTTCGGGTTGCCTGCTCTGGTTTTCGTCTATCTGGTCTATGTCTTCTTTGCTTTTGACGTGTCGGGCCTTGTGGCGCGCGCAAACTGGGCAAATGGCAAGACGCTGGTGGCTGACAGCTATAGCTACAAAACGCATATCGCCCGGGATAATCGCACCGGTGAAGTCTCAGCCGCCATCGAGGGTGAGCGCAAGGGGGCATATCCTGAAGGGCAGGCCCCGGAGTGGGTGGCACTGGGCGAGACAACTGTGATCGACCTTGAAAAGGGCCATGTCGTGCGTTTCGGTGCACAGACGGTGGAATATGACATTCCCGGCTATGGCACCATTCGCGCGACCCCCACGCGTTCGGCCGGTGTACAGGCGGAGTTGCCGGAGGGCGAGGTTCCGGAGTGGATCAACGTCTCTAAAAACCGGCTGTCTGTGACCACGGACGCAGGTCGTTTGACTGTCACCCGCAACCGGTCCGAGGTGTTTCGCTATTTCACAGGTTGGGAACTGTTCTGGTTCACGCTGGACAGCCCTTATTTCGGCAAGTCCTTCCCGGAACTGGCCGGACTGGCGGCGTCGGGCGAGGCGGGTGCGATCTTTAACGATTTCTCGACCAACAAGATGTGGCGCCATCAGGATGTGGCCTGGGCCATCTTTGAGACGATGCTGATGGCATTTCTGGGCACGTTTGGCGCGGCGATTGTAGCCCTGCCACTGGCCTTTCTTGCGACGCGCAATTTCAACCGGATGAGATCCATCCGCTTTGCGACACGGCGTGTATTCGACTTTGTGCGCGGCGTGGATGCGTTGATCTGGACTGTGGTTCTGGCCCGCGCCTTCGGCCCCGGCCCGTTGACCGGTGCGCTTGCCATTCTGGTGACGGACACCGGGACATTCGGCAAGATATTCTCGGAAGCGTTGGAAAACGTGGATCAGAAGCAGATCGAAGGTGTGCAGTCCACGGGTGCGAACGCCCCGCAACGGTATCGGTTCGGCGTTATCCCTCAGGTCACGCCTGTTTTGCTGAGCCAGCTTTTGTACTTTCTCGAATCCAACACCCGCAGTGCGACGGTGATCGGTGCAATCACGGGGGGCGGTATTGGCTTGCTGCTGACGCAGGCAATCATCACGCAGAAAGACTGGGAAGAGGTCGCCTACTACATCATCCTGATCATTCTGATGGTGATGCTGATGGATTGGTTTTCGGGCTGGCTGCGCCGCCGTCTGATCCAGGGTGAGGCGGGTAAAAAGCGCAGGCTGCGCACACCCGACCCCAAACCGTTCCTGTTGCCCTGAACCGGGTTAGGAGTGGCAAGAAAACGGCACGGTTCAGTGCGGCGCAACCGTTTGAAAAAAGCGTCACAGAGCTTTTGCACGACCGTTCATCCGATTGCCGGGACAACGCTGGCCCAAAGGCAGTTTATCCGGATTTCGCGCCATGCCCAACGGGATGAGACCTCCGGCAGGAGGTCGAGGTCGAGCGGCAGGTGTTGTGGTTTACTGTTCGTTCAGCGTCAGCGTGACACGCTCACCAGCAAAGACGGTTCGGCCATATTCGACGGGTGCGCCGTCCGGGTCCACGTTGACACCGATCGAAAACAGCACCGGAGCACCTTCGGACAGTTGCAGGTGAAGGGCTTGCGTTGCTGTCGCGCCGCGCGCGGTCAATCGTGTCGTGATGCGGGTGTAATCCGCGATACCGCAGCGTTGCAGGGCTTTTGTTACTGACTGGGTCTCGGTCAGCGCCTGTAACAGGTTTGGAAAGCGTTCTGCCGGGAAGACACTTTGAAAAACGGCTATGGGCTGCCCATCCGCCAGCGATAACCCGTCATAGACATGCACCGGGTCCCCTTTGCTCAGACCCAGTGCTTCGGCCTCGGCTTCATCTGCCGCCCGTGTGGTCAGGGCCAGGATTTTCTTTCCCGGTATCTTGCCGCTGGCCGAGACGTTCTTGTGATATCGAACCCTTTTGCCAATCGGATAGTCGGTTGGCCGCGCCGCCACAAAAACGCCCGCACCGCGCCGGGCATGAACCAGACCTTGTTCCGACATGTCAGCCAACGCGCGCCGCACTGTGTGGCGGTTGACACCGTATTTGGCGGCCAGTTGCGCTTCGGTCGGCAGGCGGTCACTGGTTTGATACCGCCCTTCGGCAATGTCCGAGGTCAGGCGCAGGGCAATGCTTTTCCAGATCGGCGTTTTGCTCATGTCACCAAATCTTCACACAGTTGGAGATTGCGTGTTGCGCACACGCAGGTTAATATTTGTCTAGTTGTATAGTTCATATAGACAACCCGGCCAAGAGGCTTTGATGACAGATCAGACAGAAATCGCGACCGGGGCGCGCAGGGATTGGATGGGTTTGCTGGCCTGTGCACCTGACGACACCCTGATGACCTTGTGGGACGGGATTGAGATCCGCCCGAGCTTTGACTGGCTGCGCCGCCCCGAGGTCGGGAGCGTGATGGTGCGTGGTCGCACCGGCGGCACCGGAGCACCGTTCAATCTGGGCGAAATGACGGTCACGCGCTGTTCTGTGGTGTTGCAGGATGGAACGGTTGGTCACGGTTATGTTCAGGGTAGATCGAAACCCAAGGCCGAAGCCGCAGCATTGATTGATGCGATGATGCAGACAGGGGCAGCAGACGAGGTGCAGGCGCGGCTGCTCGACCCGCTTCAGCAGCAAATGCAGGCGGTCAAAAGCACACGCGCGGCCAAGGCAGCGGCCACCAAGGTTGAGTTTTTCACGCTGGTTCGGGGGGAAGATTGATGGCCGCGCAAACACAGTTTACCGGGGGCTTTCAAAACGCACCTGTCGATGCCGCACATGCGTTCCGCGCTGCGATGACCGTCATGGCACGCCCGGGCGACATACGTGTCCTGTCGGGTGGCGAACCTCCAGCGCCCCTGTCCGTGGCGGCCGGTACATTGCTGCTGACGCTGTGCGACCCCGAGACCAGGGTTCACCTGGCCGGAGGCACCGATACCGAAGCAGTCCGCAATTGGCTGAAATTTCACACGGGCGCCCCGCTCGTATCCGCTGCAAAGGCTGATTTTGCCGTTGGCACATGGGACGCATTGGGGCCGCTCAACACCTATCGCATCGGAACGCCGGAATACCCGGATCGTTCTGCGACCCTGATAGTGGAATGCGACCGGCTGGAACAGAGCGGTACCGTTCTGAGCGGCCCCGGCATCAAAAAGACCGCGCGCCTGTCTCTGCCGGATATTCCGGCGCTTCAGGGGAATGCGATGCTCTATCCTCTGGGGTGCGATTTCTTCTTTACCTGCGGCGACAGGGTTGCGGCCCTGCCACGCAGCACGCAGATCACGTCGGAGGCCTAAGCGATGTATGTTGCTGTCAAAGGGGGCGAAAAAGCCATCGAGAACGCCCATGCCTGGCTGGCCGAAGAACGCCGGGGCGCGACCGATGTGGCGGAGCTGAGCCTTGCGCAGATCCGCGAACAGCTGAGCCTTGCAGTGAATCGGGTCATGGCGGAAGGCTCGCTTTATGACCCCGATCTGGCTGCGCTGGCGATCAAGCAGGCGCGGGGTGACCTGATCGAGGCGATCTTTCTGATCCGCGCCTATCGCACCACGCTGCCGCGTTTTGGCCATTCCAATCCCGTCGAAACGGGTGAGATGGCCTGCGACCGCCGGATCTCGGCCACGTTCAAGGATGCGCCGGGTGGGCAGGTTCTGGGACCGACGTTCGACTATACGCATCGTTTGCTGGATTTCAAATTGGCTGCGGATGGTGATGCCCCGAATGCTCCGGAAGGTTCTGCACGGCAGGAACCGACGCCGCATATCACCGAATTCCTGAAGGACGAGGGCCTCATTCAGGACGAAGAAGCAAGTGATGACACACCCGGCGACCTGACGCGCGAACCGATGGAATTTCCTGCCAGTCGCCCGTTGCGCCTGCAATCACTCACTCGCGGGGATGAGGGTTTCGTGTTGGGCATGGCCTATTCCACCCAGCGCGGTTACGCGCGCAACCACGCGTTTGTGGGTGAATTGCGGATCGGTAAGGTTGCGGTTGAAATGGACATCCCCGAGTTGGGGTTTGCCATCGAAATCGGCGAGGTCGAACTGACCGAGTGTGAGACGGTGAACCAGTTCAAGGGTTCAAAAACCGAGCCGCCTCAGTTCACGCGCGGTTATGGTCTGGTCTTTGGTCAATCCGAACGAAAAGCCATCGCGATGGCCTTGGTTGATCGCGCGCTGCGGTGGAAGGAACTGGGCGAAGACTATCTGGGCGCGCCTGCGCAGGATGAAGAATTTGTTCTGAGCCACGCGGACAACATTCAGGCGACCGGTTTTCTCGAACACATCAAACTGCCGCATTACGTGGATTTCCAGTCCGAGCTTGAATTGGTCCGCAAACTGCGCCGCGAGGCTGACGCGCGGATCACGTCAAAGGAGGCTGCCGAATGAGCGGGCTCGTCTTTCTGGTGGTAATGCTGGCAGCGCTGCTGCACGCCACGTGGAACGCGTTGGTCAAGGGTGGGTCGGACAAAAGCGCTGCGATGACGGCTGTAGTGATGGGGCAGGGGTTGTCCGGCCTTCTGCTTCTGCCGTTTGCCCAGCCGCTCGATTGGACGTGCTGGCCATACCTGCTGGCGGGCATCGGGCTGCATCTGGGCTATCAGCTGTTTCTGATTCAGGCCTACAAGATCGGGGACCTGACTCAGGTCTACCCGATCGCACGCGGTGCCTCGCCGCTCTTGGTTGCGCTCGGTACGGCGCTGTTCTTTGGGGTGACGTTCAGCCAGGCCGAGCTATGGGCGATGGCAATGATCTCGGTCGGGATCGCCTCGATCGCGCTGGTGCGGCGCGCGGATGGCAATTTCAACATGGCTGCTGCCGGGCTGGCGCTGATCACCGGGTTGTTCATCGCCGCCTATTCCATCGTCGACGGGCAAGGCGCGCGCATTGCGGGAACAGCGCTGGGCTTTTTCGGCACGCTGACGGCGGCAAACGCGCTGGGCTTTGCTCTGGTGGCGCGGGTTGCGCGGCCGGGGTTGTTGCAGCGGGCAGCCAGCCTTTGGCGGTTGGCGGTCCTTGGCGGCGCGGCCTCATTCACCGCCTATGTTCTGGTTGTCTGGGCTTTCACCCAAGCGCCCATCGCGCTGGTCACTGCCTTGCGCGAGTGTTCGATCATCTTTGCACTGATCATCGGCGTGACCTTCCTCAACGAAAGGCTCGACCTGAAAAAGGTCGCCTCAACCGCGCTGACCCTTGCGGGTGCGATCCTTCTGCGCATGAGCCGGAGCTGACCCATGTCTGACTACAACTTCGCCTATCTGGACGAACAAACCAAACGGATGATCCGCAGGGCGATCCTGAAGGGCCTCGCTATTCCTGGGTATCAGGTGCCCTTTGCCAGCCGTGAAATGCCGATGCCTTATGGCTGGGGCACCGGAGGGGTGCAGGTCTCGGCTGCGACGCTGACGCCTGAGGATACGCTCAAGGTCATCGATCAGGGTGCGGATGACACGACCAACGCGGTGTCGATCCGCAAGTTCTTTGAAAAGACCGCAGGTGTTGAAACGACCGAGGAAACCGAGAAGGCGACGGTGATCCAGACCCGCCACCGCATCCCTGAGGCAAAGCTGCGCGAAGATCAGATCATCGTTTATCAGGTGCCGATTCCGGAACCTCTGCGCTTCCTCGAGCCGCGTGAGACCGAGACACGCAAGATGCACAGCCTTGAAGAATATGGGCTGATGCATGTGAAGCTATATGAGGATATCAGCCAGCACGGAGCGATTTCGACCGCTTACGCCTATCCGGTGAAAGTGTCTGGCCGCTATGTCATGGACCCGTCCCCGATCCCGAAATTCGACAACCCGAAGCTTGAAATGGATGCAATCCAGCTGTTCGGTGCCGGGCGCGAGCAGCGCATCTACGCAGTGCCGCCACATACCAGGGTCGTGAGCCTCGATTTCGAGGATTACCCGTTCGAGGCCACCAAGGCCGATCATCCCTGTGACCTGTGCGGGGCCGAGGACAGCTATCTGGATGAAGTTATCATGGATGATGCGGGCAACCGAATGTTTGTCTGTTCGGACACCGATTATTGCCGGTCGCGCCGCGCGACCGGCCATGTGGGCCGCTTGGCCGGAGAGGACGCAGCGTGAAACGGGAAGATGTTCTTGGAATTGACCACCTTGGCCTGACGGTTTCGGATCTTGACGCCACGCGCTTGTTTTTTGTCGATGCACTGGGTTGGGAGATTTTCGGCAGCAATCCGGATTATCCCGCGGTCTATGTGACCAATGGGGCGGCGAAGCTCACGCTTTGGCAGCAAAAAGGTGAAAAACTGCGTGGTTTTGATCGGCATTCAAATGTCGGACTGCATCACGTGGCCTTCAAGGTACCGGACGAGAGCGCCCTGAATGCTGTATTCGAAGCAGTCAGGGACTGGCCTTCTGTCGTGGTTGAGTTTCCGCCGGAACCCTCTGGTGCGGGTCCAAAGATCCATTTCATGATCCGGGAGCCGGGCGGCAATCGGGTCGAATTTTCCTATGATCCCAGGTGAGTGACATGACACCGTTGCTGAGCGTAAAGGATATCAGAAAAACCTATGGTGCCCGTATCGGATGTGCCGACGTAAGCTTTGATCTCTATCCCGGAGAGGTGATGGGGATCGTGGGTGAAAGTGGCTCGGGCAAGTCGACCCTGCTGAATTGTTTGGCCGGTCATCTGGTGCCCGATGCGGGGCAGGTGATCTTTGACACGCGCGCGAACGGGCCGGTGGATACGGTGACCATGTCGGAGCCCGAACGCCGGATGTTGAGCCGTACCGACTGGGCCTTTGTGCATCAGCATGCGCGTGACGGGCTGCGGATGTCAGTTAGTGCCGGAGGCAATATTGGTGAACGGCTGATGGCCGTGGGCGAGCGCCACTATGGTGACATCCGAGACAAGGCCATTGACTGGCTGGGCCGGGTCGAGATCGAGGCGGCGCGCGTTGATGACCGGCCCACCGCGTTTTCGGGCGGGATGCAGCAACGTTTGCAGATCGCCCGCAATCTGGTGACTGGCCCGCGACTGGTGTTCATGGACGAACCGACCGGGGGGCTGGATGTCTCGGTTCAGGCGCGATTACTGGACCTCTTGCGCGGCTTGGTGCGTGAAATGGGGCTGAGCGCGATCATCGTGACCCATGATCTTGCTGTGGTGCGCCTGTTGGCCGACCGGTTGATGGTGATGAAGGATGGTCATGTGGTTGAGGCCGGGCTGACCGATCAGGTACTGGATGATCCCCGACACGCCTATACGCAACTGCTAGTGTCCAGCGTTCTGCAGGTTTGAGTATTTGGGAAAAGGTGAAGCAATGATTGAACTGATCAATGTGAGCAAAAGCTTTACCCTACACAATCAGGGCGGTGCTGTTATCCCGGTGATGGAAGGCGCGTCGTTGAGGGTTGAACCGGGTGAGTGCGTTGCTTTGACCGGGGCGTCTGGCGCGGGCAAGTCCACGCTGATGCGCGTGATTTATGGCAACTACCTGGCGGCCTCTGGTCAGGTGCTGGTTGGAGGTCTGGACGTGGCAAAAGCCGAGCCGCGCCAGATCTTGACCCTCCGCCGGGAAACGCTGGGCTATGTCAGTCAATTCCTGCGGGTCGTGCCGCGTGTGCCGACGCTGGACGTTGTGGCAGAGCCTTTGCTGGCCGTGGGTTGCGACAGAATTGAGGCGCTGGAGAAATCAGCCGGGTTGCTGAAGCGGCTGAACATTCCTGAGCGCTTGTGGACCCTGAGCCCTACAACCTTTTCGGGCGGCGAACAGCAGCGGGTGAACATTGCACGTGGCTTTGCCCATGACTACCCGGCGATGTTGTTGGACGAACCGACGGCGAGCCTGGATGCGCAGAACCGCGAAACCGTGTTGTCGCTGATTGAAGAGGCAAAAGGGAGTGGCGCGGCGATTGTCGGGATATTCCACGACTTCGATGCCCGTGAGCGTGTCTGTGACCGCGAAGTCAATGTCGCTGACTTCACGCCGGGACTGGCGGCATGACACTTGCCCCTGTCATAGCGATTGTTGGCCCCTCGGGCGTTGGCAAAGACAGCGTCATGGAAGCGTTGGAGGCACAGGTGCCTGGCGTCCGGCGGGTGCGAAGGGTGATCACCCGCCCCGCAGGCGAAGAAGGCGAGGATTTTGACCGGGTTTCGGTTGCAGAATTCCAGCAGATGGAACAGGCAGGCGCTTTTGCCCTCAGCTGGCCTGCGCACGGACTGTTCTACGGTATCCCGGTCGAGATTTTGCGACAGCGTCAGGGAGCGAATGCGGTTCTGGTCAATCTTTCCCGCGGGATTCTTTTGCAGGCGCAGAAGGTGTTTGAAGATCTGATCGTGATCTCTCTGACGGCAGATGTCGGAGTTTTGGCGCGGCGTCTGTCCGCTCGGGGACGGGAAAGCGCAGACGAGCAGGCGCGACGGTTGTGTCGCGCCAACGCGAAGTTGCCGGATGGTCTGAACCGGGTCATCGAAGTCGACAATTCCGGCGCGCTGGAAGACACGGTCGCCGAAATCCTGCGCTGTCTTCAACCGGAAAGCGCGTAGTGATGGATCAGGTGAAACCTCCCATCTTCGGCTTCGCCCACCAGGGCAAGATCAGTGATCTGGAAGGGCTGTGGCAGCAAAGGGCTCAGATGGGTTTGCAGTGCTTCTTGGGTTGCCCTGAGGGTTGGTTTGTCCAGTTTTCCGCTCAGCGTGATGTGGAATCGAAACGCGTCCAGCACGTAGGGATAGCCCCATTGGATCAGATTGTCGTCCTGTTCGGGGGTCAGCCCGGCGGTGCGGCGGCGCGCCAGTTCGGCCTGAGTGGCAGGTGCGCGAAACCGGTCGAGGTCGCGAACACAGGCCGCGGCCAGCGCGTTCAGCGCCTGCGTTTCACCCAGCGGGCGCAGCGCCAGAAACCGGCCAAGGCGGGCAATTTCCAGGCCGTCGAGAGTGACGGGCTGCTGGCGCGCAGCCAGCGCAATGCACGCCTGGTGCAATGCATCAAAGGTCAGGCTATCGCGCAACCGGAACGGCGGTTTCAGGGTCGCGTGCAGCCCGTATTTGCGCGGCACCTCAGTGACGGAGGCAATGTCGATGCCACCCATGATCGGATGCGCGACCTGCATTCCTTTTGCCATGTCCCAGCCCAACCAACTGGTCGCAAATTTCGTCCAGGCCGCCCCGGCGGGTGGCGCAAAATAGATCGCGTATCGCGTGAATGTCACATTGGCCTCCTATTAAGTGGCCTTCCAATACCCCAGATTGCGTGAAGTTCAGATGACAGAAGACTTGATCCTTGCCAATGCCACGCTTGTGTTGCCGAATGAAACCGTCACCGGCTGTGTTCGAATTGTGGGTGACACCATCATCGAAATTGATACCGGGCGTGCAGTTCCTGCAGGTGCGATAGATTGCGAAGGCGACTATGTCAGCCCCGGTCTTGTCGAGTTGCACACGGATAATCTTGAACGCCATATTCAGCCGCGCCCCAATGTGCATTGGCCCCATGCCGCCGCCATTCTGGCCCATGACGCGGAACTGGCCAGCGTGGGGATCACAAGTGTGTTCGATGCGATGCGGGTTGGTTCAATCCCCTCCGGTGCAGGACGGTACGGAAAATATGCCCGCGGCCTGTCGCGGGAGTTGTGGGATCTGCGCGAGCAGGATGCGCTCAAGATCAGCCATTTCCTGCATTTGCGGGCAGAGGTGTGTTCCGAGACACTGATCGAAGAACTGGACGAGTTTGGACCCGAGGACAGGGTTGGCCTTGTGTCCATCATGGATCACACCCCCGGCCAGCGTCAGTTTCGCGACATGGGCAAGCTGGAATCCTTTCTGAAGGGCAAATATGCCATGGACGATGATACGTTCTTTCAGCATGTGGCTCAGCTGAAAAGCCTACGGGATCGCAACGGTGATGTGCACGAGGTCGAAACCGTCAAGGCCGCGCGCCGATTTGGGGCCGTGCTTGCCAGTCATGACGATACGACCGAAGATCAGGTGAAAATCTCGGCAGGTCACGGCATTCGGCTGGCTGAGTTCCCCACAACGGTGGAAGCCGCGCGAGCGTGTCATGATCACGGTATCAAGGTCATGATGGGCGCGCCAAACGTTGTTCGCGGTGGCTCTCATTCCGGGAATGTTGCAGCCCGAGAATTGGCCGAGCTTGGGCACCTGGACGTGATGTCCTCGGATTACGTGCCGTCGGCCTTGTTATTGTCTGCGGTCATGCTGGGCGAAATGTGGGGCGATATGGCGCGTGGAATGAAGACCGTCACATTGGCCCCGGCGCAGGCCGCCGGGCTTGAAGATCGTGGCGAGTTGCGCGCCAATGCCCGCGCCGATGTTATCCGTTTCCGGATGCGCGCAGGTGTGCCAGCCCTCAACTCGGTTTGGGCGCGAGGTCGCCGCGTGGCGTAATCAGGCCGTATAGAACAGGTAACGGTCCGGTGCGATCGTCTCGGGCCCTTTGATCTGGTTGAAGCCGACAAGGGGCTGGCCGGATATCAACAACCCTCCGGGCTGCATGACCTGCGCGATCAACGGGCTGAGGCGTGCGGCCTCGGCCACATCTTCGTGTTTGATGCCACGTCCGAAATCATAATGCGCCAACGCGATCTTGTGCCCCTCGGCCATCAGTTTCCGCAGCATGGGTTCAGCTTCGCCTTGCAGGAAATCTTCGGCTGGTGGGGTGCTGTCAGGGTGGCATTGCAGCACACGATCCATCACCCAGATCCGTCGGTTCGGCAGGATCTCTCGCAGGTGGTCATAGGTGCGGCCATTGCCTAGCCCCATATCCAGCACATCGCCAGTTTGGTCACTGATCTGTTCGGCTGCCCAGTTCAGCCCGTCACGTTGGGCCGTCAGTCGGCGTAGCATGGAATCCAGTCGGCTCATGACGATGTCCTTATTCGTTCTTCGGTGCGACCCAGAGTGTGGCAGGACCGTCCAGCAGATGTTTCAACAACGCCTCGGTAAAGGCCCAGATGTCCTGATCATGGACCAGGTGATGGGTCAATACTCCAAACGGCTCGGCGTTGTCTGCGCGGCCTTCGCGCCTGTCCCGCAGGAGGTTAACTGTCTGAGCGATCAGGCGGTCCGGAGAGATCAGACCGCGTGAACCCCGCCAGTCAATCGGGTCAAGATGTGTGTTGACCTGCTCAAGCCCCGCAGCCGCCATTTTCGTTCTGCGGGGCGTTGCCGTGGAAAGAATGCGGTATCCCAGTGACGGAAGATGTTCGATGACTTCTGGTGCAATGCGGTTCCACGGAGGGACAAACATCGGCCGCAGGGTGTTGCCGAACAAGGCGTCAAGGCGTGACAGTCCTGCCGCGGCATCGGCAACAACCTCGTCCAACGGACGGTTGAGGCGAAACTCGGCTTTCTTCTCACTGGCGGGCGCATGGTTCTTGTGGGACCACCCGTGGACCACAGGGATGAGAGTTTCGCCGCGCGCAACATAGTTAGCCAGCGCAGGGGTTGCCGCGTGTGGAATGACGGCCAGATGTACCGGCAGGCCCAACTGCGTGGCCAGATCGGACAGCCGGTCCAACTGTGGTGTCAGGTCGATCGCGTCATCGTCTCGCCACCACAGCGGCAACGAAAGGCCCGCTGCATGCCAATGGGTCAGTTCGACCTCAAGTGGGTACCAGTCCGGGTTCATTTACGCCGTTCCAACAGGTGTTTGGCGATCTCTACGGTTTGGGCCGCGCCATCAAATCCGAAATCTTGCTGTGCGCGGGGTCCATCTGAAATGACGCGCTCTACGGCCTGCGCCATCGCCTGCCCGCTCAGGGTTCGGCTGAGAAGCACCTCGATGGCTGGCAAACTCGACAGGCTTTGCCCACGCAGCCCCTGTTCAACCTCTTTGCCATCATCGAATGGGACAAAAACAGTGGGTGTTCCGCTTTGCAGAATATCCATGGCGGTGTTGTAGCCGCACATGCTGACCGATGCCGCCGCATGGGGCAGCATCTGGCGAAAATCCGGGCGCACGGGTTCCAGAATTGCCGAGGTTCCTTCGACCAGTTGGGACAGCGCGGCTATTCTCGCTTTGGCATCCGTCCCACCAACCAGCAGGCGCCAACGCCTGTTGGGCATCTGGCGGGCGGCCTCGATGGCCGCGCGAAAGATCGGTTGCCCCACAGAACCGCCGCCGGCACTGACAAGGATTTCGCCCTGCCCAACGGCATCAGGATGCGGTTGAGGCAACTCAGGCGCAACAAAGCCGGTATAATGCAACCGTTCCGCCAATCGGTCAGACACCGGCCAACTGACCGAAAGCGGTGTGACACTTTCGGTCGAGTGAACAAGAATGCCGTCATAAAAGCGGGTGACGATATCTTCTGTCCGCTGGGCCTTGGCAGGTTTGGAAGGAGGGGCCAGAATATCCCGGATCGATCCCAGGATGACCGGAGGCTGAGGCAGGGCCCGTGCCGCATTCAGGGCCGCGTCGAATTCCGCTGCCAGCGACCGGCGACCAAAGGGGTAAAGCTCGGTTATCAGGATTTGCGGCTGAAAGCTGTTTACCGCCTGCACCATGGCTGTCACACGCGCGCGCTGATAATCCGCGTCAGCCTCGACGCCGCTTTCAGTCAGAAGCCGGGTGAAATTGGTTCCATCTGATCTGAGCGGCGGCAAACCGAACAGGGTTAGCCCGCTGCTGTCCAGTTGAGGCGCAGGCATCCCGCCCGAGACGACCATGACTTGGTGGCCGTCATCCCGGAACGCCCGGCCCAACGTCAGGGCCCGGCTTAGATGCCCTGTTCCCAAAAGGTGCGTGACAACGATCATCACCTTCATGGCATCGGCCCATGTTTGATCAGGCGAACGGGGTCCGGGTCTGCGGTCATTGTGTCCATATCAACGATATACAGCCGATTGCGCTTGATCTTGAAGGGGGCGGGACCATCAAAATCCCAACCCCACGCCTGGGCGAGAATGACCCGCATGATGCCAATATGGCAGACCGCGACTGTATCCTTTCGCAGTCCGGACACCCAGGGGCGCAGCCTGGTCCAAACCTCGGCAGGGCTTTCACCGTGAGGCGGGCGAAAATCCCAGCTCCAGTCTTCGATATGGCGATACCCGCTGGTTTCATCGGCGATCAGGTCGACGCCTCGAAGCCCCTCCCAGTCGCCCCAATTCATTTCGGTCAGCGCGTCCGAGGTTTTCGGGGCGCGCCCAGACACGATCCGCGCCGTTTCACTGGCGCGCAGCAACGGGCTGGACCAGATATCAGCGGCGGCCCATGGGTCAGGCAAGCGATACCCGGCCAGTTCAGACCGCGCGTCGTCATCCAGTGGAATATCACTGCGCCCCTGAATGCGCCCTGCGCGGTTCCAGTGGGTATGCCCGTGGCGAAGCAGTGCAAGACGGGTCATGATACATCCTTCAACAAGGGCCGTAGATGCGCCCACAATCGCTCGGTCGCCTGAGGCATAAGATGGCGCCGTGCCACATAGCTGCGCGCATTCGCCCCAAGCGCACGGCGCTGCGCGGTATCCTCCAGCAGGTTTTGCATGTGATCGGCAAGCCCTTTGGCCCCAGCATCAACCGATGGGTAAACCGCAGGTGCCAGCACATCCCGAACGCCGGGACGGTCCTGTGCGATCACGGGCAGGCCTGTCGCCTGCGCCTCGAGATAGACCATCCCATAGGCTTCGTTCACGCCCGGCCAGACAAGCAGGGATGCGCGTTGGTAGATTTTCTGCAAGGCCGCCCGGTCGAGCTGGCCCAGAAAGTGCACCCGGCTTCCGAACGGCACCATCAACGCTTCAACATCCGGCCGCGCCGGTCCGTCCCCCGCGATGTTCAGGTTCCAGTCACATGTCAGGTGCGAAAGGGCTTCTGCCAAAATCCGGTAGGATGCCAGCTTGTCCCCATGCCGCATCATTCCGACAGTCAGCATGGGGCCGTCCCCGGTCGTTGCCACAGGCAACACGGTTTCAGGCAGAAATGGCGGCAATTCAACCAGTGCCTGCTTGCCAAAACGGTCCCGTTCCAACGTAATCAGGTCATTGGCTGTGTGGTAGAAAATGATATCCGCTGCATCACACGCCTGATGCGCCGCTTGGGCGAAATCGGCCCACGGCCCGTTCAGCCTGCTTGATGCGCGCGTGCTTTCCAGTTGCACATACGGAATGCCGCGCGCTTGGCAGATCTTGGGGCCAAGCAGGTCGGGTGCTTTGTAGTAATTGTGATAAGTCACCCAAAGATCTGCATCAAAGGGCAACTCGGCGTTCAGCCGCTGTGCTTCAATCTCAGCCGCGCGAACAAGGGTTTGCTGTAGGTCCCGGTCCCCGTTCTTGTCATAGATGCGCAGGTCCGAGGCCAGTTCGACCTTATCCCCTTGCGCCGCCAAGGCGAGCATCAGGTTTCGCGCCATTTCGCGGTCGCCTGAGGGTTTCTGGCTGCCGGGGGATTTCATTGGCGCATAAAACGCAACCCGCGCCATTACGCGTCTTCCATGCTCAGGGTTTTCAGCCGTGCCGACAGCCGTGCAATACCAGGGTCCATTCGAAAATCTGCAATCAGACGGTCATAGGCTGCACGCGCCATAGTTGCTGCCGTTTCCGGATCAGCGGCCAGAGCTGAAATGGCCGAAGCCAATGCAGCCGGGTCGTCATCAGACAATACGCCATGCGTTCCGGATTGGATGAATTCCGGGATTGCCGAAACCGGTGTCGACAGGATCGGCAATAGCTGGGACGCGGCCTCCATCAACACGTTCGGCAATCCGTCACGATCCCCGTCCGCAGCAATACGGCTGGGCAGGACAAACAGGTCGGCCCTGCGCATGGCTTCGATCACCTCCGGCTGATCGCAGGCCCCCCTCCAGGTGATGCGGTTCGCGATACCAGCAGCGCGCGCCTGTGTGTGCAGAGTGTCCCCAAGACCCCCGCCGCCAATGTGGGTCCAATGCCAGTTCAGGTTTTCCGGCAGCAGTGTGAAGGCCGCAATAAGACGGTCAAAGCCCTTCTTTTCAACCAGTCGTCCAACGGAAATCATGTGAAACGGATCGCCAGCGGCGCGTATCCTGCGTTTTGGTGGATCGGGGAAGCGCGACAGGTCCAGACCGTGATAGATAAGGTCCACGCGGTTGGGGTCATCAGCTAGGCTGCGCAGGTGTTCCGCGCCGATTGCCGTGCAGGTGGCCCCGAAAGCGGCCCCATACGTTGCGGCCTGCAGCTTTTCACGCTTTTCCCAATCCGGTGAGGTCCAGATATCCTTGGCATGGGCAGAAAAGCTCCATGGCAGACCGCGCATGATGGCCGCATATCGGGCGACCGACGAGGGGGTGTGCATGAAATGGGCATAGAGCCCCTGCGTCTGGGCGGGTAACTCGGCGGCCAGAACACATGCTTGCCCGAACCGGCGGATGCGGTTCGGCGTCGGGTCTCGGCGCAGGTCGTGCCGCCAGATCTTGTAGGCTTCGGCATAGCCGGGCAGGTCTTGGGCGGCAGTGCGGGCCGCCCACACCCGCTGTGGCTCTTCATGCAGGTATTCTGGAAGATAGCGAACCTGCCCCGAGAAGCGGTCGTGCAAAGGGTGACGTTTGGTGTCGGTTGGATGGCGCAGAGACCAGATGTCAAGTCGGTGTCCGGCTTCCTGCAAGGCAACAAGTTCCTGCGCGATAAATGTTTCGGACAGTCGCGGCCAGCCTTTGACCACAACCGCCAGATTGGGAGAGGCCGAGTTCATCCAGTGGCTCGTTTCTGTTCCCGTGTCAGCAGGCTGTCAATGCGGTCGGTGACATAGTCCAAACCATCCAGCAATCCGCTTTGGATGGCCTGCGACGGCACTGATTGGTACGGCAGGTTGCGGATGGCACGGATCATTGCGTCGGGTGTCAGGCTGTCGCGTTGTTCGTCCAGCATCTTGACCAGCCCCAGCTCTTCTGCGCGTGAGGCCCGTATCCACTGTTCCAGACGGGGTGTGGTGCGTGGAACGATGACGGCCCGTTTGTCGAAGGACAGGACCTCGCAAAACGTGTTGTAGCCGCCCATGCAGACCACGCCTTCGGCCCCGGCAAACAGTGTTTCGATCTGCGATTCAAATCCAACCGCAGTTACACGACCATTCAATGCGGCAACCCGTGCTTCGAAATCGTTGCGCAATTCACCCGACAGGAATGGGCCATAGACCAGCACAGCACGCGGCGACAGGTCTGGGTCTTTCTCATAGGCAGATAGCACGAGGTTGACCAGTGCCTTGCCATCGCCACCGCCACCGGGTGTGATCAGGATATAAGGTTGCTGAGGCGGTTCACCGACCGGGCCGAGATCGCGGCGCAGATATCCCGTCCAGTGAATGCGGGATCGCGCTGACGCACTCAACGGCAAGCCTTGCGTCGGATCATAGATCGATTGCGATCCGTAAACCCAGATTTCATGATAGAACCGCTCGGTCGCCTCGATGGCTTCTTTGCGCGCCCATTCGGCGGCCAGCACTTCGGGTTCGTCCAGCACATCACGCAGGCCCAAAACCAGTTTCGTTCCGCAATGGCGTTCGAGGTATTTCAGTGTTGGCAGCAGCTCACCCCGGAACCCTGTCGGTTCCTTGTCGACGACCAACACGTCGGGGTCGAATTGCTGAACCGCGGTCTGGATCAATCCCGCACGCAATTCGGTAACTTCGTCGATCCCCATTCCGATTGTGCGCGCGGCATACGAGCCGTCCGCACGCTTGGTCACACCGGGCAGGCGCACATGGTCAACGCGGCGCGGAAAGGTAAAACGCCCGGCCACGGGCGAGCCCGTCAGGATCAGTGCCGAAGCGCTTGGGTCCGCTTGTGTGATTGCCGCAGCCAAGGCACGGGACCGGCGCAAATGCCCCAGACCGAACGTGTCGTGGCTGTAAAACAGGATACGCGGCGCGCGGTCCGGTTTAGAATTGGTTGTGCCAAGGCTCATAGTGTTGCCCGTCTTCTTGATCCCAGAGCGAAATCCGCGCGTTCGCAAGCGTTACCGTATATTTCAATGCCACGCTTGCCAAAGGCGGATTTGCGTACTTGCAAATGTTTCAAGCATTGCGATTTGGCAACAGCGTATTGACTGTTTCGCGACATATCGCGCCACCGCCAGGCAAGGTCGCCAAAAAAACCCGATGATGACAGTCGGGGCGAACCTGAAACTTTTGCTTGGTCATATTCAATTTTCGAAAGATTGAAAACACCTGCAGACATCAGAGTGCGCCAAGAACACGTCCTAACACGATATCGAGACGGTTTGATGCGAGTGTTTGAACTGCCTGAAATGCTTCTGTAATCTGACCAACATCAGGAAAACTGGATGCAAGACCCGATGAGAAATGATTTTCTGGCCGTATTGTTCTTTGCGTTGTGGGCCATTGTTCTGGGCGTTCCTAATGGTGCATTGGCGCAGTCATCCTTGATTCCCGGATATCCCTCAGGGTCGGGCAGTTCGTCTGAGGCCGACAAGGAAAGTGATCTGGCCGCTGCAATCCGCGCGGCCAGCGATGCGGGCGCGAGTCTCATTGTCATCGACAGTGCCGGTCAGGTTGTGACAACGACAGGTGGCAAGGATGCAGGTTCGGGGGGCGCGGCCAGCGATTCGAGCAACCCGATGGGTGACGGCTCACAGCTGATGAAGGCGCAAGAGCGGTTCTCGAAGTTTCGTGAGTCGATGCAATCCAGGCTCGAGGCGCTGCCCTATTCTATTTTTGAAGTACAATACATCCTGCGCCAGACCAGCCCGGATGGCCGAATTCAGACCTATGTCGAGGTGTTGGGCTGGAATATCCTGTTCCTGTTACTTGGGCGGTGGCTGTCGATCGAGATATACGGGAAGCGGTTCGCGCGCCGCTGGGTGGTGGCGCGGATCAAGGACGACCCGCAGGGGTATCGGGAAAAGATGCCGTTCCTGCTGTTCCGGTTCCTGATGGGGATCGGTGCCACGATCTTTGCCATGATCATGGCTTTGATCGTTGGGTACCTGATCTTCGGCGAGGCCGAGGATATCTCGGTCCAGTTCACGATCACGGCCATCTTTACGGCCTTTTTCCTGTCGCGCACGGTGTCGGACCTTTGGCGCATGGTCCTGTCACCTTATCTGAGCCAATATCGATTACCGCCCTTTTCGGACAAGAATGCGCGCAGGCTGTATATTTGGGCGTCCGTGCTGGCGACCTATGACATTTCGGTCGTTCTGTTTTCTACCTGGGTCGCGGATTTTGGACTGAATTACAACGTCTACGCCATGGTGTATGGCGGTCTGACGATGCTGGGCGCGCTGGGCAATATACTGATGATCCTGTTCAACGCCCGTGCAATCTCGAATGCGATCCGGGGTGGGCGGGCATCCGAACAGGTGTCATGGCTGTTGCGGTTTGTGTCTTTTGGCTGGGCACCGGCATTGATCATCTATGTCGTGTTCAGCTGGTTCCGTCTGGCTGTTGATCTGGCGCTGGAGCATCCGACGCCGCTGCCGCTGATTGCAAGCAGCTACATGATCTTCATGTCCGTGGTCGTGGCCTATGGTGCAATGAACTATCTGCTGGAGCGATATTTTGACCGCTCGCGCATGATTAGCGAAATAAACGGGGAAGCCGCCGCAGCGGATGAAGGGGTCGTGGCGACGGAAATATCCGAGCCCGAACAACCGAAGCAGCATCTTCTGACTTATGAAGACCTGGCCCGCCGGGTAGCCGGAATTCTGGCTTTCGTGCTCGGGGCTTATGCGCTTGTCGTGATATGGTATCCGAACGCAGACTGGAGCGAGGATCTGCCGGTTGAACGTGCGCTGGATGTGATGGTTGTCCTGTTCATCGGGTACATCCTGTTTCACTTCTTTCGGATTTGGATCGACAGCAAAATCGCTGAAGAATCCGACGATGGCACCGAGGTTGAACTAGGCGACGAAGGTGGCGAAGGCGGGCAAAGCCGTCTGGCAACGTTGTTGCCGCTTTTCCGGGGCGCAATTCTGGCCGTTGTCGTGGTTACAATCGTTCTGATAGTCCTGATGGAACTGGGTATTAACGTCAGCCCGCTGTTTGCGGGTGCCGGTGTGGTTGGTTTGGCCGTGGGGTTCGGGTCACAAACGCTGGTGCGCGACATTTTTTCCGGCGCATTCTTCTTGTTGGATGATGCGTTCCGGAAAGGAGAATATATCGACATTGGGGATGTGAAAGGCACGGTCGAGAAAATCTCGGTCAGGTCCATGCAACTGCGCCACCATCTGGGTGCGCTGAACACCATTCCCTTTGGTGAGATCAAAGTGCTGACCAACTACTCGCGCGATTGGGTGATTATGAAGCTGCCGCTGCGCGTGACCTATGACACCGATGTCGAGAAGGTCCGCAAACTGATCAAGAAACTGGGACAGGAGTTGTTGACCGATCCTGTAATCGGAGACAATTTCATCCAGCCGCTAAAGTCGCAGGGCGTGATCGAGATGCAGGATTCGGCGATGATTATCCGGGTCAAGTTCATGACGAAACCGGGTGATCAATGGCTGGTACGCAAGAAGGTCTATCAGGACATTCGCGAGCTGTTCGCGCGCGAAGGGATCAAGTTTGCACATCGCGAGGTCACTGTAAGATTGGCGGATGGCAAGGAAGCGGAAGACCTGACGCCGAAACAGCGTGAAGCCGTGACGGGGGCTGTTCAGGCCGCGATCGACGAGGATTATCTGGACGATATCGGACCGGGCGGTGACGACCGATAGCAAGGCCTTCCGTCGCTTTGAATTGCGCCTCGGATGAGGTGCCACCGAAAGAGCTGGGTCACTAGGAAACGAAGGGCCAGACCGGTTCGGATGTGCCCAGTTTCGACGCCGGTAAATCCCATTGCAGCACAGCGTCACCGAGGCTAAGCGCTGGTTTGAGACGGTGCCCCGGTCCCCAGCCCGAGGCTTCTGTCACAGGCGAGTAATCCGTGGGCATCGGAATAATGGGCTCGGCTTCGACGTCGTCTTTGCCGAGAACCGCCAATAGCTCGGCGGTGCGGGCAAGGGACAGATGCGCATGCATGATGGAATTGCCCGACGCAGCCTCGGCCAATGCGGAAAGGACGGCGGCGGCCATCAGGTAGCCGGTTGCGTGGTCCAAAGCCTGAACAGGCAACGGCGTCGGTTTGTCTGCGTCAGCCCATCCCATGCCCGCATGCGCAATTCCCGCGCTCATCTGGACAAGGCTGTCAAACCCGCGTCGAGTCGACCAGGGGCCTTGCCAGCCATAGGCATTCAGCGTCACCTCGACCCTGTTCGGTGCCAGTTCATCGCGCTTGGCGCGGGTCAGGCCAAGCGCGTCCAAAGCGCCGGGCCGGTACCCGTGCACGAATACATCCGCTTGGGGCAGAAGTTCTTGCAGCCGTTCCATGCCATTGGTCGATTTCAGATCGAGATAGGCGCAGTGTTTTCCAAGTGAAATGTCGGGGATCACACCGGGTTCGTCCCAACCGGGCGGATCGATCCGCAGAACCTCGGCCCCGAAACCGGCCAATGTGCGGGTGGATACCGGACCTGCCAGAACGCGTGTAAGGTCAAGAACCCGCAGCCCGGCAAGAGGTCTTGCAGGGGTTGCCTGCGGTCTCTCCCGCAGCTTGACGTACCGGGGGCCTTGCCAGCCAATCAACGGGTCGCGCGATACAGCGCGGCCCTGCGGATGTTCAAGCCACTCGGTCCGGCTGCGCATGGCAGCGGCCACGCCGCCTTCGGCCACAATATCGGTTTCCAAATCGGATATGGCCCGGGTTCTGACGGCTTTTGCCACAGCTTCACGCTCTGGCGGGGTGCCGAGAACCTTCATCGCTGCTGCGCGATGGCGCAGAAGGTTGGTGTGCAGCCTGATCCAGCCATCTGAGGCCCTGTAGTCCCCCGCGACCGCATCCCAAAGGTTTGGCATTTCCCAGCCATCGGGCTTGAAGGAATAGCTGAACCACAACGATGCCAGCCGGTGGTCGATGGCGATCTCGGGGGCGTTTTGGGTCAGGTTCAGCGCCCGCATAAAGCGGGCCATCTCTTGCCCAACGGCTGCAAAGCTGGCCGTCGCCAGTTCGGAGACGGCAAAAGCACTTGGCAGAGCGCCTGTGCCGACCTTGCGATATCGGTCGGCGGCGGGAAGGGTGGCAAGAAGGCTCATTGCTGATAAGGATCAAGGCTGTCGCGCAACCCGTCACCCAGGAAGTTGAAGGCCAGTACGATCACGATAATCGGCAGCATCGGGATTGCCGTCCAGGGGTAGATCTCGATCGATGCGAGGTTTTGCGCGTCATTCAGCATCACCCCCCAGCTGACCGCTGGTGCACGAAGGCCCAGGCCAAGAAAGCTAAGCGCCGTTTCCCCAAGGATCATTGCCGGGATCGACAGGGTGGCTGATGCAATCAAATGAGACATGAAATTCGGCAACAAGTGCTTACGGATCACCCGGCCCGAGCTTGCGCCCATCATTTCTGCGGCCCGTACATATTCTTCCTCGCGTAGTGACAGGAACTTTGCACGAACTGAACGCGCCAGTCCTGGCCAGTCGAGGATGCCGAGGATGATCGAAATGATGAAGAATACGGCAACCGGGCTCCAGTTCGATGGCACGGCGGCAGACAGTGCGAGCCACAGCGGCAGTTCCGGCAGTGAACGCAGGATTTCGATGACCCGGTTGATGACCCAGTCGATGCGGCCACCGAAATAGCCGGCCATCGAACCGAACAGGATACCCAGAAAGAATGATACCGAAATACCGATCAGCCCCACGGTCAGCGACAGCTGCGCCCCATAGAGGATGCGGCTGAAGATATCGCGACCCAGCCTGTCGGACCCCCAGAGGAACAAGGTGGCACCATCCGGCGCGCAGAAAAGATGCCTGTCTGTCTTGATAAGACCCGCAAGTCGATATTCGGACCCTTCACAGAAGAACCGGATCGGGCGCGGGTCGTCAGTGTCAGGGACGAACTTCCACTGGAAGGTTTCCAGATCCGCCTCGGCGACGATTGGAAAAACATGGGGGCCGATAAAAGCGCCTTCGTAAAACCAGTTCACCGATTGCGGTGGCGCATACAGATGCTCTCCGTTCCGGTCATTCGGGCCATAAGGCGCGATGAAGCCTGCAAATGGCAGCATCAGGTAGCACATTAGCAGGAAAATGCCCGAGATCAGACCCAGCTTATGCGTGCGGAACTTGCGCCAGACCAACACCCAGTTGGGGGCATCCAGATCGGCGCGTTCCAGTTGCTGTATCGACGCCTGCGGATCAAAGGGCGCGTCATCGACGTAGCGGTTGTCAGGAGTATCGGTCATGCTTCGCGCCCCTCATATCGTATGCGGGGATCCAGCATGACAAGCAGGATATCCGAGATCATCGTGCCGATAAGTGTCAGCAGCGCGACAAACATCAGGATAAACGCGGACAGGAATTGGTCCTGCGTTTTCAGTGCTGTCAGCAAAGTCGGCCCGATGGTTTGCAAGCCCAGAACGACTGACACCAGAACCGATCCCGACACCATAGATGGCAGAAGGTTACCGATATCCGCAACGAACGGGTTGAATGCCACGCGCAGCGGATATTTCGCCAGCATCCGCGATGGGGCCATACCCTTGGCAATGGCTGTTTCCACATAGGGTTTCCCCAGTTCATCGAGCATATTTGCCCGCAGGCGCTGCATCATCGCCGATGCGCCCGAGGTTCCGATGACAAAAGTCGGAACGATCAGGTGGATGAGAATGGATTTCATCTTGTCCCAACTCAGCGGCTGACCTTCGAATTGCGGATCCATCAGGCCGCCGATAGGCAGGTTGAAATACCGATGCCCGTAGTAGAACAGGATCAGGGCCAACAAAAAGTTGGGTGTCGCTAGCCCCAGATAACCCACAAAAGCCGAGGTGTAATCAATCCATGTCCGTGATCGCGCCGCTGCAATAACACCTAATGGAAGGGCAACGGCATATACAAACAGGATGGCGGCCAGATTGACGACGACCGTCAGCCAAAGCGTGTCGCCCACAATTTCAGATACAGGCCGGTCGAACTCAAAGGACCAACCGTAATTGCCTTGGATCAGACCGGAAAACCCGTGCGGTCCCGGCCAGAAGCCCACCCAGATCAGGTACTGTTCCCACATCGGGCGATCCAGAGCGTACTCGGCGCGCAGAAACTCGGCCTTGGCGACACCTGCTGACTGGCCCGAGGCCTGAAGCTCGGCAATCTGGTTACTCAGGTAATCACCGGGCGGCAGGTTGATGATTATGAAAATCAGGACCGAGACTACCAACAATGTCAGCAGCATCGTGAAAAAGCGATACACCGCATAGCGCAGCATGACCATTTAGCTGCTCCTGCTTAGTCGGCGAAAAAGAACTCGTCCGGGCGGTGAACGCCGAAATGCGCACCGGGCTCCCATGCCCACATGGCCTGTTCCGGCACATTGCGCAGACGGTTCGACACGACAATGGGTTGGGGTGCTCCGTTCAGGATACCGATGGCAAAAAGCTGGTCGGCGTGGATTCTCAGCATCTCAGTCCAGACTTCCTTGCGTTCGTCATCGGTAGTTGCGACCTCCCAGTCGTGGGCCAGTTGCATCAGTCGTTCTGCCTCGGGCATGTCGGGGGCTTCCCCGGCTTCACCACCTGTCTGGTAAAACTGGCCCCATTTCGGCCAGGCCAGGAAGACCTGATCGGTTGGTGCAAGATACGCCGGGGACGTGTGCGCTTGTGGGATACCGTCATCCCATCCATACCAGACCGATGCCATCGAGTTGCCGGCAAACACCCGGTTGCGCAGGATATCGCGATCCAACGGGCGCATGACCAGCTTGACCCCGATCTCGCGCCAGGTGTCAGTAACGATCTGAAGGGCGTTTTCAACCTCTTGCCGCTCGCCAGCGGTTTCGATCACCAGCTCCATTGGGCGCCCGTCCGGTAGCAGGCGGATACCGTTCTTGTCGCGCTGGGTCAGGCCGACTTCATCCAACAACGCATTGGCCTGGCCGACATCGTACTGGGCCCATGCGGTGGCATTCTTCTCATCATAAAAGGGCGAGGCAGGCAGAACCGACATTGCGCCGGGATGCGCAAGCTTGAAATACAAAGCCTGGTTGATTGTCTCGCGGTCGATGGCAAGGGACAAGGCGCGCCGCACACGGACGTCACGCAACACATCGCGCCAGACGTCATCCTCGAAATTGAGGTTCGGATAGATCGCGATTTGCGATGCAACGCCGGTTTTCCACAGCAATGTCTTGTAGCCGCCTTGCGCTTCGCCTTTTTTCAGGATGGAAGCGTCGCGGAAATCCAGACCCCTGCCTTGCAGGTCGCTTTCCCCTGCATTGGTTTTGGCAGCGACCAGACCGGGGGCAACGATCTCCATCTCGACCACATCGATATAGGGCAGTTGAACCCCTTTGCTGTCGATACGGTGGTAATAGGGGTTACGTACGAAATTGTGGCGGATTTTCTTGCCGGAACTTGCGTTCAGCCACGGTTGCAACGTGGGCAATTCGTGATTGTCAAACTTGTACAGGTTGTCGAGCTTGTTGTGCAGCGCGGCCCAGCTTTTGACGCGGGCATCGTCGACCAGAAAGGCAAGTTCCTCGGGGTCGGCATATTTCTCGTGATATCGTTTCAGGAAAGCTGCTGGGCGATAGATAAAGGGCGGTCGTGCCTGAGCCAGCGATTGTAGAAAACCCGGGTTAGGGTCTTCCCATTCGAAAATCACCGTGGTTTCATCCGGGAAGGTAACGGTGGGTGATTTGCCTTCGACAATCAGAAAATCCGGCGGGCCTGACGGGCTGAGCAATTTGTTGTTGGCAACATCTTCCCACCAATAGCGGAAATCTTCCGACGTAAACGGAGAACCGTCTGACCATTTGTGCCCTTCGCGCAGTTTCAGGGTGAACTTGCGGCCGTCTTCGTTTTCAAACGACGCCAGCAAATCGGGGATAATCTCGTAGTTCTGGTCGAATCCGACCAGCCGGGCATAGCCATAGACAACCATCTGGCGGATATCTTTGGACCGCGTGATCATGGTGCGCAGGGTGCCGCCCTGTTTGCCGAACTCGCGACTTTTTGCTGCCAGATCTACAATCAGCGGGTCCGCTGGCAGGCGCTCTTGAACGGGTCGCAGATTGCCCGCTTCTACTTCCGCGTTCCAGAACGCGCTTTCCTGCGGCGTCGGGATCGTCTCAGCCGTGGCGGGCAGCATCCCGATGAGCGCCAGCGAAGCGGCCAGGATCAGGGGGCGAGTGGTCTTAAACATGGCAACGTACCTTATGGCCCGGTTCCAATTCCACCAGTGAGGGTATCACGGTGTCCGAGAAACGAAAGGCTTCATCCCAACTGTCCGGCGCGCCGGCGCCCAAGGAAACCACTTGCAGGTCGATCGGGCGATTGATGTCGGGTTCGGGTTGAGCGGCAATCAGCGCTTTGGTGTAAGGGTGGCGCGGATTGTAGAAAAGAGTTTCGGGTGGTGCTTGCTCGACGATCAGGCCGCGACGCATCACGGCAACTTCGTCGGCGATCCGCGCGACCACAGCCAGATCGTGCGAGATGAACAGATAGGACAGGTTCAGGCTGTCCTGCAGGTTTTCCAACAGGGTCAGAATCTGCTCTTGTACCGATACGTCCAGCGCTGAGGTGGGTTCGTCACACACGATGAGCTGCGGGTCGAGCATCATGGCGCGGGCTATCGACAGACGTTGCCGCTGGCCCCCCGAAAAGGCGTGTGGATAGCGTTTCAGCATGTCGGCTGTCAGGCCGACGCGTTGCAACATCTCGGCGGCCTTGTCGCGCTGCTCGGCCGTTGTTCCGATACGGTGAATTTCCAGCGGCTCGGTCATCGCGTCCTGAATGCGCATCCGCGGGCTGAGCGAGCTGTAGGGATCCTGAAACACCATCTGCGCATTGCGCTGAAACGCCGTACGCTGAGCGCGGGTCATGTTGTGCACTGTGATGGGATCGGCATTCGGCACGGTGCGAAACAGGACTTCTCCACCGGGATCGGGCAGTTCCGCACCCAATGCGATCCGCGCGGCTGTTGTTTTACCTGATCCGCTTTCACCGACAATGGCCAGCGTCTTGCCGCGTGCCAAATTCAGATCGACCCCTTTGCACGCATAGATTTCCTTGTCGGCCTGCCACCCTTTGCTGGACCGCATCGTGTAGGTTTTGGAGACACCCTTCATCTGAAGGATCAGATCGTCGTCCGGCATCGGTATACCCACAGCATCCTGATCTGGAATTTCCGGTGCAGCATCAAACAGTTGTTTGGTATATGGATGTGCGGGGGAGGTCAGGATTGGTGCGGCCGGGCCAGCCTCCATAATGCGGCCCTTGTGCATGACCACAACCTGTTCGGCCATGTTGGCAACCACGCCCAGATCATGGGTCACCAGAATAAGCGCCATGCCGGTCTCGCGCTGCAATTCCTTGATCAGTCCCAGAACCTGCGCTTGCGTGGTCACATCCAGCGCGGTGGTTGGCTCATCCGCGATCAGCAGTTCGGGTTTGGATACCATTGCCATCGCAATCATGGCGCGTTGGCGCATTCCGCCCGACAGCTCGAACGGGTAGGAGTCATAGGCACGCTGCGGATCTGGAAAGCCCACGCGCTCGAACTGTGTCAGGACCTTTTTGCGCGCCTCGAACTCGGAAAGCCCACGATGGAGCCACAGGACTTCACTGACCTGATTCCCAATCTTGTGCAGAGGTGACAGCGATCGCATGGGTTCCTGAAAGATCATCGAAACGCGATTGCCACGAATGCCGCGCATTTCTCGTTCGCTGACCGCTGTCAGGTTACATGTACCTTTGGAATCATTCAAAGTTATCGTGCCGCTGCGTATCTGCGCCGTTCGCGGCAGAATCCGCAAGACGGCCCGGCACGTGATGGTTTTACCCGATCCCGATTCACCGACCAGCGCCAAGGTTTCTCCTGGTTTGACATCGAAATTCACATCCGTGACCACGGAACTTCCCGCACCAAAGCCGATGCTGAGGTCTCTGACAGACAACAACGCGCTCATGCAGGCTTTCCAACCGTTTGGCCGCTTGGTGACATCGGTCGTTTCAACTCCCCGTGATTTTTTCGTCAGTGTCGCGCGGTTCCGCCTGTCTAGTCAAACCCGTTCTTGGGCTGAAATGTCGCGAAAATGTGAAACTTTGGGCTTCGTCGCTACACAAAGTCTTGAGAATTTGTCATCTAAGGCGGCGTCGGGGGCACCTATGCTTTCGATTGGTATCAAGGAGATATTTGCCAGTGTCCGAGAATCAAAGCCGTCTGGACTTGTTTATCGATCGTATGGTGTCGCAGCGCGCCTGCCTGGATCACGCGATTGCGCAAACGGCAGGCATGGCTGGCCCGGTGTTTGAACTGGGGTTGGGCAATGGGCGCACCTATCATCATCTTGTGCAGCATATCGATGGACGCCCTGTCTTTGTGTTCGAACGCGCGGTGGCTTCGCACCCTGATTCAACCCCGCCCGAGGATCGGGTGATCTTG
Organism: Ruegeria sp. AI2; assembly: GCF_056541275.1. Classification (NCBI taxonomy): domain Bacteria; kingdom Pseudomonadati; phylum Pseudomonadota; class Alphaproteobacteria; order Rhodobacterales; family Roseobacteraceae; genus Ruegeria; species Ruegeria sp. AI2. The sequence goes on from NZ_JBQFYB010000003.1 coordinate 31,408, forward strand.
GGGGATGTGCGCGAGACGCTGCCAGCGGCGGTCGACAGGTTTGGACCGACAGCAAGCCTGATTCATGCAGACCTTGGGGGGCATAATCGCGAAAAGAACGACATCTTTGCGCGGCTTGTTTCCCCGTTGATCGAGCCCTTGCTGGCACCGGGTGGATTAATGGTTTCAAGTGACCGGATGTATTTCGAGGCGCTGGAGGAAATGCCGTTGCCCGAGGGTGCCGTCGAAGGGCGCTGTTTCATCTATCGGCGTTGACCAGAGAGAAGGGGCCTGCATGATATTCTACGATTGCTCTACGGCCCCAAACCCGCGCCGTGCCCGTATGTTTATCGCGGAAAAAGGGTTGGACATCGAAACGCACGAAATCTCGATTGCTGAGGGCGCGCAGTTGAGCACTGAGTTTCGTGCAGTGAACCCCCGGGCCACAATCCCGGTTCTGGTAACGGATGAAGGCGCAGTCCTGACCGAAAATCTTGGCATCGCCGCGTATCTTGAAGCGCGTTTCCCCGAGCCGTCCTTAATGGGCCGTACCGCTGATGAAAAAGGGTTGGTCTTGATGTGGAACGCAATTGCCGAGCAGCAGGGCGGTGCACCCATCGCTGAGGCTTTGCGCAACAGCCATCCGGCGTTCAAAGACCGTGCCATTCCCGGCCCTGTTAACCATGCGCAGATCCCTGAGCTGGCGCAGCGTGGGCGCGAGCGGGTTGCGTCGTTTTTTGAACTGCTGGAGGCGCGGCTGAAGCAAAGCGCGTATGTTGCGGGCGATGTATTCACTCTGGCGGATATATCCACTTTTGTTTTTGTCGATTTCGCGCGCGTCATCAAGACGCGGATACCGGAAGGAAATACAAGAACGCAGGTCTGGTTTGAAAGCGTGAAAGCCCGCCCAAGCGCGCAGCTTTAGGTATTCAAAGCATGCGGCAGAGTTCTCGCATTCCGCACTGTACAGAATTGTCTAGACAGAACTGAACAGTGCCACTAGCGTCTTCCCAGATTCTGTTCAGGGAGGTCGGGATGAAATCCCAATATCGCGTAGTGGTCATTGGTGGGGGCGTCGTTGGTGCCTCGGTTCTGTATCATCTGGCCAAATTCGGCTGGTCCGATGTGGTCATGCTGGAGCGGCGGCGGCTGGCATCGGGATCGTCATGGCACGCAGCGGGCGGCATCCATGCCCTGAACGCGGATCCGAACATGGCCTCGTTGCAGGCCTACACAATTGACCTACTGAGTGAGATCGAAAAAGAATCGGGCCAGAATATCGGTTTGCACATGACCGGTGGTCTGACGCTGGCCGGTACGCCTGAACGCTGGGAGTGGTTGCAGGCCAATTACCGCATCTTCCAGTCAATCGGCATTGATGATTGCGAGCTGCTGACCCCGCAAGAGGCACAGAGACGCTGCCCAATCATGTCAACCGACGGTGTTTTGGGCGCGATGTGGGCGGATCGCGAAGGGTATATCGATACGACAGGCACTGTTCAGGCTTATGCGACTGCGGCCAGAAAACGTGGTGCCGAATATTACGAGGAAACCAAGGTCGAAGAGCTGATCCAGACAGATGATGGTTGGCAGGTTGTGACCGATAAGGGCACGATCACCTGTGAACATGTGGTCAACGCGGCCGGGCTCTGGGCCAAGCAGGTTGGGCGTATGGCCGGGGTAGAGTTGCCAGTCTCACCGTTGAAGCACCACTATCTGATCACAGACACTGTGCCCGAAGTGGCGCAGGCGGATTTCGAGATGCCGATGACTGTGGACCTCGAAGGATTCACCTATATGCGGCAGGACCAGAAGGGCGTTCTGGTGGGGATCTACGAGGTCGATCACGAACACTGGGCGATGGATGGCGCGCCGTGGAACTATGGCGAGGAACTGTTTCAGGAACAGCTTGACCGGATCGAGAACGAACTGACATTGGGCTTTGAGCGGTATCCGTCAATCCAGAACGTGGGCATCAAGACATGGGTCAATGGTGCGTTCACGTTCTCGCCGGACGGTAACCCGCTGGTCGGTCCGGTTCCGGGCAAGCGCGGCTATTGGACCGCCTGCGCGGTGATGGCCGGGTTCCTGCAAGGTGGTGGCGTTGGCAAAACACTGGCCGAATGGATGATCCATGGTGAGCCCGAAGCGGACGCCTGGCCGATGGATGTGGCGCGCTATGGTGATTTCGCACAGAACAAGCGGTATATTCGTGAAACCACTGGCCAGTTCTATTCGCGCCGCTTCGTGATGACCTACCCGAACGAGCAATTGCCTGCGGGTCGCCCGTTGAAGATGGCTCCGGCGCATGACGCGATGACCGAGGCCGGATGCAAATGGGGTGTCAGCTGGGATCTGGAGGTGCCGCTGTATTTCGCGCCCAAAGGGTTCGAGGAAACGCCAACACTCAAACGTTCGAACGCGCACGACATTGTGGCCGCTGAATGCAGGACCATCCGTGAGGGCGTGGGTCTGATGGATATCACGGGTTTTTCCCGCTTTGAGGTTTCGGGCCCAAATGCCGAGGCTTGGCTGGATAACGTTATGGCGTCGAAACTGCCCGCCCCGGGACGTGCCAAACTGGCGCCGATGCTGGGCGAGGACGGGCGGCTCAAAGGCGATCTGACCGTGTTGAACTGGGGCGATGGCCGCTGGTGGATCATGGGCAGCTATTACCTTCGCGCCTGGCATATGCGATGGTTCAACGATCATATGATGGATGGGGTCACTGTCCGCGACCTGGGAGAGGAGTATTGCGGGTTCGCCGTGGTCGGACCAAAATCGCAGGCGGTGGTCGAAAAATTGGCCGAACAGGATATCTCGGGTCTGAAATTCATGGGCTGCGGTGATTTCGACATCGGTCTCGTCCGTGCCCGCGTGGCTCGTATGTCGGTGACCGGCGAAAAAGGGTATGAAATCAACTGCCGCTATGGCGATCACATCAAGCTGCGCCGCATTTTGCTGGAAGCCGGCGCAGAAGAGGGTATCCGCGAGTGCGGTTTCAATGCGATGCTATCAACCCGGCTTGAGAAAAGCTTTGGCATCTGGTCGGCAGAGTTCACGCAGGCTTACACACCCGGCATGACCGGCATGGATCGCTGGATCGACTGGGACAAGGATTTCATCGGCAAGAAGGCCGCTCTGGCCGAACGGGATGGCAATGGCCCGGCGCAGGTGCAGGTGACACTGGAAATCGATGCGTTGGACGCCGATGCCAGCGGGTATGAGCCGGTCTGGGCCAATGGTGAACGCGTGGGTTTTGTGACCTCAGGCGGTTACGGGCACTATACCGGCAAGTCGTTGGCAATGGCCTTGATTGACCGTGACAAGGTGGACCCGGGTACGGAACTGTCTGTCCATGTCGTAGGGGTGGAATGTCCGGCGCGGGTAATTGCACCGTCGCCCTACGACCCTCAGGGCAAAGCGATGCGGGGCTGATCATGACGGCTCCGGACCGACGACGCCGAAGGCGAGGGGGCGCGGCTGCCCCGCAGCCCAGCCGCGATGTTAACTATCGCCAGCTCAGGAACCCTTTCCCTTTGATGGAGGTGTTCCCGGCTGACCGGATCGCGGACATGCACGAGACAGCGTTGCGTACGCTCGAGGAGTTGGGTGTAAAGACCCTGCTTCCCGAAGCGCGCAAGCTGTTCAAGCAGGGTGGCGCGCGTGTGGATGAAGGCAGTGAAATGGTCTTTGTCGGGCGCGAGATGGTTGAGGCTGCCGTTGCCTCGGCCCCCAAATCTATCGCTTGTCGCGCCGGTTCGCGGCATCGGGATTTCACTCTGGAACTGGGTTCGCTGGTTTTTCAACCGGGGGCAGGCGCGCCGAACGCAACCGATCTTGAGCGTGGCCGTCGCCCGGCGACCAGTCAGGATTATCTGGAGTTTCTAAAGCTCACCCATCATTTCGATGTGTTCCAGATGATCTCGCCTCAGGTTGAACCTCAGGATGTACCGACGCATTTGCGCCACTACTTCACGACACAGGCGCAGATGGAACTGACCGACAAGTTTCCGTTCCTCTTCTCGCGCGGCACGCCGCAGGTCATGGATTGCTTTGAGATGCTGTCCACGGCGCGCGGTCTGTCGGATGATGAGTTCCGGGGCAATGCGCATTGTTACACGATCATCAACACAAACAGCCCGCGCACGTTGGATATTCCCATGGCGCAAGGGCTGATCGACTTTGCGCGCCACGGTCAGATGTCGATCATCACTCCGTTCACTCTGATGGGGGCGATGGCGCCGATCACCGTGGCCGGGGCAATCACCCTGTCCCATGCCGAGGCGCTTGCCGCGCTGACCTTGACGCAGCTGGCCAGACCGGGCGCTCCGGTCTGTTATGGCACGTTCACCAGCAATGTGGACATGAAATCCGGCGCGCCTGCATTCGGGACGCCTTCGCATTTTCAGGCGTCACTTGCCGCAGGCCAACTGGCGCGTCACCTTGGCTTGCCCTGGAGGTCGGCGGCAGGGTCGGCGTCAAACAGCAACGACGTGCAGGCGGCGAATGAAAACCAGTTTGGCCTTTGGGGTTGCCTGATGGCCGGCGCGACTGTGATCATTCATTCAGCGGGCTGGCTGGAAGGGGGATTGACCGTATCCTTCGAAAAGTTGGTCTGTGATGCCGAGGTGCTGAACATGGTGGCCGAGCTTTGCGCAGGCGCGCAGGCGGGGTTCGCCGAGATCGGCTTTGACACCGCCTTGCGTGAGGTCGCGCCCGGCGGTCATTTCTTTGCCTGCCCCCAGACGATGGAGCGCTACACCACCGAGTTCTATCAACCGCATGTCCATGACTACGCCAATTTCGGCACATGGACCGAGCGAGGATCGACGGATGCCAACCACCGTGCAACGGGGGTTTGGCAGGGTATCCTGAACGATTTCAAGGCCCCCGCCATAGACAATGATCGTTTTGGTGCCTTGCAGGACTTTATCGCACGCCGCACCGCAGAGGGTGGGGCGCCACCGGAGAGTTGAATGAACAACAAACCTATCCTTCACCGCGATGATCCCGAGGCCGAGCCCCTGATCGGCAATATCAAGGTCACCCGCGACGACTGGCTGAACGTGGCGATGGACGTGCTGATTTCGGACGGGGTGGACCAGATCAAGGTTCTTAACCTGGCCGAGCGGATGGCCGTGTCACGTTCATCCTTCTACTGGTACTTCAAGTCCAGACAGGAACTTTTGGATGCACTGCTGGCGCGGTGGCAGGCGACCAATACGGTTGCGCTTGTAAAACAGGCCGAAGCACCAGCCGACACGATAACGGGCGCGGTCTGCAACGTGCATCGTTGTGTGGTCAATACGGATTTGTTTGACACCGCGTTGGATTTTGCCGTGCGCGACTGGGCGCGTAAATCGGGCAAAGTACGCCGTGCGCTGGACCAGTCAGACACACGGCGGCTTGAGGCTTTGCACGCGATGTTCGCCAGATACGGCTATTCCGAGATCGAGTCCGAAACGCGTGCGCGCGTGCTGTATTACATGCAGATCGGATATGACCTTGCACAATTGAACGAACCCTTCGAGACGCGGATCTCGATGGTGCCGCATTACCTATACGCCTTTACGGGCGTCGAACCGAAACCCGAAGAAGTTGAAGAATTCAGCGCATATTCCCGGCGCTACTGGAAAGGAGACCCGAAATGAGTCAACCAGACGCAATCATCATTGGTACCGGCGTGATCGGCGCGGCCATCGCGTTCGAAATGTCCAAGGCGGGTTGGAAAACCCTGTCTCTAGATCGCAACGCACAGGTTGGACACGGTTCAACCGCCGGGTCCTGCGCGATCATCCGGATGCATTATTCCACCTTCGATGGAACGGCGTTTGCCTGGGAAGGCTATCATTACTGGCGCGACTGGGCTGACTATCTTGGACTGCCGGAAGGGGCCAATCTGGCTCAGTTCAGGGAAACCGGCTGCCTGGTTATGAAGACCGAGGCGAACGGGATGCTGGAAAAGCACATGCGCAATTCATCAGAACTGGATTGCCCGTTCGAAGAATGGTCGGGGGATAAAGTGGTTGAACGCCTGCCGGTTTATTCGCTGGACAGCTTTGCCCCGGCACGCCGTATGGATGACCCGGAATTCGGCCAGCCCAACGGGCGAAAGATGTCGGGTGGAGTGTACTGGCCTCAGGCGGGGTACGTCACCGACCCGGCCTTGTCGGCGCAAAACCTGATGGATGCTGCCAAACAGCACGGGGCCGAGGTGCGCACCAGCGCTGAAGTCACGGAAATCCTGACCGAGGGCGGGCGCGTTTCCGGCGTCAAGTTGGCCTCGGGCGAGGAAATCCATGCGAAGGTTGTGGTCAATGTGGCAGGACCTGGTTCGTCCATCATCAACAAGATGGCCGGAGTTCTGGATGACATGACCATCAAAACCCGCCCCCTGCGGCAAGAGGTCGTGCATGTCCCTGCCCCGGAAGGGTTCGACTTTGAAAACGACGGAACCATCGTCTCGGACAGCGACATTGCCTGCTACTGCCGCCCGGAACACGGCAACCACATCCTTGTGGGATCAGAGGATCCGGAGTGTGATCCGCATCAATGGTGCGAGGATGACGTCAACTACAACCGCGAGTTCACGGATCAATGGACCACACAGGCCATGCGATATGCGCAGCGCGTGCCTTCCCTTGGCATCCCATCGAAAACGCGTGGTGTGGTTGACCTTTACGACGCCTCAACCGACTGGATTCCGATCTATGACAAATCCAGCCTGCCAGGGTTTTACATGGCATGCGGTTCCAGCGGGAACCAATATAAGAATGCACCGATTGCGGGTAAGATGATGGCAGCCCTGATCGCATATTGCGAAGGCGGAGCGGATCACGACGCGGAACCGCTGCAATTCGAACTGCCTTATATCAAACGGACCATCGACGTGGGCTTTTACTCACGCAAGCGCCCGATCAATGAGGAAAGCAGTTTTTCGGTTCTGGGCTAGTCGGGTTTTGGCATCGATCAAAGTCGAGTGGGGCAGGTTAACAGCTTGCCTCGCTATGACCGGCCGAGGGATAGGCGCATAGCTTCTGGGCTGCGCATCGGACGGCATATCCTGGTACGAGCTACGTTGCCGCGAAAATCACCCAGGCCCAGACCATCGCCACATAAGTCAGGTTGTGCAGGCACTGGTCTAACCCAGCTGCACGCCAGAACGCGGCCTGCGTCGGCTCAAGCTGTTTCTTGTCTGAATAGCTAGCTTTCAAGAAATCGATATTGAAATGAATGACCCATTCAAGCAGTCCGACAATCAGGATGAACAATACCGGAGCGCCAAACGCGGCAAACACGATGACAGAGCCCGCAACATGTACTGCTGCGTGCTGCGCGCGTCCCAAGTGAAAATACTCGCCTCGGCCAGAGAGCATTTTCGGTGTTTGGAGGTAGTAGTCAGCGAACATGTGCTTGACCTGAAAAAGGCAAAGCATAAGTAACACTGCGCCAATACTGGCAGTCAAAAGAACCCTCCCGATATCGTTCTAAACTGACTTTAGGCAATAACACGGCCATGCGTAAATGAACTAGTTCACATAAGATAAAGAAAATTCTCAGGTGGGAAAAAATTTGCATAACGTGTCAGTATGGCAGTAAATTCAAACCGTTGAATTTGGGCGCGCGGCATCCGGGCCGTGTTATCGGCCAGCAGTAGGGGCAGGTTCCATAGAACGCACGATTTTCCGCTTTATTTGGAAATACTCCAAACGCGATCAGCTGATCCTGCTGGCTGTGACGGCGACGTTGTTTCCGTTGCTCTATCTTACGCTGGAACTGCCCAAGCGTATCATCAACGACGCAATCGGTTCGACAACGGCCGAAGTGGATGTCTGGGGCTATACGCTTTCACAGACGAATTTCCTGATCATCTTGTGCTTTGCTTTCCTTGCTGCCGTGTTGGCGCACGGGCTGATGAAAATGCGCATCAACACCATGAAGGGTGTGCTGAGCGAACGCATGCTGCGACGGTTTCGGTATCAGCTGGTCAGCCGCGCGCTTCTTTTTCCGCAACCCTATTTCGAACGGGTCAGCCAGGGCGAAATGGTCTCGATGATCACGGCTGAAAGCGAACCAATGGGCGGGCTGATGGGCGATGCGATCAGCCAGCCGGTTCTGCAAGCCGGTCAGATGATCACCATCCTTTCTTTCCTGTTCTTGCAAAGCTTTTGGTTCGGGCTGGCCGCAGTCGCCCTGATCCCGGTGCAGGCCTGGTTAATCCCTAAATTGCAGCGTCAGATCAACCTGTTGAACAAGAAGCGTATTCAGGAAGTTCGGACGTTGGCTGCCCAGATCGGCGAAAACGCGGCAGGTGCGTCAACCCTCCGCAGCAATGGCGGCTGGCGCTATCGCCGGGCTATGATCTCCGATCAGTTGGGGCGGCTTTTCGCGATCCGCTTTGAGATTTACCAGAAGAAGTTCTTTATGAAGTTCATAAACAACTTCATCTCGCAGCTGACACCATTCATGTTCTACCTGATCGGTGGCCTTCTGGTGTTGCAGGGTTCGGTTTCGCTGGGGGCATTGGTTGCGGCGCTGGCGGCGTATAAGGATCTGAGCTCACCCTGGAAAGAGCTGCTGACCTATTACAACCAAACCCAGGACATGTCGTTGCGCTGGGATATCGTCGTTGACCGCTTCGATCCAGCCGGATTGAAGGACGAAGCGCTGTTCGAGGGCGAACCAGCAGAGCGCCCCCACCTGAGCGGTGATATAGCGCTAAAGCACGTCTCGGTTCGTGACATGGACGGCAATCAGGTGCTGGATGATCTGAATCTTACTTTTCCCGCTGGCAAGACGATTGGCATTGCCGCACCCAGCGAAGAGGACCGGCGCGCCATGGGTGAGCTGCTGACCCGCGAGATTTTGCCCGCTGCCGGCACGGTTCAGGTTGGGGATCTGAACCTGGCAGACCTGCATCAGGGCGTAGTGGCCGCACGTATCGGGTATGCAACGTCCCGCCCGGTCATGTTTCAGGGAACGTTGGGTGACAACGTGATGATGCCGATGCGGTTCAAACCCTTGGCCGAATCCACAGATGACCCAGATTTTGCCGAGACCTTGCGGGCTGGAAACAGCATGGATCCGTTCAGGGTGGAATGGCTTGACCCGGCGCTGGCCGGGTTTGAAGACGCGACGGCGTTGCGCGATTGGTGGTTGCAACTGATTGATGGAATGGGGTCCGGGGCTGCCCTGTTTCGGCGTGGCGCTGAACAGAGCTTTGTTGCGACCGAACACTGCGAACTGGCAAAGAAACTGGTCGAGCTGCGCCCGCTTGTGCGGCAGGCGGTCCATGACGCGGGTCTTGAGCAGCAGGCGCTGATTTTCGACCGGAATGCTTACAACCCGGCGCTGCCTGTTGCAGAAAACCTACTTTTTGCGACGCCTCGCGTGCCGGTGACGCAGGCTTTGCTTGCCCGGCAGAAGGTTTTCCTCATGCAGTTGCGAGAGTTGGGGCTGGATGAGACGTTGATCGCCCTGACGCGTGACGTGATCGAGATGCTGCGCCAGATCTTCGGGTTCGACGGAACCGACCATCCGTTGTTCCGCAAGCTGGGTCTTGATGCAAAGACCTATGAGGCAGCCGTGGAGCTGGTTGAACAGACCCGCAGAGAGGGAACGTCAGGGCTGGATGACGAACAGCTGGCCAGTATGTTGGCCGTGCCTTTCGTCGTCTCGGCTGAACAGATTGGCCCGGCGTTCACGGATGAGCTGAAGGATCGCATTCTGGAACTGAGGCAGAGTCATTCGGACAAGCTGTTGGAAAGTCTCAAGGACGCTTTTGTTCCGCTGGACCCGGAAGATTTCGCGCCTGGATTGACGGTCATGGAAAACGCGCTGTTCGGCAAGGTCAGCCAGATAGGTGGCGCGCGATCGGATGAGGCCCGCAAGGTCATTGTGGACGTGTTGGAGGAGAACGGCGCGCGTCCTTTGGTGGTCGAGCTGATTTATGATATTCCGGTTGCTTTGGGTGGGCAGAGCCTTCCGGCGGTTTTTGCCGAACCGCTGGCGTTTACCCGCGCGACAATCAAGAAGCCGGATATCCTGATCCTGGAGCAGGCATTGGCCAGTTACGACATGAAAACGCAGGTGTCGGTCTACAAGAAGCTGCGCGAGTTGTTGCCGGATGCCACGGTGTTCTACCTCAATGACCAGTTCGAAAACCCGGACGTATTCGACATGTTCGTGGAAATCCGGCAAGGTCGTGTCGTCTCGGACGGAGGACCGGTGGACGTGGGAAAAGACAGCGCATCTTCAGCAGATCTGGCGCGGAAACTTCGCGCGCTGGAGCAGACCCCCTTGTTTTCGGGGCTGGACCGGAGGCAATTGCGCCTTCTGGCTTTTGGCGCGCAATGGTTCGATGCCAAGCCCGGTCAGGTGGTTTTCCTGAAAGATGATCAGCCGACCGATGGCGCTTACGTGGTGCTGGAGGGCGAGGCCGGCCTGTACCTGCCGCAGGAAGATGGCCCCGACCAGTTGATCACCACCGTGGGGCCGGGCGCATTGGTGGGTGAGCTTGGTCTGATCCGCAAAGAACCACGCGCGCTGAGCATGGTGGCCGAAACAAACCTATCCTGTCTTCGGATCGGTGAGGAAGAGTTCCTGGCCGTTGTGGAAAACGATGCGGCAACCGCGTTCAAGCTGATGCAGGTGATCGCCGGTTACGTGTCCAATTAGGAGTGATCAGTTGACAGGCTCACAAAACAGATCGTACAGCAGACCGATCATCTGCGCTGCATTCCCATCGCGCAGCGAATAATAGATCGTTTTGCCATCTCTTCGGGTGGTGACAAATCCTTCCTCCCGCAGACGGGCCAGCATTTGGCTGACGGCGGCTTGCCGCAATTGCAGCAAATCCTCAAGCTGGCCTACCGATTTCTCACCACTCCCGAGGTGGCACAGGATCATCAGGCGCCCTTCATGCGCCAGTGTCTTGAGAAATGCAGCCGCGCGGGCTGCATTTTCTTTCATTTCAGATGGTGTGTCCGAGGTGTGTGCCTGAGGTTCGGTTTCTAGGAGTGTCACGTTTTGACCGTTGTTCCGTTAATCTTGGGTTAATATGCCTCAAACACGTCTGTGTTGTCACCCCTCGGTTGCAGGGGCACCGCCCTGAAAAGCATTGCCGTTAACGTAATCGCAGGGCTCTTCCTGCATTTGCAGATGCAAGCCACGACCTTCATACGGGTGCGCGCGGGCCAGGTCTTCGTCGACATCGATCCCAAGTCCCGGACCTGTCGGAGCGATCACAAAGCCGTCCTCGACCTGAATGGACCCTTTGATAAGCTGATTGTGGAACGGTGTTTCAATGGTTTCCAGCAGCAGCAGGTTCGGGATCGACGCGGCCAGGTGGATATTGGCGGCCCATTCCACCGGACCCGCATAAAGATGCGGTGCCATCTGAGCGTTGAATATCTCTGCTATGGCGGCGACTTTCTTCATCTCCCAGATTCCGCCGGCACGCCCCAGCGCCGGTTGCAGGATTTCCGCAGCCCCGGCGCGCAGAACGGCTCCGAACTCGGCCTTGGTTGTCATGCGCTCTCCGGTGGCGATGGGGATACGGACGTTGCGGGCGACACGGGCCATGTCTTCGATCATATCGGGTGGCGTGGGTTCTTCGAACCATAGGGGCTGGTACGGTTCCAGCGCCTGCCCCAGCCGGATGGCCCCGGCCGTGTTGAACTGACCGTGTGTGCCAAACAGCAGGTCAGCCTTGTCCCCTACCGCTTCGCGAATTGCCTTGCAAAAGGCGACGGACATGGAAATGTCACTCATCGCGGGCATGTGGCCGCCACGGATTGTATAAGGGCCCGCCGGGTCGAATTTCACCGCGGTATAGCCGTGCCGCACCATTTCGGCAGCTGTTTCACCCGCTTGTTCGGGAGAGGTCCAGAAGTCAGTCAGATTGTGATGCGGCAAAGGGTAGAGGTAGGTATAGGAGCGAATTCGTTCGTTCACCTTGCCGCCCAACAGAGCGTAAACCGGGCGGTCGCGAGCCTTGCCCAGAATATCCCAACAGGCGATCTCCAACCCCGAGAATGCGCCCATCACCGTCAGGTCGGGGCGCTGCGTGAAGCCGCTGGAATAGGCGCGACGGAACATAAGCTCGATGTTTTCGGGGTTCTCGCCCAGCATGTGCCGTTCGAACACATCCCGAATGACGTGGCGCATCGCCTCGGGTCCGACGGACGAGGCATAGCATTCGCCCCAACCGGTGATGCCGGTGTCAGTCGTCAGCTTAACCAATATCCAGTATCGCCCCCCCCAACCCGGAGCGGGTGGGGCGGTGACGATGATGTCGAGATCCTGCAGTTTCATCTCAGTTTCTCCGAGCCGGGGGATCAGGTTCTGTCGAACAGGATCACGTTGCGCTTTGCAGATCCGGTTTTGGTATCGGCAATGGCCTCGTTGATCTGATCCAGCGACCAGCGGCCCGAGATCAACTCGTCCAGTTTCAACCGACCTTGCTCGTAGAGGTCGATCATCCAGGGGATGTCCCGCTGAATAACCACATCACCCATTTTCGAGCCGACAACACCCTGACCCAGGGCTGCCAGAACAACCGGTTCATAGCTGGCCATGCCGCCCGAATGCGGCATTCCGATCATGATGGCCTTGCCGCCGCGGCCAAGATAGCGCGGGGCCTGATCATAGGCGGCGATTGCGCCGACCGTAATCAGAACCGCATCGGCCCCGCGCCCGTCAAGGGCTTTATACGCTGCTTTCCAGGGCTCTTTCAGGCTGGCCAATACGCCATGGGTCGCGCCGAATTCCTTTGCGATTTCCAGTTTTTCTTCTGTCATGTCGACGGCCACGATCCGTCGTGCACCGGCGATTCGTGCGCCCTGAATGGCGTTCAGGCCAACACCACCCGCGCCGATGACCACGACATCCTGACCCGGACGCAAATTGGCGGCGTTGACCGCAGCACCGACCCCGGTGATCACCCCGCAAGACAGAAGGCTGGCCAGGTCTTTGGGCAGGCTTTCGGGTATCCTGACGATCTGCCGATGGCTCACCACGACCTTTTCGGCAAAAGCGCCGCAGGCCATGGCCTGCTCCAGCGGTTCGCCCTCAGCCGTTTTCAGCGGGCCTTTGACGGTGTCGTACGGAGTTTCGCAATTTGTCGGGTGCCCTCCGGCACAGGTGGGGCAGGACCCGCACGCGCGAATCAGGGTTACAACCACGGGCTCGCCAATCCTGAAGTCTCCGGCGGCCTCTCCAACTGACGAGATCACACCTGCGGCTTCGTGGCCATAGACGGCGGGCAGAAAGCCACCCCAGGCACCTTCGGCATAGGATATGTCTGAATGGCAGATGGCCACTGCATCCAGCGTCACTTCGACTTCGCCCGTGCCGGGGGGGGCCAGCTGAACCTCTTCGATAACCAGGGGTTCGCTGAATGCTCGGCAGACTGCAGCTTTGATTGTTTGCATGTTTTCCCTCATTCCCGTTGGCCCCACGGTGGCGTGGGAAAGCGTTGATCGCAAGGCGGAAACCGTCATGTGTGTGTCGTTGTTAAGCCACAACAGGCGGGGACCGGCGAAACAGCACAAACCCGGCCAGCATCAGCGCCAGCGCCAGCAGGAACGGAGCACCCGGCAAGTACAGCGGTGTGTCAGGGCGAATGAATTGCGCAAATACGCTGGTCATGACCAAGGGCGAAATGACCATCGAAAGCGCGTGGAGCGCGGTCAGCACGCCCTGCAACTCTCCCTGTTGCGAATCCGGTGTCGCTTTGGACATCATTGCCTGAAGTGCCGGTGTGGTGATTGCCCCGATTGCGGTGATTGGGATGAACAAAAGCGCAATGAACCCGTTGGTCAGAAAGGCCAGAATTGCGAAGCTGAGGATTTCAAAACCCATCCCGTAGATGATGGCGCCCCGCTCGCCGCACAATCGGATTGCGGGGCGGATCAGACCGCCTTGCACAACGGCCATGCCGATCCCATAGACGCCCAGTGACAGGCCGATCATCTGAGGGGACCAGCCGAACCGCTCGGTGGTGAAAAAGGACCAGATAGCGGGGTAGACGTAGATTGAGACCGAATACAGAAAGTAGACCCACAGCATAGGCCGGATACCGGGCAGTGCAGCAATGGCGCGCAGCGAATTCACCGGGTTGGCGCGGCGCAAGTTGAAGGCGCGCCGGGTATTGTCGGTCACGGTTTCAGGCATCACGAAACAGCCTACGGCAAAGATCAGTGCCACCAGTCCTGCCGCAGCCCAGAACGGGGCACGGGTTCCATATTCGCTGAGCAACCCGCCGATCACCGGGCCAAGGACAAAACCCACGCCAAAGGCCGCACCCAACAGGCCAAAGTTCGCGGCCTTGTCCTTGGGATCGGAGATATCCGCCATGAACGCGGCAGCGGTGGAATGTGTGGCTGCGGTTATACCGCCGACAATACGACCGGCCAGCAACAGCCAGATACTGCCGGCCACGGCCATAACCATATAATCAAGCGCCATGACGAACAGCGACACCAGTAGCACGGTTCTGCGACCATAGGCGTCGGACAGGTTTCCAAGGATTGGACCAAAGACGAACTGCATCGCCGCAAAAGCGGTACTCAGCACTCCGCCCCAAATCGCCGCATTGGCAAGTGAGCTGCCCTGCACGTCTACAATCAGTTGCGGCATGATTGGCATCACCAGACCAATGCCCATTGCGTCGATCATGACGATGCTGAGGATGAAGAGTGATGGCAGGCGCATGGGACTCGGGCAGGTGATCTGTTCGTGGCACCCTAGGCACAGTCACCGAATGTGGGAAGACAGAGTTTTACGTACAATCTGCGGTATCACCCGAATTTGCTTGCCAATTCGCTTAGCAATCCGGCCAGTTCCTGTGGATGCGAGAAAAACGGAGAATGCGAACTGTCGATGGTTCGTCGCAGTTCCTTCGGGATGAACGCGCACATGTCCGCCTGATACTCCGTGGGGATTGTTTGGTCATCCGTGGTGCGGACATAGGCCTTGGGTACATCGTTGAAATTCGTGCCGACCGGCAGTGGTGTTTCCTGGGGGAGAATGGCCTGTGGGCACAGGCGCGCATAGGCGTAAGGCAGAATATCGTCCGGACAATCGTGATAGAACAGCCTGGGAATGGCATCCACCGACACGGTGTAAGACAGACCGTCTGCGGATTTTTCCACTGCGTGAGCTATGGTTTGCCGTGGCCCGCGCCTGCGCATATCTGCCAACGAAAGCCCATCGTGAGGCACGTAGGCGCACAGAAAGATCAGGGCGCGCATGGCGTCCGGCCGAGCCTCGGCGGCGGCGCTGATCGGATAGCCGCCCCACGAGTGACCCACGACAATCGTATCGGGCGTGCAGGCGTTCAGAACGGCATCGCGGCAACTGTCCAGTGTAACCTCGGACACCGGCGTTGGATCCGCACCATGGCTGGGCATGTCGATGGCCCGGGCAGAGTGTCCCAAAGCCTCAAGCGCAGGGATCAGATCGCGCCAGCACCAGGCTCCGTGGCAAGAGCCGTGGACCAACAGGAAAGACGCCATTGCTGTTCTCCTTCAGATATGCCCGATATCGGTCAGAAACCGGGTTAGGATTGCTGCGTATTCTGCGGGTTTCTCGACACAGGGCAAATGGCCAGCTCTGCAAGTCAGTTCGAACCGCGATCCGGGGATCAGGTCAACAGTTTCGCGCACCAGATCGGGCGGGGTCGAGCCGTCCGCGCTTCCGGCGATGCCAAGTGTAGGCAGGCGCAGGCCGCTTGTGGGTGTATAGAAGTCGGTCCCGGCGATGGCGGCGCAACAGCCCAGATACCCGTCAAGCGGTTGGCTGATCATCATGTCGCGCCATGGCAGGTGGTCTTGCGCCGCGCGGAAATCACGAGAAAACCAGCGTTCCATTGTGGCGTCCGCTAGTGCTTCGATCCCACCGCGACGTATGGCGTCGATCCGATCCTGCCAGACTGCGGGTGTGGCGATTTTGGCAGCGGTGTTCGACAGAACCAGCGCACGTATCTGATCCATACGTTTGACGGCCAGTCCCTGTGCAATCATCCCGCCAATGGACAGGCCGACAAAAACGCAGTCGCGAACCTTCAGGTGATCCAGCAGCGCCTCGGCATCGCGGATCAGGGCGCCCA
Source organism: Ruegeria sp. AI2 (assembly GCF_056541275.1). Taxonomy (NCBI): domain Bacteria; kingdom Pseudomonadati; phylum Pseudomonadota; class Alphaproteobacteria; order Rhodobacterales; family Roseobacteraceae; genus Ruegeria; species Ruegeria sp. AI2. The sequence continues at coordinate 47,501 of NZ_JBQFYB010000003.1, forward strand.
TAGAATAAGGCGCCGGTGGAACCGAGGATTGCCCATGTCCGCGTTTGTCATACCGGATGATGCGCAACCCCTTGGGCAAGTGCGGTAACACGGCGTCCCACAGGTGCAGGTTTGTTCCTAATGAGTTGGCAAAAACCAGTGGCGCGCCATCCGCCGCACCATCAACACGGTAATTCAGTTTCACGTCGCCCAGATCAGCGATCATCATGACTCAGGTCCTTGCAGCCCCGGCGTTCCAGGTGCAATTTGCACAGGTTTGGGGTGCCTGTCAGGTCAGGAATTCCAACGCCCTGGCAAAAACATCCGGATCGACGTTACCGCCCGAAGTGACCACGATCACGTCGTCGCCCTCAATCTCGTCGCCCCGGAACAGGGCCGAGGCCAATGCAACTGCGCCGCCGGGCTCCAGCACGATCTTGAGGCGCAGGAAAGCAAGTGCCATGGCCCGCAGCGCCTCGTCTTCGGTGACCGAAATACCGGGCCCGCAAAGACGGTTGAGGATGGGAAAGGTGATGTCGCCGGGTTGCGGTGTCAGGATGGCATCGCAAATATTGCCTGATGCCGCGTTGTTGTTCTGAATCCGTCCCTTTGCCAGTGATCGTTTTACGTCATCGAACCCTTCTGGTTCGCACGGGCGTACCCTTAGGTCGGGGGCGTGTTTTTCAAGTGCCAGCGCAATGCCAGAGGTGAGGCCGCCACCACCACAACAGACCAGAACATCCGCCTGAGAAACCCCAAGTTCCGCTGCCTGTCTGGCGATTTCCAAGCCGGTGGCACCTTGTCCCGCAATCACCTGAGGCTCGTCATATGGCCGGATCAGGGTTAGCCCGCGTTCGGCGGCGATGGTTTCCCCGATCTCTTCGCGGCTTTCGTTTGCGCGGTCGTAAAGAACAACTTCACCCCCAAGCGCGCGGGTGTTTTCGATTTTCAGGTGCGGCGCGTCCGACGGCATGACAATGACCGAAGCAATTCCATGTTTCGACGCCGCCATCGCAACGCCCTGCGCGTGGTTGCCCGAGGAATAGGCAATCACGCCGCGCTGGCGTATGTCTTCGTCCAGCGCGGATATGGCAGACCAAGCCCCCCGAAACTTGAAACTGCCCGTATGTTGCAGGCATTCCGGCTTGACCCAAATTCGGCGCCCGGCGATCGCGTCAAGAAATGGCGACGACAGAATTGGTGTCTCGCGGACATGTCCCTTAAGCCGTTTGGCCGCGGCTTCGATCATTTCAATTGTGCTCATGCAGCGTTCTTCAATACCTTTTTGATGACATCCAGAGATTGAGGCTCATTCAAGAACGGAACATGCCCGCGGTCCGGCACATCGGTCGAGATCAGACCGGGATGCCGCCGGTGCATCTCAGCCAGTGTTTCTGCGCTCAGAATGTCCGAGTTCGCGCCCCTGATCGCGGCGCAGGGAATGTTGCGCAGCGCTTCAAAAAACAACCAGTAATCGGGTATGGCACCGCTCGCGGCCTGTTCCAGAAGCGCTTTGCGCAGGGCCGGGTCATAGCGCAGCGCCAGCCTGTCCCCTTGTTGTTTGTATTGAATTTCGGCCTGTTTGCGCCAGATCTCCAGGGGAACTCCGGGGAATTGCGGCTCCATCACATGTTTCAGGGCAGCAGCAGCTTCGTCATAGGTTTTCGCGGTGGGTTGTGCGCCCACGTAGGCCATGATCTTGGCGATGCCTGACGTCTCGATGACCGGCCCCACATCGTTCAGAATCACACCGGCCAAACGTTCGGGGTGGCTTGCCGCCAATGCCATGGCAATCAGTCCGCCCCGCGAGGTGCCCAGAATGGCCGCTTTTTCGATGCCCAGTACATCCAGCAGTTCAATCGCGTCATGGGATTCACGAAAGACGTTGTAGTTCATGAAATCGGGGTCGTAGTCCGAGCGACCGCGCCCCCTGTAATCCATAGCAATCATGCGCAGCTCAGTGGCATGTGGTGCAAAATACGAGAAATCCCGGCTGTTTCTGGTCAATCCGGCCAGACACAAAAGCGGCGTGCCCGATCCATGGTCTTCGAAATAGATGCGCTTGCCGTCCGAAGTCGTAAAGTCCGGCATTAAAGACCAGCCAGTTTGGGAATGGTGGTCAAGTCAGACAGTACATGCGCTGGCGTCCACGGCAGCCGGTCCATTGGTTCCCCGATCCGATTGACCCAGGCGGTGACAAAACCATAACCGCTGGCCCCTGCGGCATCCCAGCCGTTTGAACTGACGAACAAGACCTCGTCACGGGCGCAGTCAAACCTGTTCTGAACCAGATCATAGACACGGGAATGGGGCTTGAAGACCCCAACGCTTTCGACCGAGAGCACGTCATCCAGCACATCGCCGATCCCGGCGGACTGAACAGCGCCGTCCAGCATGGGCGGTGATCCGTTGGACAGGATGGCAGTCTGCATCCCGCCATCCTTGAGGGCTTTCAGCATGACAGGAACTTCGGGATAGGCCTGTAACTCCCAATAAAGATCCAGCAGGCGTTGGCGCAATTCTGGGTTGCCCTGAAGGCCGGCAGCTTCCAGCGCCCAGTCCAGCCCGTCCTGCGTGACATCCCAAAAATCCGCATGGGCATCCGCCACAGCACGCAGCCATGTGTATTGCAATTGCTTCAGGCGCCAATGCCCTGCGACCTCGGGCCATTTGTCTTTCAGGGCTTCGAACCCCGGCTCGCCTGCTGCCTGCCGGGCGGCGGCCGCAACATCAAACAGCGTTCCGTAGGCGTCGAACACGCAGGTCGTGATTGCCATATGACCCTCCTTTGATTGCGCGCAGGTTGGCACAACACGGAATGGGGGGAAAGGGCCAAGGGTTTACAACTTTGTGTCAATCTCTAGGGTTGGCCGCTTAACCCCTAAAAACGGCCGGAGGCCACTATGACCGAAATCAAGCAAGGTGACACGATTCGCATCCATTACACAGGGACATTGTTGGATGGCAAAGTTTTTGACAGTTCGGATGGGCGCGATCCGTTGGAGTTCGTGGTAGGATCGGGCCAGATCATTCCCGGTCTGGACAGTGCCATGCCTGGTTTGTCCGCAGGTGACAAGAAACGGGTCGAGATTGCCTGTACCGACGCCTACGGCCCGATCAACCCTGCGATGCGTCAGGAAATCCCCCGCGAGGGTATTCCCGAGGATATTCCGCTGGATCCGGGCACTCAACTGCAGATGCAGACACCGGACGGTCAGGCCGTACCTGTGACAGTTGTGGACGCCAACGAAGCGACTGTGACCCTAGATGGAAACCATCCGTTGGCCGGTCAGGATCTGGTGTTTGAGATTGAAGTCGTCTCGATCAATTGAGACATAGTTCGGGTTGGAACGCCCGCCCGGACTTCAGCCGATCAAAGCTTCAACAGCTGCGCGCACCTGTGGCTGGGTGAAAAAGACAAACACCAGCAGCAATGATGTCAGCGCGAGCAGCAACACTCTGGCCCGCTGGCTGAGGAAACCGGACTTTTTCCGGCTTTGCACTGATCGTGCGTTGTTTGCAATGATTTGATCTAGCTTGCTCATATCGAAGTCCTGCCGCCGAAAGATGGTGAAATCTTGGCGGCGGCAGGGAAAGATATGGTCACATGAAATCGGGTTGCGGCATGCCCAGAACGTGGAAACCACCGTCAACGCGGATGATTTCTCCGGACGTGCAGGCTCCCGCATCAGATGTCAGGTAAACTGCGGTCCCGCCAACAGCTTCCAGAGTGGCATTCGAACGCATCGGCGCATTCTGATCGCAGAACTTATATGTCCTGCGCGCCCCGCCAATGGCGGCACCGGCAAGGGTTTTCATCGGTCCCGGTGAGATTGCGTTCACGCGGATACCATCCGGGCCAAGGTCATTGGCCAGATAACGGGTCGCCGATTCCAGCGCCGCCTTGGCAACACCCATGACGTTGTAGTTCGGTACCACCCGGTTTGATCCCTGATAGGTCAGCGTCAGCAGCGAACCCCCATTGTCCTTCATCATCGGATAGGCGCGGCGTGCCACCTCGATAAAGGAATAGGCCGACACGTCCATCGAGTGTTTGAAGTTCGCCCGCGTGGTATTCAGAAACCGACCTGTCAGCTCGGATTTATCCGAATACGCAATGGCATGAACAACAAAGTCGATGGTGGGCCAACGCTGGGCCAGTTCACCAAAGGCGCGGTCCAGTGCCTCGTCGTCGGTCACATCGGCATCCACCATGAAATCGCTGCCCAGACTTTGAGCGAGAGGTTCCAGCCGTTTGCCGAAAGCCTCGCCCTGATAGGTGAAGGCCAGTTCTGCGCCTGCCTCGTGCATGGCCTTGGCAATGCCCCACGCGATTGAGCGGTCATTGGCCACGCCCATGATCAGGCCGCGCTTACCTTTGAGAAGATCCGACATCACTTTCACCCGTTATACTTAGACAGAATCATGGACCCGTTGGTGCCGCCAAAGCCGAAGCTGTTGGTCATAACACTGTCCAGTCCTGCGTTTTCAACCACTTCAGTTGCAATTTCACCGGGCAAGATGCCTTGGGCGAGTGTGTCGACATTGATCGACGGCGTGATGAAATCATTGTCCAGCATGAGCAGGCAGAAGATCGCCTCAAGCGCTCCTGCCGCGCCTTGCGCGTGGCCAGTCATCGATTTGGTCGAAGAAATCGGTGGCACATTGCCTTCACCGAAGATGCGGCGCACAGCCTCTACTTCGCCTACGTCACCGACAGGGGTCGAGGTTCCATGTGCATTGATATAGCCGACTTTGCGACCTTCGAGCAATGTGGCCAGCGCCAGCCGCATCGCGCGCTCACCGCCTTCACCCGAAGGGGCCACCATGTCGTGGCCATCCGAGGTAGCAGCATAGCCGGTGACTTCGGCATAAATCTTTGCGCCGCGGGCCAGCGCGTGCTCCAGCTCTTCCAGAACGAGGATGCCGCCGCCACCGGAAATCACAAACCCGTCACGGTTTTCGTCAAACGCGCGCGAGGCTTTGTCGGGCGTGTCATTGTATTTCGACGACATCGCGCCCATCGCATCGAACAGGCACGAAAGCGTCCAGTCCAGTTCTTCGCCGCCGCCAGCAAACATGACGTCCTGTTTACCCAGCATGATCTGTTCGGCCGCGTTGCCGATGCAATGCAGCGAAGTCGAGCAGGCCGAGGTGATCGAATAGTTGATACCCTTGATCTTGAACGCGGTCGCCAGGTTTGCCGAGATTGTCGAGCACATGCATTTCGGCACAGCGAACGGCCCGATCCGCTTGGTTGCACCGGTACTCAGAACCGTCTGATGCGCGGTCAGCATCGCGCTTGTCGACGGGCCGCCAGACCCAGCCACCAGACCTGTGCGCGGGTTGACCACCTGATCCTCGGTCAGACCGGAATCTGCAATGGCCTGAGACATGGCGATATGAGCGTAAGCCGCGCCCGGACCCATGAAGCGTAGGGTGCGTTTGTCCACGTGTTCAGCCACGTCAATCTTGAGCGTTCCCGCGATCTGACTGCGAAATCCGTGTTCCGCCATCTGTTCGCTGGCTTCGATCCCGGACTTGCCTGCTTTGAGCGAGGCCAGAACCTCTTGTGCATTATTCCCGATCGAAGATACTACCCCCAGACCGGTGACGACTACTCGACGCATGTGCGCACTCCTTATTTCGGGTCGGTCAGGCTCAGGCCTCGGACAAAACGACCTTCATATCTTTGACATCATAGATCATCTCGCCATCGGCTTCGACGATTCCATCTGCCACACCCATGGTCAGGCGACGTGTCTGAATCGCTTTCTTGAAATCGATTTTATACGTTAGCATATTGCGGTCTGGACGAACCATACCGGTCAGTTTCACTTCGCCCACGCCGACGGCCATGCCGCGCCCTTGCCATCCGCGCCAACCAAGGTTGAAACCGGTCAGCTGCCATAGACCGTCAAGGCCCAGGCAGCCCGGCATAATTGGGTTGCCGGGAAAATGGCAGTCAAAGAACCAAAGTTCAGGGGTGATATCGAACTCGGCCAGCACATGGCCCTTGCCGTGCAGGCCACCGTCTTCCGAGATGTCGGTAATCCGGTCCATCATCAGCATTGGCGGGGCGGGCAATTGTGCATTGCCGGGGCCAAATAATTCGCCGCGGGCGCATTTCAGCAGATCGTCTTTGTCAAAACTGCTTGGGAACTGGGCCATTCTTGCCGCCTCTCCTGCCGTGGGTCCGTTCGTTATATCTGGCCTCGTCTAGCACCCGTTTGCAAGGTCCTGCAAGAGCAGCGGCCACATCATGTTGTGTATGCCGCGTTCTTTGCGAATGAATTTCATTTGAAATTGCCAACCATGCGCTCCTATATATAATGGAAGTAACTATGGGTATCGGATCAATGACACCGCAGAGCGGCGATATAGCAACGGGTTGGCTGGTGAACGCCGGCCTGCGTCCGACGCGTCAACGTGTGGCGTTGGCCGAGCTTCTGGTGGGCGATGGCCGGCATCGTCACGTCACCGCCGAGAGCCTGTTTGAATCGGCCAAGGCGAATGGCGACGCTGTTTCACTGGCGACGGTTTACAATACCCTGCGCGCGTTTTGCGACGCTGGCGTTCTGCAGGAAATCACCGTGGACGGGTCAAAAAGCTACTTCGACACGAATACGCATGATCACCCTCATTTTTATTGGGAGGATGAGGCGCGCCTGAGTGACGCGCCATCGGACCAATTGGTGATCCAGCGCCTGCCCGAAGCGCCCGAAGGGGTCGAGATTGCCTCGGTCGACGTTGTCATTCGCCTGCGCAAAAAGTAGCGCCAATACCGCCTTTCAAACTCGCCAACAACAAACGTTCAATCTGATCAATCGTTGCGTCAGCGGGCCCTGTTCCGTGGCGCGCAAGTACAACCGATTCAGTTGCGTCCTGATTGCTGATCGGAACACTGACAAGACGTTTATTGTCATAACTGACCGGGCTGAGCGGGCTGGTATAACTGATCCCGATCCCTTCGCCATGGGCGGCAAGACTGCGCTGGATCTCAATCGACGCCGCCCTATGCGCGACAGTCGGGTGCAGGCCGTTGCGCCGGAAGAGACTGAGGATGTGTTGGGCTGACCAGCCTTCTGTTGACAGGATCAACGGGTGAGCAGCCAAGTCAGCCAGTGAGACCATGCCCGCTGTCGCCAACAGATGATCCGGTGGCATTAGGGCCTTTGGTCGACTGTCGAACAGTTTTGTTCGTGTGAACCCGGCATCCATTGTCAGCTCATAGGTGATAGCAATATCGATCTGGCCATCAATCAATCTGTTCAGCAGCCCTTCAAAGGACGCAGCAAAGTATGTGATTGCGATGTTTGGAAAAGCATCGCGCAGATGGTGCAGGGCGGGTGCCAGCAGGAAGGGCGCGAGGTCCGTAAAACACCCCAGTCTTAGACGTGTCGTGCCCGGCGACGGAGTTTCTGATGCCTCGATTTGGGCTGCGTCTTTCAGCAGGACCTCAGCCTGATCGATGAATTTTCGCCCCTGAGGCGTCAGCGCCATGGCTGAACCTCGGCGGCGGATGAACAGAGGGTGACCCAAATGTGCTTCGACACGCGTCAGGGCTGTAGACAGGGCTGGTTGCGAAACATTCAGGTATTGTGCGGCTGCGGACAGGCTGCCGTGGCGCCCGACCGCGCAAACATATTCGTACTGACGCAGTGAAATATATAACATGAAGTTAATTATAACTTCGAAAGATATGATTTGAATAGAACACATCTTCAACGCAAAAGATTGGAAAACGAATGGAGACCCGGATGCCTCACCCGCTTGTTACTCAAGAAATGATCATAACTTATCAGGATGATGGCGTCGTTCTGATCAAAGGGCTGTTTGCAGACTATGTGGATCAACTGCGGAAGGGTGTGGCCGCGAATATGGTAGAGCCTGGCCCGTATGCATCAGAAAACAAGAAAGAGGGTCAAACGGGTCTGTTCTTTGACGATTACTGCAACTGGACCCGCATCCCACAGTTCCGTGAGGTGATCGAAAACTCGCCCGCGGCCGAGGTCGCAGCGGACCTGATGCAGTCGAAAAGTGTTCAGGTGTTTCACGACCACGTATTGGTAAAAGAGCCCGGGACATCCATGGCCACGCCCTGGCATCAGGATGGCCCATATTACTTCGTTGAAGGTCAGCAAACCATCAGCTTCTGGTCTCCGCTGGATCCCGTCAGGCAGGCGACGTTGCGCTGTGTCGCAGGTTCTCACCGGTGGGAGAAAGAGGTGCTGCCAACCCGCTGGGTTTCAGAGGAAGGTTTTTTCCCCGATGAAGGGCAGTACATCCCCGTGCCGGACCCAGATGCCGAGGGCATGAAAGTCGTTGAATTCGAAATGGACCCCGGTGACGCCGTTGCCTTCAATTATCGCACCCTTCACGGTGCGCGGGGTAACCACTCGGATAGCCGTCGCCGCGCCTTTTCTCTGCGGTTAGTCGGCGATGACGCACGGTATGTAGAGCGTCCAGGCAGAACCTCTCCACCTTTTCCCGGCCATGGCATGACACCGGGGCAGCGTCTTCGCGAAGACTGGTTTCCGGTCCTGTTTCAGCGCTGAGACGCTTCAGAACCATTGGCCTGATTCGATCAGGCCCAGATCCAGCAGCTGCCGCGAGTGCCATTCAAAAGGCACAGAGTTGCGCCAGCTAAAATTCGGAATGTCAAAAGTCGACCCGGCATTTGTTTTGAGCGCCTTCGCGGCGCGGAAGGAACAAATAGCCGCGGTCATGTTGTGATGCCATGGGCAGGAATAGGTATTGTATTCCGGCTCATTGAACGTGTGGTCCGATTTCAGGATCAGGCCCTTTTGCGCCTTTAACAGGGCGATGCGGTCGATGCGACGGCGTTCATAGGGAATGTGATCCTCGAACCGCCAGCGCAAGCCACCCGACAGGTCCACCTGGCGGTCCAGCGGTTGGCCGTCAGGGTCGCGGCGTGATTGGGCATAGTAACCCGTTTTGTCGAACAAAGCCTGTTCGGGGGCGACACCGTTGGGAAAAGCGGTCAGGTCCTCGGCATAAAGGTCGATGACGTAGCTCAGCATAGCATTGCGGCGTTCTTCGCTGTGAAAGGCCAGCATTTCGCCAATGCTGCGCGTTTCGCAGAACGGAAAGAACAGGTACTCGGCGTTATAGCAGTAATACATCCAGATGCCGGGTGCGGCCTGAATTATTCTGTTCAGGGTATCGAAAACCATCGTTCGGGGAACGCATTTCAACGTGACCCGATGCACGCGGTCGATCAACGCGGGCTCCAGTCGGAACTCCTGAGGCATGAAGGCGATAACGGATTTGAACCCAAGTTTCAGATGGTGATGCAGAGTACTTTCCAACTCGACCTCATCCTCGGCAAAGACCATCGCAACGGGGCATTGCGCCATTGCGGGCTGCCCGGCTTTCAGAAAATGGTCGAGGGAATCGTATTGCATCGGCTGTTTTCAGTTTTGTCTTGCTGGAAAGTTCCGCCAAATTCGGGTAATTGCGCCCGCATTGCAAGCGGCGTTCGAAGAATATAGACGACGCCGGTCCAGCGAATGCAAAGGCCCGTCTCATGTCCGAACCGAAGAAGCTGTTTATCAAGACCTATGGCTGTCAGATGAATGTCTATGACAGCGAACGCATGTCCGAGGCGCTGGGCGGGCAGGGCTACGTTGAAACCCAGACCCCCGAAGATGCGGATATGATCCTGCTGAACACCTGCCACATCCGTGAGAAAGCGGCAGAGAAAGTGTATTCCGAACTGGGGCGCTTCAAGGGTCTGAAGGCCGAGAAGCCTGATCTGAAAATCGGCGTGGCGGGCTGTGTCGCTCAGGCGGAAGGCGAAGAGATCATGCGCCGCCAGCCTTTGGTTGATCTGGTGGTCGGTCCGCAAAGCTATCACCGCCTACCCGAGATGGAGGCAAAGACCCGAGCGGGCGAAAAGGCGCTGGACACGGATTTCCCCGAAGAGGACAAGTTCGAAAAACTGAAAAACCGCCCCAAGGCCAAGCGCGGACCGACGGCGTTTTTGACTGTTCAGGAGGGCTGCGATAAATTCTGCGCCTTCTGCGTGGTTCCTTATACACGCGGTGCTGAAGTCAGCCGCCCAGCCGATCGCATCATCCGCGAAGCCCATGATCTGGTCGAACGCGGGGTACGCGAGATCACGTTGCTGGGCCAAAACGTCAACGCCTATCACGGTGCCGGGGCGAATGGTGACATGACGCTTGCTGGTTTGATCTGGGAACTGAACAAGGTCGACGGGCTGGAACGCATCCGCTTTACCACCTCGCACCCAAACGACATGGCCGACGACCTGATCGAGGCGCATGGCACCTGTGACAAGCTGATGCCTTATCTGCACCTGCCGGTTCAGTCGGGTTCGGACCGTATCCTCAAGCGGATGAACCGTAGCCATACGGCAGAAAGCTATCTGCGGCTGGTCGAACGCATTCGTGCGGCGCGTCCTGATATCGTGATGTCGGGGGACTTCATTGTTGGTTTCCCAGAAGAGACCGAAGATGATTTTCGGGCCACGATGGATTTGGTCGAAGAGGTCAAATACGGCTATGCCTATTCCTTCAAATACTCCACACGTCCGGGAACCCCGGCAGCTGAACGGTTGCAGGTTGATCCGGCTGCGGCAGATGAACGGTTGCAGCGGCTTCAGGCCTTGATCACGCGCCATCAGCGAGAGATTCAGGACGGTATGGTCGGACGCACTGTCCGCGTTCTTTTCGAAAAACCGGGTCGCTTGTCCGGGCAGATGGTTGGAAAGTCCGAATATTTGCATTCGGTGCACGTAAAAGGACCAGAGATCGCCACGGGTGACTTGAGAGAAGTCCGGATCACTGAGTCGGGGGCGAATTCTCTGGCCGGTGAGTTGTTGTAGGTCGGTGTAAACACCTCCCGGACACCATAGTTGGTGTTTGTTTCCAAAATTTACCCTTGATTTATTGCTTGGAACTATGCTCCGAGAGGAGCCATGGTTTTTTTGGGCGCAAGGATTTGCGTCTGCAAATCGGCAATATGCCGGTCCCGGAAAACGGGATGAGGGAGGTACGAGTGACGACTATCAAGAGCTTTGGGAACCTGAGCAGGTTTAAAACTCTGACGCTAACTGCCGCTGTTACATTGATTGCCGGCGCATCCATGGCCGGAGATTTGAAAGGTGAGGTAACCGATCCGGAAGTGGTAGGCCCGGAAAGATTCAGCACCGATGTCAGCGCTTTTTACTTGGGACTTACAGGCGGGTATGGGTCCGGCGGGGATGATCGGTTTGGCCTGACAACGCCCAGCAGGCAGTTTGATATCGGTGATCAGGACTTGTCGGGGACATACGGTGGGCTCCGGGGGGGGTGGCGTGGTATTTTACCTGCTAGCGGTGGGCGCGACTATGTCTATGGCTTTGAAGTCGGGTATGAATTCGGTTCCCTGGACGACACTGTCAGCAGGCGGATCGGCGGCGTCAATGTGCAAGGCGGAACAGAGATTTCGGATGTTCTGGCAGTCCGATTTCGTAATGGTCTGACAAACCGCAGCGGACGAATTCTGTATTTCTTCAGTGTCGGATATCTGTGGGGCGATGTGGAAACAACCAACAGCTTGGCATTGGGCCCGACGGTTCAGAATTTCTCGGCGTCAGATCGGCGGAACGGTTATTCGGCAAGCATAGGGGCCGAGCATAAGTTGTCCGACAATTGGTCGATTACGGGCGAATATGAATATGTCCAATTCCAATCAAAAAACGTCCAGTTCAGTTCTGGCTTTTCCACAAAGTCCACACCAAAATACAGCGGCTTGAGATTCGGGCTGAACTATACCTTCTGATGTTCGCCCAATCGGCAACCGATCACCGTTAAATCGGCTGTTATGACATCTCAGCGTTTATTTTTGAAACTGTGGCTTGCGCCTACCAAGATTTGTTGTCTACGCTCGGGGTGAACAGCCAAGACAGGAGAGCGGATTGGCCATCGGTGCCCTGACCCCACCGCAAGATGAAATGCCCCAACACGAGGCGTTCGTAGAATTTCCAGACAACCGATTGCTGATTGACCTGTGCGGTGAATATGACCGCAATCTGGCCGAGATCGAAACCAAGCTTTCGGTCCAGATTGTACGTCGCGGCAATCAGTTGGTTGTTATGGGCGATGAAGATGCTCAGAAACAGGCGGTTGAAGTGCTTCAATCGCTGTATACACGGCTTGAAGGTGGGCGCGAGGTTGAGGCCGCAGACGTCGATCGCGAGTTGCGGATGGGTGTTTCGGAGCAGGGAACCGGAAGCCGCGATGGCGATCAGCTTGAGATGTTCAAGGGCGGTTCTGTCGAGATCAAGACCCGCAAGAAGCTGGTTGAGCCGCGCACCGACGCCCAGAAAGCCTATGTCCAGTCACTGTTCAACAATGAGCTGGCCTTTGGAATTGGCCCGGCGGGGACGGGTAAGACCTATCTGGCGGTGGCGGTCGGTGTTTCGATGTTCATCGGCGGACATGTGGATCGAATCATCCTGAGCCGTCCGGCGGTCGAGGCGGGCGAGAAACTGGGCTATCTGCCAGGCGACATGAAGGACAAGGTCGACCCTTACATGCAGCCGCTTTATGACGCGCTGAACGATTTTCTGCCCGGAAAACAGTTGGCCAAGCTGATCGAAGAGAAACGAATCGAAATCGCTCCGCTGGCCTTTATGCGCGGTCGTACGCTGGCCAACGCATTTGTGGTTCTGGACGAAGCGCAAAACGCCACCACGATGCAGATGAAGATGTTTCTGACCCGTCTGGGCGAAGGAAGCCGCATGGTCATCACCGGTGACCGGTCACAGGTCGATTTGCCGCGTGGCGTTCAATCGGGTCTGGCGGACGCCGAGAGGTTGTTGAAAACGATCCCGAATATTAGTTTCAACTACTTCACTTCGAAAGATGTGGTGCGCCACCCGCTTGTCGCTGCAATCATCGAGGCGTATGAGGCCGATGCGGGCCGTGAAACCACGTGAGCACATAGCCCGTTAACGAGGCTGTTGTGCGGTAAGATGACCCTGGATCTCATTTTCGAAGACGAAAGGTGGCAAGATCTTGAGGTCTTGTCACAAAAGGCGATTAACGCCGTTCTGACCCATTGCGGTTTGGCCCCGGAGCTGTGCGAAGTCAGTATTCTGGGGTGCAACGATGCGCGGATTTCAGAACTGAACGCAGAATTTCGCGGCAAACCGACGCCCACCAATGTGCTGAGCTGGCCTGCGGAAAACCTGGCTCCGGACGAGCCAGGGCAATCACCACGCCTGCCAGAACCGGACTTTACCGGCGAGATTGTTCTGGGCGATGTTGCGATTTCCTATGACACCTGCGCCCGAGAGGCGGCCGAAGCCAACAAGGCAATGAGTGATCACGTGACCCATTTGCTTGTTCACGGAACGTTGCATTTGCTGGGTTATGATCACATTCGTGACCCCGATGCCACCTTGATGGAAGGGATTGAGGTCAAGATACTTGGCAAATTGGGTATTGATGACCCATATAAGGTATAATGTGGGTTCAAGACCCGATCAGTTGGAACAAGGTAATGGGCGAAATAGAAGGCAGTTCTAGGGCGGCGCAAAGCGCGCAACCTCAGGACAGCAGTACTGAAACGGAAGAGAAAACCGGTTTGTTTTCTCGTATCCTCGAAGTGTTTTCGAGCGATGATACTCAACCGGACCAGACGGTGAACGGACAAAACGCGGCTGTGGCGCAGCCACGCGGGATGATTAACCTGCGCCGGATGCGCGTTGAGGATGTTGCCATCCCTACCGCTGAAATCGTCTCGGTACCTTCGACGATCACAAAAGATGAACTGGCGGACGTTTTCCGAAGCAGTGGTATGTCGAGGATTCCAGTCTATGAGGGAACCTTGGATACACCGCTTGGTTTTGTTCACCTCAAGGATTTTGCTCTGACCCACGGTTTCAACGGTGGGGGTAAAAAGTTTGATCTGACTTCTATGCTGCGGACGCTATTGTTCGTGCCACCATCCATGCCAATCGGCGTCTTGTTGACCAAGATGCAAACCGAGCGGCGTCACATGGCATTGGTGATTGATGAATATGGCGGCGTTGATGGTCTGCTGACGATCGAAGACCTGATCGAGCAGGTCGTGGGTGAAATCGCTGACGAGCACGATGCGGATGAAGACCAGCTTTGGGTGCAGGAAAAGCCCGGATGCTATGTGGTACAGGCGCGTGTGCCGCTCGAAGATTTCGAGGCCGAGATTGGCCGGTCTCTGACCAGTCATGAAGACGTCGACGAAGAGGAAATCGATACTCTGGGCGGGCTTGTCTTTATGCTCTCCGGCCGCGTTCCGGCGCGGGGTGAGGTTGTCATTCACCCAGAGGGCCCGGAATTCGAAGTGATCGAAGCCGATCCACGCCGTATCAAACGGCTGCGCGTCATGCTGCCGGACGTTGCTGCATGACCCCAATACGGGGCTGGCCATTATCGTTGAGATTGTTGGTCGCTGCCACCCTTGGCGGGGCAGGTGCGTTTGGTCAGGCGCCTCATCTGTTTTGGGGCGCAACCGTTTTGGCTCTGGTCCTGATTGTGCCAATTTTCCTTGCCAGCGAAACCCGAAGCCGGGCGGCATGGGTCGGCTGGGCCTTCGCGACCGGCTATTTTGCCCATGCCCTTGGCTGGATCATTGAGCCGTTTCAGGTGGATGCTGAACGCCATGCCTGGATGGCCCCGTTTGCGTTGGTGTTCTTAGCGGGCGGACTGGCCTTGTTCTGGGCTGCCGCCTTTGGCCTGTCGCGAAAAATTGGTGCCACGCCCATTCGTCAGGGCATATTACTAGTTGCAGTCTTGTCCCTGGCCGAGGTGGCGCGTGGATATGTGATGACCGGCTTTCCATGGGCTGGCGTCGCGCAGATCTGGGTGGATACACCGGTGGCTCAGGTGCTGTCTCTGGTTGGGCCAAATGGGTTGAACGCGCTGACCTTTGCCGCAACATTCCCAATTGGCGCGGCATTGGCGCAGGATAAACCCTTGAACGGTTTGGCGCGGACCCTGGGTTTTACATCCGCGATGGCCGCGCTGGCGATTACTTATGGGTCGACGCGACCCGTCGTTCAGGACGGTTCGCATCTGGTTCGCGTGGTCCAGCCTAATGCCCCTCAGCACCAAAAATGGGATCCGGCATATGCGCCTTTGTTTTTCGCGCGTCAGGTTGAATATACCGCGGCTTTTCCCAGACCCGACCTGATTGTCTGGCCCGAGACCGCAGTTCCAGCTTGGTTGGCTAGCGCACAACCGTTTCTGTCAACTGTTGCGGATGCCGCGCAGGGTGTGCCGGTGATATTGGGGATTCAGCGCGCAGAAGGCCCGAGAATCTTCAACTCGCTGGTCTATCTGGATGAAACCGGGCGTCAGGCAGGGTTGTATGACAAACACCACTTGGCGCCTTTCGGTGAATACGTCCCCTTGGGTGACCTGATGGGGCGTTTCGGGGTCAGTGGTCTGGCGGCCACAACCGGGCACGGGTTCAGCGCGGGGCCGGGCCCCGCCCTGTTGGACCTCGGCAAGCTTGGAAACGCATTGCCCCTGATTTGCTACGAAGCCATTTTCCCGCAAGATGTGAATGGTGCGCCGGGTCGGGCTGACTTCTTATTGCAGATCACAAATGACGCGTGGTTTGGTACGCGGTCGGGACCGTTTCAACACCTGGTGCAAGCCCGGATGAGGGCAATTGAGCAGGGCTTGCCGATGATCCGTTCGGCCAATACCGGTGTATCGGCCATGATTGACCCATTGGGTCGGGTGACTGCGTCGTTGGCTCTGGGTGAGGCAGGATATGTGGACGCCGCGTTGCCGCAACCACACCGTCGCACGACTTATGCACGTATCGGGGACAGTCCGATCGTTGTTGTCTTACTGTTTATTCTGGCGATGGCGCTGTTTGGTACCCGCGGCAACCGGGCAATTAGAGATTGACCCCAACTTTGGGCAAGCGTATGCGTCTGTGGTCTGCCACAACGGCTTCCTGGCGTGGCGGAGAAACCTTAATGGAGCACATTTATGTCCCGACAGAACTATACTTTTACTTCGGAATCCGTTTCTGAAGGGCACCCGGATAAGGTCTGTGACCGTATCTCGGATGCTGTCCTTGATGCATTTCTAAACGAAGAGCCTGAGGCGCGCGTGGCCTGCGAAACCTTTGCCACGACCAACCGCATCGTTATCGGTGGCGAAGTTGGTCTGTCGGACAAGGACAAACTGCATGACTACATGGGCCGCATCGACGAAATTGCGCGCGAGTGCGTGAAAGACATCGGATATGAGCAGGACAAGTTCCACCACGAAACAGTCGAGGTGACGAACCTTCTGCACGAACAATCCGCCCATATCGCGCAGGGCGTGGATGCTGCGGACAACAAGGACGAAGGCGCTGGCGACCAGGGCATCATGTTTGGCTTTGCCACAACAGAAACGCCTGCTCTTATGCCTGCGCCGATCCAGTATTCGCACGCAATCCTGCGGCGTCTGGCCGAAGTGCGCAAGAACGGCGCCGAGCCTGCACTGGGGCCGGATGCGAAATCTCAGTTGTCTGTCGTTTATCAAAACGGCAAACCGGTCGGCGTCAGCTCGATCGTTCTGTCGACGCAGCATCTGGATGAGGCGCTGACATCGGATGATATCCGCGCCATCGTTGAACCCTATATCCGTGAAACTCTGCCCGAAGGCTGGCTGTCGGCTGATACCGAATGGCACGTCAACCCGACCGGCAAATTCGTTATTGGCGGGCCGGATGGCGACGCGGGATTGACCGGTCGTAAGATCATCGTGGATACCTATGGTGGCGCAGCCCCGCATGGTGGCGGTGCTTTCTCGGGCAAAGACCCGACCAAGGTTGACCGTTCGGCGGCCTATGCCGCGCGCTACCTGGCGAAAAACGTCGTAGCCGCCGGTATGGCCGAGCGCTGCACCATTCAGTTGAGCTATGCCATTGGCGTATCGAAGCCGCTGTCGATCTATGCAGACACGCATGGCACGGGTCAGGTTGCAGATGCGGCGATCGAAAAAGCAGTTGGTCAGATCATGGATCTGACACCCCGCGGCATTCGTCAGCACCTTCAGCTGAACAAGCCGATCTACCAGCGTACAGCGGCTTACGGGCACTTTGGCCGCGAACCGGATGCGGATGGCGGTTTTAGCTGGGAACGCACTGATCTGGTCGACGCGCTGAAATCAGCAGTTTGATCTGAAAAATCCAAAGCGCGCCTTCAGGGGCGCGCTTTTTCTTTGGGGCGGTGCACGCTCTTGCAACGTACTCCGCTGCGCAGTATGGCCACCGCCATGAGCACCGAGACCCCACAACGCCCGCGCAGAAACTTTTATGGCCGCTTCAAGGGCAAGACCCTGAAGCCCAGTCAAAAGACCTATCTGAACGAAGATCTGGCCGCCTTGTCACCCGGCGCTGTGGACTGGGACACCAACCCTGAACGCAAGCCGCTGGACCTGGATGGCCTGTACGGCGGTAAACCGGTCTGGTTGGAAGTCGGCTTTGGCGGTGGTGAGCATCTGGTGCACCAGGCGCAAAACAATCCTGACATTGGCATCATCGGGGCCGAGCCTTACATCAACGGTGTTGCCATGCTGCTGGGCAAAATCCGTCAGGCAGGTGTTGAAAACCTCGCCGTGCACCCTGGCGATGCGCGCGATCTGTTCGACGTGCTGCCAGAGGCGAGCATTTCGCGCGCGTTCCTTCTCTATCCCGATCCATGGCCCAAAACGCGGCATCATCGCCGTCGATTTGTAACCCAGGAACATCTTGAGCCATTGGCAAAGGTGCTGAAACCCGGGGCGATCTTCCGGGTTGCTACTGACATTCCCGATTACGTGCGTCAGACATTGGAAGAGGTTCCGCGCGCCGGGTTTGAATGGCTGGCCGAACGCCCTTCGGACTGGCGCGAACCGTGGAACGACTGGATCTCCACGCGATACGAGCAGAAGGCGCTGCGCGAGGGTCGGACACCTCATTACCTGACCTTCCGACGCAAAGGCTGATTGCCGCTGGACCAACGGGCGTCAATTCGCTAATCGGCTTGAGCACTGATAGCGCAAAAGGAGCCCTCATGTCCGGACACGGCACGCCCATCCCGATGACCTCGCATCCCTGCGGCCCGCTGACCGGCATGGCAGAGGTGCCCGGCGACAAGTCGATTTCGCACCGGTCGCTGATCCTTGGCGCAATGGCCGTGGGTGAAACCCGGATTTCGGGCTTGCTGGAGGGCGAAGACGTTCTGGATACCGCCAAGGCGATGCGTGCCTTCGGTGCCGAGGTCACAGATCACGGAAACGGGGAATGGACAGTGCAAGGCGTGGGTGTCGGTGGCTTCGCCGAACCGGGTCAGGTGATCGACTGTGGTAACTCGGGAACCGGCGTGCGGCTGATCATGGGGGCGATGGCGACCTCTCCGATCACTGCGACATTTACCGGTGATGCCAGCCTGAACAAACGCCCCATGGCGCGGGTAACTGATCCTCTGGCCCTGTTTGGGGCAGAATCGGTTGGGCGATCCGGCGGGCGCTTGCCGATGACGATCGTTGGCGCGGCGGACCCGACCCCCGTGCGATACGAAGTTCCTGTGCCGTCGGCGCAGGTGAAATCCGCCGTTCTGCTGGCGGGTCTGAATGCTCCCGGAAAGACCGTTGTGATCGAGAAAGAGGCCACGCGTGACCATTCCGAACGGATGCTGGCTGGATTTGGTGCCGAGATCACCGTCGAGGATACCGATGAGGGCCGAGTTATCACTTTGACCGGTCGCCCGGAACTGAAGCCGCAGGTCATCGCTGTACCGCGCGATCCGTCCAGTGCGGCTTTTCCGGTTTGCGCGGCGTTGATCACACCTGGATCCGATGTTTTGGTGCCTGGGATCGGTTTGAACCCCACACGCGCGGGCCTCTTTACGACCTTGCGCGAGATGGGCGCTGATCTGACCTATGAAAACGAACGCGAAGAGGGGGGCGAGCCAGTCGCCGATTTGCGCGCCAAGTACTCGCCCGACATGAAAGGCATCGACGTTCCTTCCGAGCGTGCCGCCTCAATGATCGATGAATACCCGGTTCTGTCGGTAGTGGCTGCAAATGCCACAGGCACAACGATGATGGGCGGCGTGAAAGAGCTGCGCGTGAAGGAAAGCGACCGGATTGACGCCATGGCGCGTGGCCTGCGCGCCAACGGGGTGACTGTTGCCGAAGGTGATGACTGGTGGTCGGTTGAAGGGCTGGGCATCGGCAACGTTCCGGGAGGAGGCACCTGCGAGAGCTTTCTGGATCACCGCATCGCCATGTCGTTCATGGTGATGGGTATGGGGGCACAGAGCCCCGTGAGTGTGGATGACGGCGGCCCGATCGCGACGTCGTTCCCGATCTTTGAACCACTGATGGAGTCGCTGGGTGCAAAGGTAGAGCGCACTTGAGTTTCACTGTTGCCATTGACGGACCAGCGGCTGCGGGCAAGGGCACGATATCAAAGGCCGTGGCGGCGCATTTCGGCTTTGCTCATCTGGACACGGGTTTGCTGTATCGCGCTGTCGGAAGGCGTACGCTTGAGGGGGAAAGCGCGATTGAAGCCGCGCAGTCTCTGACCGCAGAGGAGCTTGAGAAGGGCGACCTGCGCACGGCCGACGTTGCGCAGGCAGCTTCCAAAGTGGCGGTTCTTCCAGAGGTTCGCGCTGCCTTGGTCGATTTTCAGCGCGCCTTTTCCCGCAGGGCAGGTGGGGCCGTTCTGGACGGTCGTGATATTGGCACGGTGATTTGTCCAGATGCCGAAGTGAAGCTGTTTGTAACAGCCAGTGCAGAAGTGCGCGCCGAGCGGCGCTTCCTGGAGCTTAGTGCAATAGGCGCTGACGTAACCCGTGAACAGGTTCTGGCGGACGTCAGAGAACGGGACGCGCGGGATGCTGAGCGCAGCACCGCTCCGATGAAACCCGCTGAGGATGCCGTGCAGTTGGACACCACCGATCTGAGTATCGAGGCGGCGTTGGCCAAAGCCCTTGAGGTGATCAACGCAAAACTGCCCGCGACGCGTTAACGCCGCGGGCAAACGGGTCAGGTCTTACAGCTCGCCCACGGCGACGCTTTTGATATTCACCCATTGGTCATCCGCCGTTTTTGCGGTGGTGACAACGTCCTTCAAAAAGGCTGCCCGGGTTTCCGCGTTCAGGAACAGAAACAATTTTCCGTCTGCGACAAGGTATTGATCCGGGTCACCGTCAAACTTCTTGCCGACTGATACGCCGAACGAACAGAAGCCACCGTGCTGCGGCAGGTATGCGGCAGGGTTTGCCTCGAACGCTTCACGGTTCGCGGCGGACGTGAAATAATAGGAGGCTCCGTCATAAGTTGACGAATGAGTGGCGAAGCCTTCGACCGGGTTGCCATCATTGACCAATGCAACCAGATCAACCCCATGCGCGGCCAGCGGCGCACCGGCGGCTGAAAGACCGTTGGACACGTTGATTTTGTCAGCGGCAAAGGCTGGGGTGGACAGGGCAATTGCAGTCGCCATGGCGGCAAAGATGAGAAATTTCATAATATTTTCCCTTTGGTTCTGGTTTCGGGTCGACCGTTTTGTCGACCGATAAGGCAAAGTTAGGGAAAGGATGCGGAACGTTTAATCTTAGATACGTCGCCAGATCTTGCAGATCGTACAAACAGGCGAATGGCTAGCGTTCAATCTCCAAATCTCCACCATCCATCCCGAGACGTAGGAAGCTGGGCGCTGGGTGAAGCGCGGAACGTTGAGACATGTCACCTTTGCGTCGCAAGCTGAGGCTCAGCCGCGTGGTTCGGTTCCCGGAACCAGGATTCCTTTTGACAAGAACCTGCCGCAGACCATGCAGACTTGTTCAGTCAGAACCCGCTATCGTTCAGATTGCCATATCGCATTGGGGATCAGCGTTAGGCTGGAGTTCCTGCGCGCGCTGCCGCGCACCATAGGCTTTGCACTTGCACCGGTTCAAGATTCAGCCTATACGCGCGCTGTCGATACAAGGGCGGTCAACGTCCGGATGACGTTTCTGAGCAGGGCCGGGTTACCTCGGCCCTTTGTGTTTGTTTGCTCAGGGGCGCACCGGGTCACGCCAGACGGCATCATGAAACAAGACCGGCGGAGACAACCGCTCGGCCAGCAAAAACGTATTGTAAAGGAAATGAACGCCACATGGCTAACGCATCCATGGAGGAATTCGAAGCCCTCCTGAATGAAAGCTTCGAAATGGACACGCCCGAAGAGGGTTCTGTTGTCAAAGGCAAGATTCTGGCGATTGAAGCCGGTCAAGCCATCATCGACGTAGGCTATAAAATGGAAGGCCGCGTTGATCTGAAAGAATTCGCAAATCCCGGCGAAGCCCCTGAAATCGCTGTCGGCGACGAGGTCGAAGTTTACCTGCGTGCCGCAGAAAACGCCCGTGGCGAAGCCGTCATCTCGCGCGAGATGGCCCGCCGTGAAGAGGCATGGGACCGTCTGGAAAAAGCATACGCCGACGACCAGCGCGTCGAAGGCGCTATCTTTGGTCGCGTCAAAGGTGGCTTCACCGTCGATCTGGGGGGCGCAGTTGCATTCCTGCCCGGTTCGCAGGTTGACGTACGCCCCGTACGCGACGCAGGCCCGCTGATGGGTCTGAAGCAGCCGTTCCAGATTCTGAAAATGGACCGCCGCCGTGGCAACATCGTTGTGTCGCGCCGCGCAATCTTGGAAGAATCGCGTGCCGAGCAGCGCGCCGAAGTCATCGGCAACCTGACCGAAGGTCAGAACGTCGAGGGCGTGGTCAAGAACATCACCGAATACGGTGCATTCGTTGACCTGGGCGGTGTTGATGGCCTGCTGCACGTCACTGACATGGCATGGCGTCGTGTGAACCACCCGTCCGAGATCCTGACGATCGGTGAAACCATCAAGGTTCAGGTCATCAAGATCAACAAAGACACCCACCGCATCAGCCTGGGCATGAAGCAGCTTCAGGAAGATCCGTGGGATCTGGTTGCTGCCAAGTACCCGCTGGGCTCGGTCCATCAGGGTCGCGTCACCAACATCACCGACTACGGCGCATTCGTCGAACTGGAAGCCGGTGTCGAAGGTCTGGTGCACGTGTCCGAGATGTCCTGGACCAAGAAAAACGTCCACCCCGGCAAGATCGTCTCGACCAGCCAGGAAGTCGACGTCATGGTTCTGGAAATCGACGGTGCCAAGCGCCGCGTGTCTCTGGGCCTGAAGCAGACTCAGCGCAACCCATGGGAAGTGTTTGCAGAAACCCACCCCGAGGGCACCGAAGTCGAAGGCGAAGTCAAGAACATCACCGAATTCGGTCTGTTCATCGGTCTCGAAGGAGACATCGACGGCATGGTTCACCTGTCGGACCTGTCCTGGGACGAGCGTGGCGAGGATGCGATCCAGAACTACCGCAAGGGCGACATGGTTTCGGCCGTTGTCTCGGAAGTGGATGTCGAGAAAGAGCGTATCTCGTTGTCGATCAAAGCTCTGGGCGGTGACAAGTTCGCAGAAGCCGTTGGCGGCGTGAAGCGTGGCTCGGTCATCACTGTCGAAGTGACTGCAATCGAAGATGGCGGCATCGAGGTCGAGTACGAAGGCATGAAGTCGTTCATCCGTCGTTCCGACCTGTCGCGTGACCGTTCCGAACAGCGCCCCGAGCGTTTCTCGGTCGGTGACAAGGTTGATGTCCGCGTAACCAACGTCGACAGCAAGACCCGTCGTCTGGGTCTGTCGATCAAGGCACGCGAGATCGCAGAAGAGAAAGAAGCCGTGGAACAGTACGGTTCTTCCGACTCGGGCGCGTCGCTGGGCGACATTCTGGGTGCAGCGCTGAAGTCGGGCGACTAAGCCCGGGGCGCATCCCAAGCATGATTTACGGCCTCGCATGGAAGTGCGGGGCCGTTTTTGTTGCGAATCAACATGTTCCAAACACGCTGCTTAAACTCGATAATGTTCGCGCTTGAAGTGTGTAAATCGGCCTGTCGGGCAAAATTTCGCGTGAGAATATGGCAAAATAAAGCCTCAACACGCAGAGTATCCGTTCCCCCGATCTGGGTTTTTTCCTATACTGTCAAAACAGTAGACCTGTCACACCGGCTGCCTGGGAGGGTATCACGAATGATCCGTTCAGAACTGATTCAGAAAATCGCTGACGAAAACCCGCATCTCTATCAGCGTGATGTCGAGCGGATTGTGAACACCGTGTTCGAAGAAGTCACCGATGCCATGGCGCGCGGCGACCGGGTCGAACTGCGTGGCTTTGGCGCGTTTTCGGTGAAAAAGCGGGATGCCCGCGTTGGGCGCAACCCCCGTACCGGTGAAACCGTTCAGGTCGAGGAAAAATGTGTGCCATTTTTCAAAACTGGTAAGTTGCTCAGGGATCGTTTGAACGGTAAAGCCTGACCTCATGATGCGTTACCTTCGATATGCTTTTCTTGGGACTCTCGGGATCGTTCTGATTTCCGTGTCCCTGGCGAATGTTCAGTCTGTTGAACTGAAACTGATGCCCGATGCTCTGGCCGAGCTTCTGGGCTTTAACGTCAGTACCTCTTTACCGCTTTTTCTGGTCGTTCTGGGTGGCGTTGTCGCCGGTTTGATCATCGGTTTCATGTGGGAATGGCTGCGGGAACACAAACACCGCCGCGATGCGACCGTGAAAAAGGGCGAGGTCCGCAAGCTTGAACGCGAGGTCAAGAAGCTCAAGAAAAAGCAGAACGAGGGTAAGGATGATGTTCTGGCCCTGCTTGATGAGGCCAGCTGAGGCTTATGTCTACCGATGTGTCCGTTAAAATCTGCGGTTTGACCGCCTCAGAACATGTGCGCGCAGCCGTTGCAGCCGGTGCGCGCTACGTCGGATTCAACTTCTTTCCCAAATCGCCCCGTTACGCACCGATACCGCAAGCCGCGGCGTTGGCCGCCGAAGTACCAGTCGGCGTCGCCAAGGTCGCTCTGGCCGTGAATTTCTCGGACGCGCAGCTTGATGAGATTGTCGCGGGGGTTCCGCTGGATATGTTGCAGCTTCACGGCGGAGAGAGCCCCGAGCGTGTGGCAGAGATCAAGCAGCGCTATGGCCTGCCCGTCATTAAGGCGATCGGTGTGGCCGAGGCCGAGGATTTGGCTGCGATTGATCTGTATTCCGAAGTTGCAGACCAGCTTCTGATCGATGCAAAGCCGCCGAAGAATTCGGAACTTCCCGGCGGCAACGGTCTTCCTTTTGACTGGCGGCTGCTGGCAGGTCGCAAGTATTGGCGCAGGCCGTGGATGTTGTCCGGTGGTCTGAACCCAGACAATGTCGCTGAGGCGATCCGCATGACGGGTGCGCGGCAAGTCGATGTGGCGTCGGGTGTTGAAAGCGCGCCGGGCGTGAAGGACGCTGGACTGATACAGGCATTTATCGACGCGACACGCTGATTTTGTTTGCCGCTGCCAGGGGGCGACATGGTGCGTTTTGCCATGGCAAATCCCGCGACGACCACCTATGACAGTCAGGTACGACGAGGGAGACACCCATGGCCAACGATCTTTTCAATTCCTTCATGTCCGGCCCTGACGAGCAAGGGCGCTTTGGCATCTTCGGCGGGCGTTTTGTCAGCGAAACGCTAATGCCGCTGATCCTGTCACTGGAAGAGGAATACAACAAAGCCAAGGATGATCCGACCTTCTGGGCCGAGATGGATGATCTGTGGGCCAACTATGTGGGCCGCCCCTCACCTCTGTATTTCGCGGAACGCCTGACCGAGCATCTGGGCGGGGCGAAGATCTATCTGAAACGTGATGAGCTGAACCACACCGGCGCACACAAGATCAACAACGTGCTGGGCCAGATCATTCTGGCGCGACGCATGGGCAAGACCCGGATCATCGCCGAGACCGGGGCAGGGCAGCACGGTGTGGCCACAGCCACGGTCTGCGCGAAATTTGGTTTGAAATGCATCGTCTATATGGGTGCCCATGACGTGCAACGTCAGGCCCCGAACGTGTTTCGTATGCGCCTGCTGGGGGCCGAGGTGATCCCTGTGACCTCGGGTCGCGGTACGCTGAAGGACGCGATGAATGACGCGCTGCGTGACTGGGTGACCAATGTGCGCGATACGTTCTACTGCATCGGCACAGTGGCCGGTCCGCACCCATACCCGGCGATGGTGCGTGATTTCCAGTCGATCATTGGCAAGGAAGCGAAAGAGCAGATGATGAAGGCCGAAGGCCGTCTGCCCGACACGATCATTGCGGCAATCGGCGGCGGCTCGAACGCGATGGGCTTGTTCTACCCATTCCTTGATGACAAGGACGTCAATATCATCGGCGTTGAAGCCGGCGGTAAAGGTGTAAACGAAAAGATGGAGCATTGCGCCTCGCTGACAGGCGGTCGTCCGGGCGTTCTGCATGGCAACCGCACCTATCTGCTGCAGGATGATGACGGGCAGATTCTGGAAGGCTATTCGATCTCGGCCGGTCTGGACTATCCGGGTATCGGGCCCGAACATTCCTGGTTGCATGAGGTTGGTCGCGCGACTTACGTCTCGATTACCGACAAGGAAGCGCTTGAGGCATTCCAGCTGTGCTGTGCCACTGAGGGTATCATTCCGGCGCTGGAACCCAGCCACGCTCTGGCGCATGTCATGAAGATCGCGCCCGAGTTGCCCAAGGACCACCTGATCTGCATGAACATGTGTGGACGCGGTGACAAGGATGTTCAGACCGTCGCAAAATACCTGAACTTCGACATGTCTGACACCGAAGGCCGCACGGCCGGTTGATTTCACACCGGGGCCACATGCCCCGGTTTACAATCTCGACCAATCAAGCTGCCGGAACACCCTTCGGTCCACCCTTGATTGTAATGCTGCTCCGAAATGGCCTTCGGATCTAATTGGTGTTTTAACGGGCGCAGACGGATTGTTGTTCCTGCCCTGGTGTGGCATCCGGTTTGGTCACCGTATGTTGGCCCTCGCAGGCGATCTTTTTGGACCCGACGGAGCCCGGTCAAAGAATCGTCCACAAGCGATATTACCCCGTTCAACCTGTGCCCAAAGGTTTCCAATTGGAGATCAGTGTAGCAAGCGGTGCCGTACTGTTGCAAAATTGCTGGACTGTCAGTGACTATGTCCTTTCTGTCTTTGCAGGTAATTTTCCAGCGCAGCCTGCCTCAGGTTTCCTTCTCCGCGCGACGACACTGTAAATATTGGGTGTTTCAAGCCGTTTGAGAGTTGGTCCAGGTCAAAACCCGCTTGTTCCAACAACACGACGTGTTCCGCACGCCCCAGTTGATTCCTGCCGCGTTCTATACAGCGTCTTCCAATTGAATTAACTTCTCATTAACCGGCGATTTGCGGTCGGTTCTGGGGATGTCTCTGCGAAGATGGGGCAAGGATGACGCTGCTTGGGATGCGATTTTAACCCCAGGCACTCTGGTGTTTGGCACCCACGCGGTGCTGTAGGAGGTAATATGGTTTGGTCCGCAATTACGAGGCTGTCGTGCCTGGGTCTTTTGGTTTCCGCGCTTTTGATGGGAAGCGTCAAAGAGGGTCTGGCGTTTGGCAACCCTTCGTTTCCGTCCCAGACAGTCGCAACACCCAACGGCGGGCAGATTTTCTTTTCTAATCTACAAGGCACTGCGACAGCGTTCATGTCGTTGGGCGGCTCGGGAGAAGGCCCGGGAGGATCGTTCTATTTCAACAATGGTGTTTTGACTCAACCTGCTATTACGCCAGCAGGATTGGCCAATCTTGGATATATTGGCGCGACGATACTCAGCCAGAACGGAGCGGACTCAACTTACGCCGCTGATGGCTATCTTGGGGTCATGTTCACCGCGCGCGAAACCGTTGGCGGGCCGCTTTACCTTTATGAGATCGCGCTGTCGGGTGTCACGAATACTCAGATTATCAACACACGGACACTGGCCGACACGACGCAGCCGACGGCCTCAATCGGTGCACTGACAACAATCGGCAACGGTACGTTCCAAGCGGTGATCACACTTAGTGAACCCAGCACAGATTTCACGGTGGGCGACTTGTCGGTCACCAATGCGTCCGCCAGCCTGACTGGGTCCGGAACCAATTATGTCGCAACGCTGACTGCGCAAAGTAACGGTACAGTTGAGCTGTTTATTCCCGCAGGCGTTTTTTCTGATGCCGCCGGGAACCTGAACCTTGCGTCCAACAGGGTCAGCACACAACAGGGGGTGACGGACACACAACGACTGGTGCAGGCCTTTCAAAATGCCCGGGCCAACAGCCTCGTGACCAATCAGCCAGAGCTGACGCAGTTTCTTCAGCAATCGGGATCAGGTGCGCTGGACTCGTCGGTGACGCAAGGATCGGGGTATCTGAAATTTGCAAGTGATCCAACCCACCCGGTCTGGTTCAATCTGTCCGGGAACTGGAGCTCGCAAAACGATTACGACAGTTCTTATGCCTTGGCCGTGGTGGGGGCGCATGGCTGGGTGAACTCGAACCTTCTGATCGGCGCCATGCTGCAGATCGATTATGCCGAAACCGAAAACGGCCCGGCCAGCGTGGATGGCACAGGGTGGCTGGTCGGACCTTATGTCGTCGCCAAACTGCCCAATCAGCCAGTGTTTTTCGAAGGGCGTGTTCTGTACGGTCAGGCTGATAACGACATTTCTCCACTGGGCACCTATACCGACAGTTTCGATAGTGAACGCTGGCTGATCCAGTCGCGCGTAACCGGAGAGTTCAAGCGCGGTGACCTGACGCTTATGCCGTTGCTGGATGTTAGCTATGCCAGCGACGATCAGGAGGCTTATACCGATAGTCTGGGCAACCTGATCCCACACCAGGATTTCAGCCTGACCACTGCACGGCTGGGTATGGATTTCAGTCACCCAATCCAGGTGTCGCGCGGTCAGATGATGCTGACCGGTGGTCTGTCTGGTATTTGGAGCACAACATCCGGCACAGGCACTGTTCCTGGCTTGACACCCATTGGCGACACCGCCCGCGCCCGTGCCGATCTGGGATTTGATTACCGGCTGGAGAACAACAGCCTTCTGGCCGCAAACCTGTTCTATGATGGTATCGGCGAAAGCGGTTTTGAAAACTACAGTGTCAGCCTGATCTGGCAAATGGCATTCTGAATCAGCCGTGCGCCCCTTTGGTGGGCCTTCAGGTCTTCGCCTTATTTTGAAGCAAAATGTCGAGCGGTACGATCTCAAGCGCGCGTTGATGTGTCGCCTCCAGATGAACCTGCGGTGCACATCCTTCGTCATGAGCTTGCAAAAACCGGCTGGCGCATAAACACCAGCTGTCGCCGGGGTGAAGGCCTGGAAAGTCGAATTCGGGTCGTGCCGTGCTCAGATCATTGCCGACATATTTTGAGAATGCCAGAAACTCGGCCGTCATCACGGCGCAGACGGTATGACTGCCCTGATCCTCGGGGCAGGTATTGCAGGCGCCATCCCGGAAAAACCCTGTCAAAGGGTCGCGAGAGCAAGGGGCCAGAACGCCACCCAGTACATTGATACTTTCTTGTTTCTGCATAAAGACATCTTACAGACTTTCCGCAATCTTGCGGAACATTTCGATATTCAGGTCATTTACACCCGGCTCACGGAACAGCCTGTCTGCACCGGTGGACACAATCAGAACACCCCTGGGCTGGTTGAAATAGATGTATTGCCCATAGACACCGCGGGCCAGAAACTCTCCTTCATGCGCGCCGCGGGGAATCCACCATTGATACCCGTACCCGATCTCTCCTTGTGCGGTGGGTGCACTGGGTTGGGTGGCTTTGAAAATCCATTCGGCAGGAACCAGTTGTTTTCCATTCGCGATGCCGTCCTGCAGGATCATTTGTCCAAACCGGGCGAAATCACGCGTAATAAAGTTGAGGCCCCCCAAAACAAAAGCGACCCCTGCACCATCAGTGATGTAGTATCCGTCCCGCTCCAGTCCCAACGGCTGAAGAATCTTTTCCGTCAGAAGGTCTGCCACGTTCCGCCC
The DNA here is from genome assembly GCF_056541275.1 of Ruegeria sp. AI2. Lineage (NCBI taxonomy): Bacteria > Pseudomonadati > Pseudomonadota > Alphaproteobacteria > Rhodobacterales > Roseobacteraceae > Ruegeria > Ruegeria sp. AI2. Next base: position 76,441 of record NZ_JBQFYB010000003.1, read on the forward strand.
GGTCGCACCGCGTATAACCATACCCAGAACATGGGTGTCGATCGACACGTATTGCCAGGTTTCACCCGGTGTCGCAAAGCTGTCCTGCAGTGAGGCTGCGAAATCGTCCAGCTCACCACCCAGCGCAACCACACGCCCCATCCGATTGATGTCGGAATTTGGGTCGAGATAATCTTCATCAAACGTCACGCCGCTTGCCATGTTCAGCACGTTGCGGATCGACGCGGTTTCATACGCGCTGTCTTTCAGTTTTGGCGCATATTTGACAACCGGGTCATCCAACGACCCGATTGCACCCTCTTGCAAAAGGATACCGAAAAGCGCCGAAAGATAGCTTTTGGCGACCGACCAGGAAATCCTCCGGTCATCCGGCCCGGTGCCAAGATAATATTCCTCGAACCTGACTTTGCCGTTCTGCATAACCAGCAACGACGTGACCGCGCGTTCATCGATCCAACTGTCGGTTCCTTCCGGCAAGTCGAATCCTTCGCCATAAGGCAGGTCCCAGGTTGGCGCGTCGCCACGCGGCAGGTTCACGGTCAGAAAAGCCTCGTCCATGTGCGAGAAATTGTGAACGATCTTCTCTTCCGAAAATAACGAGTTCACGGCCAAAAGGCGCTGCAACTCTTCGCGCTTCCACAGCCCGACGGCAGTGGCGGCCAGAACCAACGCCAGTACGATGCGCAGCACCCACTTCAAAATGGATTTCATCGCATTGCCTCCCTAGTTGGCCGGTATTGGAACGCGGGAGGTTGCATTCTGCAACCTCTACGTAACGGAAAGAGGCCGGGGTGCTACCTGAATTTGTCCAAAAGCTTCTGCATGGCAGACCGGTCGTCATCCTCGGTGTCGGGTGCGGGCGTTGAAGGTGTGTCGGCTTTAGGTGCAGCGGTTTTTGATGATCGCGGCGGGGCAGTGCGCAAAGCAACTGCATTCATGAACTTGCCGCCTTCGTCCTGTGCCAGGAAGGGTGCCCCGTCCGAAACACCCCGAAGAACGTCGTCCAGCCAACTGGTTTCGGATTTCGCGAAATCATTGAGCACAAATCCCGAAACCATTTCCTTGCGGCCCGGATGCCCGATTCCCAAGCGAACACGGTCATAAGCCGCCCCGATATGCTCATGGATCGAGCGCAGACCGTTATGTCCGGCGTGCCCTCCTCCTGCCTTGACGCGCAATTTGCCCGGGGCAAGGTCCAATTCGTCATGAAATACAACAATGTCGGTGGACTCCAGCTTGTAAAACCGCATCGCCTCACCCACGGATTGACCCGAACGGTTCATGTAGGTCTGCGGTTTCAACAAAAGGACTTTCTCAGTGCCAAGCCGCCCTTCCGAGATCTCGCCCTGAAACTTCGACTTCCAGGGGCCAAACCCATGATCTTCTGCGATCCGGTCCAGGGCCATGAACCCGATATTGTGCCGGTTCCGGGCATATTTCTGGCCCGGGTTTCCCAATCCAACAAACAGCTTCATGTTTCCGTTTTGCCTCTGTAGCTCCAAAGCCATTTCATGCCCGGAAATCGTCAGGAAATCCAGTCAGGCCTGATTATTGGACCCGCAAAAAAAAACGGGGCTCACCCGAGCCCCGCTTCAAAGTCGGAAACACTGTTCCAGACTTATTCTTCTTCTTTTCCGACAACTTCGACTTCATCGGCTGCAACTTCACCATCTTCATCGTCGTCGCTGGTGGACAGACCAGTCGGCGCCGAGATGTTGGCAATCACAAAGTCACGGTCGATGGTTGGTTTGGTGCCCTCAGGCAGTTCAACCGACGAAATGGTCACAACGTCATTGATGTTCAGACCGGTCAGATCAACGGTGATCTTTTCAGGAATGTCACCGGCGGTGCACATCAGTTCGACTTCCGGGCGGACAACGGTCAGAACGCCACCCTTTTTGATGCCGGGAGCTGCTTCTTCGTTGACGAACTCAACAGGAATGAACAATGCGATCTTGGTAGTCCGGCGCAGCCGCATCAGGTCCAGATGGGTCGGCAGATCTTTGACGACATCACGCTGAACATCTCGGCAGATGACGCGAACGTCATCGTGACCTTCAACCTTGAGGTTCCACAAGGTCGACTTGAACCGGCCCGCTTTCAGGCGCTTGAACAAGACGTTGAACGGGATCTGGATTGGCAACGGTTCTTTGTCGCCACCAAATACGATGCCCGGAACCATGCCGTCGCGGCGTGCTTGACGAGCGGCGCCCTTGCCTGTCCCCGTCCGTTCCAGAGCTACGAGATCAGGAATCTCACCAGCCATGATATATTCTCCAATGTTAGGGCGGGCATCCTCCAAGGCTGTATACCCGCGTGAAGCCGCGTCCTTAGCTTGATTCACCCGATTTGGAAAGAGGTATTTCTTGCCATGCCGTTCGGCTGGGTTCTATCGCCTGTCCTGGAGTATTATCGGGTGGACGATTGAAGGATCCCCAGCTTCATCTGACCAAAAATATCCCGGGGGAGGCGCCCGGAACGGGCGTCGGGGGCAGAGCCCCCTGATTGACCGGTTACGCTTGCCAGCGGCCCCCGAAGTTTTCAGGTATCAGCAGATTGTGACGCCCCAACGCAGCCACGTTTTTCTCACCACAAAGCGCCATTGTCGTATCAAGCTCCCTCTGGATCAGCTCAAGCGCCGTGGTGACACCTTTCTGACCCATGGCACCCAGACCATACACAAACGCGCGGCCAACATAGGTCCCTTTGGCCCCAAGCGCTAAGGCTTTGAGCACGTCTTGTCCGGATCGGATACCGCTGTCCAGATGCACCTCGATATCGCCCCCAACTGCATCCATGATCTCGGGCAGGACACGAATTGAGCTTAGCGCGCCGTCAAGTTGACGCCCACCATGGTTTGACACGACAATGGCATCGGCACCCAGCTTGGCGGCCATCCTTGCGTCATCCGCATCAAGGATGCCCTTAAGGATCACTTTCCCGCCCCATTGCTCCATCAGTTTTTCAACCTTCGACCAGTCGAGGCTGGGGTCAAACTGTTCTGCGGTCCAGGCCCCCAATGAAGACGCGTCCGAAATACCATGCACATGCCCCACGATATTGCCGAACTCGCGCCGCTGGGCCCGCAGCATTTCAATGCCCCAAGCCCATTTGGTCATCAGGTTGGCAATGGTTTTTGCCGTCAGTTTGGGCGGGGCCGACAGACCGTTTTTCAGGTCCTTGTGCCGCTGTCCCAGAATTTGCAGGTCGAGCGTGATTACCAGTGCGGAACATTTCGCATCTTTTGCTCGCTGGATCAGGCGGTTGATGTAGTCCGTGTCCTTCATCGTATAAAGCTGGAACCAGAATGGTTTGTTGGTATATCCGGCCACATCTTCGATCGAGTTGATGGACATGGTGGACAGCGTAAAGGGCACACCAAATTCCTCGGCGGCTTTGGCGGCCTTCATCTCTCCGTCTGCATGTTGCATCCCCGTCAACCCGACCGGGGCCAGCGCAACAGGCATTGAAACGTCTTTGCCAATCATTTGCGAAGATGTCGACCGACCGGACATGTCGACCGCAACCCTTTGGCGAAGGCGTATTTTTTCAAAATCGGTCGTGTTTTCGCGAAAAGTCTGTTCCGTCCAGCTGCCGCTTTCGGCGTAGTCATAGAACATACGGGGCACGCGGCGTTCATATATGCGTTTGAGGTCTTCGATATTGGTGATCACAGGCATGAAAACAGGGCTCCGCGTTCATTGGTTAGTTTTCTTTACCAATTCATTCCAAAGGCTGCAATGTCTTGACGTCACAGTGAAGGGACGCGAAAAACCCGCCGCGGTATCCGCGACGGGTCACAATTCTCGTATGTTGGCTGCGAAATCAGGCGCTGTGCGCGCCATCCGAAAGAGATTTCACAAAGGTCAGCACGTCGGTCACAGGTTTACCAGCGCCGATCTGGCTGACGATCGCTGACCCGACCACCGCGCCGTCCGACACCGAGGCAATATTGCGCGATTTTTCGGGCGTGTTGATCCCGAACCCCACGATTACCGGCAGATCGGTCGCGGCCTTGATGCGGGCAACCTCGGGGCCAACATCTGTTGCTTCTGCCTCGGCTGCGCCAGTGATCCCGGTGATCGAGACATAATAAACAAAGCCCGAAGTGTTTTGCAGAACACGTGGCAGACGTTTGTCATCCGTGGTTGGGGTTGCCAGGCGAATAAAATTCAGACCCGCCGCTTGCGCGGGCAGGCAGAGTTCTGCGTCCTCCTCGGGGGGAAGGTCCACCACGATCAACCCGTCAATACCAGCTGCTTTTGCATCGGCCAGAAACGCATCGACACCCCGGCTGTAGATCGGGTTGTAATACCCCATCAGGACAATAGGGGTTGTATCGTCCGTTTCCCGAAAGGTTCGTGCCAGATCCAATGTGCGTTGCAAGGTCATGCCCTGCTCAAGCGCACGTTGGCCCGCGGCCTGAATTGTCGGGCCGTCGGCCATCGGGTCAGTAAAGGGCAGGCCCAGCTCGATAACATCCACGCCAGCACCAGGCAAGCCTTTGACCACTTCAAGCGAAGTGTCATAGTCGGGATCTCCGGCCATGACATAGGCGACAAAGGCTTTTTTACCTTCGGCTTTCAGGGCGGCGAACTTGGCGTCGATACGGGTCATCGGATGTCCTTGCACTCGGGTTTCGACCTGATGTGCAGAAACTTTGACCGAAAATCAATCCCGCCCAGACAGGAATGGATCAGAAGCCCAGATGATAGCGTACCAGCAGGGCATTCACGCCCGGGTTCTCGTCATTGGTACTGGCGTTGGATTTATGGGTTAGCGCGACAGACACGCTGTTGCCATTGTTCAGGTTATAGCCAAGACCCAAAAGGCTGCGAATCTGAAAATCGCCCCCAAGATCATTCAGGTCGTTGCTGGCATTATAGTAGCCGGGCATAACACTGCCTTCCAAGAACCAGTGATCACTCAGCGCATACTGCCCGATCAAACCCGCGCCGATATGCGTGTCACCATCTTCATCTACAGTTAGGGTTGCACCCCAACCGGCGCGAAACCGCGTTGCCTGATGAAATGGCGTGTGGTGGTATTCGATCGAGATCAGGCCCTGATCTTCGGACGTGTCTTCAGAATAGTCCGCGTATCCGGCACCAAAAACAACGGTTTGAGCCTGGGCTGACGCGCAGGCCGTTGCCGCCAGCATGGTTGCAAGAAAAAGGTGTTTCATCAGTGTCCGCCAAAAAAATGTCATCGTGCGCTAATAACTGGTAATCGTAGGAGTTGTTTTTCAATTTCGGCAAGAACACAATTTTCAAACGATTTTGTGATGTGGCGAAATGGACTCGGCAACGGTGCCACCAGCAATCCCTTGCGCATTCAGGCGGACCTGCATAGAAGCTGCGATCGTATTCTATGCAGGAGGCCGTGATGGGCTTTAAAATGGGAATCGTGGGTCTGCCGAATGTCGGCAAGTCGACCCTGTTCAATGCGCTGACCAAAACCGCAGCTGCGCAGGCCGCGAACTTCCCGTTCTGCACCATTGAGCCCAATGTCGGGGATGTTGCGGTTCCCGACGCCCGCCTCGACAGGCTGGCGGCGATTGCGTCCTCAAAACAGATTATCCCGACGCGGATGACTTTTGTGGATATCGCGGGTCTGGTGAAAGGCGCGTCAAAGGGCGAAGGGCTGGGCAACCAGTTTCTGGCGAATATTCGCGAAACGGATGCGATTGCACATGTGCTGCGCTGTTTCGAAGACGGTGACGTGACACATGTCGACGGGCGTGTTGATCCGGTTGCGGACGCTGAAACTATTGAAACCGAACTGATGCTGGCCGATTTGGAAAGCATCGAAAAGCGCCGGGCCAATCTGGTGCGCAAGCTGAAGGGCAACGACAAAGAGGCGCAACAGCAAGATCGCCTGTTGGCCGAGGCGCAGGCCATGCTGGAAAGCGGCAAGCCCGCACGGCTGGTCGAAGTCAGCGACGAGGACGCCAAGGCGTGGAAGATGTTGCAACTGCTAACAACCAAACCGGTTCTCTACGTCTGCAACGTGTCCGAGGAAGACGCGGCACAAGGCAACGAATTCTCTGCCCGCGTGGCCGAAATGGCCGCCGCGCAGGGCAATGCTCATGTCATCATCAGTGCCAAGATCGAAGAAGAAATAAGCCTGCTGGATGAGGACGAAGCCCAGATGTTCCTTGAGGAGATGGGTCTGGAAGAGCCCGGCCTCGACCGTCTGATCCGCGCCGGTTACGATCTGCTGAAGCTGGAAACCTATTTCACGGTCGGCCCGAAAGAGGCCCGCGCCTGGACCATCCGCACCGGCACCGCTGCACCGCAAGCAGCAGGTGTGATCCATGGCGATTTCGAAAAGGGTTTTATCCGCGCCGAGACCATCGCCTATGACGACTATGTCACTGCCAATGGCGAGCAGGGCGCGAAAGAGGCGGGTAAAATGCGGGCAGAGGGTAAGGGCTATATCGTCAAGGACGGCGATGTGATGCACTTTTTGTTTAATACCTGATCAATTGGGCTGTTCCTGTCGGGTGAGCGGGGTATCCTGCCTTATCCGCAGCATTGGAGCTTTCCTTGATCGAAATCCGCGACCTGCAACTGCTCAGCGCATTGGCGCGGCATCGGCATTTTGCCAAAGCAGCCGAGGAATGCGGGATTTCTCAGCCCGCGTTTTCGATGCGCATCCGCAATCTTGAGGACCGGTTAGGTGTCTCAATCGTCCGTCGCGCCAACCGCTTTCAAGGGCTGACCGAAGAGGGCGAGATGATCGTCCAGCGGGCGCGGCGTATTCTGGACGACACCAAGGCGCTGGAACAGCAGGTACTGGCCGCCAAGGGAGAGATTACGGGCACACTGATCCTCGGCGTGATCCCGACCGCAATCGCCTTCACGGGACGGTTGGTCAAAAGGCTGCGTGACGCGCATCCTCGTATCGTCACACGCATTGAAACCATGTCTGCCACCGCAATTCAGCACCGGCTGGACGAAGGCAGCCTTGATGCCGGGGTGACTTATGGTGACAGCATCGGCACGGACTTCCGGCAGGTTCAGCCTCTTTACGAGGAAACCTATGTGTTGTTGGTGCCCACGCATCTGACGGACCAGAGCGGCCCGATTCCGTGGGCGCAGGTCGCAGAATTTCCGCTCAGCCTTTTGGAGCCGCAGATGCAGAACCGGCGTATTCTGGACCGGGTGTTTGCCGAACAGGGGCTGCACCCCGATATCGTTGCCGAAACCAGCGGTTTCACGGCGTCAATGGTCATGGTGCGGGAGGGGCTGGCGGCGACGGTTGTTCCTCGGGTTCTGGTACGTGCGCTGGGCGATTTGAAGGGAACGAAAGTGTTGCCGCTGATCGAACCTGTTGTCAGCAAACCGATTTGTCTGGCGACCCTCAGCCGCGACCCCGAGTTGCCGACGGTCAAGGCTTTGCGGGATGTGGTGACCTCTTTGCGGTGATAAGGTGTCGTTATCGTGCGATTGCCAAAAGCGATTTGACGATATGTTTGCCTGATGAGAGACGGAACCTCAATCGGAGGGCATCATGGCACCATTAGATACCAAGCCATCAGGCACACCCAAGGGCGTCTGGAAGTCAGGTAAAGGCAAGGGGCGGCACACACCCAAGGGCCGTCAGTTCACGGATGAGGCGCAGGCTGAAATCACACGCCTGCTGGGCGATCGCCCGCGCCGCCGTGATCTGTTGATCGAATTCCTGCATTTGATTCAGGACGAACACGGTCATATCAGCGCCGACCATATCGCGGCATTGGCCGTCGAGATGCGGATCGGTCAGGCCGAGATCTACGAAACCGCGACTTTTTATGCCCATTTCGATGTGGTGAAAGAAGGCGAGACGCCACCTCCGGTGTTGACCATCCGGGTTTGTGATTCCCTCTCTTGCGAAATGGCTGGTGCCCAGCAGTTGCAGAAGGCGCTGGAAGATGGTTTGGACCCTGCCGAAGTTCGCGTTGTTCGCGCGCCCTGCATGGGGCGTTGCGATACCGCTCCGGTATTGGAGATTGGCCACAATCACATTGACCATGCGAGCCTCGAAAAGGTGCAGTCGGCGATTGCAGCAGGGGACACCCATGCGCATCTGCCCGACTATGAGACCTTCACGGCCTATGAGGCCGAAGGCGGTTACGCTAAGCTTAAAGAGCTGCGCGACGGTGGTGATTGGGAACAGGTGCAAGAAGACGTCCTGTCCTCGGGTCTGCGTGGTCTGGGTGGCGCTGGCTTCCCGTCGGGTAAAAAATGGGGCTTTGTTCGTATGAACGAAGGTCCGCGCTATCTGGCGGTAAACGGCGACGAGGGTGAGCCCGGAACATTCAAAGACCGCTATTATCTGGAGCGCACGCCGCATGTCTTCCTCGAAGGTATGCTGATCGCCGCCTGGGCAGTCGAGGCCGAGACCTGCTTCATCTACATGCGCGACGAATACCCGGCAGTGCTGGAAATTCTGCGCCGTGAGATTGCGGCATTGGAAAATGCCGGTATCGTCGCAAAGGGTTACATCGACCTGCGCCGGGGAGCCGGTGCCTATATCTGCGGTGAAGAATCCGCGATGATCGAATCGATCGAGGGCAAGAAGGGCCTGCCACGCCACCGTCCTCCGTTCGTGGCGCAGGTTGGGGTCTTTAACCGTCCGACTTTGGTGCACAATGTCGAGACGCTGTATTGGGTCTCAAAAATCTGCCGCGAAGGGCCGCAGGTTCTGAACTCTGTTGAAAAGAACGGCCGCAAGGGCCTGCGCAGCTATTCGGTCTCGGGGCGTGTGGCGAAGCCGGGCGTTTACCTGCTGCCCGCAGGTTCGACCATTCTTGATGTGATTGATGCCGCCGGCGGCATGGCAGATGGCCATGTGTTCAAGGCGTATCAACCGGGCGGGCCGTCGTCTGGTCTTCTCCCCTCGAGCATTGACGACGTCCCGCTCGACTTCGACACGCTTCAGCCGCTTGGCACTTTCATCGGGTCTGCCGCCGTTGTGGTTCTGTCCGATCAGGACACCGCCCGCGATGCCGCGCTTAACATGCTGCGGTTCTTCGAGGATGAAAGCTGTGGCCAGTGCACCCCCTGCCGGGCAGGCTGCGAAAAGGCGGTCAAGCTGATGCAGGCCGACAAGTGGGACACCGATCTGTTGGAAGATTTGTGCCAGGTCATGAGCGATGCCTCGATCTGCGGTCTGGGGCAGGCGGCCCCGAATCCGATCCGCTTGGTTATGAAACATTTCGCTGACGAAATCTGAGGGAGACAGAGCCATGCTTGACGCAAGCCCAACCAAGACCGTCACCTTCAACCTGAACGGCGATGACGTCACCGTGCCCGCGGGCACCACGATCTGGGAAGCGGCTAATGGCCGGGGCCTGGTGATCCCGCATCTGTGCCACAAGCCTGCACCGGGATACCGCCCCGATGGCAACTGCCGCGCCTGCATGGTCGAGGTGGAGGGCGAGCGCACGCTGGTCGCCTCGTGCATCCGCCCGGCGGCCGATGGGATGGTGGTCAAGACCGACACCGACCGCGCCGAAAAATCGCGCGCCATGGTGATGGAACTGTTGGTGGCCGACCAGCCCGAGGAAGCGCACGACAAATCGAGCCACTTCTGGGACATGGCCAAGCTGAACGATGTCAGCGACAGCCGTTTTCCTGCGAAAGAGGCCGAGAAAATCCCGCTTCTGGATGACAGCCATGTGGCGATGCGTGTCAATCTGGATGCGTGTATCAACTGCAACCTTTGTGTTCGGGCCTGCCGCGAAGTGCAGGTGAATGACGTGATTGGCATGGCTGGTCGCGGTCATACCGCGCAGGTGGTGTTCGACCAGAATGATCCGATGGGTACCTCCTCCTGTGTTGCTTGCGGTGAATGTGTTCAGGCCTGCCCCACCGGTGCGCTGATGCCTGCCACCGTGCTGGACGACCAGCAGCAGGGGGACAGTAAGGATTATGATAGCGAAACCGAAAGCGTCTGCCCGTTCTGCGGTGTGGGCTGCAAAGTGTCGCTGAAGGTCAAGGACGGCAAGGTGAAGTATGTCGAGGGCATCAACGGCCCCGCAAACGAAGGTCGTTTGTGCGTCAAAGGTCGCTTTGGCTTTGACTACATCCACCACCCGCACCGCCTGACCAAACCGCTGATCCGGCGCGAGGATGCGCCCGCCAAGGGGCTGAACGTTGATCCGGGCAACCTGTCGACCCATTTCCGCGAGGCGACCTGGGAAGAGGCGATGGACTTGGCCGCGACCAAGCTGATGACCCTGCGCGCCGAAGACCCACGTTCGGTTGCGGGCTTCGGTTCGGCGAAGTGTACCAACGAAGAGGCGTATCTGTTCCAGAAGTTCATCCGTCAGGGCTTCAAGCACAACAACGTCGATCACTGCACCCGTCTGTGCCACGCTTCGTCCGTTGCGGCGCTGATCGAGAATGTGGGTTCGGGCGCGGTGACGGCGACCTTTAACGAGATCGAAAACGCCGATGTGGCGATCATCATCGGTTCGAACCCGATCGAGAACCACCCTGTCGCGGCGACCTATTTCAAGCAGTTCGCCAAGCGTGGCGGCAAGCTGATCGTAATGGACCCCCGCGGCGTTGGTATGCGCAAGTTCGCGGATGAAATGCTGCAGTTCCGTCCGGGGGCCGATGTCTCGATGCTCAACGCGATCATGAACGTGATCGTCGAGGAAGAGTTGTATGACAGCCAGTACATCCACCGCTGGACCGAGAACTGGGAGGCCGAGAAAGAGCACCTGCGCGCCTTCACGCCCGAAGCGATGGCACCGATCTGTGGTATTGAACCGGATCAGCTGCGCCGTGTCGCGCGTACCTTTGCGCAGGCCAAAGCTGGCCTGATCTTCTGGGGCATGGGCGTCAGCCAGCACATCCACGGCACCGACAACTCGCGCTGCCTGATTTCGCTGGCCCTGATGACGGGCAATGTCGGTAAACCCGGCGCTGGGCTGCACCCGCTGCGGGGGCAAAACAACGTGCAAGGTGCATCGGATGCGGGCCTGATCCCGATGTTCCTGCCGGACTATCAATCGGTGACTGACGACGGCGTTCGCGCCAGGTTCAATGATGTCTGGCATTCGGATGACTTCTCGAACGAGAAGGGTCTGACGGTGACCGAAATCATCGATCAGGCCTATGCGGGAAACATCAAGGGCATGTATATTCAGGGTGAAAACCCGGCCATGTCCGACCCGGATGTGAACCACGCCCGCGCGGCGCTGGCCAAACTGGATCTGATGATCGTGCAGGACATCTTCCTGACCGAGACGGCGAACTATGCCGATATCATCCTGCCTGCCTCGGCGCTCTATGAAAAGAACGGTACGGTGTCGAACACCAACCGTCAGGTACAGCGTGTACGGCCTGCCGTTACCCCCCCGGGAGAAGCGCGCGAAGATTGGAAGATCACGGTCGAGCTGGCACAGCGCATCGGGCTGAACTGGGATTACACCGATGTCTCTCAGGTCTTTGCCGAGATGAAACTGACCATGGCATCGCTTGACAACATCACGTGGGAGCGTCTGGAGACCGAGACGATTACCTACCCGTCGCTCAGCGAAACCGACCCGGGTCAGGCCATCGTGTTCGGGGATGGTTTCCCCCGCTCGGGCGGTAAGGCGAAGTTCACCCCCGCCAGCGTCATTCCGCCGGATGAGGCCCCGGACGAGGAATACCCGATGATCGCCACCACTGGCCGTCAGCTGGAACATTGGCACACCGGCTCAATGACCCGCCGGTCCAACGTTCTTGACGCGGTGGAGCCCGAGGCGAACTGTTCGATGAATCCACGTACGCTCAAGCTGATGGGCATCGAGCCGGGCGACATGATCCGCCTGACCACACGCCGTGGTTCGATTGAGATCATGGTCCGCGCGGACCGGGCGATTGCCGAGGATATGGTGTTCATCCCGTTTGCCTATGTTGAGGCGGCGGCGAACATCCTGACAAACTCAGCCATCGACCCTTATGGCAAAATCCCCGAGTTCAAATTCTCGGCCATTCGCGTCGAGAAGATCGAAGGCGCAGTTGCGGCTGAGTAAACCCAATACATATCAAGCAAAGAAGGCGGCCAGACGGGTCGCCTTTTTCTATTCTTGACAGGCGCTTGCGCTCAACCAACCCTGTCCGGGAATATGGTGGAGGAGTTGCTAATGGCCCGTCGTTTCGTCGATCTGTCCGTTCCGTTGGAAACCGGGATCGTGTCTGACCCGCCAATCATGTTGCCGCAAATCGAATATCTGACCCATGATCAGACGGCAGAACAGGTCATATCTTTCTTTCCGGGTCTGGAACGGCAAGACCTGCCGAACGGTGAAGGGTGGGCCATCGAACGGTTGCAGATCGCGACCCACAACGGCACGCATCTGGATGCGCCGTATCACCATCATTCCACGATGAACAAAGGTGAACGGGCGATAACCATCGACGAAGTGCCGTTGGAATGGTGCATGAACCCTGGCGTCAAGCTGGACTTTCGACACTTCGAGGATGGGTATGTTGTTACCGCCGCAGATGTCGAAGCCGAATTGAAGCGCATCGGCCACGAGCTTTGCCCGCTGGATATCGTCGTAGTCAACACTGCGGCAGGGACACGTTATGGCGCGCCGGACTATCTGGTCAAAGGATGTGGAATGGGGCGCGAGGCGACGCTTTATCTGACGGAACGTGGCGTGCGTGTCACCGGCACCGACGCCTGGAGCTGGGATGCCCCGTTTCCGCTCACCGCTCAGGAATACGCTGAGACCCGAGATCCATCTATTATCTGGGAAGGACACCGCGCGTCGATGGATATCGGGTATTGCCACTTGGAAAAGCTGACCAATCTGGAAGATTTGCCGCCCACCGGGTTCGAGATTTCCTGTTTCCCCTTCAAGATAAAAGGGGCCTCTGCCGGATTTGTCCGGGCCGTGGCTATATTTGACGAGGAAAAGGCACAGTAAAGGGGGCCAGATGCAGCCGACTTCGACACCTCCTGGCGGGCATGATGGCCCGTATGCCGCGCCGGTGGAAATTCGCGGCTTTGAAGTACGGCCCGAATGGATCGACTATAACGGCCATATGAATGTCGGGTTTTACGGTGTCGCCTTTGACATGGCGTTGGAAAAGCTGATGGTTGACCATCTCGGGTTGGGCGAGGTGCAGGTCAAGGCGTTGGGGCAGGGGCCTTACATCCTGCAGTCTCATCTGCATTTCGTGCAGGAGGTCAAAGACAGTTCATCGTTTTATTTCAGGTTCCGTATGCTGGATGCTGACAGCAAGAGAGGACATTATTTCGCCCAGATGCTTTTGGCAGAAACTGACGAGATTTGTGCGACGCAAGAGGCGCTTTTCATGAATGTCAGCCACAGCACCGGGCGATCCACACCCTACCCGGATTGGGCAGCGGCGCGTCTTGCGCAAATGGTGGAGGATCACAAGTCTCTGGAACCGGCTTCGCAGATCGGCCAACCGATAGGAATTCGCCGGAAATAGTTTGCTGGGGTCGGACGCGATCCTAATAGTCCTTTGAAAAGAACACTCCGATGCCCGTTTCGCCACGACCGTCAACCGTGCCCTTGACCGAGAAATTGTCGGTTACATCAAGGTTCAGGTTCACCTCGGTATTGCCTTCGGTATTGACGGTAAAGTCGGTGTAGAGGTTTTCACCCAGATAGGCCCCGGCACCCAGTCGGCCCGCGCCACCCTCTGACGCACCAACATCAATCGTATCAACACCGGTAGAGTCGCGTAATCCCTTGGTCGCGTCCCCGCCAGCACCGCTGAGTTGCGCCAGCGATGCGGCCATCTGCGCAATCAGGAACGGTGAGATTTCCGAGAACCTGTTCCCAAAGAGCAGCATCGCCAGCGCCTCTTCAGCCGGACGCTCGGGATCGGAAAACACGTTAACCTCGGGTGAATCCAGTGGCCCTGCGATTTCGATGGTCGCGGTGCCGTCCGAGGTGCTGGCAGAGGATTCAAACTCGATATAAGGCGTCAAGTCACCCTGTAGGGTCACGATGCCCTTGGTCAGGGCCAGCCTGCGGCCCAGAATATCGAAATTACCGCGGATCAATTCAATCTGACCTGACGGGACCACCGAGGTCGTCGTACCACCAATGGAGATCCGGCCGCCCAGTTCGGCATTTACACCGCGCCCCCTTACGAACACGGCTTTGGGTGCCAGCAAGTTGATGTCTAGCGCTATTCTGGACGTGCGTTGCCCCTTGTCTTCGGTGGCTACCAGACCTGCACGCTCACGCGTGATGAAACTGGCTCCGCTTTCGTTGACATGCTGTATCTCAGGGATCGGTGCGGCACCTACAGCCCCCGAAGCCGCAGCGAGGTTGATATTGGTCTCACCAAAGGTGATCTGCCCGGCCAGCGAACTGTTCCCGGCTAGGGCGCCGGTCATCGCAATCTGACCGTTCAAAGTCGTCTCGTATAAGAGCCGATCGGTCAGGACGAGGCTGTTGATTGTTGTCGCGATCTGCGCGTTGAACGGGGGCGTCAGATCGACAGGTCCATTGACGGTAAAGCCACCACCGGCCCGCACACCACCGTTCAGCGAGATGGTTGCACGGCTTTGCGCCAGATCCACCTGTCCGTTGATCCCGGTGATGGTCTGGCCTGCACCGGGAAGTGCAAGGGATGTTCCCGAAGTGGTAATCGACCCGCTTAGGGACGCCAGATCAGCCGGGCCCTTGAGGGCCAGATCAAAACGTGCGGACCCTTCAATCTTGTTAGGCGTGATGAAGACGTTTGCTATCCCCAGGTTTACGCCACCCTTCGCTGAAATATCTGCATTGCTGCTGGTTTCATCAAAGGTGCCTGCAACCGTGCTGACGATGTCTGCGGGACCTTGCGCCTTGGCGTCGATGGTCCAAACGCCACTGTCCCGCTTTGCATTCCCCGCAGCGGTAAGGGTGCCGGGAAACTCTGGCACAAACCTTTCGATGCGGTTGAACTTGGCATCAAAGTCCAGGTCGGCGGATCCATTTGTGTCCACCGTACCGGCCACTTTGGCATAGGAACTCTCTGGCCCCAGCAGATGAGCTGACCCTTCCAGCCCGGATTGTGTCGGAGCGACGTTGCCGTCCAGTTTCAGAGGCCCGGAGAGTGTTTTCGACAGCCGCCCCAAATCATCCAGCGCAGCGGTAAAGGTCAGTCCGCCAGCATCGCGGTCCAGTTTGCCGGATGCATCCGCAGAAAGGGCGGTGCCGATCAGCTGGAATGTGCGAATATTCAGACCGGCCTCGTCATTCACCGCATCCACCGTCAGGTTCGTTCGCCCCTGGATCAGGTTGTCAACCGCATTGATGCCGGATTTGATGTCATCAGCAGCCAAGTTGCCTTTGACGTCAAATGCCTTGCTGCCAACCGTACCTTTGCCTGCGACGTCCGCGATGATCGAACCTGCAAGATCTCGCCCGGCAAGAGTTGAAAAGGGTGACAGGTCCGGGATGTTCAGACTGACCTGCCCGTCCACAGCCAGTGCATCCGTCGGATCGTCAATTGTTGCTGCGGCGCTTGCCACAAGGGCTGAACCTTTGATCACCGCGTCGCGGATTTCAATCTGCTTCTGGCTCAGCGCGCCATCGAACGTGATCTCGGTCCGGCCGACTAGCAGCGGGTCAATCTCAGGTAGGCCCGTTTTGATATCCCGGCTCATCACGCTGGCGGTGCCATCAAATTCGAGCGTCTGAACAGTGCCTTTGCCGTCCAGTTTCGCCTGTACCGCACCGCCGAGTTCACGTTTGGCGAGGCCCGAGAACACGGAAAGGTCCTGCGCGTTGACTGTTGCTTGCCCATCAATCGTCACGTTGCCGTCAGGGGTGGTAACCGTGCCATCCGCCTGCGCGCGCAGAGCGTCGCCGATCAGCGTAAAATCCCGGATCGTTACGCCATCCGCTCCGCGTTTGGCGTCCAGCATGATTGTTGTGTTGCCCCTTATCACCGGGTCAATGTCGTCGCGCCCTGTGGAAAGATCGCGCCCTTCGACCTCAAGCTTGCCATCGAAACTGCCTTCAAGCGGAGAGCCCTGACCCGAGAGCCGGGCAGAGGCCTGACCGCCCAGTTCCAGCTGCGCCAGACCCGAAAACCGCGACAGATCGGTCGCCTGCAACGTCGCAGCACCATTGACGGCCAAACCACTGGACAAGCCGCTGATCTCGGCATCAACGCCCAGTTCATAGTCCGAGCCGACGATCTCGACCCCTGACAGGTTCAGGGTCTGATCCCTGCCATATTGGAACATACCGTCCAGCGTAATGCGGTCGCCAACGGCGGTGTTCAGGGCATCGCCAGTCAGGTCGATACCGTCCAAAGCAGCCTGCAAATCACCGTCGATCCGCAAAACGTCACCCTGTTCCAAGGTCCCTTGCGCCGTAATCTGCGCGCGTTGCAGGTTCAGGGTATCGGATTTTATGGCGTTTGCGGTCAGGCTCAGATCCCAGAGGTTGCCGTTTTTCTCATCAAATAATGCTGAGACCTGAGCAGCCTCGATCGATGTGTCGCCACCTGACAACGGAAGGACGACGCTTTGCCCCTCTGGCGGCGTAATGCGTCCTTGCAGGGCCGCCAGTTGCAGCCGACCGCCCGGCGCCAGTTGCAACGCCCCTTTCAGGTTCAGTGCCTGAGAACTGAGTTCCAGATCACTGATATCCAACGCTCCTTCAGGTAGGGTTCGCCCATCCACGATCAACCGCGTTTTGGGGCCGAAAAATGTATCCATATTCTCAGCGACAAAGGGCGTCAGGTCACCGCCCAGATCTGCGGTAAAGGCGATGCCCTCCTCCGCGCTAGCCGCGGCTGTTGGGGCAGAACGCAACCGAACCTGCCCGGTCACCCGTGGCTGCCCATCACTGCTCAGGCCGATATCGGCCGTAAAATCCGTCACCGGCCCGGACCCTTTCGCGGTCAATCCGATCGGAGGGCTGTCCGGCATTTTTAGCGCGGTCGAGATCAGACCCCCCGCGGCTTCGGTGACCTGAAGGTCAAGATCGATCTGGCTGTCAGTGTTCCTAAAACCCGCAGCCAAAGAGATTTCATCACCGGCCCGATCCAGTCGGGTGATGTCCAGTTTGGTGTCCAACGTGCCGTCGGCCAGCGACAGGTTGCCATTGACGGCCAGTTCCGCCGCGACACCGATCAAAGGTTTGCCCAATGCTAGCTCGCCAATACGGATTTCGCCGATTTCGATGGCCACAGGCAGTTCAGGCAGTTGAAAAGCCTGGGTCTCGGCAGAAGGGGACGGCGTGTCCTTGGTCGTGGTGCCCGGCGCACGGGCCACGTCGATTTCCTGTGCGGTCAGCGCGTTGACCGAAAACCGCCCGCGGATCAGCGCCAACCGGTTCCAATCCAGTTCCGCTCCCCGAATGGTCAGCCAGACTCCTTCATCATCGGCCACCGTGATCTCGGCAATGGTGGCGCGTGAACTCAGCGCGCCTTGCAGGCCTTTGACGGTGACGTTCTGATCGTCGCCCGACAGTGTGTCCTGTAGGAGCCGCTCGATCATGCTGCCGCCTTCGTCCTCCTGCGGATGTCCGGCCACAGGCACGATTGCCAGCGCGGCGATCAGCAGAGGATATGAAAGGTACCGTCTCAAAACGCCTGTCCTATCCCGATATAGAATTGTAGCCCGTCCCCGGTGGGACCGCTTACCGGGAAGGCTAGGTCAAACCGCAGGGGTCCGAAACCGCCCAGATCATATCTTACGCCGATACCGGCACCTGCATGATCTTCCGCGCCACTTCCTATAAAGGAAGAGGTATCGACGACACCGTAGTCGTAAAACCCGACCAACGACAGCGAATCTGTCACCTTGCCCCGGATCTCGCCGGAAAGTCCAAGAAAGGACTTGCCGCCTGCGACACCGGTTCCGACAGGGATGCCAAGGCTTTCATAGGGTTGCCCGCGCACGGTTCCCGCGCCACCGGAAAAGAACAGAAAGTCAGGTGTAACGCCACTCGCAGGTGGGCCAATGACCGATCCAAGCTGCGCCCGCCCGGCCAGCACCACCCTGCCGCCGGTTCCAAGGCTGGTATAGACCCGCCCGTCGACAAACAGGCGAATGCCCGTATCGGTGCCGGAAAAGCCAACGAAAGGCATGACTTCGGTATCCAGATAAAAGCCGCGCGTGGCGCTGACTTTGCTGTCGCGCTCATCCCATTCCGAGCGGAAGGGCAGGATAAAGTACCTAAACTTTCGGCCATTTCCATAGGCGTCGTCAGCATCTGACCACTGTAATCCAGCCGAGGCTTCGGCATACAGCGTGTCAGAGAATGTGCGGCGCGCACCATATGCCACAGACGCAACCGAAACATTGTAGTTTTCGGTGTTGCGGCGCTCAAGCAACGCGTTCCAGAAAGTATTGTCGTCCGGACCCAGACGATCGGGCTGATCCAGGCGCAATCCGATCCGCCCATCAAGATCTTCGGAACCACCGATATTTCGTATAGCGGCTTCAAACCGCAGGCGTTCCGCGCGTTTGAACATGTTGCGATGCATCCAGGTCGCGGTCACATCGACACCGTCGCGCGAGGCCAGCTCGAGCCCAAAGGTCAGCTGACGCTTTGGCAGGTCTTCGAATGTGGCGTCGAAATCCAGCGTACCGTCGGGGTTTGCTGTCTCATGTTCCTGCAATGACACGACGTTGAACGTGCCGGTGCGGCGTAAACGTGTTCCAACCTTCTGGATTTTTTCTGGTGAGTAAACTTCTCCGCTTGGGAAACCGGCGATTTTTTCGATGGACCGGTGGCGTACATCCGTGTCGCCCTTGATGAACATTCTGCCAAACGTCAACCTGCGCCCCGGGTCCAGATCAATCTGCGCATCCAGACGGGCCTGCGCGTGGCGGGCGATAATGGTCTGATCCTCAATTTTCGCTTTTGCATGGCCCGCATTCCGCCACCCCTGCACACCGTCCGAGCCTGCTTTTTGAATGGCTCCGGTCGTTGCCAACTTGCCGGGGGCGAAACCTTCGGGCAGCACGGTGCCAGACGCCAGCGGCTGAACAATGGCCGTGCCGAATTTGAAGCTTGGTCCGGTTTCAACGGTAATTGCGGCCCTGTTGATCTGTGCTGGCACTGTCAAAGAGCTCAACTCAGCGGCTTCCTGCCCGTCAAGCTTGATACTGACAACCGGGCTGAAATACCCTTCGTCATACAAGATCTGCACAAGCGTGCGGTAATCCGACAAAGCGGCAGACAGAATCTCAAGTGGCGTATCCAGACCCCGCTCTTCCGCTGTTGTCACCGATGATGTCTTTTTCAGGCGTTCAACCAGTTCCTTGGATGCGCCCGGCGCCGTCAGAGAAGTTTCCAGCGCCATCAGAGTGGTCGGGATCAGTGCCAAGACAATGGCACTCAGCCAGCACTTCAAACGGCCTCGCAGCGTGCGCCCTTGCATGAATTGCCCCAACTGTCCCAGTTCCAAATCTCAGCTACCGTGTCATGCACGGTCTTATAGTGTCAGGTTAGAACATCTGAATGCCATTGGGAAAAGGGATAAACGCGGGATCGGGTCATTTTGGCCGAATTGTCCCGGCTTTTGCTGACACAATCGCTTTGCCGCACCTCGATTGGCAGACCGGAATTGCCGCAGTCCGGGGCCAAAGCCAACAGTATACAACCAATGTCCGGGCCGGTCCTTGGCCTCTGCCCTATGTAATTCACTAGGCAAACGGGTGGTTCTTCGGTATTCCCAATATATTGTCATTTGGTATCAAAAAAACCGAAAAAATGTCCTATCTCGACAACATCCGAACCTTTGTCAGGGTTTACGATCTGGGCAGCATGTCTGCGGCCGGGCGAGATCTGAGGATTTCGCCAGCGGTGACATCAGCGCGAATATCGCAGCTTGAAGACCATCTGGGTGTGCGCCTATTCCAGCGCACCACGCGCAACCTGTCCCCAACAGAGCAGGGAAAGGCATTCTATCCCGGTGCGGTGGCGGTCTTGGATGCTGTGGACGAGGCCGAGGCTCAGGTCACACATCTGACCGAGGCACCGCGCGGGTCGTTGTTCGTGGCGTCTCCACTGGGGGTGGGGCGACGATTGCTTGCTCCGCATGTGCCTGAGTTTCTTGCGGAATACCCCGAGATTGATGTCCGTTTGCGCCTGACGGATCGCTCGGTTGACCTGACCACGGAAGGTCTGGATCTGGCGTTTTTTATCGGCCAGCCCGAGGATAGCACGTTGCGTATTCGCAAGATTGCCGACTGCCAGCGTGTGCTGTGTACTGCGCCGGACTATGTGGCGCGGCGCGGTATGCCTAAGACCGGGGCTGACCTGATTGCCGACAAGCATGAATGCCTTAATCTGCGCTTTCCGGGTGCGACCGAGTTTCAGTGGATGCTGATAACGCCCGATGGTCCGAAACGTTTTGCCGTGTCCGGGCGGTTTGAATGTGATGATGGGGATGTACTGACGGATTGGGCGTTGTCCGGTCAAGGCATTGCAATGAAGCCGGTTTTCGAGGTGGCCGAGCATCTGAAATCAGGCCGCCTCGTACCGGTTGCGACGGAAACTCCGCCTGTTTCAGTTCAGATGGCCTGCCTATACACGCATCGGCGCCATCAGGATCCAAAGGCACGCCTGTTCATGGATTTCATGATTGAACGGATCAGTAAGGTGGTCCGTGTTACAGAAAACCCTGTCGCGGGGCCTAAACCATAGACACCGACCCGACGCTGAGTACGAAGGTAAGTCCGGTCACGGCGCGGCCATCAGGCGGGCCACGTCCAGCATGCGGGCCGAAAAGCCCCATTCGTTGTCGTACCAGCCGAAAACGCGCACCTGATTTTCACCGACCATGCGGGTTTCCGGCCCGGCGATGACAAGCGATTCCGGGCGCGCCCGCAGATCGGACGAGACCAGCGGCATATCTGTCCAACCCAAAACCGGTGACGCGACAACAGCCTGACGCAAAGCGTGATCAAAATCCTCGGCCCTCATGCCGCGTTCCAACGTGACCACGAGGTCGACCGCCGAAACGCTGGCTGTCGGGACGCGAACTGCGGCGCCCGAGATGCGCCCGGCCAGATGTGGAAGGACCACGTCGATCAGGTGTGTGGCGCTGGACGTTGTCGGAACCATGGACAGCGCACCGGCCCGCGACCGGGCAAGGTCGCCGCGCGGGGCGTCAACCATGGGCTGGCTGTTGGTATAGCAATGGATAGTTGTCATATGGCCTGACAAAACACCGCCAATGTGGTCCAACACTTTGACCAGTGGTGCCAGCCCATTTGTTGTGCAGGAGGCGTTCGATACGATCCGGGCGCTGCCCAACTGATCTTCGTTCGCCCCCAGAACGACGGTTAAGTCGGCCGCAGGCGAAGGGCCCGAGATCAGGACCTTGCTGGCGCCCGCAGATAACCCGCGACGCGCCACGTCGGATGTGCGCGCGACCCCAGTACAATCCAGCATTACGTCTACGCCAGACAAGTCAACGCGTGTCAGATCGGCACTGTGGGTCATAGGAACAGAGCGTCCATCCACGATCAGCGTAGCATCGCCCTGTGACACATCGCCGGGATAGGGGCCGAAGGTGCTGTCGTATTTGAACAGGTAAGCACAGGTCTCCAGCGGCGCGATGTCATTGATCAGCACCAGCTCGATATCCGACCCTTCGGGCAGGGCCAGAACCTGCCGCAGGATCGTGCGGCCAATGCGGCCGAATCCGTTTATCGCGAGTTTCATGCGCAAGCTATGGCAGGGCGTCGGGTCGATCTCAATGCCTGATCAGCAACAGCTTACTTGCACCTGACCTGAGAAAAGAACTGACCCGAGATATTCTGGTACATGCTGTTGAAGATCACCTTGCAGCCCGTCGCTTGTTGAATGGCAGCAATAGCTTGCGTCGTGCGAAGGCGTGGGGGCGGGCCGAACGGGTTCAGGTTGTTGTTGTCGCGTGTGGCGCGATAAATGACCGGTTCGTCTGCGACCTGTGTCACAGCCCAGTTGCGGCTCATGACGAAGACGGATTTGGTCTCTTCCCCCGCAATGGCGGGTGCTGTGTGCAGGATTGCAGAGGTAGAGAGTGCGGCAACGGCTATCTGGGCAAGGCGCAGTTTCATGGACAAATCTCCAATGCTCAAAACAAGATGTTACCTGGATTTCAGCAAATTCCGACCCTTGTGTGAAGCCCCGGGGCAAAAGATCACTGCGATTTCCAGCCAGCCCAGCGTTTAGCGGCGCGACAGGGACAGGGGCATATGCCGGTTGACGTCCTTGTAAAGCAGATACCTGAACCGGCCCGGCCCCCCTGCGTAACAGGCTTGCGGGCAAAAGGCGCGCAGCCACATGTAATCTCCGGCCTCAACTTCGACCCAGTCCTGATTGAGGCGATAAACCGCTTTCCCTTCCAGAACATAAAGCCCGTGTTCCATCACATGGGTTTCGGCGAAGGGAATGACCCCGCCTGGTTCGAAATTGACGATGTTCACATGCATGTCATGGCGCAGGTCCTGCGGGTCTGCGAACCGCGTGGTGGACCATCGGCCTTCGGTGCCCGGCATTTCGACAGGCGTCACATCGCGTTCGTTGGTGATGATCGGGTCTGGCGCGGACAACCCGGGAACGGCCTCATAGGCTTTGCGGACCCAGTGGAACCGGGTTGCCGTCTGGCCAGTGTTCCGCAATGTCCAGTCGCTGCCGGCGGGGATATAGGCGTATCCGCCTGTCTCTAACACATGGTTTTCCGAGTTCAGCGTCAAAGTGACTGTTCCTTCGACGACAAAAAGCACTGCCTGAGCTTGCGCGTCTGTCTCTGGCTGATCGCTGCCGCCGCCGGGCTGCACTTCCATGATGTATTGCGAGAACGTTTCGGCAAATCCGCTGAGCGGGCGTGAAAGAACCCACAGGCGTGTTCCTTCCCAGAACGGCAGATAGCTGGTGACAATGTCGCGCATCGTACCTTTGGGAATGACCGCATACGCGTCTGTGAACATGGCGCGGTCGGTTAGCAACTGGTTCTGGCCGGGGTGGCCGCCGGTCGGGGCGAAGTAGGTCGGATGGGTCATTTGTGTGCCTCGGGATCGTTTGAATGGCACTATGGGGACAAAGGCGCGGCGCTATTAGGTCCTGACGCGCGATAGGTTTGTTCGGGATATTTTGAAGGTCGGCACCCTGGGGCTTGGCCCTGCTGAAACAGAGGTATATCCTTGGTCGTAAATGATTTCAGTTCTGTGAGGCCACAATGAAAGCCCAGTTTTTACCCGTCATTGCCGCGTGTGGCGCCCTATTGATGACCGGTTCCGCCGGCGCCAAGTCACTCTCCCGAATCATAGCTGAGATGGGGCTGTCCCCGGCAGACTTTGAAGTGGTCAGTGAAACCTCGAATGCGCTTTTGAACAATGGCACGCCTTCTGTAGGGCAGGAACGGTCCTGGCAAAACGACGAGACCGGCTCGAAAGGAACGGTCCGGGTGCAAAACGTTCAGGGCAACTGCGTCGGCCTTCAGCATGTCATCCAGCCGGAAGGTAGCGATCAAAGCCGCGAGATCAGGACTCGCCGGTGCAATGACGGTAACGGAAACTGGATCCTGACGCCCTGATATCTGACTTGGTTATCAGTACCCCAGATCCCGGCTGACTTCGTGCAACAGGGGATCGCCGGACCTGAGCCTGTGGTAGTTCTCGGCCACATCCGACAGTGCATCACCCAGATACCAGCCCGAGACATGCGGTGTGATCGTCACAGAAGGGTGCCGCCACAAGGGGCTGTCTTTTGGCAGCGGTTCCTGTGACGTGACGTCCAACACGGCATGGCCCGGTGAGCCGTTATCCAGCGCCGCGATCAGCGCCGCCTCGTCAATCAGGTTTCCGCGTCCGGCGTTCAGAAACTGACTGCCCGGCTTCATCGCGGCCAGCGTCTGTGCGTCAAACAAACCCGCGGTTTGCGGCGTCGAAGGAAGGATGGCACAGACGTGATCACATTGCCCCAATAGCCGAGGCAGCGCGTCTTGCCCATGCAGGCAGGTGACACCATCGATGGACTTTGGTGAGCGGCTCCAGCCCATGACCTGAAACCCGACGGCATGTAACATGCGGGCAGTGCGGGCCCCTATATGGCCCAGACCCAGAACGCCCACAACCGTATCAGGTGTGAAGATAGGCGCGCGCGGCAACCATTCAGCGCGACTCTGGGATGCCTCGTGAAAAACCATATGGCGCTGAGCGCGCAGAATATAGGCCAAAAACCATTCGGCAATGCCCTGAGCAGGCGCGTCTGGCTTCAAACGTGCCACTCGGATATGCGGAGGCAGGTCCGGATGGCCAACTATGGTCTCAACCCCGGCCCCCAGCTTCTGAACCAGTTTCAGGTTGGGCAACTTCGCCGGGTGATTGCTTTGCATGCTGACCACCGCAAGCATCGTAATGTCGTTGGGGTCGCCCAGCGTTCCGGGTGTGCGGATGTCTGCACCGGGCGCCAAGGCCTGTAATGTGGCGGCGATTTCCTCATCCCCAATCCAGTCCGACAACCCGGTTTCAATCAACAACGCCATATGCGACCCCACTTGGATGTGATGTGGTGACGTCCCGTCACAGCGGTGGACAGGATCAGGTCTGTTAAGCCATCCTCGTGCCTAAAAGTACAGCCCGGTTTCAAAACCCGAAAAGGACAGTTTCGTGAAGATACCACTCACCTCGCGCAAGGGAAACCACGTTACTTCGCAACCGGTTACCGGGATGAGTGAGCCGAGGCACACCACGCAACGAATGACCAGAGGGGACTGATGGCAGGGCTCGACTTCACGGATCAGACTTATTTCTGTCAGCGCGAGGATGGGGCGTTTGTCGGAAATGATCCTGCACGCGGTCCATGGTCTGCCGATCATTGCCACGCAGGGCCGGTAAGCGGGTTGATAGTGCGGGCGGCGGAAACCGAGGTTGGCCCCGAAAAGATGCTGACCCGCCTGACAGTTGACCTGTTGCGCCCTCTGCCCTTGGCCGGGTTGCGGGTTGCCGCAGAATCCACGCGTCATACTAAGACGTTGGCGACCACACGGGTTACGGTGCACGACCTGGATGACACACTCTGCGCCACGGCCACCACCATGCATCTGGCGCGACGCGATCTGGGCGCGGTGGCAAACGTCGAAACCAGCGCGCCACAGTTGGAAGACGCAGTAGAAGGTCCTTTTCCAATCGGCGAGATTCGTCACGAATTGAAGGGGTTTGCCCACTACAGTGACATCCTTTATCCCATAGACGGCAAACAGGGTGCCGGACCCAAAACGGTCTGGATGCGCACCCCAAAGCTGTTGAGCGGCGAAGATCAGTCGCCCATTCAGGCACTGTGCCCGTTGGCGGATTGCGGCAATGGTATCTCGTGGAATGCTCCGACGTCGGAGATGGGGTTCATGAACACCGATCTGACCGTGAATATCCACCGCGAACCGGTGTCAGATTGGCTGGCGTCCAGTTCGGTTTCACATTGGCAACCTACGGGCATCGGCATGTCTCAGTCGGTGCTTTTTGATACGCAGGGTCCTGTAGGGACGGCCCTACAAACACTGGTTCTGTTCCCGCCAGTCTGAAAGTCGGCCAGTTTCCGCAGGCGTGTGTAAAGGCCGTTGTCGTCGTGTCCCGTCAGACCTATCTTGCGCATATGCGCTGGCTCTTCACCGTCATGACCTGTTGCCTGCCGATCCCGGCACTATCCCACCCGCATGTCTTTATCGACACCGGGCTGGAGTTCATCGTGGATGAGGCCGGTCACCTGACCCATATCCGGGTGACGTGGGCATATGACGAATTTTACTCTCTGCTTGTTCTGGAAGACATGAATCTGGATCAGGATGCTGACGGTATTCTGACCGAAAGCGAAGAAAAACGTCTGAGCGGGTTCGATATGCAATGGGTCGAGGGATATAACGGCGACCTCGTGCTCACTAAAGACGGAACACCGGTGGCTCTGTCCCGCCCGATACAGCCCAGCGCGACAACGGAAGACGGGCGGATTGTAACCACCCATTTGCGGGCGGTCGAAGACGAAGCGATACTTGCCACAGGGCTTTCCGCCAAGGCATTTGATGAGTCCTTCTATACGGCCTATGAGATAACGCGCCCTGTAACCGTGACGGGCCCGGATTCTTGCCAGATGGATCGTAACGACCCTGACATAGACGGGCAGCTTGCACAGATGCAGGCGTTTCTGTTGACACTGGACGCGGATTACGACCTGGAGGAAAACGATATTCCCTTGGTTGGTGAGAGCTTTGCGACTGAGGTCCTCATTTCATGTCCCGTTTCCTGATTGTTCCGGTCGCTCTGGCCTTTGGTTTGCTGCTTTGGTTCTGGGGCAGTGGTGGGTTTGACAGTCTGGCAGGTTGGGCAGCCGGAGAGCAGCGGGACTTTCAGAACCAGATCGCACGGTCCTTGCGTGCAGCGCGCGCGGAACAGCCTCAGGCGGTGGCCACGCTTCTGACTGTCTGTTTCGCCTACGGATTCTTTCATGCTGTGGGCCCGGGCCACGGGAAGGTTTTGATCGGCGGCTACGGGCTGGGTCGGCGCGTCGCCTTCTGGCGGTTGTCCGCGATCAGCGTATTGTCCAGTCTTGGTCAGGCGGTGACGGCGGTTGTGCTGGTCTACGCGGGGGTGCTGGTCTTTCAGATGTCCCGCGAAAGCCTTGTTGGGGCGACCGAACAGGTCATGGCTCCGATCAGCTACGGAGCCATTGCGTTGATTGGGCTATGGTTGGTTGTTCGGGCTGTGCGCAATTTCGCACGACAACGAAAAAAGCATGTCCCTTGCGATCACGCCCATCAGCACCATCATGATGACGGAGCCTGCGCGGAGTGCGGTCATCGTCATGGTCCAACCGCGGACGAGGTCGCAAATGTGGGCACGTTGCGCGAAGCCCTGATCTTGATCGCAGGCATAGCTGCGCGGCCTTGTACCGGTGCCTTGTTCGTACTGATCCTGACGTGGCAAATGGGCATCGCCATGGTGGGGATCGCGGGTGCTTTCGCCATGTCGCTTGGCACGGCGACTGTGACTACGCTGGTCGGATGGACGTCTTTTGGCCTGCGCGGCGGGCTGCTGGCTTCGGCTTCGGCCACGCGCTTTGCGTCGGTTTTGGCACCCTCCATCGAACTGGTGGCGGGACTTGTCATTTCGGTGATTGCAGGCGGGTTGCTTCTGCGCGCGGTTTAGATCAGTCGAACACCGGTTCCGGGTATCCGACCCGCGCCAGATACAGTCCGTGCGGCGGACATACCGGCCCGCAGGCAGCGCGGTCGGCGGCCTCCAAAGCCTCACGCACATCTTCCGGGGTCCATGCTCCGGCCCCGACGCGTTCCAGAGTGCCAACGAAGCTGCGCACCTGATTGTGCAGGAACGACCGGGCGCGCACGTGGAAATGAACCTCGGGGCCGGAAAAGCCTGCGACCCGTTCAACGCGCAGTTCATCCAGGGTTTTGACCGGGCTGGCCGCCTGACAGATCGACGACCTGAACGTGGTGAAATCATGCCGGCCCAGCAGCTTGTTTGCCCCTTCCTGCATGGCGTCGGCATCCAGCTGGTGGCTAATCTGCCAGACCTGTCCCCGGTCGTGGGTTGCGGGTGCCCGGCGCATCAGGATGCGGAACAGATATTGCCGTTCAACCGCCGAAAACCGCGCGTGCCAATCCTCGGTCACGGGGGCGGCCTTTACGATGGCCACTGGGAGAGGCTTGAGGTGATAGTTCAGCGCCTCAGACAGGCGGAACGGGTCCCATTCCTTTGCCATGTCGCAGTGGGCAACCTGCCCCAGGGCGTGAACACCGGCGTCCGTGCGCCCCGCTGCGGCAATTGTGTGGTCGCCCGGCTGAATACGGGACAGGGCCTGTTCGATGGCGCCTTGTACAGATGGTTGATCCTTTTGCCGCTGCCATCCGGCAAACGGTTCCCCCTGGTATTCAACTTTCAACGCATATCTGGGCATGTGCCGCTGGTACAGCGCAGCGCAGGATCGGGCAAGGGGGCGAAAGCGCTGGTATGTGTCGCGACCGCTACCTATCTTGGGTAAAAGGAAAATTGCGGGGCGGCGGATTGGTCATCTCTTCACTGGCAGACAGTCTTGCACGTGGCGTCGAAAGTATCGGCGACAGCGTGTCCGAGACATTTTTCGAGCCGGTCATCCGTTTGGGTGTCACCGGGCTGGCGCGGTCCGGTAAAACAGTATTCATCACTTCGTTGGTTGCCAATCTGCTGGATCGGGGCCGTATGACCGGGCTGGTTGCGCAGCAGGAGGGGCGAATCAATGCCGCCTTTCTGCAACCCCAACCGGATGACACTGTGCCCCGGTTTGATTTTGAATCGCACCTGTCCGCCCTGACGGGACCGACACCGCACTGGCCAGACAGCACGCGCGCGGTATCTGAATTGCGCTTGTCCTTCAAAGCCCGTCCCGCCGGGCTGCTTGCCGGGTTGCAAGGGCCGCGCACGGTCCATCTGGATATTGTCGACTACCCCGGTGAATGGCTGCTGGACCTGGCCTTGCTGGACAAGTCTTACGCAGACTGGTCTCAGGAAACACTGGCACGGATTAAGACCCGCGCCGAGGCTGCCGCGTATCTGGCGCTGGTCCAAGATACAGACCCGTCGGTAGAGCACGACGAACCTGCCGCACAAGCTCTGGCCGCGTCGTTCACCGCCTACCTCAACGCAGCGCGCGATGCCGGGTTTTACGACTGTACCCCCGGACGTTTCCTGTTGCCGGGTGATCTGGCGGGATCTCCGGTTCTGACATTTGCACCGTTGGCAATCACTGGCCCGTCGCGGCGCAGGACCCTTCAGCGCGAGATGGAACGGCGGTTCGAAGCTTATAAATCTCAGGTCGTGAAACCGTTTTTTCGGGATCACTTCTCGCGGATTGACCGGCAGGTGGTTCTGGTTGACGCGCTGGGCGCAATTCACAAAGGTCCTCAGGCCGTTGAAGATATGCGCCGCGCGATGGCTGATATCCTGTCGGCTTTTCGTCCGGGCCGGAACGCATGGCTGAGCCAGCTTTTGCTGGGTAAAAAAGTCGAACGCATCCTGTTTGCTGCGACAAAAGCGGACCACCTGCACCACACGCAGCATCCCCGCCTGACCGCGATTATCGAAGCTTTGACGCGCGAGGCACGCGATCGTGCGAATTTCGCCGGGGCCCGGACTGCGGCCCTGTCTCTGGCCTCGCTGCGTGCAACGACCGAAGAGATACGCAGCCATGGCGGAACCGATCTGCCATGCGTGCGTGGCACTTTGTTGGACAGCGGCAAACAGGCTGCTTTTTATCCTGGACAATTGCCCGAGGATCCAACGCATCTGTTGGGTCCGGCGCGAAATGGGGCGGAGAGCTGGTTGAACGAAGATTATGGGTTCATGGCCTTTGCGCCGGCAAAACTAACCCTGAAACCTGGTGACGGCCCCCCGCATATTCGACTGGATCGTGCAGCGCAGTTTCTGATCGGAGACAGATTGTGATCGCGACACTGCGCCCCGCACGCACCACAGATGCCGGTACAATCGGTACGATCCTGCACGATTTCGCTTTGGAAAACGACTGGATGCCCAAATTGCACAGCTGTGCTGAAACCATCGCCTTTTGCGGCCGGATGATTGATCAGGGCTGGGTCACTGTGGCCGAGGCAGAGACGGGCGTGGTCGGGTTTCTGGCGCTGAATGGTGGTGAAATCCATTCACTTTATCTGGATGCACAAGCTCGGGGGCAGGGGATTGGTCAGCAATTGCTGGGTCACGCGAAAGCAAGCCAGCGGCGGTTGGGCTTGTACTCGTTTCAGGATAATTCCCGCGCCTGTCGGTTCTATGAGCGAAACGGCTTTGCCGAGGTGGCGCGCAGCGATGGGGCAGAAAACGATGAAAACCTGCCGGACATAAGGTTTGTCTGGCACAGCAGGGATACGACAAATGGCTAAAGGTCCGGTTTTGATCGATCTTGACGATGATGAACCCGCTGCTGATGTCGCGCAGGCAAAACCGGTGCCGGATACTGTGCCACCTCAGGGGCAGGCGATGCAAAGCGCGGCCCGACTGGCGGCCAGCAAACCCTCAGTCCTTGCGCGCTGGTTCTGGGGGCTTGCGCTTTCGGTGGTCGGGGCCGCCATATCGGTGGCCGCCTGGGATTTTGCAACCTCTCTGGTGACGCGGATGCCCGTTCTGGGTTGGATCCTTGCCGGATTGTTGGCTGCATTGGTTCTGGTGGTGGTGATCATCGCGCTACGCGAGCTCGCGGCTTTGGGGCGGTTGTCCCGTGTTGATGGGATGCGCCGTGCAGCGGATATTGCATTGGCTGATGAAGACCTGGCTCAGGCGCGTGCGGTCACACATCGCATCATTGCATTCTACAAAGGGCGCGAGGATACCCGCTGGGGTCGCGAGCGGTTGTCCGAGCGTATGGGGGAACAGTTCGATGCCGAGGCGCTTTTAAACCTTGCCGAGGATGAATTGTTGACCCCGCTCGACGCCGCTGCCAGCCGTGAGGTTGAGGCCGCAGCACGGCAGGTTGCCACCGTGACCGCTTTGGTCCCTCTGGCACTGGCGGATGTTGTAACGGCTCTGGCCGCGTCCCTACGGATGATCCGCCGCGTCGCGGAAATCTACGGGGGGCGGGCTGGCACGCTGGGAAGCTGGCGTCTGACCCGTGCCGTCTTTGTGCATCTGGTCGCAACTGGGGCGGTGGCCGTTGGTGACGATCTGCTGGAACCTGTTCTGGGCGGGTCCGTTCTCAGCAAATTGTCCCGACGGTTCGGAGAAGGTCTGGTCAACGGTGCGCTCAGCGCCCGAGTGGGCGTGGCCGCGATGGAGGTCTGCCGCCCGCTGCCATTCTCAAAACGCCACAAACCTTCCACGCGAGGCATCATTAAACGCGCCTTGCAGGGTCTGTTCTCCAAGGGTTGATCCAGAGCAAAGCGTCAGACCACACCCTTCTGCACTCTGCCAGTGAACAATAGGAGCAAACCATGACGGATCACGGTCACAGTCCGCAGGAAATTGCCGACCGGATCAACGCTCCGCCCGGGCGCGGTGTGTTGCGCGACGTTGTGTATGGCGGCATTGATGGTTCCGTCACCACGTTTGCCATTGTCGCCGGTGTCGCGGGCGCGGGCCTATCCCCGTTTGTTATCGTGGCACTTGGTTTGGCAAACGTTCTGGCGGACGGGTTTTCAATGGCCGCAGGCAATTACTCGGGGACTAAGGCCGAACTGGACAACATACGGCGCATTCGGGCGATCGAGGAACGCCACATCGCACTCTACCCCGACGGCGAGCGCGAGGAGGTCCGTGAAATTCTGTCGCAAAAAGGGTTGTCAGGGGAAATTCTGAACGAAGCCACCGCCGCGATCACGTCGAGCCACGAACATTGGGTCAACCTGATGATCGAGGGTGAATATGGGCTGGGCAGTGTCGACCCACATCCGATGAAAGCCGCGTTGGCCACGTTTTTCGCGTTCCTTGTGGCCGGGATGATCCCGCTGTTGCCGTTTTTGGCGTCGGTGGAGAACGCTTTTGAGATGTCGGTCTGGATGACGATGGGGGTCTTCTTTGCGATTGGTGCGTTCAAAAGCCGGTGGTCGTTGGCGCCCTGGTGGCGGTCAGGTATCGAAACGCTGTTGATCGGTGGTCTGGCGGCACTGATCGCGTATCTCGTCGGGTCTCTGTTCCATCCATAAATGTCGCAGCACGGTGGTCGCGACTGGTCAAAACTTCCCGGATAGGTAGAGTGGCGCAAAACAGGTGCAAAGGCCGATGGCAGATCACGAGCTTTCTGGAAAGAACGTATTGGTTCTGGGTGCTTATGGGTTCATCGGCACCGCCGTCACGCGGGCATTGTCGGCCGCAGGTGCCACGGTTCAAGGCATGGGGCGCAATCTTGCCCAAGGGGCAAAGGTCCTGCCGGGGGTTATGCTGAAACAGGGCGATATGCGCGATCTGTTGCACAAGGACGATTGGCAGGACCTGCTGGCCGACGTCGATGTCGTGGTGAATTGCGCAGGGGCTTTGCAGGATAACGCGCAGGACAACCTTGAAGCGGTGCACCATATGGCGGTCGCAGCCCTTGCAGGGGCCTGCGCGGCAGGTGGCATAAGCGTTGTTCAGATTTCGGCCATCGGGGCAGAGCCGGACGCGAGCACGCATTTCCTGCGCAGCAAGGCACGCGGAGATGCCGCTTTGCGCGCATCGGGCGTAACACTTTGGATTCTAAAGCCGGGGCTTGTTATCGGGCAAACGGATTATGGGGGAACGGCGTTGCTTCGAATGCTGGCGTCTGTTCCTTTTGTTCAACCGCTGGCTTACCCCGATACACCTGTTCAATGCATGGGGATGCCCGATCTGTGTGACGTGGTGATTGCTGCCGTTGCCGGTTGCCTACCGCAGGGTAATTACGATCTGGTCGAGGATACCCCGCATAGTTTGTCGGACGTGGTGCGCTGCACGCGACAGTGGCTTGGGTTTCCTGCCGCGCGCTTCCACCTGGTCCTGCCGCCTGTCCTGACAAAAGCCGTTGCGGCCATTGCGGACTGTTTGGCCTTGTTGGGTTGGCGGTCTCCGCTGCGCAGCACGGCGATGACGGTCATGGCGGATGGCGTGATCGGCGATCCCGGCCCTTATCGTGCAGTGGCCGGGCACGGAATTGCATCCATGCCTGAGGTCTACGCCATGCTGCCTTGCGCGCGCGAGTGTCGGGTGACCCCGCGGATGACGCTGTTGATGCCGTTGATCGTTGCTACACTCAGTCTGTTCTGGTTGCTGTCGGGCCTGTTTGGGCTGGCGGGTTTGTCCACGGCTTCTGGTATGCTGGTCGAAGCGGGGTGGTCATCCGCCTTGGCGGTGACCAGCGTTGTGTTCTGGTCCCTGATCGACATAGCACTTGGTCTGGCCATCCTGTGGCGCCGATGGGCGGCGCGGGCCTGTGTGGCGCAGTTGACTGTGGCCATATTCTACCTGATTGCCGCTTCGGTCACGATGCCGGAATTGTGGATGGATCCGCTGGGGCCGCTGGTGAAAATCCTGCCCGCGATGATTCTGTCGCTTGTGGCGTTGCCCTTGTTTGAGAGCCGATGATGGACCCTGAACTGATCTTGCGATGGCTGCATGTCGTCGGTGCATGTGTGCTGCTGGGAACCGGGGCAGGGATCGCCTTTTTCATGCTGATGGCGCACCGGACAAACGACCCGCGCGTCATCGCCCATACGGCGGGTATCGTGGTGCTTGCCGACCTTCTGTTCACCACGACCGCCGTCATCCTGCAACCAGTGACCGGAGCTCTGCTTGCCTGGCAGATCGGGTGGCATTTGGGTGAAGGATGGATCGTGTTGTCTCTGGTGCTTTATGTTTTGACGGGCTTGTTCTGGTTGCCGGTGGTTTGGGTTCAAATCCGGTTGCGCGACTACGCGCGAACGGCGGCAGAGCGTGAAACGCAACTGCCACCGGAGTATTACCGCTTGTTTCGGTTCTGGTTTGCTTGCGGGGTTCCGGCATTTCTGGCGGTTTTGACCATCCTTTGGCTGATGATCGCCCGTCCGGCGATTTCGGTACTTTAGACTTTGTCACGGCTTTCCTGACTGTTGCTGACCGACAGCACAAGATAGCTTGGCCGAAATTACGGATCGGAGAGACTCGGTTGGAAACGCTGCTTGTTCTTATTGGCCTGGTTGTTCTGGCCATCCCGGTGACCTTGATTGCCCTTCTGGTCGGACATTCCCGATTGCGTCGCCGGGTCGAACAACTGGAAGCGCAGATTCATACGTTGGCGTCTGGCGATGCGCTTGCATCGCTGCAACCGGAACAGGATGCACCTGCGCTGCAACCTGTGGCAGAGGAACAGGTTCACAGCCTGGGGCCGTGGGCCGCGCCAAAGCGACAGGAAGACGAAAGCGTCGAAGATGTAGACACCGACGCCGCTACGCCTGCAATTGTATTTCGCCATGACAGGTTTGCTGCGCTGGGCGCGTGGCTGCGTGAGAACTGGTTTTATGCGGTCTCGGCCCTGTCGCTGGCATTGGCCGGAATTTTCCTCGTGCAATATGGCGTTGAGAATGGATTGTTACCTCCGACGGCCCGCGTTTTCGCCGCGCTTGGTTTCGGCTCGGCTTTGATTGTCGGGGGCGAGGTTCTGCGCCGCAGGTTCGGGGATGACGAAGCGGTGGCCACTGCCTATTTGCCATCGGTCTTTTCCGGGGCCGGCCTCGTCACCTTGTTTGGGGCAATCCTGTCTGCGCGGCAGCTCTATGGCTTGATCGGGGCCGAGACGGCATTGGCAGGGATGGTCGTTGTCGCGCTTGTGGGTCTTGTTCTGGGGTGGTTCCACGGCCCGCTGCTGGCTGCGGTTGGACTGATCGGAGCTTTTGCTGCACCCTTTCTGGTTGGAGGCGCATCTGACGATCCCTCGTGGCTCTATGCCTATTTTCTTTTGGTTGCCGTTTTGGGGCTGGGTATCGACACGGTGCGGCGTTGGGCGTGGATTTCGGTTCTGACGTTGGTCGGGGTTTATGCGGCAAACCTGCTTTTGATAAGTGGGGCTCCGAATACGGAACCGGGATATCTGGTCGCGACAACAGTGCTGGCACTGCTGGCAACGGCCATTCCGGTACGGCGCGTTTGGCCCGATCATGCAGGGTGCATGATGTCTCAGGTGATCCGCACCCCCGGAACCCGCCCATGGCCCGAGTTTCCAACTCGGCTCGCCGCCGGAGCGATTGCGGCCAGCACAGCAATCCTGTCCTGGCATTGGGCAGACTCTGCGGCTGAATTCTGGTTGGGTGTCTGCCTGCTGTCCGCCCTGCTTCTGGCGCTGCTATTGTGGGCCAAGGATGCGCCTGCGTTACAGGATCTGACCGTGCTACCTGCGACGGGCCTTGTGTTTTTTGTGGCCTCTCACGGCCTGGAATACGGCGCAGTTCTGCGCGGCTTCGCTGACACTTATGCCGAGACGCCCGAGGCCGACTTTCCGAGGGCGGCCACCGTGCTGGTTGCTTTGGGCGCGCTCATGTCGATTTTGATGGCATGGCGGTCATTCAGGGCAAACCAGTATCGTGCAATCTGGGCCGGGGGCGCTGTAGTATTTGCACCCGCGCTGGCTATCGCTTTGGAAATGGGCTGGCATCCTGCCACGGTTATCGGTGCGTACGCTTGGGCCCTGCACGCGATTGTCCTGGCAGTTCTTATGGTGGTTCTGGCCGGACGTTTTGGTCGCGCCGATGGCGATGACCGGATGCGGGCGGCTCTGGCCACGTTGTCGGCGCTGTCCTGTCTGGTCTTTGCTTGCGTGATTGTGCTCAGCTCGGCCGCGCTGACGATTGCGCTGGTGGCCAGTGTCGTCGCAGCAGCAGCCTTGGATCGCAGGTTCACCTTGCCGCAGATGAGTTGGTTTATCTGGGCCGGTGTCTTTACCGTCACCGTACGCTTGGTACTTGATCCGGGTCTGGACTGGGCCAACGCGGCCCCGCTTCCCGAAATGGCGATGGTCTATGGCGCGGCCACGTTGGGTTTCGTGGCTGGCTGGTGGCTGTTGCGTCCCTTGCAGCGGCCGGTTGCAGCACTGTTGCTGGAAAGCGCGGCTTGGGCGACAGGAGGCATTCTGCTGTCCCTGTTGCTATTGCGGTGGCTTGAAGGTTTCGGTGAAGGCGGGGCCGACAACAGCCATTGGGGTCTGGGCCTGCTGGCGGTCATCTGGCTGCTGCTGGCCTTCGCTCAGGTTCAGAGGTTTGGGCTGGGTGGCAAGCTGAATTATGCACGGTACGTGTTGGCGGCGTTCTTTGCCGGTCATGGCGTGTTCCGTCTGACCCTGGCGTTGACCGACCAAAACCCGCTTCTGAACCCCAACGCCGACCCGGTGCTTGGCCCACCGGTTCTGAACACCCTTGTCCTTGCCTATCTGGTGCCCGCACTGACCATTGGATTCTCGGCCTGGCGGATCAAGGACATGCCAAAGCAGATCAGGCTGGCAAGCTACGCCATTGCGGGTGCGTTGATTGCTGTGTGGTTTGGCCTGACTATCCGCCATGTCTGGCAGGGAGCAGCAGGCATGTTTGAAGGTAACGGCGTCACGCAGCCCGAGCTTTATACATATACCCTTGTTCTGCTGCTGGTTGGGGCGGTGCTGTTCTACCAATCTCTGGCACGCGGTTCGGATGTGATGCGCAAGGCGGGGTTGGTGGTGATAGGGCTGGCGGTGGCCAAGGTCTTTCTGATCGATATTGCCGGTCTGGGCGGGCTGATCCGCGTGTTCTCACTGCTGGCGCTGGGGCTTGGGTTGGCCGGTCTGGCATGGTTGAATCGCTGGGCCAAGCTGCGCCATTCGCCGCATGGGCCGGAACCTCTGGACCATTGAAGGCAGGCGTCTTATAAGCGCGGCCATGTATGACCGGACGGCCATCATTATTCGAATTATATCCCCGGCGCTCTGACCCTCTGAGACGCCGGGCAAAGGTGTTTGAGAATTCGCACCGACCGCTTCGATCCTAGTACGACCAGATCATCCAAAGGACGCTCAAAATGTGCGCCGACACGACCCAAACGCCTGACTATAAAGACACGCTGAACCTGCCCAAAACCGATTTTCCAATGCGCGCGGGCCTGCCTGCACGCGAACCCGCATGGCTGGAGCGGTGGGAGACCATCGGTGTCTATGACCGCCTGCGCGAGAAAACGGGGCGCAAACCCTTTACTCTGCACGACGGCCCCCCCTATGCGAACGGCCACCTGCATATCGGCCACGCACTAAACAAGACGATCAAAGACATGATCGTGCGCTCTCATCAGATGATGGGCTTTGACGCGCGTTACGTGCCCGGTTGGGACTGCCACGGCCTGCCGATCGAATGGAAGATCGAAGAACAGTACCGCAAGAAGGGCAAGAACAAGGACGAGGTGAACATCGTCGACTTCCGTCAGGAATGCCGCAAGTTCGCCGAAGGCTGGATCGACATCCAGCGCGAAGAGTTCAAGCGTCTGGGCATCACCGGCAACTGGCCTGATCCCTACATCACCATGGACTTCCATGCCGAGGCCGTGATCGCCGACGAGTTCATGAAGTTCCTGATGAACGGCACGCTCTATCAGGGCTCGAAACCCGTGATGTGGTCACCCATCGAAAAAACTGCGCTGGCTGAGGCCGAGGTCGAGTATCACGACAAGGAAAGCTTTACCATCTGGGTGAAGTTCAAGGTCGTGAACGCGGGTGATCTGGATGATGCGTTCGTCGTAATCTGGACCACCACTCCCTGGACCATGCCGTCGAACAAGGCGGTCGTGTATGGCAAAGACATCTCTTATGGTCTCTACGAAGTCACCGGCGCGCCTGAGGAATGCTGGGCCAATGTAGGCGACAAGTTCCTGCTGGCTGACAATCTGGCCGCAGATGTGTTGGGTCGTGCGCGTCTGAACGACGATCAATGGACCCGCGTACGTGATGTCGCCACCGACGAGCTTGAAGGTGTTCAACTGACCCACCCGCTGGCCGGTGCCGAAGGTGGCAATGGCGAATGGGACGATATCCGCGACTTCCGCGCGGCTGACTTCGTGACCGATACCGAAGGCACCGGTTTCGTCCACTGTGCACCGTCACATGGTATGGAGGAATTCGAACTCTACCGCGATTTGGGCATGTTGGAGCAGGTCATCACTTACAACGTGATGGACGATGGTTCGTTCCGCGCTGATCTGCCGTTCTTTGGTGGCAAATACATCCTGTCCCGCAAGGGTGGTGAGGGTGACGCGAACAAAGCTGTCATCGACAAGCTGGCCGAGGTTGGCGGGCTGCTGGCGCGCGGCAAGATCAAGCACAGCTATCCGCATTCGTGGCGCTCCAAGGCTCCGATCATCTACCGCAACACGCCGCAGTGGTTCGCATCCGTGGACCGTAAGCTGGACGATGGCATGGGCGAAATGGGTGATACCATCCGCGAACGTGCGCTGCGCTCGATCGACGAGTTGGTGAAGTGGACGCCGCAGACGGGGCGCAACCGCCTCTATTCGATGATTGAAGCGCGCCCGGACTGGGTTCTCTCGCGCCAGCGTGCCTGGGGCGTGCCGCTGACCTGTTTCACCAAGAAAGGTGCCTTGCCAACCGACGCGGATTACCTGCTGCGCAACGCCGAGCTCAACGCACGCATCAAGGCGGCGTTTGAGAAAGACGGCGCGGATATCTGGTACACCGACGGGTTCAAAGAGAAGATCCTAGACGGCATCGCCAACCCGGACGATTACGAACAGGTCTTTGACGTTCTGGATGTGTGGTTTGACTCGGGTTCGACCCACGCCTTTGTTCTGCGCGACCGCGAGGACGGGACCAAGGACGGTATCGCCGATGTATATATGGAAGGCACCGACCAGCACCGCGGGTGGTTCCACTCGTCGATGCTGCAAGCCTGCGGCACCAAGGGCCGCGCGCCATATCGGAACGTCGTCACCCACGGTTTCACGCTGGATGCCAAGGGCAACAAGATGTCCAAGTCGCTGGGCAACACGATTGTGCCGGAAGAGGTCGTCAAGCAATACGGCGCCGATATCCTGCGTCTGTGGGTGGCACAGACCGACTATACCGCCGATCAGCGTATCGGGCCGGAGATCCTGAAAGGCACTGCTGACAGCTATCGCCGTCTGCGCAACACCATGCGGTTTATGCTGGGCTCGCTGACGGATTTCACCGAGGCCGATCGTGTTGCGCCCGAAGATATGCCGCGCCTGGAACGCTGGGTGCTCAGCCGGCTGGCCGATCTGGATGAGCAGGTTCGCAAGGGCTATGCGTCTTTCGATTTCCAGGGCGTATTCAGCGCGGTCTTCACCTTTGCCACGGTTGACCTGTCGTCCTTCTACTTCGACGTCCGCAAGGATGCTCTTTATTGTGACGGCGACACGCCGCGCCGTCGTGCTGCGCGGACGGTGTTGGATATCCTGTTCCATCGCCTGACCACGTGGCTGGCGCCGGTTCTGGTTTTCACCATGGAAGAGGTCTGGCTGGAGCGCTTTCCGGGCGACGATAGCTCGGTCCACTTGGTCGACTTCCCGGAAACGCCTGCGGATTGGCGTTTCGCCGAACTGGAAGAGGCCGTTGCCAAAGTGCGCCGTGTACGCCGTGCAGTGACAGCTGCGCTTGAGATCCAGCGGCAGGACAAGGTGATCGGCTCCAGCCTCGAGGCGGCACCGATTGTGCATGTTGAGGACAGTGAAACCCTTGATCTGCTGGCCACTTTTGACGTGGACGATCTGTGCATCACGTCAGGCCTGACCGTGACCGGCGACCCGGCCCCGGCCGAAGCGTTCCGCGTACCCGAAATCGAAGGCATTGCGGTCGTGTTCGAGAAGGCCGAAGGCGAGAAATGTCAGCGCTGTTGGAAAATCCTTCCTGACGTGGGCCGCCACGCCCATGTCGGAGTTTGCCGGCGCTGCGATGAGGCGCTAAGCTGATTGAAACCGCCCTCTCGATCCTTCGAGGGGGCGTTTTTCGTTTCACGTCTGCGCGGACTGCGGTGTTGGATTAAACAGGTCAAAGCCTATGGCTGAATCCTTCAGGGCCTTCCAAACCTGATAATCCGTGAAATATCCGGTGTGACCACCGGGCTCGACCGGAATGTTGCGGTTTGCGGAAATCAGCCCGCCTTCAATCTCGGTCCCTACAAAGTCATCCTGCCTGAAGATGTTGAACCATGCGGCGTTCAGGTTTTTGGGAACGACTGTGAACATCTCGGGAAAATAGCGCTGATAAATATGGGTCACAGGACAGCCCATCGTAATCAGCGTCACGTTGCGCCCGTTGATAAGCTTTTGCACGCGTGGATCAGCCAGCATTTGCGTGGCAATCACGGTGCCTTGTGAATGTGAGATCACCGTGATGTGGTCCGCGGCAAAGATATCCACCACATAATGCAGCGCACGATAAAATCGTTCATCAATCGCCTTGCGATCCGGATGATTGCGCAGCCTCGTTTTCAGGTCCGCTTTCAGTAAACACTTGTCGCGAATGGCATAGGTGACGATGTCCCTTGCTACGCCCAGCCCTGCTGCGACGAAATCGGAAAAGCGGTACATCAATGCTGTTGCACCCAGGACGATCAGGCCAATCTCGCCTTGTTTGCTTGCCAGTTTGTTCAAAACCCGGCCAATCAGGTTGCAATTGTCCGTTCCGATCTGACACAGGGGATCGACGTGCTGGCTCAACGCGATTTCTCGGATAGTGACCATCGCCAGTACGATTGCACCGAACAAAAAGACCCATTGTGCAAAACGATTGAGGATGGCGCGGCTGATCAGCCCGTCGCGGACATGCAGGTTTGCCTTCAGCCTTCTGCGACCGGCAAACAGCCCAACACCGACAAACGCAAGCAGGACAATTGCCGCGAAGGCAACACTGAGTGTTTCGATGGAGTCACTGAGGAAATTGTCAAAAAGACCGGTCAGTTTTCCATCCGACAGCCCCGGAACCGTGTCGAGCATTTCCCGCAGCATTAGCCACAACCCGGCAATGAAGAACATCCAGAACACCAACATGCCTGCACAAATGCTGGGGTACAGCCGCCTGTGTTCTTTCAGATTGTCTGCCTGAACCTTTTCATCAAGTCTGGTTGCAGAAAGCACGTACAAAATGATTGTCATGAAGATCAGAGAAGCCCAGAAAAACGCGAGCAGGTAGACCTGAAAAGCTACAAACTGCTCCAGCGCCGAAGGGCAAACCGGGCTGTCCGGCAAGGGTGTGCAAGCTCGTATTTCCATACCAAGCGGACCAATGACCAGGCAGATCAGCAGCAAAAACCCCATCCCGAAAATGCCGCGCCAGAATACGCGTCTTAGATAAGTCGGAGCTGCAAAGCTGCGCCTTAGTCCGTATGCGGCCCCTCCGGCATAAAGCGTGAACAAGAGCCAGAACAGCAGGATCGTGCTTTGAAAGAAGATCCCGGGAACGCGATCAACCATAACGGCTATGGCACCGATCAGAAGATAGGCATTCAGGGTCGCAACTGCGCCGAAGAAAACCCAAGTAAAAAGGTGAACCAGCCGCGCGGCCAAAGTGTTCCTGCCGTTGGCTTGGTCCGAGGCCACATCCGCGCGGCTATGCGTTTGTTCGGCATTGTCCATGGCCAGATAACCCAGCGCCAGAACAACCCAGATCAGGTCCAATGCTGTCTTAATGGCTCCTTTCGGGGCGGGTGAGCGGTCGGCCCAGAAAACCTCGGCAAACATGGCCTCGTCCTGCGGTGCTGACGGTTTCGTCACCTTGCGCAGGTTGACCGGGAACAGTTTCGCGCTTCGGGGGGTGCCGTCGAAGGTTGTTTCGGCCAGCTCGATCATCCCACGCTGAACCTCAATCGGGGGTTCGGGATTGCCATCCAGCCAGGTTGTCGCGGCCCCGACGACCTGATCGACGGTCTCACCGGGTATTTGTTCGCCAATTCCGTGAACCGTCAGGATCAAATGACGACCCATCTCATGCTCCAAATCTCTTTTTGACAATGCGGCTAGGCTAACATGATTGCCGCAATTCGCAAAATCCGCGCGTCGCGCAGCCCCACGGCTTCGCCACTTGAACTTGGAGGATTGATCTGAAACCGTCAGCCCATGGCGATGATTGCAGTTGATACTCAGTTCGGAAGACTTGGGATCGAGGAAACGGATGGTGCCCTCACGCGGCTGGTCTGGGACGGTCAGGACGACGGCGAACCAACAGCTCTGCTGCGCGAGGCGGCGGCGCAGTTGATGGCCTATGACGCTGGACGGCTTGACCGCTTCGATCTGCCCTACCGCATCCATGGATCGCAGTTTCAAAGGCAGGTCTGTGATCTTATGTATGCCATTCCCCTTGGAGAAACGCGCACCTACGGGGATATCGCCAAGGCGCTGGGACAACCGGCGCAACCGGTCGGTCAGGCCTGTGGGGCAAACCCGATTCCCGTTATTATTCCCTGCCACCGGGTGCTGGCTGCCAATGGGCTGGGCGGGTTTTCCGGGTGCGGCGGGATCGAGACAAAGGTTGCACTGCTACGGCATGAACGGGCGGCGGGTCTTTTGATCTAAGCCTCGAAATTCGGTTGCAATCCGGTTCTGGGAAGCACAACTTATATCAGTTGCTGAATTTGAAGGATCGCATTGAATGAGCACCGAAAAAGATCGCGCAGCCCAGAAGAAGGCCATTATCGACCGGTTGATGTCGCTTGAGGCAGAGGAGCTTGCAACGGCGCAGGCCCATTACGATGCATTTCTGAAGGATGCCCAACTGGATGACCGGGAAGGCCACGACAAGGATGACATAGCCGCATCGCGCGAAAATGCCGATCTGGCAGCTGCATTTGACGCGCCTGTTCATGCGCATCATGCCAAAATCGATGTGATCGAGAATACCGATTTTGGTCTGACAGATACAGTCAGGCCGGGATCGGTGATCAGGTTTAACAACCGCAGCTTTGTCGTCTGCGTTTCGACGACCCGGTTCGAGGTGGGTGGAGATACATATATGGGGATCTCGACACAAAGCCCGATCTACCTAGCCATGGCCGGTCTGAAAGCGGGCGACGTCTTTACCCATAACGGTACTGAATTTGAGGTTCAGGACGTTCTTTAAATCCGGTCCGGCAGCGCTCGTGTCAGGTACGGCGCTGCGGAACAACCTGTTGTGCGATACCCGCAAATGTCAGGTACAGGCTGGCGATGACCAGACCCCAGTGGGCCCAGCTTTCGGGATGAAAATCGACCCATGCGGCCCAGCCCGCAAAGAACGTCCAGGCAAGGGCGACCGGCAAGGTCAGACTGCGCCAACGCTCGGTGCGCACGGGGTGAACGAATTTCAAAGGTAGAAACATCGCAAGCGACAGCAGCGTGACCAGCAGCAGGATGATCCAGAAATTGGGCTCCAGTGCGAAGATCACGACAACGAACATGTTCCAGCATCCGGGAAAGCCGGAAAAGGAATTGTCCTTTGTTTTCATCCGGGTGTCCGCGAAATACATCGCGCTGGCAAAGGTGATGACGATGATTGCGAACCAGCCGGTCCATCCATCCATCAATCCGGATTTGAACAGCGCAAAGGCTGGGATGAACACATAGGTCAGATAATCGATGATCAGATCCAGCAAGACGCCGTCAAACTCGGGTGCGTTTTTCTTGACGTGATAGTGCCGCGCCAACGGGCCGTCGATGCCATCGACAATGAAGGATACAACCAGCCAAAGGTACATGAGGCTCCATTTCTCTTCCACGGCGGCCAGCATGGCCAGCATTGCGAAAACAGCACCAGTGGCAGTGAAGAGATGTACGGCAAGAGCTTTGAATCTGAGTGACATGCTAGGGTCATGACCGATGCACGCCAGAGATGCAAACCAAAAGCCCGAGGTTTCTGTTCGATGTGTCGGTCACGCCTTTGGATGCGCACGGTTGTAGACCTCCATCAGCCGTGCGGTATCCACGGCGGTATAGGTCTGTGTGGTTGACAATGAGGCGTGCCCCAACAGTTCCTGAATGGCCCGCAGATCTCCTCCGGCGGACAGCAGATGGGTGGCGAAGCTGTGTCGCATGGCATGAGGCGTGGCAGTTGAAGGCAGCCCCAGTTGCATTCGTGCCTTGGCCATGACGCCCTGAATCGCGCGCGGGTTCAGCGGACCGCCACGGGCACCCCGGAACAGGGCGGCGTTCTTCGCTTGCGGGTGGGGGCAAAGTTGCAGATACCGGCCGACCGCGTCTCGGGCGGCTGGAAGAACCGGAACGATCCGTTCCTTGTCGCCCTTCCCGACAATGCGCAACGTCTCGGGCAGGGGCGCGTCTGCACCGGTCAGGGATAAGGCCTCGGATATCCGCAGACCACATCCATAAAGCAGCGTGACAACCGCAACATCGCGGGCCGCAACCCAGTCGGACTCAGATTGCAGCTCGACCGTGTCAATCATGGCGCGGGCGGCGTCTTCGGCCAGAGGGCGGGGCAGTTTCTTGGTGAATTTGGGCGCGCGGGTCGACAGAACGGCGGTGGGTTCAAACCCCTCTCGCTCGGCCAGCCAACGATAGAAGCTTTTGACAGCGGACAGTTTGCGCGCAAGGGATCGCGCGCCGATATCCCCGCTGCGCTGATCTGCCATCCAGGCGCGCATGTCCGACACGGTGATCCGTTCCAGCGCCTTCAGCCCCTGCCGCTCCGCGTGATGAAGGGTCATGAAAGACAGAAACTCGGTGACATCGCCGCGATAGGCGGTTTGCGTGTTTTGCGACCGCCCCGACAGCGCGCCCAGAGTGTCCAGCCAGTGCTGGAGCGCGTCGCGGCAAGCGGGTGAGATCAGGTTCACGACAGCCAGTGGCGCATCGAGCGTTCGAATACGCCGGAAAAGAAGGTGAGAAGATCGGTGCCGAGTTGCG
The DNA here is from genome assembly GCF_056541275.1 of Ruegeria sp. AI2. Taxonomy (NCBI): domain Bacteria; kingdom Pseudomonadati; phylum Pseudomonadota; class Alphaproteobacteria; order Rhodobacterales; family Roseobacteraceae; genus Ruegeria; species Ruegeria sp. AI2. The sequence goes on from NZ_JBQFYB010000003.1 coordinate 120,712, forward strand.
GTGTGAAATGCCGCGGATCGCGGGCCCCCATGACGATCATGCCCGGCAGGCGACCCGGACCGAGGTCCAGCTTCAGGCAGGCTTCCGAGCGCAACTGATCCGCCAGCGCGCCGAAAACACGTCGGTTCGGCTGATGAGTTTCGCGCAAGGTCACGTCGCGGACAGGGCCGCCGCGCCCATTGGTCAGGTATTGATTGATAAAGCCGGGCTCTGCGATCGTCAGAACGCCTCCAAGCCTGTCGACGGCAGGATCGTTCTGAACCACGGTGGTTTCCAGAACCAGCGTGATGTGGTCAACCCGCAGGATATTTGCGACATCGGTTCCAAGGGCGCGCAGGAAATCCTCGAATTCGACCGGTTCCAGCAGGCGCAAAATCGCGCGGTGAACCTGATTGGTGCCTGCAAGGTTTTCATAGGCCGCAGCGATGACCGAGCGGTGGGTATCTTCCAGCCGGTCCAACCGCGCCTCAAGCCGCTGCATGGCAATGCCGCGCAGATCGATCACATTATCACCCCGGGCGCGTTCGTTCGCGGCCACAAGGGCTTGCATCAGGTCCTTGTCGTCCAGAACGACGTCGGGCTCGGCAAGAATTGCCGCGCGGAGATTATCCTCGAGTTTTGGATTGCTGCTCATGTCCTGTCCGGTCTTTTTTTGTTGGGCGGCTTATAACATGCCGAACCGGATTTGCCTTGGGAAAAATGCACGCAAGAGTGGATTTCCCCGGATGCTGTGGCGGATAGGCTCCCGCCTGCCACGCCTGATCGCAGATCAGGCTTTGGGCTGTTGGGCCGGGCGCGGCGCCGGACGGCGCCGCGCGGTCGCAAACCAGATCAGAGGATTTTCTGACCGGTTTTGGCCCAGTCGGCTAGAAAGGTTTCCAGACCTTTGTCGGTCAGCGGGTGATCGGCCAGTTTCTTGATCACGGCTGGCGGCGCGGTGATGACATCGGCACCAATGCGGGCACTTTCGGTGACGTGGTTCACGGTACGGATCGAAGCGGCCAGAATTTCGGTTTCGAACCCGTAATTGTCATAGACCTGACGGATGTCGGCGATCAGATCCATGCCATCCAGGTTGATATCGTCCAGACGGCCGATGAAGGGCGAAATGAAGGTCGCACCCGCTTTTGCAGCCAGAATCGCCTGATTGGTCGAAAAGCACAGGGTGACGTTGACCATCTGTCCTTCGTCGCTGAGCGTCTTGCAGGTTTTCAGACCGGCCCATGTCAGCGGAACCTTCACTGCGATATTAGGGGCAATCTTGGCCAGCTTGCGGCCCTCGGCGATCATGTCGTCAGCTTCGGTGGCGACAACTTCGGCGGAAACGGGACCGTCGACCAGATCGCAGATCTCCTTTGTTACTTCCAGAATGTCGCGGCCCGATTTCAGGATCAGCGAGGGGTTGGTGGTCACGCCGTCCACCATGCCCAGATCGTTCAGTTCAGCAATGGCGTCGATCTCGGCAGTGTCTACGAAGAATTTCATGAGGGCAGTCCTTTGATGGGTTGGCCTTGGTCGCGGATGGCTTTACCTCAAAGAGAGCCATGCTGGAACCCCCTGCAAAGGATATGCTGTGAGCGCTAACGGATTTTTCGACGAGGGAGAGCTGATTGCGGTGCTGACAACGCAACCGCTGGACCGGACGTTGGATTACAAAGCGCCGGAAGGAGGATGCTTTCTGGGTGCGTTTGTCGAGGTGCCACTTGGTCCGCGCAAGGTGTTGGGGGTTGTCTGGGGGCCGGGGCAGGGCGGATTCGATCTGAACAAGGCGCGGTCGGTGATCCGTGTGCTGGACGTTGCGCCCATGCGCGAGGAAATGCGGGCATTCCTCGGCAAGGTTGCCGACTACACCCTGACGCCGATGCCCGCGATGTTGCGACTGGCGACCCGCGCGCCGGGGCTGGGTGACCCACCGTCCATGCGCAAGATCTATCGTTTGGGAACCACCTTGCCAGACCGGATGACCGACGCCAGAACTCGTGTACTTGACGTGTTGCGCGACTATGGCGGGTTGGCATTTACGTTAAAGGAACTGGCAGAACAGGCCGGGGTAACTTCGTCCGTTGTCAAAGGCTTGGTCAAGCAAGGCGCGGTTCGTGAAGAAGACAGCCCGCGCGACCTGCCGTATCCGCATCTTGATCCCGATTTGCCGGGAAAGGACCTGACCGAAGATCAGGCAAGTGCGGTTGCGCAGCTTCGGGCCGGGCAACGGACGGGGAATTACGGCACAACGCTGCTGAAAGGCGTGACGGGTTCCGGCAAGACCGAAGTCTATCTGGAGGCCGTGGCCGAAGCGCTGCGCATGGGGCGGCAGGCGCTTGTCCTTTTGCCGGAAATTGCGCTGACCGCAGAGTTCCTGACGCGGGTTGAGGCGCGGTTTGGCGCGCGCCCTGCCGAGTGGCATTCGGGCGCAACCATGACTGAACGCAGGCGGGTCTGGCGGATGGTCGGGCAGGGGGAAGCTCAACTGGTTGTTGGCGCGCGGTCAGCCCTGTTTCTGCCATTTCGCGATCTGGGGCTTGTCGTGGTGGATGAGGAACACGACACCTCGTACAAACAGGAAGACGGGGTGCATTACAGCGCGCGAGACATGGCGGTCCTGCGGTCGGCCATCTGCGGCGCGCGGGTGATTCTGGCCAGCGCAACCCCCTCGCTGGAAAGCTGGGCGAATGCTGAGGCAGGTAAATATGATCGGATCGACCTGACTTCGCGTTTCGGCGCGGCGGTGTTGCCCGAGATGAAGCCCATCGACATGCGGGCCGAACAGATGCAGCCCGGAACGTGGATATCTCCGGCTTTGCGACAAGCGGTGCAGCAGCGGATCGAGAAAGGCGAACAGTCGCTTTTGTTCATCAACCGCCGTGGATATGCTCCGGTAACCCTGTGCCGTGCCTGCGGGGAACAGATCGCCTGTGATCATTGCGACGCGCGCATGGTGGAACACAGGTTCCTGAAGCGCCTGATGTGCCACCAATGCGGTGAGACCAAGCCGATGCCCGAGATATGCCCTTCCTGCGGGGTCGAGGGCAAGCTGGCCCCGGTGGGGCCGGGCATTGAGCGTTTAGCCGAAGAGGCCGAAGCAACCTTCCCCGAGGCCAGGATTGCCATGTTGAGTTCCGATCTGTTCGGCTCAGCCCGGGCACTAAAGGCCAAGATCGAAGAGATTGCGGCAGGGGACGCAGATATCGTCATCGGAACGCAATTGGTGGCCAAGGGGCACAACTTTCCCAAGCTGACATTGGTGGGGGTGATCGATGCGGATCTCAGTCTGCATGGCGCAGACCTGAGGGCCGCTGAACGAACATTTCAGCTGATGCGACAGGTTGCAGGGCGTGCTGGTCGGGCTGAAAAACCGGGGCAGGCGCTGTTACAGACTTTCCAGCCGGAACACCCGGTGATCCGGGCGATTCTGTCGGGTGACGAAGAGGGCTTTTGGAAGGCCGAGGCCGCCGGTCGGCAAGCGGCCGGTGTGCCGCCTTATGGACGTATGGCGGGGATCGTGTTGTCGGGCCCCGAGGTCGGACCGGTCTTTGACATTGGCAACGCCATGGCGCGCAACGACAGCCCATTGCGCCAGATTGGCGCGCAGGTGTTTGGCCCCGCCCCAGCGCCGATTGCCCGTATTCGCGGACGTCACCGTGTCCGCCTGTTGGTCAAGGCCCCCAAGGGCGCACCAATCCAGGACGCCATCGCTCGTTGGATCGCCCCGCTGCGTCTGAAGGGCGACATCCGCCTGACCGTCGATATCGATCCACAAAGCTTTTACTGACTATTGCATTAACGCAGGGCCATTGTGCGCTGGTCGCTTCCCCCTCGCCAAAGTCGGGAAATGGGCGTAGAGGATTCTCATGCTGAAACCCATGCCCCTTGCCGAGGCGCAGAGCCTTCCGTTCTGGCGTCGTCCTGTCACGCTTCTGTTCGTGATGGCCTTGACCATGCCCATCGCGTTCAACGCGTGGAGCGCGCTGTTGAACAACTTCGTCATTGAGGCAGCGAATTTCGATGGGGCCGATATCGGCCTGCTGCACACTGTGCGCGAGATTCCGGGCTTTCTGGCGGTCGGCGTGATTGCCGTCATCATTTTCATTCGCGAGCAGGTGCTGGCCATGATCTCGCTGATGATGCTTGGGGTCGCAACGGCTTTGACGGCCTGGTTCCCAAGCCTTGGCGGATTGTTGTTCGTGACCTTGTTCAGTTCAATCGGGTTTCACTACTATGAGACTGTGAACCAGTCGCTTCAGCTGCAATGGCTTCCCAAGGATCGCGCACCGCAGGTATTGGGGTGGCTGGTCGCTATGGGCTCGGCAGCAACGATGGTGGTGTACGGGCTGATCGTTCTGACCTGGGAGCGGTTCGATCTGTCCTACAACTTTGTATTCATGGCCGCTGGCGGTGCAACAGCTTTGCTGGCCCTGTTTTGCCTGTTCGCCTTCCCGCAATTCGATGCCCCCACGCCGCAAACCAAGAAACTGATCCTGCGCCGTCGATACTGGCTGTATTACGCTCTGCAATTCATGGCGGGTGCGCGGCGACAGATTTTTGTCGTCTTTGCCGGGTTCATGATGGTTGAGAAGTTCGGCTTTGAAGTGCATGAGCTGACCAGCCTGTATCTGATCAACCTGATGATCAACATGATGGTTGCTCCGTTGCTGGGTAAAGCGGTGGCCAGGTTTGGCGAACGGCGTACGTTAATCTTTGAATATACCGGTCTGGCAATCGTGTTCGCAGCCTATGGTGGGATCTACTGGTTTGGCTGGGGCGTGCTGTTGGCGGCGACACTCTATGTCATCGACCATGTGCTGTTCGCGCTGGCGCTTGCACTGAAAACCTATTTTCAGAAAATCGCCGATCCGGCGGATATTGCGCCAACTGCCGCAGTCGCGTTCACGATCAACCATATCGCCGCGGTTTTCTTGCCCGCGTTGCTGGGTTTGCTCTGGGTCGTGTCGCCAGGTGCCGTGTTTGGCCTTGCGGCGGCGATGGCGGTCGTTTCTCTGCTGTTGTCCCTGCTGGTTCCGCGCCACCCGGAACCGGGCAATGAGACCGTCCTGAGCAAATACGCGCCAGCCCCGGCGGAATAGGCCGCAAAGCTTGACGTTGGCGGCGCACCGTCCTACGCGCAGTGCCAACTGACACAGGAGTTCCGGATGCCCACATTCACTGCGCTGACCACGCTGACAGGTAAGAAAGCCGCCGAAGGTCTGGGCGAAGCGATGGAGCGGCTGGAGCCCGAACCAACCGGCGTCGGTGTGTTCGAGGTCGAAGACGGTTCGGGCCTGTGGGAAGTGGGCGGGTACTTTACCGAAGCCCCTGACGAGACCGCATTGGCCGTTCTGGCAGTTGCTTTTGAAGCCAAACCTTTTGTTGTGTCGGAAGTGCCTGAAACCGATTGGGTGGCCCATGTGCGGCGAGAGCTTGCCCCGGTTGAGGCGGGCCGCTTTTTTGTCTATGGCAGCCACGATGCCGACAAGCTGCCCGACGGTCGCATTCCACTGCTGATCGAGGCGGCAATGGCCTTTGGTACCGGACATCACGGTACCACGCTGGGATGTTTGAAAGCTCTGGACCGGTTGTTGGATGAAGGGTTCAGTGCCTCGAAAGTAGCGGATATCGGTTGCGGCACGGCCGTTCTGGCCATGGCGGCAGCCCGGGTATGGGATGGCGATTTCATTGCCAGCGATATCGACGAGGTGGCCGTTGAAGTGGCCGAAGCCAACCTGAAGGCAAACGGTATGTCCGGCGCGGTTCAGTGTGTTGAAGCCGCAGGTTTCGATCATCCCGACCTCAAGGCGCACGCACCCTACGATCTGATTTTTGCCAATATCCTCAAAGGGCCTTTGGTAGCTTTATCACCCGAAATGGCAGCGAATCTCCGCCCAGGTGGGCACGCGATCCTGTCGGGAATCCTTAACGAACAGGCCGATGACGTGGTTTCCGTTTATTCACAAAACGGGTTCAATCAGACCTATAGGGCCGAGATTGGTGAGTGGACGACCCTAATTTTAACCAAACAGGGCGCGAATTAGGCCATTTGCAGGAGTTTTATAGGTTTTTGCCACGTTTTTGTCGCAATCTCTTTTTACCGTTTTCTGAATGAAGTCGAGGGGGGCGGTTTTTGGAGGCTGCCATGACGGGTAAACAACTGGAGTTCAATCAGCGCGTAAGTCGCCTGAACAAGAAACACCAAAAGATGAGCCGTGGCTATCGCGCGACGATGCGCAAGGATGGCCTGGTGGTGATGAGGCCGCAGCGGGTGAGTTCGGCGGTGCCAGCAAAGGTACTGCTGCTTACGCTTGTGGGTTTCTTCGCATTCAAAGCGTTTTTGTTATCCCACCTTGGCCCGACCGGCTATCAATATCGGATCGACAGCCTGAACGAAGGTACGCCAGTCGAAAAAGCCGGTGCCTGGGTGATGCAAATCGACCCTGTGTCGCAAGCCCTCGCCGCTCAGCTGAACAAAGTTTTCTACTAATCCGCTCCCTCGGATTAAGAAAACACCGCGTACCCTTATGGTGCGCGGTGTTTTTGTGTGCCCCTCAAGGGAGGAGGAAGGGGCAAATAAGCGTAGTGGCCGGTTCTTAGCGGCGACCTTCGGCAATGGCGTCGATGTCACCACGGCACAGGCCGATATCGTCCAGTTCGCGGTCGGTCAGACCGGTCAGCGCGTTGCGGGTTACGCGGGCGTCATTCCATTCAACTGCGGCGTTAACGGCCGATACGAAAAATGCGCCGATACGGCCAACAAGGCCGAACGAGCCAGTGGTAGCGACGCGGGTTGTGTCCAGTGCAGCCATATCCTGTTTCCTTCTGGTTAGTGTTCACGTTGCATTTCTGCGATCTGCGGGGCATCTAGTGCTGTCATTTCGTTCGCACAAGTTCAGTTTTTGCATGTGTCCTATGCGTTTTCTGCAAGGCTTCACGAAGCTGTAATCCCCTTTAACAATTGGTGAAAAAGCCTTTGGGAAAGTGTCGAATTCAGACTTCACTGGGTCGCAAAACGCGCCCGAAGTCGCGCCTGTGACACGCGTGTCGTTTTCAGCCCTGGGGTCAATTCGCTTGGAAAATGTTCACGCTTCGTGCTAGGCGTTGAAAAAAGATCACACAACCCGAGCAGGCCGAGGCAAAATATGCGAATTCTGGGCATCGATCCGGGGCTTAGAACCCTGGGATGGGGCGTCATCGAATCAAATGGCAGCCGCCTAAGCCATGTGGCCAATGGATTGTGCAAATCGGATGGGGACGATCTGGGCGAGCGGCTGCTGTCGCTGCACAATCAGATTGTCGAAGTGATTGCGGATCACAGACCCGACCAGGCTGCCATCGAACAGACATTCGTGAACAAGGATGGGGCCGGAACCCTCAAATTGGGGCAGGCGCGTGGCGTGGCTTTGCTGACGCTGGCACAGGCCGGTCTGCCGGTGGGCGAATATGCCCCCAACCGAGTGAAAAAGACCGTGGTGGGTGTGGGTCATGCCGAGAAAGAGCAGGTTTTGCATATGGTCAAACTGCAATTGCCGGGCTGTTTGCCGAAAGGGGCCGACGCGGCGGATGCACTGGCGATTGCGATCTGCCATGCCTATTACGGGAAAACGCAACAGGCGCGTGTGAAAGAGGTGCGGGCATGATCGGCAAACTGACAGGGCGGCTGGATTACCGCGCGGTGGATCATGTGCTGATCGATGTTCGGGGCGTCGGCTATCTTGTCTATTGTTCCGACCGAACCTTGGCGGCATTGCCGGGGGCGGGCGAGGCGGTCTCGGTCTACACTGACATGGTCGTCCGCGAAGACCTTATGCAGCTTTACGGGTTTCTGTCGCTTGTCGAGAAAGAGTGGCATCGCCTGCTGTGCTCGGTTCAGGGGGTCGGCGCGAAGGTGTCGCTGGCGATCCTGAGTGCATTGGGGCCCGACGGTGTCAGCCGCGCAATTGCCCTGGGGGACTGGGGTGCGGTCAAGGCGGCCAAGGGCGTCGGGCCAAAAACCGCCCAGCGGATCGTGTTGGACCTCAAGGACAAGGCACCCGGAGTGATGGCCATGGGCGGCACGATTGCTCAGGCGATGGACGGGCCGGAACTTGAGGTCGTTGAGCCGAATGATTCTACACCCGCGCCGAGACGAGTATCGAAACCGCCATCGGGTGCCGCGGCCGCGTCTGCCGGGGCGTTGTCGGCGCTGGCTAACCTAGGATATGGGCCATCCGAGGCGGCAGGTGCCGTGGCTGAAGCGGCTGCAAGCCAGCCGGATGCGGACGAGGCTGATCTGATCCGCGCGGCCCTCAGGCTGCTGGCTCCGAAAGGGTAAGTGAATGGTTGACGCTGATCCCACCCTGCGCCCGGAGCCCCTGCCGGAAGACAATGACCGCGCTTTGCGTCCTCAGGGGCTGGATGAATTCATTGGTCAGGCTGAGGCGCGTGCCAACTTGCGCATCTTTATTCAATCCGCCCGGCAACGCGGCGAGGCGATGGACCACACCTTGTTTCACGGACCTCCGGGGTTGGGTAAGACGACCCTCGCACAGATCATGGCGCGTGAACTGGGGGTGAACTTTCGCATGACCTCTGGCCCGGTTCTGGCCAAGGCGGGGGATCTGGCGGCGATCCTGACCAATCTTGAATCGCGGGACGTGTTGTTCATCGACGAGATTCACAGGCTCAACCCGGCGGTGGAAGAAGTGCTGTACCCGGCGATGGAAGATTTCGAGCTGGATCTTGTTATCGGCGAAGGCCCTGCTGCGCGCACTGTAAGGATCGAGTTGCAGCCATTCACACTGGTGGGGGCCACCACGCGGATGGGCCTGCTGACAACGCCCTTGCGTGACCGGTTTGGTATCCCGACCCGGCTTCAGTTCTACACGGTTGATGAATTGCACGAAATTGTAACCCGGAACGCGCGGAAACTGGGCGCGCCCGCGGATAACGATGGTGCGCGCGAAATCGCGCGCCGGTCGCGCGGAACGCCACGTATCGCCGGGCGATTGCTGAGGCGTGTTGTGGATTTCGCGATTGTCGAAGGGGACGGGCGGATCACACGGGACCTTGCCGATGGTGCCTTGACCCGTCTTGGCGTCGATAATTTGGGCCTTGATGGTGCGGACCGGCGGTATCTGAAGCTGATTGCCGAAAACTATGCAGGTGGCCCGGTGGGGATTGAAACCCTGTCTGCCGCGCTGTCCGAAAGCCGCGACTCGCTTGAGGAAGTGATTGAGCCCTATTTGCTGCAACAGGGGCTGATCCAACGTACTCCGCGTGGGCGGATGTTGGCGCAGAAGGCGTGGACGCATCTTGGGATGGCCGCGCCCAAGCGGCAAAGCGATCTGTTCGGTTGAAGCCAGCGCGCTTAGATTTTATGCCTTTCGGCGAGAGTATTTTTGAAAAGATGAAGGGCTGGCGGTGACTCCGGAAGAAATTGAAGCGCTGTTCACACGCGAAAGCGGCGAGTTTCTGTTTGCGCGCTGGGGGCGGCCTATTGTTCCGATCGTTTTCGGCGTCGAAGACGAGACGCTGGCCACCGTAAAGGGGGCTTTCGAAGCCGTTGTCACGCTGGCCGGTCACCAAATGGCCGAGACGGACCCTGAGCTTGGCGCGAATTGCATGGTTTTCTTCTTCCGGGGCTGGCAAGAGCTGCTGGAGGTACCGGACCTTGATCGCTTGATCCCGGATCTGGAACCTTTGGTTGCGCGGCTGGTCGCGGCAGATGCAAACCAGTACCGCGTTTTCCGGTTCGAAGAAGATGGCGCGATCCGCGCGGCGTTTGTGTTTCTGCGCATGGACAAGGAATTGTCCAAGGTTCCGGCGGAAACCCTTGCGCTCAATCAGGTCGTGCAGACCATCTTGCTCTGGTCGGACACTGCATTTCGCAATCAATCTCCACTGGCAATCGCAGGTGAGGCCACGATCCTGCGTCCCGACATCGCGTCCTTGATCCGGGCGGCCTATGATCCGGTTTTGCCACGGGCGGCACAGGATGCCTCGCATGCGTTAAGGCTGTTTGCCCGACTGGAGGCGTTGCAATGAAACACACCTACCCCATCCGCGTGTATTATGAAGACACCGACATGGGTGGGGTTGTCTATCACGCGAACTACCTGCGCTATATCGAGCGCGCGCGCTCGGACTGGGTGCGTAATCTGGGCAATGACCAAAACGCCATGCGGGAGGAGGGCATTGTTTGGGTCGTGCGGCGGGTCGAGGCCGAGTATCTGGCGCCTGCAAGGTTTGATGATGAATTGATCGTTGAAACCGAGGTCACCGAAATCTCGGGCGTGCGTCTGACCATGGCGCAGCTTGTTCGCCGCGGTGAGACCGAAATATTTCGTGCATCTGTCACGGCCGTTTGCATCAATAAAGCGGGCAAACCGATCCGATTGCCGGCAGAGATTCGCGCATTGATGTAACAATTTGCGGACCATGGGTGGTTCTGTTGGCTTTTCATGTCCAACTGAGATAGCGTTTGGCAAAATAAGGCCAAACGAACGGCCATCAGGCAAAACAAAGAGCAGGTTCATGGAAGCTGAAACGCTGGCGCTGGCGCAGGAGATCGACTTCTCCATGTGGGGGCTGTTTGCCCGTGCGACCTTTATCGTCAAACTGGTGATGCTGGTACTTACCGGCGCATCCATCTGGTCCTGGGGGATCATCATTCAGAAGCTGATCAACTATCGCGCGGCCCGACGCGAGGCGCAGGTTTTTGATGAAAGCTTCTGGTCGGGCAACCCGTTGGATGAGTTGTTCGAGCAGATCGGGACGCAGCCGGATGGCAGCTCGGAAAAGATCTTTGCGTCAGGCATGATCGAATGGCGCAGGTCGCATCGAAATGACGGCGGGCTGATTGCCGGGGCAACCGCGCGGATCGACCGGTCGATGGATGTCGCCATCGCGAAAGAGGCGGAAACCCTGCAAAAAGGTCTTCCCATTCTGGCAACTGTCGGCTCCACGGCTCCGTTTATCGGGCTGTTTGGCACAGTTTGGGGCATCATGAATGCATTCATCGAGATTGCCGAACAGCAAAACACCAACCTTGCCGTTGTGGCCCCCGGTATTGCCGAGGCGTTGATGGCGACAGGGTTGGGCCTTTTGGCGGCGATCCCGGCGGTGATTTTCTATAACAAACTCAGCGCCGATAGTGACCGGATCGTTGGCGGCTATGAAGCCTTTGCGGATGAATTCGCAACCATTCTGTCGCGCCAGTTGGACAGCTGACGATGGGCGCTGCGATCCAGCAATCTTCGAACGGCAATGGGCGCAGGCGTGGTCGGCGTCGCGGTCGCGCGCAGCCGATGGCCGAGATCAATGTGACGCCATTCGTGGATGTCATGCTGGTGTTGCTGATCATCTTCATGGTGGCCGCGCCATTGCTGACGGTCGGTGTTCCGGTCGATCTGCCCAAGACCGCAGCCAGTGCGCTGCCCGGCGACAATGAAGAGCCTTTGACCGTGACCCTGACCGCAGACGGCCGCGTGCAGATCCAGACCACCGACGTGTTGCGCGAAGAATTGATTGGCAAGCTGCGTGCCATTGCGGCAGAGCGGAGCAGTGACCGGGTTTTCCTGCGGGCCGATGGCGCAATCCCTTACGCACAGGTGATGCAGGTCATGGGTGCGCTGAACGCGGGCGGGTTTTCCAACGTTGGCCTTGTGACCGATACCGGCGGGCCGACGCTGGATGAAGGTGGAGAGTGAGGTCGCACGGTGGATACCGGCACCAAGATTTCAGCGATTGCGCATGTCAGCCTGATCGGATGGGCGATGTTCGGCGGCACCTTCCGGTCCGAACCGTTGCCGATGGCTGTGCAGGATGTCTCTGTGATCACGGCTGAACAATTCGCGGCCATGACGGCCCAGCGGGATGCGCCGGAACTCCCCGAAGTGCCGACCGCGTTGCAGCAACCGCCCGAGCCGGAGGCTGTGACCAAGCCCCCGGAACCCGAGAGTGACGAACAGCCCCGCCCTGAACCTGTTGCACCGGCTGAACCGGAACCAGAGCCAGAGCCCATCATCGTGGAAGCGCCGCCAGAACCCGAGGTGCCTGACGAGCCTCCGGTTCTGACGGAACCTCAGGTTGAACCTGTTGCACAGCCTGCGCCGCCCGGTCCGGAGGCACAGCCGCGCCCATCAGACCGCGTCGCGCCCGAGGCAATAGCTCCGCCACCGCCCGAGGCAAAGCCTGATGATTTTGAAACGCCTCCGGTATCCCTGGATGAAGGCGCAGAGGTTCAACAGGAACAGCAGGATCAGACCGCGCCACAAGAGGCAGCCCCGGAGATTGTGACCGAGGCCGAGGAAGCCAAAGAACAGTCGCCCCTGACATCTCCGCGGCCGCGCGTGCGCCCAAACCGGCCAAGCCCGCCGCCGGAACCCGCTGTGGTCAAAACGCCTGAGGCGACCCCGGAACCTGAGAAACAAACCGATGAAACGGCAATCAACGACGCCCTGGCCGAAGCCTTGGGCAGCGGGTCCGAACCTTCTGGCCCACCGCTGACCAGCGGAGAGAAAGACGCGATGCGACTGGCTGTCTCTGGATGTTGGAATGTGGGTTCCTTGTCCACGGATGCGCTGAACACTGTGGTTGTTGTTGCGTTTTCACTGAACCGTGATGGTACGGTCGTCGGTGGCAGTGTTCGGATGCTGGACAGCTCTGGTGGCTCGGCGGGAGCCGTTAAACAGGCCTACGAGGCTGCGCGACGCGCTATTTTGCGCTGCGGGACCAAAGGATATGATTTGCCTGCTGACAAATACGAACATTGGCAGGATGTTGAGATTACATTTAACCCCGAGAGGATGCGGATCAAATGATGAAGCTTCTGACCAGCCTCTTTGTCGGCCTGACACTGATGTCTGCGCCGGTTTATGCACAGAACGGGCCTTTGCGCCTGGAACTGGATGAGGGGATTATCGAACCCTTGCCCTTTGCCGTTCCGAATTTTGTGCCGGACGGCCCGGCTGCAGCTCAATTCGCGCAGGATATATCGCGCGTGGTGGCGGCTGACCTGACCGGGACCGGGTTGTTCCGCGAAATCTCCTCGGATGCGTTCATCAGCCGGGTCAGCAGCTTCGAAGCTCCGGTTCAGTTTGCGGATTGGAAGGCGATCAATGCTGACGCGCTGGTCACGGGCGCTGTCAATGTGTCCGGTCAGAAACTGACGGTCCGGTTTCGGGTGTGGGATGTGTTTTCGGGCCAGGAACTGGGCAATGGCCTTCAACTGGCAGGTACCACAGACGGGTGGCGGCGCATGGCGCACAAGGTGGCCGATCAGGTCTATAGCCGGATCACAGGTGAAGGCGGTTATTTTGACAGCCGCGTTGCCTTTGTTTCGGAAAGCGGGCCGAAGGACCAGCGCCTGAAGCGTTTGGCGATCATGGATTACGATGGCGCGAATGTGCAGTACATGACCGACAGCGCCGCAATCGTTCTGGCGCCCCGGTTCTCACCCACCGGTGACCGGCTGCTTTATACCAGTTATGAAAGCGGCAGCCCGCGCATTTACGTGACTGAAGTCGGGCGCCCGAAACCACGGGAACTGAAGACGCAGGACGGGACGATGAGCTTTTCGCCTCGGTTCTCGCCGGATGGCCGGTCGATTGTCTATTCGCTGATTCAGGGCGGCAATACCGATCTGTGGAAGATGGATATCGTTTCGGGTCAAAGCACGCGCCTGACCAACACGCCCGCAATTGAAACTGCCCCAAGCTATTCACCCGATGGCAGCCGGATCGTCTTTGAAAGCGACCGCTCCGGCACGCCGCAATTGTACGTGATGGCAGCAAACGGGGGCGAAGCCACGCGGATCAGCTTTGGCGCAGGCCGCTATGGTACCCCGGTCTGGTCACCGCGCGGCGACCTGATCGCCTTTACCAAGCAGAACCAGGGCCGGTTCCATATCGGCGTGATGCGCATCGACGGGTCAGAAGAACGTTTGCTGACAGCCTCTTTCCTGGATGAAGGCCCCACCTGGTCGCCCAATGGCCGGGTCATCATGTTCACCCGCGAAACGCAGGGGGCCAGTGGTAAGGCATCGCTTTACTCGGTGGATATCTCGGGCAGGAACCTGCGCCCGGTACGTACACCGGACGGCGGCAGTGATCCGTCCTGGGGCCCATTGCAGAATTGATCGCAGCAAAGTTCACAACAAATCGTCCCTGTGGTAGACAGGCGGCAATAAACATAACACGAGGCACCTGAAATGAACGTATTGAGCAAAGTTCTGGCGCTGGGCGCGCTGAGTGTGGTCGCCGCCTGCACAAACAATGACCCCTCAGCCTTGGGTGGCGGTGGTGGTAGCGGAGGCATTGGATCCATTGTCCCCGGATCACCGAGTGATCCGCGCTCGCCCGCGTATTTCCAGCAAACAGTCGGGGACCGTGTCCTGTTTGCCGTTGACCAGTCAACCCTGTCGCCCGAGGCGCAAACAGTGCTGCAAGGGCAGGCGGACTGGCTGCTGGCCAATCCGGATTTTGTCGCAACGATCGAAGGCCACGCGGATGAGCAGGGCACGCGGGAATACAACCTTGCGCTGGGCGCACGCCGGGCGAACGCTGCGCGTGAGTACCTGATTTCGCGCGGCGTTGCGGGCAGCCGCCTGAACACCGTGAGCTATGGCAAGGAACGCCCGATCGAGATTTGCAGCACCGAGGAATGTTATTCCAAGAACCGCCGTGCGGTAACGGTTCTGACCGGGTCAACTCTGGGGTAAGATGATGCGCATTGCAGGATGGGTTTTGGCGGCGGTTGTGGCGACGGCTGGTGTAGCACAGGCACAGGATCAACAGACCCTTGCGGACATCCGTCAGGAACTGACGGTGCTACATGTGGAAATTCAGCGTTTGAAACGCGAGTTTTCCACTACGGGTTCACCCGCACCAAACCTGTCCGGCAGTTCGGTCCTTGAACGGGTGGATGCCATCGAGGCCGAATTGCAGCGCCTGACCCGCCAGACCGAGCAATTGAACCAGCGGGTGCAGAACATTGTCACCGACGGCACCAACCGTATCGGTGACCTTGAGTTCCGGCTGGTTGAACTGGAAGGCGGCGATTTGTCGACGTTGGGTGAGACCTCGACATTGGGCGGTGACACGGCCACTGCGATAACCGGACCAACAAGTATCGAAACGCCAACGGCGACCGATAATGGTGAACTTGCCATAGGTGAGCGTGCTGATTTTGATGCTGCCTCGCAAGCGTTGGCCGATGGCGATTTCCAGACTGCTGCCACGTTGTTTGCGCAGTTTGAAACAAGCTATCCCGGCAGTCCGCTGGCGCCCGAAGCCAACCTGAAACGCGGTCATGCCCTAGAAGGGATTGGCGACACACGCGAAGCGGCCCGGGCATTTCTGGCCAGCTTCACGGGTGATTCCGAGGGCGCGTTTGCACCCGAGGCGCTGTACGAACTGGGCGCGGCGCTTGGCCGTTTGGGACAGACCGATCAGGCCTGCATCACGCTTAATGAGGTCGGAGTACGCTTTCCTTCTGCGCCAGAGTTTTCGAGCGCCACGCAGGAGATGACCGCGTTGGGATGTACTTGAACCATCACTCCGGCAAACTACTTGCAGGCCTGCGCGCCCGGCTACCGGAAACACTTCCGCGCAAGTTGGGGATTGCAGTTTCGGGAGGCGGGGATTCCGTCGCCTTGATGCATCTTTTGCATCAGGTGGCGCAAGATGAGGCCATCACTCTTTTCGTTGCCACGGTCGACCACGGTTTGCGACCCGAATCCGCGTGCGAGGCCGAAACGGTATTTCGGCAGGCGGCTGCGTTGGGGATGTCTCATGATACGCTGCGTTGGTCGGGATGGGACGGTACCGGCAACTTGCAGGACCGGGCACGTCAGGCGCGATATGATTTGTTATCCGAATGGGCGAAGGGCCGCAGAATCGATGCCATTGCGCTGGGCCACACCGCAGATGATCAGGCGGAAACACTGCTGATGAGGTTGGGCCGATCATCCGGGGTCACGGGCCTGTCCGGCATGTCGGCTATTCGGAAACAGCGGGGTCTGACGTTGCTGCGTCCGATGCTGGGGATTACCCGTGAACAGCTGCGCTCCTATCTGACTGAGGCTGGCGTAGCATGGGTGGACGATCCTTCGAATCAGGATGCCCGTTTCGATCGGATCAAGGCGCGCGAAGCTTTGGGTGGGCTGGAACCTTTGGGAATTGATGCGCTTTCATTGTCCCGCGTGGCGGATAATCTGGCGCAGGCACACACGGCACTTGGCCTCTGTACGCAAGAATCCGCAGGGTCCGTGGCGCAGGTGGATCAAAGTGACGTGAGGGTGAATCGGGCCGGATTTGCCGCGTTGCCCCTTGAGATTCGGCGTCGTGTGCTGCTGGGAATCCTCTCGTGGATTGCCGGGTCGGGTTATCCCCCGCGTCAGGCGGCAGTGGATCAGGCAATGGATGCAGTTGCGAATGGGCAATCGGGGTCAGTGGGCGGTTGTCTGATTGTTCCACAAGGCGGGAGTGTTTGGATTTGCAGGGAATTTAATGCCGTGAAATCTCAGATCGCGGCGCTCGGTGCTGTGTGGGATGGCAAATGGCGGCTCAGCGGACCGGCAATAATGGGCGCAGAAATCCGCGCTTTGGGCGGTGAGGGGTTGCAACAGGTGCCCGAGTGGCGTGCAACCGGGCGTCCCAGAATAGCGTTGACGGCGACGCCTGCGGTTTGGATTGCGGACAGGGTGCTGGCCGCCCCGCTTGCGGGTCTCGCGAATGGCTGGCATGCCAGGCTTGCGTCAGATTGGCCCGAGTTCCACGCATCTTTTTTATCGCATTGAACATACGACAATCCTCTCTATTTTAAGAGGTAACTTGGCAGCGTCTCACCTGCCGGAACTTTTAGGAGAATTTCCTTGGGCAACGCTCGCAATATCGCGTTTTGGGTCGTTTTGTTCCTGCTCATCCTTGCACTGTTCAATCTGTTCAGTGGACCGGGCGGAACGCTTCAGAGCAACGAGAAAACCTATTCCGACTTTGTCGGTGCCGTCCAAAGCGGTGAAGTCAAGAACGTGACCCTGGATGGTGAACAGATTCGCTATACCCTGCAAAGCGGTGCCAGCTATGTCACGATCAAACCCGGCGACGCCGAAGTGACCAAGCTTCTGATCGAAGAAAACATCCCCGTTCAGGCCGTAAAACAACAGCAATCAGGCTTTCAGTCGTTCCTGATCACGCTGCTGCCTTTCCTTCTGCTGATCGGTGTCTGGGTCTATTTCATGAATCGGATGCAAGGCGGCGGCAAAGGTGGCGCGATGGGCTTTGGCAAGTCCAAGGCCAAGATGCTGACCGAAAAGCATGGCCGCGTGACCTTTGACGATGTTGCCGGTATCGACGAGGCCAAGGAAGAGCTGGAAGAGATTGTCGAATTCCTGCGAAACCCGCAGAAGTTCAGCCGCCTTGGTGGCAAGATCCCCAAGGGCGCGCTGCTGGTTGGCCCTCCGGGTACCGGTAAGACGCTTCTGGCCCGTGCCATTGCGGGTGAGGCGGGCGTGCCGTTCTTCACCATCTCGGGTTCGGATTTTGTCGAAATGTTCGTTGGTGTGGGTGCGTCGCGCGTGCGTGACATGTTCGAGCAGGCGAAAAAGAACGCGCCCTGTATCGTGTTTATCGATGAAATTGACGCTGTGGGTCGTCATCGCGGCGCCGGGTATGGTGGCGGCAATGACGAGCGGGAACAAACGCTCAACCAGTTGCTGGTCGAAATGGACGGGTTTGAGGCCAACGAAGGTGTAATCATTCTGGCAGCGACAAACCGCAAGGATGTTCTGGACCCTGCGCTGCTGCGACCGGGCCGGTTCGACCGTCAGGTCACAGTCGGCAACCCGGACATCAAGGGCCGCGAGAAAATTCTGGGCGTTCACGCACGCAAGACGCCGCTGGGCCCCGATGTCGATCTGCGCATCATCGCGCGCGGTACGCCCGGCTTCTCGGGTGCGGATCTGGCCAACCTCGTGAACGAGGCCGCGTTGATGGCCGCGCGCGTGGGTCGTCGCTTTGTCACCATGGAAGATTTTGAAAACGCCAAGGACAAGGTGATGATGGGGGCCGAGCGCCGCTCGATGGTGCTGACGCAGGATCAGAAGGAAAAAACAGCCTATCACGAAGCAGGTCATGCTGTTGTTGGTCTGTCACTGCCGATGTGCGATCCGGTCTACAAGGCGACAATCATACCTCGCGGGGGTGCGCTGGGTATGGTGGTTTCGCTGCCGGAAATGGATCGCCTGAACTATCACCGGGATGAGTGCGAACAAAAGCTGGCGATGACCATGGCGGGTAAAGCTGCCGAAGTCATCAAGTATGGCGAAGATCACGTGTCGAACGGTCCTGCCGGGGACATCATGCAGGCCAGCCAACTGGCACGCGCCATGGTGATGCGCTGGGGTATGTCGGACAAGGTCGGCAATATCGACTATGCCGAGGCGCATGAGGGATACCAGGGCAATACTGCCGGGTTCTCGGTATCGGCTCATACCAAGGAACTGATTGAAGAAGAGGTAAAGCGCCTGATCCAGCAAGGCTATGAACAGGCGCACAAGATTCTGACTGATCAGAACGAGGAATGGGAGCGTCTGGCCCAAGGTTTGCTGGAATACGAAACACTGACAGGTGACGAAATCAAACGCGTCATGAACGGGGAGTCGCCCGGCGACAGTGATGACCGGAACGACAAGTCAGACGAGGGCAGTGCGCCCAGCGTGACAGCCATCCCCAAGACCAAGGCGAAGAAATCACCGCCTGAGGGTGGGATGGAACCTGAACCGACAGCATAACCAGCAAGAACCCGGGCTCTGCCCCGGGTTTTTTTTATCTTTCCATCAGAGCGTTACTGGGCATTATGCGCTGGCAGGCACCAATGGGAAGGGAAGCACGTATGCCGTTTTTGCGGGAAACCGAATTTGCAGCCGAAGTTCTTTGGCTGGGCCTTGTTCCTGCCGGCGGATCGCTTCGTGCCAAGCCCGTTGAGTTGCTGGATCTTGGGTTTGAGGGCGTGAAAGGCGAACGGCACGAAGGTCTGAACCGTGCGTCCTGTGTTCGGGTCTCGAATCTCTATCCCAAGGGCACTGAAATCCGCAATGTTCGTCAACTGTCGGTGCTGTCCTTGGAAGAGTTGCAGCAGATCGCGCAGAACATGGGGCTGGACCAGCTTGACCCGTCTTATCTGGGCGCATCCATAGTGCTGAAAGGTATTCCGGATTTCTCGCACATTCCGCCGTCCTCGCGTCTTCAGGCGGTCAACGGGCTGACGATCACTGTGGATATGGAAAACGCACCCTGCGTATTGCCCGGTCGCGAAATCGAAGCGGATCATCAGGGGTATGGTGCAGGGTTTAAACCTGCTGCCGTCGGACGCCGGGGTGTCACGGGCTGGGTCGAACGTCCCGGGCGCATTCAACTGGGCGATCACCTCAAGCTCTTTGTTCCGGACCAGCCTGCCTGGAGCCCTGAAAATATGCAGGTTTCCGATTAGTTACCGATGAAGTGACCTGACGACGCTTCGCGACGCCAGAATGTCGGAATCCATGGCTAATCAGATTGTACACAAGGGTATGGAATGCGTAGCGCCGACGTTAGACGTCGGTTTTGCACGGTATTCAATCAAGGACCCCGGCCAATGAGCTATAAATCCGACATCGAAATTGCGCGTGAAGCGAATAAGAAGCCGATCCAGGAGATCGGCGCGAAGCTTGGAATATCCAGTGATGATCTTTTGCCGTATGGGCATGACAAGGCGAAGGTGAGCCAGGAGTTCATCAACTCGGTGCAGGGTCGTGAGGACGGCAAGCTGGTGCTGGTGACTGCGATCAACCCGACGCCTGCGGGTGAAGGCAAGACGACCACAACGGTTGGTCTGGGTGACGGTCTGAACCGGATCGGCAAGAATGCGATGATCTGTATCCGCGAGGCCTCGCTGGGTCCGAACTTCGGCATGAAGGGCGGCGCTGCGGGGGGCGGCTATGCGCAGGTTGTTCCGATGGAAGAGATGAACCTGCACTTCACCGGCGATTTCCACGCGATCACCTCGGCCCATTCGCTGCTGTCGGCGATGATCGACAACCACATCTACTGGGGCAATGAATGCGAGATCGACACCCGCCGGGTCGCATGGCGTCGTGTGGTTGACATGAACGACCGCGCCCTGCGCCAGATTACTGCCAGCCTGGGCGGCGTGTCGAACGGGTTCCCGCGCGAAACAGGTTTTGACATCACCGTGGCGTCCGAGGTCATGGCGATCCTGTGTCTGGCCAACGACCTGAAGGATCTGGAAAAGCGTCTGGGTGACATCATAGTGGCCTATCGCCGCGACAAGACCCCGGTCTACTGCCGCGACATCAAGGCCGAAGGCGCGATGACCGTTCTGCTGAAAGACGCGATGCAGCCGAACCTGGTGCAGACGCTGGAAAACAACCCGGCCTTTGTCCATGGCGGCCCGTTCGCCAACATCGCGCATGGCTGCAACTCGGTCATTGCCACCAAGACCGCGCTGAAAGTGGCTGACTATGTGGTGACCGAGGCGGGCTTTGGCGCCGATCTGGGTGCCGAGAAGTTCATGAACATCAAGTGTCGCAAGGCGGGCATTGCGCCCTCTGCCGTGGTTCTGGTTGCTACCGTGCGGGCGATGAAGATGAATGGCGGTGTCGCCAAGGCCGATCTGGGCGCCGAGAATGTCGATGCGGTCAAGGCGGGCTGCGCCAACCTGGGCCGCCATATCGAGAACGTGAAGTCGTTCGGTGTGCCGGTTGTTGTCGCCATCAACCACTTTGTCACCGACACCGATGCCGAGGTTCAGGCGGTGAAGGATTATTGTTCCTCTCACGGGGTCGAGGCGGTTCTGTCGCGCCACTGGGAACTGGGCTCGGAAGGGTCTGCCGATCTGGCCCGCAAGGTTGTGGAAATCGTCGAAGGGGGTTCTGCGAACTTCGCGCCGATCTACCCCGACGAGATGCCGCTATTTGAGAAGATCGAGACCATCGCCAAGCGCATCTACCGCGCCGACGAGGTTCTGGCCGACAACAAGATCCGCACGCAGCTGAAAGAATGGGAAGCTGCGGGGTATGGCAACCTGCCGGTCTGCATGGCGAAAACCCAGTACAGCTTCTCGACCGACCCGAGCTTGCGGGGCGCGCCCACCGGCCATTCGGTGCCGGTGCGTGAAGTCCGCCTGAGCGCGGGCGCGGGCTTTATCGTGGTTGTCTGCGGTGAGATCATGACCATGCCGGGCCTGCCCCGCAAACCGGCCGCGGAAACCATCTGCCTCAATGACGCAGGTGAGATCGAGGGCTTGTTCTAAGCCGCTGAATAAGACATCTCGTGGTCCGGGACCCCCGGGCCATGAGGAGACGATGATGCCCACTCTGACACCGCCGCAGGACTGCCATTCGATGCGGGATCTGCGGGTTCAGATCGACAGGCTGGACCGCCAGCTGATCGGGATGCTGGTGAGGCGCGCAAGCTATATCGACCGCGCGTCTGAGCTGAAGCCGGGCGAGGGCCTGCCCGCCCGCATCCCGGACCGGGTCGAGGATGTGGTGCAAAAGGTGCGCGCCAGTTCGCAGGCGGCGGGGATGGACCCCGATTTGTCCGAAACGCTCTGGCGCATTCTGATTGACTGGTCGATTGCACGTGAGGAACGTGTGCTCGGCCCCGAGTAAAGACCGGGCGCGTTCTGCGCCCGTTTGGGTTTTGAAAGAAGGGACCAAAGGATGGTAGCGCAGGTTATCGACGGGAAGGCCTTTGCCGCCAAAGTGCGCGCGCAGGTGGCCGATCAGGTTGCAAAGCTGAAAGAGGAAAACGGCATCACCCCCGGCCTGGCCGTGGTTCTGGTGGGCGAGGATCCGGCCAGCCAGGTCTATGTCCGCTCGAAGGGCAAGATGACCGTCGAAGTCGGCATGAACTCGTATGAGCACAAGCTGGATGCGGAGACCTCGGAGGCAGAGCTGCTGGCGCTGATCGACAAACTGAACACCGACCCGGCGGTGCATGGCATTCTGGTCCAGTTGCCGCTGCCCAAGCACCTGAACGAGGATCTGGTGATCAATTCGATCGATCCGGCCAAGGATGTGGACGGTTTCCATATCTCGAACGTGGGCCTTTTGGGCACCGGTCAGAAATCGATGGTGCCCTGCACCCCGCTGGGCTGCCTGATGATGCTGCGCGATCACCACGGGTCGCTGTCGGGCATGGATGCGGTTGTCATCGGTCGCTCGAACATCGTGGGCAAGCCGATGGCGCAGCTGCTGCTGGGGGACAGCTGCACCGTGACCATCGCGCATTCGCGCACCAAAGATCTGCCGGATGTGGTCCGCCGCGCCGATATCGTCGTGGCCGCTGTCGGCCGCCCCGAAATGGTGCCTGGCGACTGGATCAAGGAAGGCGCCACCGTGATCGACGTGGGCATCAACCGCATCGAGCGGGATGGCAAGACCAAGCTGGTCGGCGACGTCGACTATGCCAGCGCTGCCGAACGCGCCGGCGCCATCACCCCGGTCCCCGGCGGCGTCGGCCCCATGACCATCGCCTGCCTGCTGGCCAACACCCTCACCGCCTGCTGCCGTGCAAATAAACTCCCAGAACCAGAAGGCCTGACCGCCTGATAAACACGGGGGCCGGAGCGGATTCGTCGAACCGGTCCCCTTTTTTTTGGCAGGCAAGGTTCTTGCCAAACCGCCCCCAGACCGCCCCATGAGAGCATGGGCAAAGCAGCCTGAATGGGTTTGACAGCCGAACAATTCATGATATCCCTGTATTCCCAGTTGGTTACAGGTGAAGACACTATTGTGTCTGAGGCATTCGGGTTGAGCTATGCTAATTCATGCACAAAAGCGGTATGACGTCTAAAATAAGTATAATACAGAAGGCATTTTCACCGCAGCGTGTGGCAGCGGGTTTGGCCTTTCTTCCTTTACTTGCATATGCGTTTCCACCCTTTCTTGACTCTGACCTTTCATTTGGACTGCGGCTTGTATTCTGGGCCGGTGTAATGCTCCTTGCTCTGACGGTGACCGGGCTGGTCCGAAAGCTGATGCAGAAGAATTTTGCACTTCTGAACCTTCTGGCGCGGGACCTGACATATGTTGTCTTGACCGTAGCATTGTTCACGCCTTCTTTGTGGATGCTAGCCTGGGCACTTTACATCCTTGGTGGAAATATGGTGCCAGATACCGAACGGGTTGTCGTGTACGGCGCTTTGTTCGCGACTGGCTTGATGCTTGTTCAGCGTAACGACCTGAAGGCCTCGGCAAATACTGAATCCGATCCTGAAAAACCACGCCTTGTCAAACGCTTGCCGCCCAGGTTCAACGGGCAGATCTATCGCCTGACTGTTCGGGATCACAACGTGGATGTTGTCACCTCAGAAGGCACCTTCACGCTTCGGTCGCGTTTCACAGATGCAATCGCCGAGATGGAGCCTGTCCCGGGTCATTGTTCGCACCGTTCGCATTGGGTCACCGACGCATCCATTGCAAGTGTCGAAAGAGAAGGCAGCAAAACCTTTCTGAAACTGGTCAATGGCGATCTGGTTCCGGTCAGCCGGAAATACAAGCCGTTGCTGGAACAGGACGGCCTGATTTGAACCTATTGTGGCATTGGCATCATATGCGGATGCGGACCTGTGAGAATCGCCATCGCCTGCGATCCCATGAGTGCCGACAGCACATGATCCGAACTGCGCAGCCCCCCGGTAAAGGTGCCATATGCCGGAAGTATCAGGCGATGATCGTTCAGCAGAAAGGCGGGGCGTGAAATATGACGTCCCTTGACCCTGATCCGGACTTTTGGATGGTAATGGCCGGAAACTTCTCGTCGCGCGGGATCCTGCGCGATATGACGGAAAACAAGCGGGCCACGGTGCCATTCGAACAGATGGGTTCCACCCATCTCAATAGGACCGGGATCGTGGTTCCCCTCAATCCAGATCCACTGACGTCCGGACTGTAAGGTCGCGATCCTTAGCATTTCTGATTTTGGCAGCGCCCGGGCAGCCTCAAGATCATCGAAGCTGTCGCCCAGACATACAACGGTTTTGGCGTTCGTATGCCCCAGGTCGTCCTTCAGGCGGTCCAGCGTTTCGCGGCTGTCATAAGGCGGAAGCGAAGGCCCACCACTCCGCGCCACGCGCTCGGATTTGCCCAGATGCAGGTCCGACACGCACAGCAGGTTTTCGTCTGGCCACCAAAGCGCACCGGAAGGCAAAGCACACAGGCGCTGACCTGCAAAGGGAAACCCAAATTCGTTCATGATACGTTCTTGGCCTGTTTCAGAGCCCGGCGCAAGCAGATCAAAGCTGATCCAACCCCGCCGCTTGCAGCAGACGCGCGCTTTCCTCCGCCAGAAGCCTTTCTTCGGCACTGCCTTTCACCGGCACTTTGCCAACCTCCAGAAACAGAGGCGCTGACAGGGGCGAGACACGCTCGAGCCGCACCAGATCAATTCTGTCGCCAATTCGGGCCAGCATTGTTTCGATCCGACCGAAATCGACAAGCCCGCGCATGGCTTCTTCGCGGGTGATCTGCATCAATAGGTGATCGGGATCGTATTTCAGCAAGGTGTCATACAGGATGTCCGACGAAAACGTAGCCTGCCGCCCGCTTTTGCGCTGCCCTGCCATGTTGCGTTCGATCAGACCGGCAATGGTGGCCGATGCACGAAACGTGCGCTTCATAACGGCGTTGCCTGCCAGCCAGGTGTCAAGCCCGTCGCGCAGGGCATCGGGTTGAAGCAATGGGCGGGGATCGGTAACCGCGTCCAGACCCCAGATCAACGTGGCATAGTCCGTGGCGACAAACCCCAGCGGGGCCAAACCGGTTTCCTCCATCCGTTTGGTCAGCAGCAGGCCCAGTGTTTGTTGCGCGTTGCGCCCAGCGAATCCGTAGACGCACAGATGTTCACGCCCGTCGCTGGGAAAGCTCTCGATCAGCAGCCGATCACGCTGGGGCAGGCGGGACATCTGGCGCTGCAAATCCAGCCATTCAGACGTATGAGGGGGAAGCTGTGGCCAGCCCTGTTGGGCGAACATGTTCAGGATGCGGTCGCTGAGTTGCGTTGAGGTTGCGAATTTCGTGCCCGAAAAGGTCGCAATCTTTGGCTTTCGGTCAGCACGCCGCGTGACTTCGACCACCATCTCGCGCAGCCCCTCATACCGCACGATTTGCCCGCCGATCAGGAAAGTGTCGCCGGGTGTCAGCGAGGCAGCGAACGCTTCTTCCACCTCACCCAAGGGTTTGCCGCCCCGGTTGCGTTTCAGACGAACCTTGAGCGTATCCGTGTCCTGAATAGTGCCCAGGTTCATACGAATTCGCGATGCGGCGCGCGGGTCGCGCAGCTGCCATTGCCCGTCGGCGCGGTGTTGCAGCCTTTGCCAACGATCATAGGCTTGCAGAGCATAGCCGCCGGTGGCGCAGAAATTCAGGCAGGCGTCAAACTCGGCCCGCGTCAGTAGAGCGTAAGGCCCGGCGGATGTCATCTCGGCATACAGATCATCTGCGTTAAACGCCCCGGCGCAGGCGGCAATCAGGATATGCTGGCACAAAACATCGCGCGGGCCGCGACCGCGGGGTTCCCCATCCAATTCATGGGCTTTGGCGGCCTCTAGCGCGGCGACGCATTCGACCACTTCGAAGCGATTGGCAGGCACCAAAAGCGCCTTGGAAGGTGCGTTATAGCGGTGGTTGGCCCGTCCGATCCTTTGCACCAGCCGTTTGACATTCTTTGGCGCGCCGATCTGGATCACCAGATCGACATCCCCCCAATCGATGCCCAGATCCAGCGAACCGGTGCAGACGATGGCGCGTAAGTCCCCCCGAACCATCGCCGCCTCGACCCGCTCGCGCTGTTGTCGGTCCAGACTGCCGTGATGGATACCGATGGGCAGACCGTCATCATTGGCCAGCCAAAGATTGTGAAAGAATATCTCGGCCTGGGCGCGCGTATTGTGAAAGATCAACGTGGTCTTGTGATGCTTGATCTGCTCCAGCACAGCTGGGATGGCATAAGCCGCGCCACCACCAGACCAGGGTGGCATCTGTGGCGTTTCCAGCATTCGGATATCCGGGTCCGGGCCGGGGTCGGCCTGTACAATCTGGCAGGGATCAGGATGGCGGGCCAGAAAGCGGGCAATCGCAACAGGATCTTCCACCGTCGCCGATAGCCCGACGCGGCGCAGATCGGGATTGAGGCGTTGCAGACGTGCCAGCGCCAGCATTAGCTGATCCCCGCGCTTGCTTTCAGCCAGTGCGTGGATTTCATCGACGATGATCCGCTGTACCCCTTCAAACATACGCGGCGCATCCTCGTACGAGGTCAGCAACGCCAGACTTTCCGGTGTGGTCAGCAGGATGTGGGGCGGATCGGCCCGTTGGCGTTTCTTTTGCGTGGCCGAGGTGTCACCGGTGCGATCCTCGATCCGAATAGGCAGACCGATCTCATCCACCGGGGTGCGCAGGTTACGTTTGATATCCGCTGCCAGCGCCTTGAGCGGCGAGACATAGATTGTGTGCAATCCATTGTGATCAGCATCCGCAA
Organism: Ruegeria sp. AI2; assembly: GCF_056541275.1. Classification (NCBI taxonomy): domain Bacteria; kingdom Pseudomonadati; phylum Pseudomonadota; class Alphaproteobacteria; order Rhodobacterales; family Roseobacteraceae; genus Ruegeria; species Ruegeria sp. AI2. The sequence goes on from NZ_JBQFYB010000003.1 coordinate 147,219, forward strand.
GTTCAGCCAGCGACGGCAGAAACCCGGCCATGGTCTTGCCGCCACCGGTGGGCGCAATCAGCAGTGTCGCCGGGTTGCATGCGCGGTCGAACATCTCTTGCTGATGCGGGTGGATGGACCAGCCTTTGGTGGAAAACCACGCGGCAATCCGTGCGGGAATCTGCGTCATGAACGCAGACTACCCGCCCCGGAGTGGTAATGGCACGGCGTTATTTGACGATTTTCTCGTCTTTGACGAACATGTTGGCCCAGGCCCGGTCGATCAGTTCCGGGCTCATCTGATAGGGGATGCCTTCGAACTCGCAGATCGAGATCATCTGGTCGATCAGGAAGATCGGTTGATAGTTGGCGTAGATATTGTTGATGGTCGGGTACTTGACCTTCAGCAAATGCACCAGCGCCGCCTCATCCAGCGGCATCCCGCGTTTGCGCGCAACCATGGCGAAAATCTTCAGGAAGTTTTCCTGATTCGGGCCGTCGATCTTGATCTTGAAGAAGATCCGGCGCAGGGCCGCCTGGTCAAAGATCTCGTTCGGGTGGAAGTTGGTCGAGAAAATGACCAGCGTATCAAACGGAACTTCGAATTTCTCACCCGATTGCAGGCCAAGGATATCCTTGTTCTCTTCCAGTGGAACAATCCAGCGGTTGACCAGCGCCTGCGGCGGTTCGGCCTGACGGCCAAGGTCGTCCACGATAAAGATGCCGCCGGTGGATTTCAGCTGAAGCGGTGCCTGATAGGTTCTTGCCGTGGGGTTGTAGACCAGGTCCAGCATACTAAGCGACAGTTCACCGCCGGTGACTACGGTCGGGCGTTCACACTGTACATAGCGTGAGTCGAACCGTTTGCGGCGGCGCAGGCTGTTCGGGTCGTCGGCCTCCTGCTCGATCGCGGTATGCACGATCGGGTCGTAGACTGTGATCACCTGCCCCGCATATTCGATGGCATAGGGTACATAGACATTGTCCCCCAACGCATCGCGAATGCCGTTCGAGATGGACGATTTACCGTTGCCCGGCGGGCCATACATCAGGATCGACCGGCCTGCGCTGACCGCCGGGCCCAGATGATCCAGCAGGCTGTCGGGCAGAACCAGATGGCCCATGGCATTGGTCAACTGGTCGCGCGTGACCTGAATGTTGCGGATCGACTGGCGCTTGACCTGCTCGCGATAGACATCCAGCGGCACGGGCATCGCACCGAAATACTCGGACTGGCTGAGGGCATCCAGTGCGCGGGCCTTGCCGGCATCAGTCAGCTGATATCCCATCTCGTTGCCACTGTTGGCGTTCAGCGTCCCCGTAGCCTCAAGCAATTTTTGTTCGCGCGCGATATCGATCAGTTCCTGCGTGACAGCGCCGGGCAGACATATGGCCGCAGAAACTTCTGACACTGTGCTCGCATTCTTGCGGAATATGGTCTTCAGCAAAATATCCCGCATCATCACCAGCGGAAGCTTCATTTCGCCTAACCCCTTCGGGGCAGGGGGGGCCATAACAGAGGAAGTCTGCATATTCATGCGCGGTGCTCGTTCGTCAAATTGTAACGCCAACTGCCCGAATAAGGGCGACTTGAAGGAAAAGTGACCCAGCTTTGTGGCGGGACAAAGGCAGCGGCAAGGCGCGCTGATGATAGTTTACGAACCGAGAACAGTACCCAGAATCAGATACATGGCCAGCGAGCCACCCAGTGCGAAACCCATGGGGAACTGTTTGCCCCGATCCCAGCTTTCCCAATGTGGCGCAATGGTGCGCAACTTTGTGATTTTCGCCAAACGGTGCGTGACCACGGCAGCCAGAATACAGGCGGTCAGAATAAGAAGCACCAGCTTTAGATCGCCAAGCCAGACAAATGGCGCGGACGCGGCAAGAAACTTCGCGTCACCTGCGCCCATTGCTCCTGACGCGTTCAGAAGAATGCCGAAAATCAACACAACAGGGATATGCAGAAGGTGCCAGAAGTAGATTGGCATCGACACATTGATCAGCAACAGATGACCGCTGACCGCACCGGTGGACCAGGGCGGGATGGCAATCAGCCCGACCACGACATAAATCAGCGCCAGGGCAACAACCGCATGGTTCTTGATCCGCATCTCACGCATATCCGTGAAGGCCACGTAAAAGCAGATCGGCAGTAAGAAGGGCAGGAACCATGCCGCCGCCGCAGCGGGGATTTGCATGTGTCAGGCCTCTTCAAGCGCGCGAAGCGAGCGAACCGCTTCATCGAAATGCTGCGGATGAGTGGCAATAGCCTCGCGGAACAGGTTTTTCGCGGTTTCTACGTCGCCTTGTTTGACTGCGGAAATACCCATCGTATTCAGCAGTAGCGCTCGTTCAACCTGGGTCATCGGCACCACAGGAAGGCTATAGTTGCCCTGCGCTGACCGGGCCAGCACCAGATTGTTCTTGGCAGTGAACAAAGAGCTGTCCTGACGGACTGCGTCGGTAAACAGGCGTTCGGCCTCGGCATACTGGCCACGGGTTAGTTTCGAATACCCCCAATTGTTCATCACGCTGCCCGGGCGGGTGGTCAGCCCAACGGCCGTTTCATAGAAATGATCAGCCCGCTTCCACTCTTTCCGGGAATCCGCGACCACCGCCTCAAGACGGTAGCGTTTGAAGGTTTCGAATGTTGGGGGAACCGAATCCAGAACGGTTTTGGCCTGAGACCAGTCGCCATTTCGCACCAGCGCATCGGCATACTCGACCTTGTCTGCGGCGTTCGTACCCTTCATTGTCGTCACGCGCTTCCACGCTGCTGCCGCTTCGGTGGTGCGTTTTGCGCGTCCCAAGGATATTGCCAATCCGCGCTGAAGGTCGATGCGATCAGGGTTCTTGAGTGTGGCACCGTGGAAATACGTCACCGCCTCATTCGGGTCGGCGGCACTCAACAACACATCGTTCAGGTTGGTTTCGTCAATGACGTTCACTTCCTGAAACGTTCGTTCCACCTTTTCCTCTTCGGTTTCCTTTGCACAGGCCGAAAGGATCAGACCGCTGACAATAACTGCCGGAATCAAGAATTGCTGGCGCATTTTTGCGTCCTTTACTGCTCTTGCCTCGATTACTGGATTTTGCGTAGCGCGAATTGCCCGTCGCCAAGCTGCTCCAGTGTAAATTCTTGTTGTTCTTGCGGGATATTATTAACAGGATTTTCCATTTTTGCGAGTGCTAAGCGCAGATTGTCGCGGATTGCGTCACTTTCGCCATTGTCCAGCGCGTAAGCCCGTTGAAAGACCTGCGCCGCTTCGGGGTACTCCTGTTTCTCCATCAGCAGAACGCCCAGATTATTCCATGCAACAGGCCAATCCGGATCGCCTTCCACGGCGCGGCGCAGCAATTTCTCCGCCTGCCCTAAACGCCGCAACCCAAGATTGGCCGTACCCAGAGAGGTCAGGACCTGTGTCGTCATACCCTGGTCCAGCGCGGCGCGTGTAAAGGTATCAAGCGCCAGTTCGTATTCACCGGCAGCCATCAGCCGGTTTCCGACCTCGATATTGTCTTCAGCTTGTCCCCGGGGATCAACTCCCGGCGCATCCAGGCCGTTCGGCGACAGGCCTTCTGTGCAAGAAGCCACCATGGTGCAAACCACGGTGGCCTTAAGTATTCGGCGAAACCCGGAAGGGAAGCACCAGAATTCAGCTTTCATAGGGTTTTATCATCCTGCGCGCCCGAAAGTCGAAATGACATTCGCCGACGGGCCGACCAGAATGATCAGCAGTGGCGGAACTGTCAGCATCATTGTGACAAGAGTCATCTTGGTAGGCAACTTGTTCGCAGCCTCTTCGGCGCGCATCACGCGTTTGTCACGCATCTCTGAGGCGTAAACCCGCAATGCCTCGGCAATGGATGTACCGAAAGTCGCCGACTGGATCATCACGGTGACGAATGAGTTCACGTCCTGTACGCCGCAGCGCACTCCGAAATCGCGCAAAACAGTGTCTTTGTCCTTACCGGCTTTCATCTCGTGTGCGACGGTTTCGAATTCCTGAGCAATATCTGGGTAGGAGGATTTCATTTCACCGGACACGCGCACGATGGCCTGGTCCAGTGATTGTCCGGCCTCAACACAGACCAGCATCAGGTCAAGCGTATCTGGAAAGCCTGCGGTAATCGCCTCTTTGCGTGCTTCGACCCGGCGCGTGATCCAGTATTTCGGCGCGAAATAACCGATTGCGGCTGGCACGAATACCCGAATTATCATCTGCTGGCCGGTGAACTCCTGACCGTTTGACAGGACCGTAATTAGCAGAACACCGACAACGATACCAATGATACCCAGCGAAAACTGCGCAAAGTGAAAGAACCGGACCGCATCTTTTGACCGGTATCCCGCCTGACGCAGCTTCAGCTCAACCGCCGAATACTCTTCTTCGTTTTTCGGCTCCAGGAAAGTCGCGAATTTCTCAAGCTGCTCATTGCGGCTGGAGTTTCGCAGTTGCTCTTTCTTGCTTTTTTTCGTCGCCCGGGGCGCCGCATTCGACCGCTGAAGCTTTTTCAGAGGATCTTCCGGCTGGCTCATGATCAGTGAGACAGCGACAAGAACCATGATCAGGCCAAGTACACCCACTACGATCAGGGGGCCGAACTCACCCAGGTGTTGGGTCAGCAGGTCATTGATGTTGGTCAGAAATTCCATTGTGCTGCCCTCAGACCTTGATGTTGGTGATGATCTTCATGACGATCAGGTTTAGCGTCAGCAAAATGCCGACAACGAAACACGCAGGGATGAACCAGGGGTGATCCAACACTTCGTCATAATACCCCGGATCCTTGACCAGGATGAAAATCAGACACGCAATTGGGAAGCCAGACAGGAACTTACCTGACCATTGGGCTTCGGCCGTGATCGCCTTGACGCGCCGGAACAGGCGGAACCGCGCGCGGATCACCTGTGCCAATCCAGCCAGAATTTCAGCCAGGTTACCACCGGACTGCTGCTGAATACCCACAGCAACCGCGAGGAACCGAAGATCCTGCATGTCCAGACGTTCGGCCATATCTTTGAGCGCCTCGCCCACATCGCGTCCATAGGCGCATTCATCCGCGATAATACCAAACTCGGTTCCCAGCGGATCCTGAACTTCGTTGGAAACAACCTGAATTGTCGAAACGAAAGGATTACCCACACGAAGCGAACGCACCATCAGCTCAACCGCGTCAGGCAGTTGCTCTTCGATCATGCCCATACGTTTCTTGGCCTTGTGGTTTACCCACGCGTAAACACCGCCAATACCGATGGCGATTGAAATCGCGATGCGCAGCGCCGTATCCGTCGCGGTACCGATGCTCAGACCGACAAACGCCATGGCCGAGACCAGAGCCATGATCATGATCAGCTGACGGGGTGAAAACGCAATGGCGGCTTTTTGAGCCTTGTCAGCAAGCAGCGAATACAGAGGAATGCTCTGTGATTTCATGTGCTGCTGCATTTCCTTGCGCAGCTGCTCCAGCACCTGTTCGCGCCCGGCACCCTTTTCCAGCATGTCCAGACGCCGGTTGACCCGGCTGTTCAGACTGATGGATTTGCCGAACGCAACCAGATAGATGCCCTCGACCAGGGCAAGAACCCCCACAAAGATGGCGACATAGATGATCGCCTCCATAGGCAATTGCATACCCGGTTCTCCTACATTGTGGTTGGGTCGTAGATGGATGCGGGCAGATCAAACCCCCACAGACGGAAGCGTTCCGAATAGTGGCTGCGCACACCAGTTGCGGTAAAGTGACCGATGATCTTGTTGTCAGGTGTCAGGCCAACACGTTGAAAACGAAAGATTTCCTGCATTGAAATCACGTCACCTTCCATACCGGTAATCTCGGTGATCGAGGTCATGCGGCGCGAACCGTCCTGCAATCGGCTGGCCTGAACGATCAGGTTCACAGCGCTTGCGATCTGGCTGCGGACGGCCTTAATGGGCATTTCGATGCCGGCCATCGCGATCATGTTTTCCAGGCGTGAAATCCCATCCCGAGCGGAGTTCGCGTGGATCGTGGTCATCGAACCGTCGTGGCCAGTGTTCATGGCCTGCAACATATCGATCACCTCGGCGCCGCGTGTCTCGCCGACGATGATGCGGTCAGGTCGCATACGCAAGGCGTTCTTCAGACAGTCGCGCGGACTGACCTCACCTTTGCCTTCCACGTTGGGCGGTCGGCTTTCCATCCGGCCCACATGCGTCTGTTGCAGCTGAAGTTCCGCTGTATCCTCGATGGTCAGGATGCGTTCGGCATCGTCGATAAAGCTGGACAGAGCGTTGAGCGTAGTCGTTTTACCGGAACCGGTACCGCCCGACACGATAACGTTCAGTCGGGTCGACACGGCAGCTTGCAAATAGGCAGCCATTTCCTCGGTGAACGCACCAAAATTGACCAGATCATCGATACCAAGCTTGTCTTTTTTGAATTTACGAATCGAAACCAGAGACCCATCAACCGCGATAGGGGGCACCATGGCGTTGAATCGCGATCCATCGGCCAGTCGGGCGTCAACATAGGGGTTGGATTCATCGACTCGACGGCCTACCGCGGACACGATCTTATCGATGATCCGCATCAGGTGCTTTTCATCCTTGAACGTGATGTCGCTGATTTCCAGCTTACCGGCACGTTCCACGAAAATCTGATGCGGTCCGTTGACCAGAATATCGTTGACACTATCGTCCTGCAGCAGCGTCTCAAGCGGGCCAAGGCCTGTTACTTCGTCATAAAGTTCTTTGTTCAGCTGCGATCGGTCGTCGCGATTCAGAACGATGTTTCTGGTTTCCAGAACTTCGCTGGCGATTGCGCTAATTTCGGCCCGTAGCTCCGCTTCGGCTGCGGTTTCCAAAGCCGCCAGGTTCAGGTTCTCCAGCAACTCGCGATGCAGTTCGATTTTGATCTCACTCAGCCGCTCTTTGCGTTTTCGATCACGATCGGCCCCGGCAACCTCGGCGGCTTTCTTCTGAGGTCTGCGTGCGACGGCCGTTGCTGCAGGGGTGGGGGCAGCTTGCGCGGCGGGTGCCGCTGTTTCGACCGGCTGTGCTGCCGCTTTGACGGGCTGCGCTGCCGGCTGTTTTTTATATCTTGAGAACACGGCGATCCCCCCTTGGGATGATGTTACGCAGCTTCAGCGCTGCTGCTGCCAAGGCTGTGAAGTGATTTGGCCAGCTTCGCGATTTCCCGGCGAAGCGGGTTCTTGGCGGCTGAATTGGCCAGCGGCAAACCATGGTCGCCACTTTGCATGACAGGTTTGCCCCCATCAGGCAGCAGCAGATCAATTGAGATGCCAAGGCTTTCCCCCATGCGTTTCACGCGGCTTTTTCCATTCAAATCGGTGAATTTTGGGGCCCGGTTCAGCGCAAAGCGCAGCTTGTTGAAGGGCAGTTCTTCGGCCTGCAACGCGCGTTTGAGGCGCAGGGCGTTCTGAGCCGATCGCATATCAAGCTCGATCATCGCAAAATAAACATGCGCCGCCTGCAAGACCGTTTCCGACCACAAGACCAGCGTCTTGGGCATATCCACAATCACATAGTCGAAATGCGTGCGCGCCATGTCAATCACGCGCTGGATGTCTTCGGGGGTAATCAGATCCAATGGCACCATATCGGATGGTGCAGTCAGGACCTGAAGTTTTTCTTCATAAGTTTGAAGAGCTTGTGAGAAAACCTCGCTGTCCATCGAATCCGTATCGGACAGCATTTCAAACACCGTCTCGCGGCGTGCCAGGTCCAAATAGGTTGAAACCGTGCCGTATTGCAGGTCCAGATCGATCAGACAGACGGACGGGGCATCCTTGTCCGATGCACAGGCCAGTTCCCAGGCCAGGTTTACCGCCAAAGTCGTGGATCCCACGCCACCGGCCAGTCCCTGAACGACGAACAGCGCGCCTTCCTTTGATTCGCCATTTGCCAATGGAACAGCCGCGGCTTGCGCCATGACAACCGGATCGGGCTGCTTCATGCGTTCTACCGCTTCCTGCAATTCACCTTCCGGAAGCGGGTAGGGGACAAATTCGTCCGCGCCCTTGCGCAGCAATTGGTGGAGCGAAGCAGGTGTGACGTCCTCGGCGATCAAGACGACCTTGATCTTCTTTTCCTTGGCCCTTGTGATGATTTCACCCATCAATGACAGGTTGTCTTCATCTTCCCCGTCGATTGCCAATGCAACGAATTCAAGCGCTTCGGCTTCTGGTTGGCTAAAAAAGGCCAGCGCTTCGGCAAAGCCCAAGTCGCCCCAGCGCTCGCCCAGAATGGTTTCCATGTCTTCGATCAAGAGATCAAAATTCTGGACATCCCGGCTTATGGTGCAGGCCAGGATTGCAGAAGTTTCGTCTTGCGGCGTTGCGCTGGTCATAAACACTATCCTCGTCGTGAGGGCTCAGCATGTCATATGAACGAATTCCGCCAGATTGATGTGCTGTCGCCCCAATACGGTCAAATTTGGCCGCAGGTCACCCTATTGTTCACAAAGTTGCTCTGAAGTTGGGCAAGAATTGGGCGCAAAAGAACCAATTGTAGGGAAATGGGCGACGATGTCGCCCATTTCGCGTATATTATTCACCCGCATCAGATGCGTCTGTCGCGGTCACCTGTTCAATCGTGCTCTTCCACGTCGCGCTTTCAACGTATTCGCGATAAATGACGTTGGCGTATTTGCCGTCCAGCAGTTGCGGGTGACGGTCAACAAAGCCAGAAACTTCCGTTACAGTCCGGCGGTTGCGGCGGTCCCGATTCGGCGTCGCGATCAACGGCTGCGTTTTTCCAAAGGATACAACGGCTTCAAGACGTGAACGCGAGATTCCTTGCCGTTCAAGGAATGCGACTACCGCTTGTGCGCGGCGCATCCCAAGACTCTTGTTGTAGCTTGTTGAGCCTACGGCATCCGTATGTCCGTAAACCCGGAACCTAGCTTCGGGGAACTGTTTGATCCAGTCAGCTTGCTGCAGCAGAATGCGTTGAGCTGATGCGTCCAGTTGCGAACTGTTGAAGGCAAAGTTCACTTGACTGGGCACATCTGCGGCAAATCTGCGACCGAGAATCTGAGCATATGTCAACTCGCCGTTTTGAACCTGTATATTGTTCAATGTCGCGTTTCCGAAGGTTCCGGCATCGATCTCGTATCCGGCCTCGCGCGTACATGCGGCAACGGCGACCGTAAGACCCAGTGTGATGATCCACTTCTGCATTGGTCCTATCCTCCTGATCAATCTAGGACGTAGCCGTACGAGCTGCCGAAGTCCTGTTTGGCAACTTCGGATGCTCCGCCGGCTCCGGGACGCTGTGTACGAGCAACCCGACCATTCACGAACAGGTCAAATTCGCTGGGCGGTTTGACACGATCGGTAGGAAGGGCTAGCGCCTCGCCGCGTGTCGGCGTTACAAGATGCGCCGTGATGATTATCACAAGTTCGCTTTGAGCGCGTTGATAGTTCGCGCTGCGAAACAATGCGCCCAGCACCGGTACATCTCCCAGCCACGGAACCTGATTGCTGAGATCAGCAAAATCATCCTGAATCAGACCCGCAATGGCAAAGCTTTCCCCATCGCGCAGTTCAATCGTGGTCGTCGCACGACGGGTAATGAAGCTGGGAACAGAATCGCCGTTGATCGTAAAGTCCGAGCTTTGATCGATGCTGGAAACGGCAGTTCCCATTTCAAGGTTGATCAGGTTACCATCCACAACACGTGGGATGAAGTCCATCTCGACCCCGAAAGCCTTATATTCAATAGCTACGACGCCATCATCCTGTGGTACAGGAATCGGAACTTCGCCGCCGGCCAGGAATGTTGCTTCTTGCCCAGACAGGGCAGACAAATTTGGTTCGGCCAGGCTGCGGGCCAAACCCTTGCTTTCAAGCGCTTCCAGCAACAAGCGAACCTGCGTCGAGCCCGCGCCAAACCCAAACAGGATCGCGCCTGTATTTGTTTGAACGTTTGGGATGTTGTTCGCGATAGCGTTGTTCAGCGAAAGCTGGTTGTTGAGTGTGTTGAAACCGCCGGTAACGTCACTGCCGCCGAAACCAAGCGACGCTGTCAGGTTTTTGGCAACAGTACGATTCATCTCGGCAAAGCGTACTTTCAACATCACTTGCTGCACGCCACCTACAGACATCAGGTTCGATACACGTTCGGGCGCGTAGCGTTCAGCCAATTCAAGTGCGCGGGCCAGTTTGGCGGCGCTTGAAACCGTGCCGGACAGTACGATGCCATCATTGGCGGTGCGCACTTCAATCTGCTCGCTTGGCAGGATCTGACGCAGACGCTCTTTAAATTCGGTTACATCGGGCGAGACCCGGACACGTACGTTGGCAAGCAGATTTCCTGCGCCATCAAACAGTGTTAGCGTGGTCAGGCCAGGGGCCTTACCCAAAACATAGATTGTGCGATCCGAAAGCGAAGAGATATCCGCAATGCCTGCGTTGGCAATGCTGAGCTCTGCAAACGGTTGTTCGCTTTCCACAACAATCGCGCGGTTCATCGGAACTTCCAGCGTTTCCACTGTGCCCTTTTTTACCACGCGAAGGGATTCAGCCCAGGCGGCATCGCCGACCGGGCCCATAACAAGCGACAACCCCAGCAGGGTTGCGCTGATCCAGGAACGTATTGTCATGTGACCTGCCTCTCCGATCACGCCTCGTTTTTTGGGTCTTATGCCCTATGTGCAGAGAGACTGCGCGAAATCCGAATTTATTGCAATAATCAATGGTTTCTGGAATTTTCCTTATGTGGAGAATTGGCAACAACAACAAGAAAAGAGCCGCATCTGAGATGCGGCTCCGATCTTGTAACACTCTGAATTGGCGTCAATTTGTACAGGGGATAGGCACGTTGACAATCTCGCCACCGCGTCGGATGCGCGTCGTGCAGACCTGTTCAACTTCTTTTTCGGGTTCCGGTGCGGCTGCCGTAATTCCAAGCAGTTTGCGCTGATCCACCTCGATTGTCGACGCAACTGAGTCATCCTGCACCCCTACAAGAGCCAGTGACAGCCGCCCGGTGTTCTGGGCCTGCGCGAGTGCTGCGACCTGTTCCGGCGTGGCTGCGACCGTGACTGTGCGTGCAATCGTTGCGCTTGCGACGTCCGAACCAGCGGTCTGGTCGACGGCGATCAGCTGAACGTTGGTTTCGATCAGTTTGGTGATGCCGCCAGAATTCCCTTCTACCGTCCCGCTTGACCCGGTCCAGTAGATGTCGACATTGTCGCCGGGGCGCAGGAAGCCTGAAACACCAGAGGCCACGTCGACGCTGATCGCAAAGGCGCGCATACCTTTTTCAAGACGAGAGGTCAGCCCGGCCGATTCGCCTGGCCGTGTGATCTTGACCTCCATAATCGCCTCGTCTTTTTCCATGGTCCTCAGAATATAACGCTCATTGGCGCCACTTTCGGGAAACAAGGCAGTGAGATCAGAGAACGTACCTTCGGGAATCGCGTTTTCCGGCCAGTCTACAGCGCGAACGTCTTCCTGGGTCAGGCGTTCACCGTATTTCAGCGCACGATTTGAAACGTAAACAGTTACCGTTGGAATGACATCGACTTTGGCATTGGCCAGCGCTTCTTCTGCCGCTTGTTTCTGCCGTGCCAGTTCGCTTTGGTAAGCCGCAATATAGTTGCGCGCCATGTAAACGGCGCCCCCAGCCAGAGCAACGCCGACAATCAGGACAAGTCCGAATACCGCTCGCATACATGCACCTCTTTCTTATTTAGTCGGATACTAAGCGGCCAAAGGGCCACTTTGAAACAGCCCAAGTGTTAAATGTAAATTGTGTCGAAATGTGGGACAAAAATGTCTGCTTGTTAGATTCTGCGTCAGCTTTCGCACAATTCCGCAAAACGACTGCTGTCATTTCCTTACGGCAGGCCAGACGAAGAACAACGAAACAAACGCCGCGCCCCAAAAAGGCCGCCGCGTTTATTTGCCCTACACGTTCACCAACAAGCTCAGGAAAGTGGGTGAATGTGAAAACTCGCTGTGGTTCAGTTGGTTCCCGCTGTGACGAGGCCGCCAGGCCCGGTGTTCGAGCCGGTGCTGACAACAGAGGAACTCATGGCTTGGTTGATGTTACCGCCGATACCATCAACACTTGAGCTGATGACGAGGTAGGTCGCGCCTGACAGACCGATCAATACTGCGGTCAAAACCACCCAGTCAACGGTCACCGCTCCTGCTTCGTCCGATTTGAACCGATTAAGGAACTTTAGCATCTACATATCTCCAATACGACAATTCAGTGTTTCCCGTAACGTCGCCCAACAGTGGTTCGTTCGGATGGCGGAAATCAGGCCAAAAGTTGATTTTGGTGAAGATATCTAAGATTCAGCACTTTTTCTCGTGTTCCTTATTGCGGTGAGACCTGAAAAGGGCGTGACTAATTCGGTGGCACTCGTGATGTGTCGGGCGGCGTCATGTCTATTAGCCTGTATTTTTGCCTCAGAAGTACCGGTACTTCTGAAACAAAAAAGACCGCGCCTGAAGGCGCGGTCTCGAAATCTTGCTAAACCAGAGGCTTAGTTGGTGCCTGCAGCTGTGATACCACCTGTTGCGGTGTTGCTGCCGGTGCTGATCGACGATGCTTGCAGAGCGGTGTTCACGTCTGTTGCCAGGCCGGTCGCGCCAGCCGAGATCTGCTGGTATGCAACGGCTGCCAGGCCGATGACTGCAGCGGTCAGAACAACCCAGTCAACTGTTACTGCGCCGTCTTCGTCTTTGCGGAAGTTCTTGATGAACTTGATCATGTTACGTCCCTCCTAAAGGATCAAAAAGAGTTTAACAAACCTCGGCGTTCTTCAGAGCTTTCTCTCTCAGGCCGCTCATGTCCGTCTCGGTATGGATTAATGTTTGCCTGTTGTGCGTGGCAGGAATTGGGCCAAACACAGATTTTTTTTCGTGCGGCTTAACTTTTTAGTCACCAAATGCGTAAATCATTGTAAAAAAACGGAAAAAAATTTCTTCAATCCACACCAAGAGCTCCGCAGCGGTGCAAATTTACGCCAAATGAGGCGAAATTGCCCCAATTCGCTTTGTTTTTCTGGCCTTGGGCGAAGATTCGCGGTTCAAATCGCGTAAAAAGAATACATGAGGCAGGCACATGACTCTCCGGAACGCACTTCAATGCGCCGGTGTACTGGCGTTTCTACTATCTGGTGTCGCACCCGGGTCTGCGACCGAGGTTGAGCCGCGCGGAGTTTACAAGCGGATCAAGGCCCCCAAGCCGGGTGAGCGTCCACGTGTGACGATTCAGATCACACCCGAGGAACACGCGGCCAAGCCCTCAGCCCCCAGCACAGGGGTGGAGCTGGTGGTTCCAGAGATCATAGCAAGAACCAAAGTGGTTCAGCCCACAGTGCCGGGAATCGGTGCCGCGCCTGACCCGAAAGGGTCGTACAAGGCATTCTGGGACCGCATTTCACCGCATATCGATGAAGGTGGGGCCGGGCGGCTTGATGCTGCGATTAACGCGCTGGCGGCGACGAATGTAAGATCGCCCCGGCTGCAATCGCTGCAAAACATAGCAAAAGAACGCGGGATCGAGATTTTGCGGTCAACCGTGGGAACCAATGTGTCGCCAGCGCTGGTGCTGGCCGTCATTTCGGTTGAATCGGCCGGTCGCGCAGATGCCGTCAGTTCGGCCGGCGCGCAGGGGCTTATGCAGTTGATGCCCGCCACAGCTGCCCGCTTCGGTGTTAAGGACAGTCTGCAACCCTCGCAGAACATCGCCGGGGGCGTGAAATACCTCAACTGGCTGATGGAAGAGTTCGGCAACGACCCGATTCTGGTTCTGGCCGGTTACAACGCGGGTGAGGGGGCTGTACGTAAACACAGCGGCGTGCCGCCTTATGCCGAAACCCGGGATTATGTCCCCAAGGTTCTGGCCGCTTTCCAGATCGCGCGGGCTTTGTGCGCGACACCGCCGGATCTGATTTCAGATGGGTGCGTGTTCCAGACCTCAAATTGAAAAAGGCCCGCCTCGATCCGGCGGGCCTTTTCTTTTGTTCAGCCGACGATTGTCGCTTCGGTCGCAGCGCGCATTTCGTCTTCACTGACACCATCTGCTAGTTCGACGATTCTCAATCCGCCCTCGACCACGTCCAGAACGCCCAGATTGGTGATGATGCGATCCACGACGCCCTTGCCGGTCAGTGGCAGAGTGCATTCCTTCAGGACCTTGCTTTCACCGTGCTTGTTGGTGTGGTCCATAACCACGATCACGCGCCCAACGCCTGCAACCAGGTCCATGGCGCCGCCCATGCCTTTCACCAGCTTGCCGGGGATCATCCAGTTTGCCAGGTCACCTTTCTCATCCACTTCCATGGCACCCAGAATCGCAGCAGCGATCTTGCCGCCCCGGATCATCGCAAAGGACGTGGCGCTGTCGAAATAGGCAGTGCGGGACAGTTCGGTGATCGTCTGTTTACCGGCGTTGATCAGGTCCGGGTCTTCTTCACCTTCATACGGGAAAGGGCCCATGCCCAGCATACCGTTTTCCGATTGCAGTGTGATGTCCTTGTCGCCGACATAGTTCGCCACCAGCGTCGGAATACCGATGCCGAGGTTCACATACATGCCGTCTTCCAGTTCCTCTGCCGCGCGTGCGGCCATCTGATTGCGGTCCCAGGGCATTATGCGTCCTCCTTCTTGCGGGTGGTGCGCTGTTCGATGCGCTTTTCATGATCGCCCTGAATGATGCGATGCACATAGATACCGGGCAGGTGGATCTTGTCCGGGTCCAGTGAGCCGCGCGGAACAATCTCTTCCACTTCGGCCACGCAGATCTTGCCGCAGGTTGCAGCGGGCACATTAAAGTTGCGGGCGGTCTTGCGGAACACCAGATTGCCGGTGTCGTCAGCTTTCCAAGCCTTGACGATGGCCAGATCGGCAAAAATGCCTTCCTCAAGGATATAGGTCTCGCCGTTGAAATCCTTGTGCTCCTTGCCTTCCGCAATCACGGTGCCGACGCCCGTCTTGGTGTAGAACCCGGGAATACCGGCACCACCGGCGCGCATCCGTTCGGCCAGTGTTCCTTGCGGGTTGAATTCCAGTTCCAGCTCACCGCTCAGGTACTGGCGCATGAACTCGGCGTTTTCGCCGACATACGAGCTGATCATCTTTCTGACCTGCCTGGTCTGCAACAGGATGCCGATGCCGAAATCGTCCACACCGGCATTGTTCGACGCAAAGCTCAGGTCCTTGACGCCCGAATCCCTGATGGCAGCAAGCAACAGTTCGGGAATGCCGCACAGGCCAAACCCGCCTGCGGCAATCAGCATGCCATCCGTCAGCACCCCATCGAGTGCCTCGGCGGCATTGGCATAGACTTTCTTCATGGAAAACTCCCCCAATGACATGGTGATGGGCAGGTTGTGCCGCCACGTCATGGGGAAGTCAATAAAACCAGAAGGTTCAGGTATTTCTACGGTAGTTCAGCTGACAATAGTGTCAGTCGGCGATCAGGATCCCACAGGCGATGCGCCCGCCAGCACCGCCAATGGGCTGGCTAATGTGATCGTCGCCAGCTTCGTGGATGATGAAAGTTGACCCGTCCGCATCCAGCAATGCATTCCCGTCACCCTCAAGCGAAACCAGGTTTGTAAAGGCCTCCATCTCGCCCACACCATCCTGTCCCACATATAGATTGGGCAGATCGCCGGGCTCGGGGCCTTCTGAGTTCAGCAGCCCATGTGCGCCTTCAACTTTGCCAACATGGCCTTGGGCCGTCTTGAACCCTTCACCGGCCTCGCAGACACCATGGCTGTGCAGGTGCAACCCGTGTTTTCCCGGCGGCAGGTCTGTGACGCGCACGTGCAGCAGAACACCATTGGGCCCTTGCGTCGCCTTCGCCTGGCCAATGACGTCGCCTTGCGCGTTGATGATTTCGGCTGTGGCGGATTTGACGTGATGCGCGGCCTGGCCCTGCGTGGCAGCCGCAACGCTTATCGCCGCAACAAGAATGGCGGTTCTGAACATGTCTCAACTCCTTTACTGAACAACGCAATCCTGTATCGCGTCAGACTGTAAACACGCGGGCCGGTTCCTTTATTCAGAAACCGGCCCGCGCGTTTGGTGGCATGTCCCGGTCAAAAGTCCGGTTTATTCAGCCGCTTTCTTTGCTGTCTTCTTGGCGGCAGCCTTCTTTTTGGGCGCAGCCTTTTTCTTGGTGCCCTTCTTGGATGCGCGCTCATTGACCAGTTCGATGGCCATTTCCTGCGTCACGTCTTCGGGCTTGATGTCTTTCGGGATGGTCGCGTTGACCTTTTCCCATTTTACATATGGCCCGTACCGTCCGTCCAGTACCTGCATCGCGCCGCCGTCTGGATGCTCGCCCAGGTCTTTCAAGGGTTTTGCCGCCGCGCGCCCGCGTCCGCCGGGATTGGCTCGTTTCTCGGCCAAAAGCTCAACGGCGCGGTTCATACCGATTTCGAACACATCATTAGGGTCTTTGAGATTGGCATAGACCGGCTTGGCTTCATCGGCCAGCTGATGCATCAGATAGGGGCCAAAACGCCCGAAGTTCGAGGTGATCATGCCGCCTTCGGGGTGCTCACCGATCTGACGCGGCAGGGACAGAAGCGTCAGCGCCTTGTCCAGATCCATGTCATCCTTGTTCCAGCCGCGTGGAAGCGAGGCGCGCGGCGGCTTCTTGTTCTCGGGCGTGGGTTCGCCTCGCTGGACATACGGCCCAAAGCGGCCGGACTTCAGCCAGATCTCATCCCCGGCGTCTTCGCCAAGCAATTGTTCGTCCCCTTCCGCGCCTTCACCGGCGATGGGCCGTGTATAGTTGCACTCCGGATAGTTGCCGCAGCCCACGAAGCCGCCAGTGCGCGAGGTTTTCAGGTGCAATTGCCCCAACCCGCATTTCGGGCAGATGCGCGGGTCGGACCCGTCCTCACGCGGGGGGTAAAGCTGTGGCGCCAAAGCCTCGTCCAGCTTGTCCAGCACTTCCGAGATGCGCAGTTCGGATGTTTCGCCAATCGCTGCCGAGAAATCGCGCCAGAACTTGCCCAGCAGATCCTTGTAGTCGCGATCACCGGCGCTGACGTCATCCAGTTGCTCTTCCAGATTCGCGGTGAATTCGTATCCAACGTATTGATGGAAGAAGTTCAGCAGAAAGATGGTGACGATCCGGCCCTTTTCCTCGGGGATCAGCCGGTTCTTGTCTTTGCGCACATATTCACGGTCCTGAATCGTGGTCACGATCGAGGCATAGGTCGAAGGACGTCCGATCCCCAACTCCTCCATCCGCTTGACCAAAGTGGCCTCGGTATAGCGCGGGGGCGGTTGCGTGTGATGCTGCAACGCCAGAACGGCTTCGTTATCGGCCATGATTGCGGCTTTGTCCGATTCGCTGGTGGCCTTGGCAAACTGATCACGCAACGTAGTTTTGGAAAAGCGCGCGGGGTCGCCCTGCATGATCTGTGGCAGGCGCTTTTCGTCATCATCAGCGACATCATCGCGGCCTTCCTCATAGACGCGCATGAACCCGTCGAACAATACTACCTGACCGGTGGCACGCAGGCCGACCTGACCGTCGTCACTGCCAATCTCGACCGTTGTACGCTCCAATCGTGCTGCTGCCATCTGGCAGGCAATGGTCCGTTTCCAGATCAGATCATAAAGCTTGCGCTGATCTTCATCCGTGACCTTCAGCGCCTTGGCATCGCGCGTCATATCCGTGGGGCGGATACATTCGTGTGCTTCCTGCGCGTTCTTGGCCTTGTTCTTGTACATACGCGGGCTGTCCGGCACATATTCTGCACCGTACCGGTCCGCGATGGTGTCGCGTGTTGCCGTCACGGCCTCGGGTGCCATGTCGATCCCGTCGGTTCGCATATAGGTAATGTATCCGGCCTCATAGAGGCGCTGCGCAACCTGCATCGCATGGCGCGCGCCCATGCCGAATTTGCGGCTCGCCTCCTGTTGCAGGGTCGAAGTCATGAACGGCGCGCTTGGATTGCGCGCGGCGGGCTTGGCTTCGACCGAAGTCACACGCAGCGCGCGGCTGGTGACGGCCTGAACCGCCAGTTCGGCTTGTGTTGCGTTGGCCAGATCGTGCTTGTCCAGTTTCTTGCCCGCCAACGTGACCAGCCGCGCCTCATAGGTCTGACCACGCGGTGTCTCGAACAGGGCCCGAACCGACCAGTACTCGACCGGCTTGAACGCTTCGATCTCCATCTCACGCTCGACGATCAGGCGCAGACAGACCGACTGCACCCGACCTGCGGATTTTGCGCCGGGCAGTTTGCGCCACAGAACCGGTGACAGGTTGAAGCCAACAAGGTAGTCCAAGGCGCGGCGTGCCAGATACGCTTCGACCAGGGGCATATCGACGTCGCGCGGGTTCTTCATCGCCTCGGTCACCGCTTCTTTGGTGATGGCGTTGAAGGTCACCCGGCTAACCGGTGTGTCTTTCTTGATCGAGCGGCGCTTGGTCAGCGCTTCCTGCAAATGCCAGCTGATGGCCTCACCCTCACGATCAGGGTCGGTGGCGAGGATCAGCGCGTTGTCTTCTTTCAGCGCGTCGGCGATGGCCTTTACATGTTTGCGGCTGTCATTGCCCACTTCCCATGTCATGGAAAATCCATGGTCCGGATCCACCGATCCGTCCTTTGGCGGCAGGTCCCGCACATGGCCGTAAGAGGCCAGAACGGTGTAGTCAGGGCCGAGATATTTATTGATTGTTTTTGCTTTGGCCGGAGATTCTACAACAACTACGGGCATTTAAGGGGAAACCTCGCTCGACGAATTTGGCGCCTTCTATGGTGGTGCAAAATGTGTGGGGCAAGCGGGGATTGTCAATGCGTTCCTTTGGCAGGCGGAAAAGCGACGTGATTTCAGCGTGATACCCGCACCTGATCGCAGGCAGAGCGTTCGATTGGGCAATCTTGTTTTCCGTCCAAATCAGCCTGCCAGAGACAACAGCCCGCCCGGCTGTCGCTGGATTCGTCCGTCCAGTTCAAGGTCGAGCAGCGCTGGCCCCAGATCCCCGGCCGAGGCCGCAATATCGCGCAGCAACTGGTCTTCGGCGATAGGGGAAGGTCCCAACCGCTCAAGGATTTGCGCCTGCAAGTCCAGTACGGCAGGCCGTGGCTGCATGGCGGGCGGCAGCTCGGGTTTTGCAAAGACCAGATCGCCTTGCTGCGGCAGGGCTTCGACAACGTCGTCTGCCGAACGGACCAGCGTCGCACCGTCCCGAATCAAAAGGTTGCACCCGGCAGCGCGGGCGTCGAACGGATGGCCGGGCACGGCCAGAACCTCGCGCCCCTGATCCAGGGCGTCACGCGCTGTGATCAGGCTGCCGGATTTTGCTGCGGCCTCGACCACCACAACCGCTTGGGCCAGGCCCGAGATGATCCGGTTGCGGCGTGGAAAATGCCTTGCCTGAGGAGTCACGCCCATTGGCTGTTCCGACAGCCGCAGGCCTTTGGTCGCGATATTATGCGCCAGTTCCGTGTTCTCGGCCGGGTAAATGACATCGACACCGCCCGCCATGACGGCAACAGTGCCGGTGTCCAGCGACGCCATATGCGCCGACGTATCAATGCCGCGCGCCAGACCCGAGACTATCACATGTCCCTTTTCACCCAAGGCGCGCGCCAGACCACGCGCCATCCGTGCGCCCAGCGAGGAACAGTTGCGCGCGCCCACCATCGCAATCGCCGGTTTCTGCAACAGCGACACATCCCCGATGGCCCAAAGCAAGGGCGGGGCATCGGATAGGTCGTTCAACGCGTCGGGGAAATCTGCGGACCCAAGGCACAAAAGCCGCGCTTTGGCTGCTTCTGCGGCCCTGAGTTCCGCCTCGATCACGCCGGGGGGACAGGTTTCATACCCATCTATTCCGGCGGCGCGTGCCATTTCAGGCAGCGCGGCCAGCGCGTTCTGCGCCGAGCCATGTTCACGCAGCAGCCGACGAAACGTCGCCGGGCCGACCTTGCGCGAACGCAACAGGCGAAGCCACGAAAACCGGTCCTCTTCCGTGGTGGGTGGGAGTGGGGGGTGATTGGAAGAAAGCTGCTCTTCGGTCATCCGTTGCTCCGCCTGATTGCAGAACTGGTTTACGGGACGGGGGGTTAACAGCCTCTGAATCGCAGATAATTAGCAGCGATTTATCTGTATTTCTCGGAGAATACACCGGTTAAGTATCTGAAAAAAAATAAAAGAATATTTTCCAGCCGGCGCTCAAATCAATGGCGTCGGTTGGAATGCTATCGAATCAAAGTGGCGCATGGTTAACCCTGCGCCTGCCTTTGCGCTTCTCTTCCGCCTCAGGCTGCCGACCCGCCGACAGTCAACCCGTCCATCAGCACCGTCGGTTGACCCACACCCACGGGCACCCATTGACCGTCCTTGCCACAGGTTCCCATACCCGGATCCAGCGCCATATCGTTGCCAAGGCCGCGGATGCGCTTCAAGGCCGATGGCCCGTCACCGATCAGCGTGGCGCCCTTGACCGGCGCGCCGATCTTACCGTTTTCGACACGATACGCCTCGGTGCACGAGAAAACGAACTTGCCGTTGGTGATGTCGACCTGGCCGCCGCCGAATCCAACCGCCCAGATGCCGTCTTTAATATCTGCCACCAAAGCCGCCGGATCAGCGTCGCCCCCCAACATGATCGTATTGGTCATGCGCGGCATGGGTTTGTGCGCATAGCTCTGCCGCCGCCCGTTGCCCGTAGGAGCAACCCCCATCAGCCGGGCGTTTTGCCGATCCTGCATGTAGCCGGTCAGGATGCCATCCTCGATCAATACGGTGCGCGAACTGGGCGTGCCCTCATCATCCACAGTGATCGAGCCGCGACGGTCGGCAATCGTGCCGTCATCCACCACGGTCACGCCCTTGGATGCTATCGGTTGCCCCATCAGCCCGGCAAAGGCCGAGCTTCCCTTGCGGTTGAAATCGCCCTCAAGCCCGTGACCGATGGCTTCGTGCAGCAAAATACCGGGCCAGCCGGGGCCAAGTGCAACCTCCATCACGCCGGCAGGGGCGGGAACCGCGTCCAGATTGACCAATGCGATGCGCAGGGCTTCGCGCGCCTTGGCCTGCCAGTCGGCAGGGTCGATCAACCCGCTCAGGCCAACCCGCCCGCCGCCACCGGCCGACCCGCTTTCGCGCCGCCCGTCCTGTTCAACAATGACCGAGACATTCACGCGCGTCATGGGGCGCACGTCACGCACCATCACACCATCGGGTCGCAGAATTTCCACCTCCTGAACGGCGGCTGCGATCATTGCGCTGACCTGAACCACCCGCGGATCCAGATCGCGGGCAAAGGCGTCAATCTCCCGCAGGGTTTCGATTTTCACCGGGAAGGCGGCGGATTCGATTGGGTCTTCGTCCGTGTACAGGCGCGTATTCGTGGGCCGGGGCGCTTCGGCGAGCGTTCCGCCTCCATCGCCAACCGCCAGTCGCGCGGTTTCAGCAGCACGTTTCAGCGCGGCAATCGATACATCAGTCGAATGCGCATATCCGGCAACTTCGCCCTGAACGGCGCGCAGGCCAAATCCCTCGGATGCGTCATAAGACGCGGTGCGAAGCCGCCCGTCGTCAAACACCAGAGATTCGGATTTCCGACGCTCGACAAACAGCTCTCCATCCTCGGCCCCGTCCGTTGCCGAGCGCAATATGGCCAGTGCTTCATCTTGCGGCAGGGCGCTCTCAAAGGGGCGAAACGGGGCTTCAGGCATGGGTTGCGACCTTTCGGGTTTGATCCAGATCAAAAATAGCGTCTGTTTGACGCAAGCATTTTGCTTTATCTACCCGCTGGAATATGGTTTTTAACGCGGCCAAAGACAACGGGAGAGGTGCGACCGATTCACACCTTTCCGTCAGGGACGCAAAGATCAAACGATCAGGACAGAACATGAAGAATGCTTTGATGCTTTCAGGGTTTATGACAGCCCTCTCCAGCCTACCCGCCATGGCTCAGGAGCTTGAGATTATTGGCAAGCCGGTAGACGGCGGCATGGGCTTCCAGCCCGCGGCCACCAGCCTTGCCCAGGGTATCCGGGATCTGGACAGCATGATTCTTGTGATCATCACCGCAGTCTGTCTGCTGGTTGCAGCTTTGTTGATCTATTGCATCGTGCGCTACAACCAGCGCGTAAACCCAACTCCGGCGCGTTTCTCGCACTATACTCCGGTTGAAATCGCCTGGACCCTGGGACCGATCTTGATTCTGGTGTTTATTGGCGCGTTCTCGCTGCCGGTTCTTTTCAAACAGCAGGAAATCCCGGAAGGTGACATCACCATCAAAGTCGTCGGCAACCAGTGGTACTGGACCTACGAGTATGTTGATCACGATTTCGCATTCGACAGCTATCTGCTGGGCCACCCGGCGACCCTGGACGAGGGCGCACGCCCCGCAGATGCGGATGTAACGCCGTTTGTTCTGGATGACGCAATGCGCGCCAAGCTGATTGATGCAGGCTACAGCGATGATGAATGGCTGCTGGCCACCGACACCGCTGTTGTCGTTCCGGTCGGCAAGGTCATCGTGATGCAGGTGACTGCATCCGACGTGATTCACTCGTGGACCATCCCGGCCTTTGGCGTAAAGCAGGACGGTGTGCCCGGACGTCTGGCCGAGCTTTGGTTCCAGGCCGACAAGGAAGGCATCTATTTTGGTCAGTGTTCGGAACTGTGTGGCAAGGACCACGCCTATATGCCGATTACCGTCAAGGTCGTAAGCCAGGAAGTCTATGACGAATGGTTGCAGGGCGCGATCGAAGAATATGCGGGTCTGCCGCAAAGCTATCAGGTCGCCTCGAACTGAGTACGATAGGGGCGGGTTGAACCCCGCCTGACACAAGATGCAGGCTGCGCGGGCGATCCGCGCAGTTTTCGCCCCAGAAGGACCGGAAATGACCGACGCAAGCATCAATGCCAGCACTGCGACCGCCCGGGCGGACGAGGCCGGCTTTGGCGATTACTTCGCCCTGCTGAAGCCACGTGTGATGTCGCTGGTCGTGTTCACGGCATTGGTCGGCCTGTTGGCGGCCCCTGTTCCTGTCCATCCCTTCGTCGGGTTCTGCGCCATCCTGTTCATCGCCATCGGCGGCGGAGCCTCAGGTGCGCTGAACATGTGGTGGGACGCGGATATCGACCGTGTCATGAAACGCACCAAATCCCGTCCGATCCCTTCGGGCAAGGTCGAGGAAGGCGAGGCGCTGGCCGTTGGTCTGGCTCTGTCGGGTCTGTCGGTGATCATGCTGGGCCTTGCGACCAACTGGTTTGCAGGCGCGTTTCTGGCCTTCACCATCTTCTTCTACGTTGTCGTCTACACGATGTGGCTGAAGCGTTCGACGCCGCAGAACATCGTGATCGGTGGCGCAGCGGGCGCGTTCCCTCCGGTGATCGGCTGGGTGGCCGCCACGGGATCGATGTCGGTCGAGCCCTGGCTGATGTTTGCCCTGACCTTCATGTGGACGCCGCCGCATTTCTGGGCGCTGGCCCTGTTCATGCGCTCGGACTATGACGACGCGGGCGTGCCGATGCTGACCGTCACCCACGGTCGCCGCGCGACACGTGTCCATATCCTGGTCTATACAGCTCTGCTGGCTCTGCTGGCCGTTGGAACTGCATTTTCGGGCATTGGCGGCCCGATCTATCTGACTGTTGCACTGGTTCTGAACATCCTGTTCCTGCGGGGCGCGTGGAAAATCTCGCGCCGGACCGAGGATGATTCCGAGGCAGATAATTTCAAGGTCGAGCGCGGTTTCTTCAAGCTGTCACTGCTGTATCTGTTCCTGCATTTCGGTGCCGTTCTGGCCGAAGCCCTGCTGAAACCCTATGGTCTGGGGGGATGGTCATGAGCCTTCGCAAGGACCACGAGCTGCATCAGCGCCGGTTCAGCCGCAATCTGGGTGTCGGCCTGACGCTGGCCGCCTTTATCGTGATCATCTTTGGCCTGACCATCGTCAAGGTCTCGGGCACTGATTTCAACAGGGCGACGCAAGAGGTTCAGAACTGATGGCGTTGTCCGGTCCTCAGAAAACGGTTGTCCAGACCGTTGGCGTGGTTGTCCTGATGGGCAGTCTGGCCTGGGCGTCGGTGCCGTTCTACAACTGGTTCTGCCGGGTGACCGGATTTGGCGGCACCACTGGTGTTGCCGAAACTGCCCCCGATACCATTCTGGATCGCACCGTTACCATCCGTTTTGACGCGTCCAAGGCCAAGGACATGGAATGGGAATTCAAGCCGGTCGTGCGCGAGATGGATGTGCGCATCGGCGAAACAGGTCTCGCGTTTTACGAGGCCTTTAACCCGACCGACCGCCCCATTGCCGGGCAGGCGTCTTACAACGTGGCGCCCTATTCTGCGGGGGGGTATTTCCAAAAGATTGCCTGTTTCTGCTTTGAAGAGCAGGTGCTGCAACCCGGCGAACGCGTTGAGATGCCGGTGACTTTCTTCGTCGACCCGGAAATGGTCGAGGATCTTGAAGCCAAGTATGTTCATACGATCACGCTGTCGTATACATTCTACGAAATTGACCTGCCCGAGGGCTATGCCGCCCTCGATGCGCAGGCAGATACAAACACGAACTAACGCCTGTAGGTGAGGGACGCTGATGGCACACGCTAAAAACCACGATTACCACATTCTGGCCCCGTCGATCTGGCCTCTGATCGGCGCCGTCGGCGGCTTTGTCATGCTGTTCGGAGCCGTTCTCTGGATGCAAGGCATCACGCCCTTCATGTTCTGGGCCGGTCTGGCAGCTGTGCTTTACACGATGTTCGCCTGGTGGTCGGATGTGGTTGCGGAAAGCCGTCAGGGCGATCACACGCCTGTTGTCCGCATCGGTCTGCGTTACGGCTTCATCCTGTTCGTCATGTCCGAGGTTATGTTCTTCTTCGCCTGGTTCTGGTCGTTCTTCAAACATCGCATGTACCCGATGTACGACTATGCCGGCACCGAATACATCCAGCCGGACATTCATGCGGTTGACCCGTTCCACCTGCCGCTGATCAACACTCTGGTCCTGTTACTGTCAGGCTGTGCGATCACCTGGGCGCACCATGCGCTGGTGCATGACAACGACCGCAAGGCGCTGATCAATGGTCTGGCCATTGGCATCGTGCTGGGCATCGCCTTTACCTTCCTTCAGGGCTATGAATACGCCGAACTGCTCAAGCATGAAGGCTGGGAATTCGGCGGCGACCAGTTCTATTCCAACTTCTTCATGGCAACGGGTTTCCACGGCGCACATGTGATCATCGGGACAATCTTCCTGACCGTCTGCCTGATCCGCGCGCTCAAGGGTGACTTCACCCCCGAAAAACACGTCGGTTTTGAGGCCGCCGCTTGGTACTGGCACTTCGTCGACGTGGTCTGGCTGTTCTTGTTCTTTGCCGTCTACATCTGGGGCCAGGCTCCGCTGATGTAACGCCGGTCAGGCTGATCAGTTGCAAAAGCCGCCCCAAGGGGCGGCTTTTTCTCTATGTGGGGCGCAAGATTGCGCCCCATACAATTGCGTGGTTGCAATTCAGCCCGCGCGCCCCTTAACAAGACGCCGGTTCCTGCAAAGAAGTTTGGTCCTGACATGCGCCGTATCCTGTTCCTGCTAATCTTCGGCCTCGCCGGTTTGGGCGTGCTGCTGTCGCTGGGCATCTGGCAGGTGCAGCGTCTGGCGTGGAAGCAGGACGTGCTGGCCGAGATCGAAGAGCGGATCTCGGCTGCGCCGGTTTCCCTCCCGCTGCAGGTTTCGGTGGATCAGGACAAATACCTGCCGGTAACGGTGTCGGGCGAGACGGAGCCTGCGGAAGTTCACGTTCTTGTTTCGCTCAAACAGGTCGGTGCGGGGTATCGCATCATTCAGCCGTTCATTACCGGGGGCCGGACCATTCTGATTGACCGGGGGTTCATCCCGACCACGGCCAAACAGACCGAGCGGCGCAACGGCCAGATGGAGATTACCGGCAATCTGCACTGGCCAGATGAAATCGACAGTTACACGCCCGCACCTGATCTCGACGCCAACATCTGGTTCGCCCGCGATGTGCCCGCGCTTGCGGGTGCACTGGGCGCGGAACCGGTTCTGCTGATCGCCCGTTCGCAAACCGATCCGAATGTGACGCCGCTGCCGGTGGACACGGCGGGCATACCAAACGATCACCTGCAATATGCAATAACCTGGTTTGGTCTGGCTCTGGTCTGGGCCGCGATGACCGGATACTTCCTGTGGCGCAGCCGTGCCAATTCTGAGAGTGACGCGACATGAAATACATCTCGACCCGCGGGCAGGCGCCCGAACTGACGTTTGAAGAGGCGATGTTGACCGGACTTGCCCGCGATGGTGGCCTGTATCTGCCCGCCGAAATCCCGGTGATGTCGCAGGACGAGATCGCGGCGCTGGCCGGATTGCCCTACGAAGAAATCGCATTCCGCGTGATGTGGCCCTATGTCAGCGGCTCATTCGCCGCGGATGAGTTCAAGGCGATCATCGCCCGCGCTTACGAAGGTTTCGGCCACGATGCTCGCGCGCCATTGAAGCAGCTGAACGAGAACCACTTCCTGCTGGAACTGTTCCACGGCCCCACGCTGGCCTTCAAGGACTTTGCCATGCAACTGATCGGCCAGTTGTTCCAGGTGGCGCTGAAACGCCGTGGTGACCGTGTGACCATCGTCGGCGCGACCAGCGGGGATACCGGTTCAGCCGCGATCGAGGCGTTCCGCGGGCTGGACGCGGTGGATGTGTTCATCCTGTTCCCGCATGGCCGCGTGTCCGAAGTACAGCGTCGACAGATGACGACGCCTGCGGACAGCAATGTGCATGCTCTGGCCGTTGATGGCGATTTCGACGATTGTCAGGCTGCGCTGAAAGACATGTTCAACGATTTCGACTTCCGCGACGGCGTGAAACTGGCGGGTGTGAACTCGATCAACTTTGCCCGCGTCTTGGCGCAGATCGTCTATTACTTCTCGGCTGCCGTCAGCCTTGGTGCGCCGCACCGCAAGGTCAGCTTCACGGTGCCAACCGGCAACTTTGGTGACATCTTCGCGGGTTATCTGGCCAAGCGTATGGGGCTGCCGATTGACCGCCTTGTGGTGGCGACCAACCAGAACGACATTCTGCATCGCTGCCTCTCGGGCGAGGGGTATTTCAAGGGCGAGACTATCCCCTCGATCAGCCCGTCGATGGACATTCAGGTCAGCTCAAATTTCGAACGCGCGCTCTATTATGCCTATGGCGAAGATGGCGGGGCCATCGCACAATTGATGGATGAGCTGAAACAGGGTGGCTTCAATATCAGCCAGGGCGCGATGGAAGCGCTGCGTGAGAATTTCGATTCGGGCCGTGTGTCCGAAGAGGAAACGCTGGCCACGATCAAATCCACGCTGGCGCACAGCGCCGAACTGGTCTGCCCGCACACCGCCGTGGGCATCAAGGTCGCAGAAGAACACCGCGCGGCAGACGTTCCGATGATCACGCTGGCCACCGCGCACCCGGCGAAATTCCCGGCCGCGGTCGAGAAGGCGAGCGGCGAACATCCGCCTCTTCCCTCCCGCATGTCTGATCTGTATGAACGTCCGGAACGGGTAACCCGCATCGCCAATGATCTGGGTGCCCTTGAGGATCATATAAAAAGGCACATCGCTGAGTGACTGTCAGACAAGATCAACTGAAGAACGGGTTTCGTATCGTCAGTGAACATATGCCGGGGCTGCAATCTGCGGCCATCGGCATCTGGGTAACCGCCGGTGGGCGGCATGAGCGGATCGAGCAGAACGGCATCGCGCATTTCCTTGAACATATGGCGTTCAAGGGAACCGAGCGCCGTTCGGCCTTGCAGATTGCCGAGGCGATCGAGGATGTGGGCGGCTATATCAACGCCTATACCTCGCGCGAGGTGACAGCCTATTACGCACGCGTTCTGAAGGACGACGTGGCGCTGGCGATGGATGTCATCGGCGACATCGTTCTGAACCCGGTTTTCGATCCGCGCGAGATCGAGGTCGAGCGGGGCGTGATCCTTCAGGAAATCGGTCAGGCCCATGACACGCCCGACGATGTGATCTTTGACTGGCTGCAAGAGGAGAGCTATCACGACCAGCCTCTGGGCCGGACGATCCTGGGTCCGTCCGAGCGGGTGAGTGCCTTTTCGCGTGAAGACCTGTCGGGCTTTGTGACCGAACATTATGGCCCCGAACAGATGATCCTGTCCGCAGCAGGTGCTGTGGATCACGACATGCTGATGAAACTGGCCGAAGAGATGTTTGGCCATCTGCAATCCCGTAAGGGTCTGATCCCCGAGATCGCACGCTTTACAGGCGGCGAAGCCCGGCAGGTAAAAGAGCTGGAACAGGCACATTTCGCCCTGGCGCTTGAAAGCCCAGACTATCGCGACGACGCGATCTATACGGCGCAGATCTATTCGACCGCATTGGGCGGTGGCATGTCCTCGCGCCTGTTTCAGGAGGTGCGCGAAACACGTGGGCTTTGTTACACGATCTTTGCGCAGACCGGTGCCTATGCCGATACCGGAACAACCACGATCTATGCCGGGACCTCGGCCAATCAGGTGGCCGAACTGGCGACGATCACCATCGATGAGATGAAGCGCGCCGCCGAGGACATGAACCCCGAAGAGGTCGCCCGTGCCCGCGCCCAGATGAAGGCCGGGATGCTGATGGGGCTGGAAAGCCCGTCGAATCGGGCCGAGCGTCTGGCGCGGCTGGTGCAGATCTGGGGGCGGGTGCCCTCGCTGGAAGATACGGTTGCCAAGATCGATGCGGTCAGCACCGACGACGTGCGCGCCTTTGCTGAAACCATGGCCGTTCAGGCCCCGGCGGCGCTGGCGCTTTACGGACCGGTCGCAGACGCACCGACATTGGCGGACTTGCAGGAGAGGCGTGCAGCCTGATGCTGTTGGGCAGACGCAAGTTGAAACTCGAGACCGCGCGGCTCAGCTTGCGTCCGCCTGTACATTCCGATTTCAACGATTGGGCGGCGTTGCGGCGCGCCTCAAAAAATTACCTGACCCCGTGGGAGCCGATCTGGGCCAAGGATCACCTGAGCCGCAAATCCTTTACCAATCGGGTCTACTGGGCTCAGCGCTCGGTCGCGAGTGGCACAGCAATCCCGCTGTTCCTGTTTCGCCGTGAAGACAATGTGTTGGTCGGGGCGATCACGCTGGACAATATCCGGCGCGGTCCTGCGCAGGCCGGAACTCTGGGTTACTGGACCGGTGAATCCTTTGCCCGTCAGGGATACATGCGCGAAGCGATCGGCGCGATGTTGCATCACGCCTTTACCCGTCTGGACCTGAGCCGGATCGAAGCCGCGTGCCTGCCGGAAAACCGGGCGTCGCGCGGTTTGCTGGAAAGCTCGGGCTTCAAATATGAAGGCGTGGCGCAGTCTTATCTACAGATCAACGGGCGATGGCGGACGCATGTTCTCTATGCCAGCCTGCGGTCCGACCGGCGTGGCAAGACGGACGCGGGCTAGGGGGCTCTGCCCCCGTCGCGGCAAGCCGCGCCTCCCCAGGGATATTTTCGGCCAGATGAACAAGGGGCATGACTTGGTGGCGATCTGCGCTACACTTCGGGTATGCGCTGGTTGGTTGCAGCATTGATGGTGATTTCGGGCGAGGCCGTGGCGCAGGAGCGGCGGCCGAGCCATTGTATCGCTATCGCCGATGCTGCGCCGGGGATCGAATATCTGCACAAAGCTGCGTGGCAGGACCCGGTACCGGAGTTTTCGGTGCGCATCAGCTATGTCGCGCATGCCGCCTTTATGATCCAGACCCGTGGCGGGTTGAATGTGGTGACCGATTTTACCGGGTTCATCGGGGGTGCCGATCTGATTCCCGATGTGGTGACAATGAACCATGCCCATGACACCCATTGGACGGCGCATCCCGACCCGGCGATCCCGCATGTCCTGCCGGGATGGGGAGAGTTCGGGCAAGGAATTGAACATCACCTGGAT
The DNA here is from genome assembly GCF_056541275.1 of Ruegeria sp. AI2. Classification (NCBI taxonomy): domain Bacteria; kingdom Pseudomonadati; phylum Pseudomonadota; class Alphaproteobacteria; order Rhodobacterales; family Roseobacteraceae; genus Ruegeria; species Ruegeria sp. AI2. The sequence goes on from NZ_JBQFYB010000003.1 coordinate 177,125, forward strand.
CTGGGCGAGATGCTGATACGCAATGTCCCGACCGATATCCGCTCGGCCTATGGCGGAGTTGAGGAGCGCGGCAATTCTATCTTCGTGTTCGAGGTCGAAGGGCTGTGTATCGGCCATCTGGGACATTTGCATCATGTACCGTCAGACGAACAGTTTGCTGCGCTGGGTCGGTTGGATGTGGTCATGGCGGCCGTCGATGGTGGAACAACCATGCCCTTGCCCGACATGATCTCGGTTCTCAAGCGGCTGAAAAGCTCGGTGATCATTCCGATGCACTGGTTCTCGGAGTATTCGCTGGATCGCTTCCTCGTGGATATCCGGGATGAGTTCCCGGTTGAACGTGACGGCGTGTCCGAGATCAACGTCTCTCTGCGTGACTTGCCGGACCGTCCAACGGTTGTCGTGCTGGAGCCGCGCTATCTGATTGATCTGGAATAAGGCTTGCCGTGGCGGGATCGGTTGGGCATTGAAAGCGTATGAGTCTGAACCCCGCCGATGACCGCATTGCCACGCTGATCCGCACGAAACTGGGCGATCACGTGCTGCGCCCGGTGACCGACCGGTATCTCGAAGAGCCGCGCGGGCGATATGCCGGACAGGCTGGCCTGCTGGCCTTGCCCCGCACAACCGAGGAGGTCTCGGTACTGGTGCAGGTGGCGTCCGAAATGCGTGTTCCGGTGGTGCCTTATGGCGGCGGAACCGGTCTGGTCGGGGGGCAGGTAATGCCGCATGGGCCCGCGCCCCTTGTGATTTCGCTGGAACGGATGACAGCCATCCGGTCCGTCTATCCCACCGAAAACGTACTGATTGCCGAGGCCGGTGCCATTTTGCAGGATGTCCAAGCCGCGGCCGAGGCGCAAGACCGCCTGTTTCCCTTGACGCTGGCGGCGCAGGGATCCTGTCGGATCGGGGGCAACCTGTCCACCAATGCCGGGGGCGTCAACGTCTTGCGCTATGGCAATGCGCGCGACCTGTGCCTTGGGCTCGAGGCCGTTCTGCCCAATGGTCAAATCTGGCAGGGTCTCAGCCGGTTGCGAAAGGACAACACAGGCTATGACCTGCGCAATCTGCTGGTCGGGGCCGAGGGCACGCTGGGGATCATCACCGCAGCCGCGCTCAAGCTGTTTCCCCGGCCTGCCGCGATCGGGACGGCGATGTTTCAGGTGGCGTCACCCGAAGCCGCCATTTCCCTGCTGGCCCAGGCGCGTGATCGCGTGGGCGAGGCTGTCAGCACTTTCGAACTGATCCACCGGCAGGGGCTGAAGTTCTTGTCCGAGGTTCTGCCGGATGTCCGGCAACCGTTTGAAACACCGCCAGAGTGGAGCGTTCTGATCGAATTGGGGCTGGCCACGGGGCAGTCTCCGTCCGACGCGCTGGAGGATATCTTTGTCCACGCGCAAGCGCTTGGGCTGGTGCAGGATGGCGTGATTGCACAAAGCGAGGCGCAGCGCGATGAGTTGTGGGCCGTGCGCGAGCGTATCCCCGAGGCCAACCGCCTGGTCGGCTCGGTGTCGAGCCATGATATCTCGATCCCGATCTCAGAAATTCCGGAATTTGTGCGGCAAGGGGAAAAGGTGGTTTCCGGTCTCGGGCCGTTCCGGATCAATTGCTTCGGCCATCTCGGGGATGGCAATCTGCACTACAACGTCTTTCCCCCCAAGGGGCAGGGCAGATCGGATTTTGAGGGTCAGAGCGCTGTGGTCAAGCGGGCCGTGCATGATTTGGTCCATGCCTTTGATGGTTCGGTCAGCGCGGAACACGGCGTGGGCCGCATGAAAACGGACGATCTGGACCGCTATGGCGATCCGGTAAAGCTGGAAGCAATGCGGACCATCAAGGCGGCGCTGGACCCCTTGGGCATCATGAATCCCGGCGCGGTGCTGAAGGCGTGAACCCGGCTCTGACTCTTGTTAAGAAATCCGAAGGTTGCCGCGTTAAAGCCCTTCGAATTCGCACAGGACATGCACGTCCATGCCCATATCTTCCAATACTTTGCGCCCGCCGAGGTCAGGCAGGTCGATAATGAACGCGCATGAGACGATCTCACCGCCCAAACGCTCGATCAGTTTGATGCCCGCCGCCGCAGTGCCGCCTGTGGCCAGAAGGTCGTCAACGACAAGGATTTTTTCGCCTGGCTGGATGGCGTCATCGTGGATCTCGACGATCGCTTCACCATATTCCAGCTTGTAGTCCTGGCTGATCGTTGTGCCGGGCAGCTTGCCTTTCTTGCGGATCGGCACGAAGCCCAGGCTCAGCTGATGCGCAATCGCCCCCCCAAGGATAAAGCCCCGCGCCTCGAGGCCGACAACCTTGTCGATGCGTTCCCCGGCATAGGGGTGCAGCATCTGGTCAATGGCCATCCGAAATCCGCGCGGATCGGCAAACAGCGTCGTCACATCGCGAAATAGAATTCCTTCATGCGGAAAGTCGACAATCGACCGGATGTAGTCTTTGACAGTCTTGTTCCTTGACATGAACCAACCCTTTTCCGCTTCAAATACCAAAACGTGTTTGGCCCAAGAGGGTTAGCCATGCAAGGAACAATTCATTCACGCGATCACCAGCGGCACGAAACCACAGCCTTGGGCAATCCGTAATACCGGTAAAGCGTGGCAGGCAAACATGACAGGTGCGGCTTGCGCATTTGCGTTGATCTCGCAAAAGAAAGGCCCCAGACGGTTTGAAGGTTCATTGCCATTTCCGTTCCGGTGCTGTTAAGTGCCCGATAACGACAATCACTATGCTATGTATACACAATGCATCGCCTGAATTAACGAGCATTTGCTAGGAGCAACGCGCGTGCCAAAGAAAGACGGCAAGGGATCGACGAAGAAAAACAGCCAGCTGGTTCTGCGTCTGGACAAGGATGAGCGCGACGCGTTTGTCGAGTTGTGCAGAGAGCTGGATACATCAGCTGCCCGCGAAATCCGCCGGTTTATCCGCGGGTTCATGAAGGAAAACGCCGAAAACTGAAAAAGGGGTCAGGCCGGGCGGCGCAGAACTGCCGTGGCGAACCCCATCCCGATCAGAGTCAGCCCGCCAAACCGCGTCATCCCGGTGATCACGCTGGCACGGCCAATCAGACGCCGCAGCCGGTCGGCCAGCAACGCATAAGCCAGCGCATTCAGCCAGGCCAGTCCGACAAAAGTGGCAATCAGGATGGCAAATTGCGGCCCCAGTGGTTCAGCCGGGCGCAGGAACTGCGGCACAAAGGCGATGAAAAAGGCGATGGATTTCGGGTTCAGTGCTGTGACTGCGGCCGCATGTCCAAACACGCTGCGGGGGGTGACATCCCGCCCGGTCGCGACCGTTCCCAGACCACTTGCCGGGGCGCTGCGCAGCAGTTTAACCCCAAGCCAGACCAGATAGGCCGCACCGACCCATTTGAGGATGGAAAACAAGGTGGCCGAGGCCAGAACAAGCGCGCCTAGCCCCAACAAAGATGCGGTCATCGCCACAAGATCCCCCACAGCGACCCCTGTGGCCGAGGCCACAGCAACGCTGCGCCCCTTGGACAGCGCATAGCTCAGCACCAACAGCACGGTCGGGCCCGGGATCAAGAGCAAGGCGGTGGATGCGGCAACAAAGGCCAGCCAGAGTTCCAGAGACATAAGGGTCTGCTCGCGATATGTTCCTTTGGTATCGCTATAGCCAAACTACCGGTGCTTGACAATTTTCATGGCGACCAGCTTTCGGGCCCGTCAAAGCAGTCCGATCAGGCCCAGACTTGCACGAAAACTGATACCAGTGCGATCCTTCACAACCGTCGCATTCTTGCGGCGAGTATCCGGCAGAAAGAACCCGCATCCCCTGTGCCCGGACAGTTTCGGGCGCAGGGTCGATGTCATGCTTGGACGCAGCTTAACGTGATCCGGGAACCCGAACTGCTGGCGGCGATGATGCCTGATGCGTCGCGCGGCGCTTACAGAATCCGCCCCGCCACCGCGTCCAGTTTGGCCAGTAGCGCCGGATCGCGCTTTTCGGGCGCAGTCAGGATGGCATATTCCAGCGCCCGGTCACAGCCATGCGGGCAGGGCGCGCGGTCGGCCCCCAGCAGGGCGGGAAGGCCCTTGACCAGTGCACGGCCCTTGTCGGCATTGCCGGTCAGGGTCGCAATGATGGTGGTCACATCCACCTCGCCATGATCCGGGTGCCAGCTGTCAAAATCGGTGACCATCGCGATCGAGGCATAACAAAGCTCGGCTTCGCGGGCGAGCTTGGCTTCGGGCATGTTGGTCATCCCGATCACGTCGCAGCCCCATTGCTCGCGATACATCTTCGATTCCGCCAGAGACGAAAACTGCGGCCCTTCCATCGCCAGATAGGTGCCGCCGCGATGGATCGTGATACCGGCAGCCTTGCCTGCGGTTTCACAGGCGTCCGACAGGCGCGGGCAGGTCGGATGCGCAACGCTGACATGGGCCACGCAGCCTGTTCCGAAAAAGCTCTTGTCGCGCGCAAATGTCCGGTCGATGAACTGATCGACGATGACAAAGTCACCCGGTGCCATGTGTTCGCGAAACGACCCGCAGGCCGAGACCGAGATCACATCCGTCACACCAAGCCGTTTCAGCGCGTCGATATTGGCGCGATAGGGCACATCGGTGGGCGAATGCACATGCCCGCGCCCATGGCGCGGCAGAAAGGCCATTGCGACACCGTCCAGCGACCCGGTCAGAATCTGATCCGAGGGCGCCCCCCAAGGGGTATCGACACTGACCCATTCCGCATTTTCCAGCCCATCGATGTCATAGATGCCTGATCCGCCGATAACGGCAATCCTGGTTTGGGTCACTGTCCTGCTCCACCTGAGATACTGATAATGAATTTGTGCGGGTTCGGCCCGAAATTGACAAGAGGCCTATTCCTGTTTCACCAACAGGTTACGCTGTTGAGATTGCGTATTGAAATCCGCCCACGCGGCTCCAAACTCATCCAGCGGCCACGTCAGATCCTGCGATTGACCATGCCTGTCACGAAACTCAAAACGATACGCATCCCCATTCAGCATGGCATCCAGCAAGCCGTCGGCGCGATGATCCTCGAATGTGCAGCTTAACCCTGTCAGGCACCCGGGACGCCGTGTGCGCCAGATCACATCCTGATCTTTCTCTATGCGGAATCCAGAAGGGCTGAAGAAGGTGCCGGGCTCAATCCCGAACTCGATTTTGAAACCATCTGGTTCAGGTGTGATGAACATGAATTGCGCCGCAAATTTTGGACGCAAGGAAAACACCTCGGCGCGCCTTATGTAGCAGCGCTGCACCAAAGTACCGGCTTCTTCACGCTCGTCACAAAACGAATTCCAGATGCCGAAAATTTCATGGTGCGTGACACGCCAGTTTCCGGCGGTGTCATTCCCTTGCAAGTCTTGTGCAAAGGCGGGCAGGGCCGATAGAAATATAAGGGCAATCCAACGCATGAACTCACATTTGGGTGCTTGATCCGGGTGCCGCAAATCACGTTGCCGAGAGGCAAGTTATGCGCTGTGCGCATGGCTGCATCCCACCTCCTGCGGTGGCTTAACAGCGGCGCGCCCGCTACAACGACCCCTTCGCGCGAACATAAAATCCTATAGGACTGTCCAATGCCCCGAGCCTTGCTGGCAAGTTTTGCCAACCGTATCGCCATACCTGATCTGCGCTGGGTGCCGGATGAGGGGCTGACCTTCTCTCGCCTGCGGATCGAGCTGCTGTCCGGCCTGACCGTGGCCCTCGCACTGGTGCCCGAGGCCGTGGCCTTTGCCTTTGTGGCAGGCGTGCACCCGCTGGTGGGCCTATATGCCGCTTTCCTTGTGGGGCTCATCACCGCGCTGATCGGCGGGCGACCCGGCATGATCTCGGGCGCGACGGGTGCGCTGGCGGTCGTCATGGTGGCTTTGGTGGCCGAACATGGGGTCGAATACCTGTTCGCGACGGTGGTGCTGATGGGGATCCTCCAGGTTATCGCCGGGGCGATGCATTGGGGCCGCTTCATCCGACTGGTGCCGCACCCGGTGATGCTGGGTTTTGTGAATGGCCTGGCCATCGTGATCTTTCTGGCCCAGATGGGCCAGTTCAAGGTGCCGGGTACCATGGAAAACACCGGTCACGGCATGGGCGGTGGAGAATGGCTCTCGGGTGCGCAGCTATACACCATGCTGGGCCTTGTGGCACTGACCATGGCGGTGATCTGGGTGGTGCCGCGCATCACGCGCATCATTCCTGCGCCTCTGGCCGGTATTCTGGTTGTCGCTGCGCTGGTGATCGGTCTGGGGTTGGATGTTCCGCGCGTCGGTGATCTGGCCTCGATCGAAGGTGGTCTGCCTGCCTTCCACATCCCGATGGTTCCGCTGAACTGGGGCACGCTCGAGATCATCCTGCCCTACGCTGTCATTCTGGCCGCGATTGGCCTGATTGAATCCCTTCTGACCCTGAACCTTGTGGGCGAAATCACCGGCAAGCGCGGCGGGGCGTCTCAGGAATGTATCGCCCAGGGTGCGTCGAATATCGTTACCGGCTTTTTCGGAGGCATGGGTGGCTGCGCGATGATCGGTCAGTCGATGATCAACGTGAAATCCGGTGGCCGGACCCGTATCGCCGGGATCGCTGCGGCGCTGTTTTTGCTGACCTTCATCCTGTTTGCCTCACCGCTGATCGAGCAGATCCCGCTGGCCGCGCTGGTTGGGGTGATGTTCATGGTGGTCATCGGCACCTTTGCGTGGAACTCGTTCAAGATCCTGCGCAAGGTTCCACTGACAGATGCTTTTGTCATCGTTCTGGTCACCGTCGTGACAGTGATGGAAGACCTCGCGGTTGCTGTTGTGGTCGGTGTCATCGTGTCGGCTCTGGCCTACGCTTGGAACAACGCCAAGCGCATCCACGCCGTCACCCGTGAGTCCGCGACCGAAAAAGGGGCAAAGGTCTATGAAATCCAGGGGCCGCTGTTCTTTGGGTCATCGGATGGCTTTATCGAACTCTTCGATGTGCCGAATGACCCGGAAACCGTCATCGTCGATTTCGCTGAAAGCCGTGTGGTGGACCAGTCGGCGTTGCAAGCCATCGAAAATATCGCGGCCAAATACGAGGCCGCGGGTAAACGCGTCATGTTGCGCCACCTGAGCCGGGATTGTCACAAGCTGTTGAACAAAGCAGGCCACCTGATGGTCGACAGTGACGATGACCCGGATTACGAACTTGCCGTCGATTACTCGGTCCGTACCGGCATTCTGGGCGGCCACTGATCCATTTGCGAGGCTCTGCCTCGCGCTCCGGGATATTTGAAGCCAGATGAATGAAGGATCCCTGCTTCATCTGGCCAAAAAATATCCCGGGGGAGCCGCCCGGAACGGGCGGTGGGGGCAGAGCCCCCGACACCCTCAATCATCCGGGCGACTGAGCGAGAACAGCTCGGACACGACCGAATAGTCCCGGTACCCAAGCCGCGCCAGAGGTTTGAATGAGGTTACGTCGAACTTGCCCTCTCGGATGTGGTCGTCGAGCAGATGCACGCCTGTTACTTCACCGAACACGACGCGGTTGGCCGCGCCGGGCAGAGTGACGATCTGGGTTAACTTGCATTCCAACGCCGCCGGGGCGCCTTGTACGCGGGCGCAGGGAATGGTTTCACATTCGACCGGGGTTAATCCGGCATGGGCAAACTCGTCCACCTCCCTGGGAAGGCAGGCCGAGCTGGCGTTCATCGCATCCTGATGCGCTAGGGCTACAACATTCACGCAGAATACACCTGTCGCCTCGATATTGGCGATACTGTCCTTGCCGCCGATCTGATCGTGTTTCGTGCCGGTTGTGGCAAACATTACCTGCGGCGGTGTGTAAGCAACCCCGTTGAAAAAGGAATAGGGTGCCAGATTGTTGATCCCATCCGCATCACGGGTCGAGATCCAGCCGATCGGGCGTGGCGTGATAATGGCGTTGAACGGGTTGTGCGGCAGGCCGTGGCCGTCTTCGGGGCGGTAGAACATCATATCTCCAAGCGTTTGCCCAAGGCGTAACGAAGTGCTAGGGCGATTTCCAGCAAGGAAAAGAGGGCGGGTGTGCAGCAATTCGGGATCAGGCCAGAAGAGCCGGACGATTGGTGGGAGGTCGAAGCCCTCTATGACCTGTGCTTTGCGCCGGGCCGTGAGGCGTTGTCTTCCTACCGGTTGCGCGATGATGTGCCGCCGGTTTCTGCCCTGTCACTGGTCGCGCGCGACGGTCAGGGCATTCTGGCCGGGGCGATCCGCTTCTGGCCGGTCCATGTCGGTGAACACGATGCATTGCTGCTAGGCCCGGTTGCCGTACACCCAACCCACCAGGGCGAGGGTCTGGGCGGGTATCTGATCCATGCCGGTGTCGAAGCCGGGCGTAAGCGCGGGTGGCAGCGGGTCATGCTGGTCGGTGACGAACCCTATTACAGGCGATTTGGTTTTGCGCGGCTGCAAGGTGTCGAGATGCCACCGCCCACCAACCCGGACCGGGTTTTGGGGCTGGAACTGATGCCCGGTGTCTGGTCCGGAGTTCAGGGGGCTGTCACCCGCTGGACCCGCTGACCTATTGAATCGACACGGCTTAACGCCGATGTTGATAGGCAGGAGGACGCACATGCAGAACGTGGTTCTTGTCGAAAACGTGGATGCCGAGGCTGAACTGGATCGTTTGGCGGGTTATTACCGATCTGCCGGAGGGGCCGGTGTCAAACTGCTGAACAAGCTGGGCGGATCAGCCGAGTCACTGCTCGAGCAATTGCCCGATCCGGTTCGGAACGGCCTGACAGGGGCTACCGAGCAGGCGCTGTGGCTTGCGATGCACGCGGCTCAGGGGTCTCGGCGTGCGATCCCTGATCAGCAGCCCTGGGTCAATACCGCGCTTGCCACGGCCATGGGCGCGGCCGGCGGGTTGGGCGGTGTATCAACAGCCCTGATGGAGCTGCCTGCAACAACCGCCATGCTGTTGCGCGCCATTCAGGGGGCCGCCGCGCGCGAAGGTTTCGATCCGTCTGCCGAGAACGTAAAGTTCGACTGTGTGCGGGTTTTGTCCGCATCGGGCCCGCTGTCGCATGATGACGGTGCGGATCTTGGCTTTTTCTCGGTGCGCCTGACACTGACGGGTCCTGCCATGCAGCGTCTGATTGCTGCAGTGGCACCACGCTTTTCGATCGTGCTGGGGCAAAAACTGGCGGCACAGTCCGTCCCGGTGCTCGGCGCGTTGGCCGGTGGTGGAACGAACTATGTCTATTCGCGCTATTACCAGCAAATCGCGCGCGTGCATTTCGGCCTGCGAAGATTGGCGGTTGATGCCGATATCCCGCATGACGAGCTGGTGAAACAGCTGTCAGCCCGTATGTGATCAACAAATGCGCCATCACGCCGGACTTGGCGGACACCACTTCATATGGTAGTTTCTCAAGGGAAGTGCGCTAAATAGGCGTGTCCTGCGGGCCTATAACGCCAACGGGTCCTTTGCCCGAACAAAAGGTGCGTCGCGCAATGAATGCAAGACCGGTACTGCGTGAATTGGCTGAGACTGCGGAACACCCTGTTTTGCGGCAATCCTCTGCCCTGTGTTACCGGATACGGCGTTGCCAGCCAGAGGTTTTGCTGATCACGACACGCCGGGCCCAGCGCTGGATTGTCCCCAAAGGGTGGCTCATCCCCGGCCTGACCCCATCAGAAACCGCAGTGCAGGAAGCCTGGGAAGAAGCGGGCGTGACGGGGCGATGCAGCAAAGCGGGGCTGGGGCAGTTTCTGCACCTCAAGCACCGCCCAAATCAGCCCCCGACCTTGATTCTGGTCGATGTTTTTGCGCTGCATGTACAGGTAATGTCGCAGGACTTCCCCGAAAAGCACGAGCGCAGGCGCAAGTGGTTTGCACCTGAGTGCGCGGCCCAAAAGGTCAGATCACCCGAGCTTGCCGAATTGTTACGCGACTTTAAGACCCATACACATTAAGATAGCGCCAGAGAGGCTTGATATTGTCAGTCTGGTCGGTATCTATTCGCCAATCGTAATTTTGGACTGAACATGATTCAATACGCGTTGAAATGCAGTGAAGGCCACACATTCGACAGCTGGTTTCAATCCGCAGAAGCCTTTGACAAGCTGGCCTCTGCCAAGATGGTGACCTGCGCGATCTGCGGATGTACGCAGGTTGCGAAGGCGATCATGACACCGCGTGTCCGACCGGCCCGGAATGCGCAGGGAAAGCCCGAAAACGCGCCTGCATCCAATGAACAGATCAACGTCGCCACCCCTTCGCCCGAGATCGAGAAAGTTCTGGCCGAAATACGCCGCCATGTCGAAAAGAACTCGGACTACGTTGGCAAGGATTTTGCAAGCGAAGCGCGCAAGATGCATCTGGGAGAGGCGCCAGAGCGTTCGATCTATGGTGAAGCCAGACCGGATGAGGCGAAATCGCTGATCGAAGATGGCGTGCCGGTGGCACCGCTGCCGTTTCTGCCCAGCAGAAAGACCAACTGATCCATGCATGTCGTGATCACCGGTGCCAATCGCGGTATCGGCCGCACCCTTGCCACGCGCTACGACACCCGCGGTGACGCGGTTACCGGAACCGCACGCGATGGCAGTGCACAGGTCCGTCTGGACGTGTCGGACCCGGCCCAACAGGCAGCAATGGCCGAACAGCTGAAAGACCAGCCCGTTGATCTTCTGATCTGCAATGCCGGGGTCTATCTGGACAAGGGGCACACGATCAACGACTACCCCGCCGATATGTGGGCGCAAAGCTTTGCCACCAACGTGACCGGCGTTTTTCTGACCGTTCAGGCCTTGTTGCCCAATCTGCGCGCCGCAGGCGGCAAGGTCGCGATCATCTCGTCGCAGATGGCGTCCCATACGCGAGCGCCGGGGGGCAGCTATATCTACCGCGCCTCCAAGGCGGCGGCGTTGAACCTGGGGCGGAATCTGGCGACGGATCTGAAAGCCGACGGGATCGCCGTGGGCATCTATCATCCGGGCTGGGTGCAAACCGACATGGGCGGCGCGGCCGCCGATATTGATGTCGATCAGGCCGTCTCGGGCCTGATGGAACGCTTTGAGGCCCTGTCAATCAGCTCTACCGGCTGTTTCGAAACCTATGACGGGCAGGCGCACGCTTACTGACCGGTCAGCGCCGCTTTGGGAATTTCATAGACCTCACCGGGTTCAATATAGACCACAAGCACGTCGCCCAGCGTTTCATAAGTCATCTTTGAGGTCGAGCTGCTGGACTCCGGCGCACCATCCTTGAAATAGATGTTGCGCACCTTGCCACCCCCCAAAGCCACGGCCAGCGTCGTTGTGCCGTCATCATGGCGGCGCAGTTCTGCATTGCAGCTTTGCATCGGGTCACCGGCATTTGCGGCGCAGGGCACCTTGCCCAGTGCATTCTTTCCGTCCGTGCCTGCCACACTGGCAACCTGCGCCAATGCAGGCGACGACAACAAAGTAACGGCAAGGGCTAGGCGAAACATGGGGAACCTCTTGATTTGGTTGTTACTCGCAGGCTGACACCGCACCTGCGCAATGTAAAGCGGCCCTGTGCCACAGGCGGGTCCTGTTTGCGCTCTTGCTCTTGGGGTGCCCCTCGCTTATGAGGCTCGGGACCTCTAATCCAAGGCGCGGAGACATTTGCCCCCATGCCCGTACTCGTTATGAAATTCGGCGGCACTTCGGTCGCCAACCTGGACCGCATCCGCCGTGCTGCCAAGCGCATCGGTGTCGAAGTTGCCAAGGGCTATGACGTGATCGTCATCGTCTCGGCCATGTCGGGCAAAACCAACGAGCTGGTGGGTTGGGTGAACGAGACCTCGCCGCTGTTTGATGCACGTGAATACGATGCTGTGGTATCTTCGGGCGAAAACGTCACCGCTGGCCTGATGGCGCTGACATTGCAGGAAATGGATGTTCCTGCGCGCAGCTGGCAGGGCTGGCAAGTGCCGCTGCTGACAACCAGCGCGCACAGCCAGGCGCGGATCGAAGATATCCCGACCACGAACATCAACCAGAAATTCGGCGAAGGCATGAAAGTGGCCGTTGTGGCCGGGTTTCAGGGGCTCAGCCCCGAAGGCCGCATCACTACGCTGGGCCGGGGTGGCTCTGACACCACTGCCGTGGCTTTTGCCGCCGCGTTTGGTGCGGAACGCTGCGACATCTATACCGACGTGGACGGCGTCTATACCACCGATCCACGCATCTGCGAAAAGGCGCGCAAGCTGGACAGGATCTCGTTCGAGGAAATGCTCGAACTGGCGTCGCTGGGCGCCAAGGTGCTGCAGACCCGCTCGGTCGAGCTGGCAATGCGCTACAAGGTGAAACTGCGCGTTCTTTCAAGTTTCGAAGAACAATCCGACGAGGCCGGTACGCTGGTCGTTGACGAGGAGGATATCATGGAATCCAATGTTGTGGCCGGTGTGGCCTATTCCCGTGACGAGGCCAAGATGACCGTCGTTTCGGTGGCGGACCGTCCCGGTATCGCCTCGACCATCTTCACCGCGCTCAGCGATGAGGGCGTCAATGTCGACATGATCGTGCAGAACATCTCGGATGAGGGGCGCACGGACATGACCTTCTCGTGCCCCACCGATCAGGTGGTCCGTGCCGAAAAAGCGCTGCTGGCGATCAAGGACAAGGGCGAGCTCAACTATGCCGAACTGGTCGCCGATACCGGTGTCTGCAAGGTCTCGGTGGTGGGAATCGGTATGCGCTCGCAATCGGGTGTCGCGGCCAAAATGTTCAAGATACTCTCGGATGAGGGGATCAACATCAAGGTCATCACAACCTCCGAGATCAAAATTTCCGTTCTTATCGACAGGAAATACATGGAACTTGCCGTTCAGGCACTGCATGATGCCTTTGAACTGGACAAGGCGGCCTGAGCTGATCGGCCAAGGGTTTCGCCTGACACACTGAATTGGTTGGGCCATGGCGGACGGCACGGAAACAGAATCCCGCAAGCTGCTGGGGCGGTTGCGCGAGGCGATGGCCAGCGAAGCCGCTGGACAGGAGCGTCTTGATCAGATCACTCATCTGATCGCCGACAGCATGCGCAGCGAAGTGTGCTCAATCTATCTGTTCCGCGATGATGAGACCCTGGAACTCTGTGCGACCCAGGGGCTTGCGCCGGAATCAGTACACCAGACCCGTATGCGCATGGGCGAGGGGCTGGTGGGCAGGGTCGCCAAGACCGGCAAGGTGGTCAACACCCCGGATGCGCCGTCTGAAAAAGGGTTCCGGTATATGCCGGAAACCGGGGAAGAGCGGTTTTCGTCCTTTCTCGGCGTGCCGGTGCAGCGCCTTGGGGAAAAGCTGGGTGTTCTGGTTGTCCAGTCCCGCAAAGCGCGCGAATTTTCCGCCGACGAAATCTATGCGCTGGAAGTGGTGGCCATGGTGCTGGCCGAAATGACCGAACTGGGCGCCTTTGTCGGCGAAGGCGCGGCACTGTCGCCACGGCACCAGCAATCGGTCCTGCTGCGCGGCGGCCCGGCGCAGGAAGGCTCCGCCGAAGGCCATGTCTGGCTGCATGAACCCCGCGTGGTTGTCACCAATCCGATCGCCGAAGACCCGCACCGGGAACGCGAACGTCTGAACGAGGCGGTGGAAGAGCTGCGCGTCGGCGTCGACAAGATGCTCGAGATTTCCCGGGATGGTGACACCGAACAGCTCAAGGTGCTGGAAGCCTACCGGATGTTTGCCAATTCCAAAGGCTGGATGCGCCGGATGGAAGAGGACATTGCCCTGGGGCTCAGTGCTGAGGCCGCGGTCGAGAAAGAACAATCTCAGGCGCGCGCCCGGATGGGGCAGGTGTCCGATCCCTATCTGCGCGAACGGCTGGCGGATCTTGACGATCTCAGCAACCGTTTGTTGCGCATTCTGACCGGGCAGGGAAAAACCGACAGCGCCGATCTGCCGCCCGATCCGATTCTGGTCGCGCGCAATATCGGCCCCGGTGACCTGCTGGAATACGGGCGGGCGCTGAAGGGGATCATCCTCGAAGAAGGTTCAGTCGGCAGTCACGCCACCATTGTGGCCCGTGCGCTGGCAATCCCTCTGGTGGTCCATGTGGGCCGGATCACGACCGAAGCGCTGAACGGCGACCATGTGCTGGTGGATGGCGATCAGGGCGTTGTTCATCTGCGCCCCGAAGACAGCGTGGTCAGCGCGTTCCGCGACAAGATCGCGATGCAGGCCAAGGCACAGGAACGCTATGCCTCGATCCGCGAAACCCCCTGTGTCACACGCGACGGAACGCGTATCAATCTGGTGATGAACGCGGGCCTGATGGCCGACCTGCCGTCGCTGGGTACGTCGGGTGCCGAGGGTGTTGGCCTGTTCCGAACCGAGCTGCAATTCCTGATCCGCAATCAGATGCCCAAACGGTCCGAGCTTGTCACCCAGTATCAGCGGGTACTGGATGCGGCGGGCGACAAAAGGGTGGTGTTCCGCACGCTCGATATCGGGTCGGACAAGGTGCTGCCCTATATGAAACACGTGGCCGAACCCAACCCGGCCCTGGGTTGGCGCGCCATTCGAGTCGGTCTGGACAAACGCGGCGTGATGCGGATGCAGTTGCAGGCCCTTCTGCGCGCCGCCAATGGGCGCCCGCTGACCATCATGTTCCCTTTTGTCGCACAGGCCGAGGAATATCGCGAAGCCCGCTGGGAGGTGAACAAAACCATCGAACGCGAAAAGCGACTGGGCCATGTTCTGCCCGAAACGCTTGAAGTCGGCGCGATGCTGGAAACTCCATCGCTGGCCTTTGCGCCGCAAAAGTTCTTTGACGAGGTCGATTTCATCTCGATCGGCGGGAATGACCTCAAGCAGTTCTTTTTTGCGGCTGACCGCGAAAACGAACTGGTCCGCCGCCGCTATGACACATTGAATGTCAGTTTCCTGAGCCTGATGGAACGCATTGTCGAACGCTGCGGTCTTTCGGACACCCCGCTCAGTTTCTGTGGCGAGGATGCGGGCCGCCCGGTCGAGGCGCTGTGCCTTGCGGCCATGGGTATTCGCACCCTGTCGATGCGCCCGGCATCGATTGGTCCGGTCAAAAGCCTGTTGCTGCGGTGTGACCTGATGGAGGTGCGCAAAATCATCGCGGACGCACGCCATCGTGGCGAACAATCCGTGCGCCCGGCCGTGATGGAATGGCTGCGCAGTCAGGTATAGCCCGCAAAACCTCGCTTTTTGGGGAAACTATGCTTGATTTTTTCGCGCGGGCTTTTTATCACGCAGGCAATGTTAGCGGTAACAGTATGCCGCAAAGCCGTTTCATGCCGTGCTGAACTGATATCGGCAAACTCGAGAAGGAGCCTGTGATGGTTTCACGCGTAATTCCGGTAGAGCCGTTCGATCTTGTGTTGTTCGGCGCGACCGGGGATCTGGCGCAACGTAAGATCCTGCCGGGCCTGTACCATCGGTTCGAGGTCGGCCAGATGCCTGATGGGGCGCGGATCATCGGCACGGCGCGCTCGGATATCGACAGCGACGGGTTTCGCGATCAGGTTCGTGCATCGATGCAGGAATTCGCGCCAAAGTTCAAAAAGGGCACGCTGGACCGGTTCCTGTCCCATGTTGAATACGTGCCGGTGGATGCACTGGGCGATGCCGGATGGTCCGATCTGTCCAAGATGCTGCGCCCCGACGTGGTGCGGGCCTTTTACCTGTCAGTGGGTCCCAGCCTGTTTTCGGGCATTGCGCAGCGCCTGCATGACGCCGGTCTGGCCACGCCGGACAGCCGCATCGTTGTCGAAAAGCCTTTCGGCCATGACCTGGCCTCGGCCAAAGCGCTGAACGAAGGCTTGCGGGCGTGCTTCAAAGAACACCAGATTTACCGGATCGACCATTATCTGGGCAAGGAAACCGTGCAGAACCTGATGGCGCTGCGCTTTGCGAATTCCCTGTTCGAGCCGCTTTGGAACTCGACCCATGTCGACCATGTGCAGATCACCGTGGCGGAAACCGTCGGGGTCGAGGGGCGCGGGGCCTATTACGATCAATCCGGCGCGATGCGGGACATGATCCAGAACCATCTGGTGCAATTGCTGTGCCTGACCGCGATGGAACCTCCGTCAAAGTTCTCTCCCAACGCGGTGCGCGACGAGAAGGTCAAGGTGATCGAGGCGCTGGAACCAGTCGAACCCAGGGATATCGCCCGTGGTCAGTATCGCACGGGCAAGGGCGGTGACGGATACCTTGATCACGTTGGCAACCCGGCCAGCCGCACCGAAAGCTTTATTGCGCTCAAGGTCCATATCGGCAACTGGCGCTGGGCCGGGGTGCCGTTCTACCTGCGCACAGGCAAACGCCTTCGCGCCCGTGCCTCTGAAATCGCGGTGTTCTTCCGCGACCCGCCACACACGATCTTTCCCAATGTCGGCCCGTTGCATGGCAACGTTCTGGTGATCCGCCTGCAACCTGACGAAGGCATCACCCTGCGCACGACGATAAAGGAACCGGGGCAGGGCGGGTTCCGCCTGTCCGATGTCGCTCTGGACATGAGCTTTGCCGACGCGCTGGGTGATGACTCGCAATCCCCGGACGCATATGAACGCCTGATCATGGATGTCATCCGGGGCGATCAGACCCTGTTCATGCGCGGGGACGAGGCCGAGGCCGCCTGGGCCTGGGTCGATCCCATCATTCACGGCTGGGAACAGCGCGGGGACAAACCCGCCAAGTACGATCAGGGCAGTTCAGGCCCCGAAGAAGCACTGATGCTGATGCATCGCGATGGGCGTCGCTGGCGTCAGATCGGAGGGTAATCATGGTTCACTCTGTCATTTCCGACGTCACCAAACGGATCATCGACCGCAGCGCCGATCTGCGCGCCCCCCATATCGACCGGATGGAACAGGCCAGATCCAAGGGCCCCGCCCGTGCGCACCTGTCCTGTAGCGGTCAGGCCCATGCCTATGCGGGTGCGGGTGAAGACCAGCAATCCATGGCCACTGGTACGGCGGGCAATCTGGGCATCGTCACCGCCTATAACGACATGCTGTCTGCCCATCAGCCCTTTGAACGGTACCCCGCCCTGATCCGCGATGCGATCCGCGCTGCCGGAGGCACCGCACAGGTCGCGGGTGGCGTGCCAGCCATGTGCGACGGTGTCACCCAGGGCGAAGCAGGGATGGAATTGTCGCTGTTTTCACGCGACGTGATCGCATTGGCAACTGGCGTAGCACTCAGCCACAACACCTATGACGCGGCTGTCTTCCTCGGCGTCTGCGACAAGATTGTCCCCGGTCTGATCATCGGTGCGCAGGCGTTCGGGCATCTGCCTGCCGTGTTCCTGCCCGCAGGACCAATGACCAGCGGTCTGCCCAATGACGAAAAGGCCAAGGTCCGTCAGAAATTCGCTGCCGGAGAGGTCGGGCGCGACGAACTGATGGCCGCCGAAATGGCCGCCTATCACGGCCCCGGCACCTGCACTTTCTACGGCACCGCCAATACCAACCAGATGCTGATGGAGTTCATGGGCCTGCACCTGCCGGGCTCCAGCTTCGTCAATCCCAACACGCCCTTGCGCGACGCGCTGACACAAGAGGGCGCGCGCCGCGCCCTGTCGCTCAGCGCGCTGGGAAACAGCTATACCCCGGTTTATCAGGTGCTCGACGAACGGGCCTTTGTGAACGGTATCGTCGGCCTGATGGCGACCGGAGGCTCGACCAATCTGCTGATCCACCTGATTGCCATGGCGCGCGCCGGGGGCATCGTGCTGGACTGGCAGGATTTTTCCGATATCTCCGCCGTTGTTCCACTGGTCGCGCGGGTCTATCCCAACGGTCTGGCCGACGTGAACCACTTCCACGCCGCAGGCGGGCTTGGGTTCACCATCGGCACGTTGCTCGAAGAAGGTTTGCTGCACCCCGATACGCTGACCGTCGCCGGGCAGGGCCTGCACAATTACACGCGCGAGCCCAAGCTGATCAATGGTGAGCTGACCTGGCAAGACGGTGCAGGCCACAGCCTGAATGACAAGATCGTCCGTCCCGCGCGCGATCCGTTCCAGCCCACCGGCGGCCTGTCGCGCCTGACCGGCAATCTGGGCACCGGGGTCATGAAAGTATCAGCCGTCGCGCCAGAACATCAGGTGGTCGAGGCTCCGGTCCGCGTTTTCCACGACCAGGACGCAGTCAAGGCAGCCTTCAAGGCTGGCGAGTTCACCGGTGACGTCATCGTCGTCGTGCGCTTCCAGGGCCCCAAGGCCAACGGGATGCCGGAACTGCACTCGCTGACGCCCATGCTGTCGATCCTGCAGGGCCGGGGGCAGAAAGTGGCGCTGGTCACCGATGGCCGCATGTCTGGCGCATCCGGCAAGGTGCCCGCCGCCATCCATGTCGTCCCCGAAGCGCTCGACCGCGGCCCCATTGCATACCTTCAGGATGGCGACATCCTGCGCGTTGACGCGGTCAGGGGTGATCTGGAAATCCTCACCGCTGGCGTTCTGGACCGCGCGCCCGTCACCGCCGACCTGTCCGCCAATCAACACGGTACAGGGCGCGATCTTTTTGGCGCGTTCCGCCAGAATGTCGGCTCGGCCGACACCGGTGCCAGCATTTTCGGAGTTTAACCTCATGTCCAAATCCCAACGCACCCGTGAAATCTGCGCACTCGCCCCGATCGTTCCGGTTCTGGTTGTCGATGACGTCGCGCAGGCCCGCCCGCTGGCCGAGGCATTGGTCGCCGGCGGTCTGCCAGCGCTCGAGGTCACCTTGCGCACGCCCGCCGCGCTCGACGCGATCCGCGCGATGGCCAAGGTGCCCGGCGGCGTGGTCGGCGCAGGTACGCTGGTCACACCCGAAGATGTCCGCGCCGCCAAAGAGGCGGGCGCGCAGTTCGGCGTCTCTCCGGGCGCAACCGACGCGCTCATCGCGGCGTGCGAGGCCGAGGGCCTGCCGCTGCTGCCCGGCGCGGCCACGGCCAGCGAAGCGATGACATTGCTGGAAAAAGGCTATGACATGCTGAAATTCTTCCCGGCCGAGGCCTCGGGCGGCGCGCCCGCACTCAAGGCAATCGGTGCGCCCCTGCCGCAGATCAGCTTTTGCCCGACAGGCGGGGTGTCGCCGTCCAACGCCCGTGACTACCTGTCCCTGTCAAATGTGATCTGCGCCGGTGGCAGCTGGGTCGCGCCCAAGCAGATGGTCGAAAGCGGTGACTGGGCCGGGATCGAAACACTTGCGCGCGAGGCATCGAAGCTGGCGGATTGACGTCGCGAAGCCCCTCGGTAATGTGGGCGTCAACTCAGACAGGTTGACCCCATGACACAGACATCTGCCCTCTCCCAGGGGCGAACTTATTTGGCAATCCCGGGCCCTTCGGTGATGCCGGACGCAGTCCTGCAGGCGATGCATCGCCCGTCGCCCAATATCTACGATGGCGCGCTCATCGACATGATGCCCGACCTGACCCGCAACCTGCGCCGGGTTGCTCGCACAGGCCATGACGTTGCCATCTATATCGCCAACGGTCACGGCACGTGGGAGGCCGCGTTGTCCAACGTGATCGCCCCCGGCGAAACCGTTCTGGCTCCTGCCTCGGGCCGGTTCACCCATGGCTGGGCCGAGATGGCCGAAGGCATCGGGGCAAAGGTGCAGCTGATCGATTTCGGCACCTCATCCGCCTGGGATCTCGACCGAATTGCCGACGCATTGCGCGCGGATAAAAGCCATCAGATCAAGGCCGTTCTCGCGGTTCATGTGGACACATCAAGCTCGATCCGCAACGATATCCCGGCACTGCGCAAACTGCTCGACGATCTGGACCACCCGGCGCTGTTGATGGCCGATTGCATTGCCTCGCTGGGATGCGACCGGTTCGAGATGGATGAATGGGGCGTCGATGTCACGGTCACCGCCTGCCAGAAAGGCCTGATGACCCCCGCAGGCACAGGCTTTGTTTTTTTCAACGACAAAGCACAGGCCTCGCGGGCCGCCATGCCGCGTGTGTCGCGATACTGGGACTGGCAGCCGCGCGCCAATCCCGACCTGTTCTACCAGTATTTCGACGGTACCGCGCCGACACATCACCTCTATGGTCTGCGCGCCGCGCTCGACCTGATCCATGCGGAAGGGATCGAACAGGTCTGGGCCCGCCATGAGCGTCTGGCTACTGCCATCTGGGCGGCCTGCGAAACATGGGCCGAAGGCGGCGCGCTGCATCTGAACGTTGCCGACCGCGACCACCGCAGCCATGCCGTTACAGCCCTGCGCCTGACCGGAGGGCGCGGCACGGCCCTACGCGCGTTCACCGAACATCAACTGGGCCTGACACTGGGCATTGGCCTTGGGATGGAGGACTATGACAGCTGTTTTCGCCTCGGGCATATGGGCCATGTCAACGGGCAAATGGTGATGGCGATGCTGGGCGGTATGGAAACGGCCATGGCCGCGCTTGATATCCCCCGTGGCAAAGGCGCGCTCGAGGCCGCCGCCGCCGTCCTGGCCGCCTGATACACGTCAGACGAACAGCGCTGATCCGCCCCTTCATCTGGCCAAAAATATCCTCGGGGGGAATCGCGCATTGCGCGATGGGGGGCAGACAGCCCCCCTTTGCCCCGATGGCAAGACAGACCAGTGCTAGGCAGTATGTGACCGCACCTCCGCTAGCGCCTTGGGCAAGGCGGCCGCAAAAGCATCCAGATCTTCTGTTTCACCACAGCTTACCCGGATGCACCTGTTCTGGGGCGCTGCAAACGGCATCCGAACAAACAGACCCCGCGCAACCAAAGCCTCCAGTACCGCTCTGGCGAATTCGCCATCCCGCCCGCAATCAATCGTCACGAAATTGGTGGCCGAGGGCAACGGCTCCAACCCGTTCTCGCGGGCAATTGTCCCTATCCGCTCACGCGCCTCGGCGATCTGTGTTTGAATGTGCTCCAGCCAGGCGCCATCCTGCAACGCGGCCAGCGCCCCGGCCTGCGCCGCGCGGTTCATGCCGAAATGGTTGCGCACCTTGTTGAAGGCTGCGATCAGGTCGGGCGCTCCAATGGCATAGCCAACCCGCGCGCCCGCCATGCCATAGACCTTGGAAAATGTCCGCATCCGGATCACGCGAGGGTCGTCTGCGCTGACGGGTGCCGCTGTCCCATCTGGCGCGCATTCCACATAAGCCTCGTCCAGAATCAGCAGGCAACCGTCGGGCAGGGCATCCATCGCCGCCACGATATCCGCGCCGGAATGCCAGCTGCCCATCGGATTGTCCGGATTGGCCAGATAGACCAGTTTTGCCCCCACCTCGGCCGCCTTCGCAAACAGGGCCGCCGGGTCTTCGTGATCCCCGGCATAGGGAACCTTGTGCAGAACGCCACCGAACCCGGCCACATGATAATTAAAGGTGGGATACGCCCCGTCCGAGGTCACTACCGCATCCCCGGGCCCTACAATCAGACGCACAAGATAACCCAGAAGCCCGTCAATCCCTTCGCCTACGACGATATTTTCGGGGGTTACCCCATGATACTCGGCCAAAGCATGGCGCAGATCGTGGTTCTCGGGATCACCATACATCCAGATATCAGACGCGGCCTGCTCCATGGCCCGGATCGCGCGGGGCGAGGGGCCAAACACGCTCTCATTGGCGCCAAGACGGGCAATGAACGCCGCGCCGCGCTGACGCTCTTGCGTTTCGGGGCCCACAAAGGGCACGGTGGCGGGCAGGGATTGGGCAAGCGGGGTGTATCGAGGTCCTGTCATGCCTGCAGATAACCCCAAGCCCGAGCTTCGGGCAAGCGCGCACCTCATCCCGCGCGTCAGAACGTATTGAAACAAAAGTAAGGAGCGCAGATGCGCATACTGTCTGCCATTGTTCTTCTGGGCCTTGCCTATCTTCTGTTCTGGCCCGTTCCCGTTATCCCCGTCGCCGTTGAGATGCCGGAAGATGCCGGTTTCACAGGAGATTTCGCAGAGAACACAGCGCTGGACGCCGCGCAGCTGATCCGCCTGCCGGATGGGGAAACCGGCCCCGAAGATATCGCCATCCTGCCCGACGGCGCGGTCTATACGACCAGCCGGTCCGGTACGCTCTATCGGATTGACGGGGCTGAACCTGTTGTGGTCGACCAACTTGGCGGGCGTCCTCTGGGCCTCAGGGCCGGGCCGGATGGTGCGCTCTATATTGCCGACAGCTTTCGCGGGGTGATGCGCTGGACCGGGCCGGGCATGCTTGAATCCGTGGTGGCAGATATCGACGGTGCACCCGTGGTCTATGCAAACCAACTGGACGTAGCGCCGGACGGCACGATCTATTTTTCAAACTCCTCTGACCGGTTCGACCCCGAAACCATGGGCGGGACCAAGCCGACCTCGGTCCTGACCATCTGGGAACAGTCCGATAAAGGCTATGTCGCCCGTCACACACCCGACGGCAGAACCAAAAAGATTGCCACTGGATTCGTCTATACCAATGGCATTGCCCTCTCGACCGATACAGATTTCCTGCTGATCGCCGAGACCGGCCGCGCACGGGTGCACAAGCTGTGGCTCAGCGGGCCGAAAGCCGGTCAGCAAGAGGTCTTGCTGGACAATCTGCCGGGCTATCCCGACAATCTCGAAGCACAGGGCGATGGCACCTACTGGATGGCCTTCGCCAGCCCGCGTGTCCCGTCCGAGGCGCTGATGCCGTACCCCTTCCTGCGCAAGGTGATCTGGCGGCTGGGTCCGGCTGTGCGTCCGGCGCCGATCCATCGGGGTATGCTGGTGCAGTTCGATGGTGAAGGCACGATCCTGCGCACGCTACAGGATCCGCAGGGCCGTATTGGCATCACAACAGGGGGCCGGATCGTGGGCGATCAGTTCTATGTCATGACGCTCGATTCTCCCTGGTTCGGGCGGATGCCTGTCAGCGATATGCCCTGACGTCGCAGTGGAAATCGGCGTCCCGTCCGGGCATGGTCGCCGCAACTGAATTTCGGGAGGTCCCCCATGTCACGCGTATCCGTCACCTATCAAGACCATGTTGCCCATGTCACCCTGACCCGGGGTGACAAGATGAACGCGCTGGATGACGCGATGGTCAAGGCATTGCTCTCTGCCGGGCAAGAGGTCGCCGCCTCGGACGCCCGCGCCGTGGTTTTGTCGGGCGAGGGGAAAAGCTTCTGCGCCGGGCTCGACATGGCAAGCTTTGCCAAGATGGCCCATATGGACCCCACCAAATGGCTGACGACCCGCAGCCACGAAGATGCCAACGAAATGCAGGAGCTTGCCCTGATCTGGCGTCGCGTACCGGTGCCGGTGATCTGCGCCATTCAGGGTGTCGCCTATGGTGGTGGCCTGCAAATTGCGCTGGGCGCGGATATCCGTATCGCGCACCCCGAGGCGAAACTGGCGGTGATGGAGATAAAATGGGGTATCATCCCCGATATGGGCGGCATGGTTCTGTTGCCCCGGCTTGTGCGTTCGGACGTGCTGCGTCTGCTGACCTACACGGCCCGGCCCATCGGTGCGCAGCAGGCGATGGATTGGGGGCTGGTCACGCAGCTTTCAGATGATCCGCTGACCGAAGCTCTGGCCATTGCCGAGAATATTGCCGGTCAAAGCCCCTCGGCTATCCGTGCCGCCAAGCGGCTGATCGAAGTGGCCGAAACCCAGCCCCGTGCGGATGTTCTCAAGGCGGAATCCGCCGAGCAGGTGGAGCTGATCGGCAAGCCTCATCAGATGGAGGTCGTGATGGCGCAGATGCAGGGCCGCAAGCCCGAGTTCAAGTGATCAGCGCATGAAAGCCCGCCGTGCATCGCGGGCCATGTTGTAACGCATTTCCAAATCAGCGATCTCCGACATCGCGGCCCGGCGTTCCGCGGGGTCGGTCAGGGCCGGATACGCTTTGCGGGCCGCATCCAGTTTCTTTTTGATGTCGAACTCTTCGGGAAGAACCCCGGCTTGCGCCATGATCCGGTGCCCGGCGGCGATGGCTGGATCGCCCTGCGCCTCGCCGGACCGGTCGGGCAGGGGGTGACCTTCGCCGACAAGGCCCTGCAACTGCCCCTCGGCCTGTGCCTTTTTGATCTGGCGCTCCACCAGTTTTCCAAGTGAACCGAACATGGCGCAACTATACCCGGTAAGGGCGGGATACGAAAGCGGCTACCGAATTCTGTTGCTCACCAGATAGGCCAGCCCGCCGACCAGAAGGCCCCAGACCGCCGCGCCCAGCCCAAAGACCGAGATACCCGATGCGGTGATCGCAAAGGTCAGCATCGCGGCCTCACGCTCGGCCGGAACCTCAAGTGCTGCGAAAATCGAATTGGCCAGAACGCCGATCAGGGCGACACCGGTCAGTGTCCCCATCAACAGCGGATCGGCATGGGATGCAAAGCCGGTAATCGCCACGGCAAAGATACCGAATACACCATAGAACACACCACTCATGATGGCCGACCAGTACCGTTGCGCGGGGTCGGGGTGGCTGTCTTCATTGGAACACATCGCAGCCGTGATCGCCGCAAGGCAGGTGGCAGGTGCGCCAAATGGCGCAGATAACAGGCTCGCCCCACCCACGGATGAAAACAGCCTGCCCGGTGCCGGTGTATAGCCAAAGCTGCGCATCACCGCGATGCCGGGAATATTCTGGGTCGCCATCGTGACGATGAACAGCGGGATGGCGATCCCGATGGTCGAGGCCAGCGAAAAATTGGGCGTGGTCCAGACCGGTGCCGCCAGCCATCGCGCCGGGGTCACCGATGCGTCGCCTGCGTTCAGCACCACAACCAGCGCGGCGGCGACAACAGCCGCCGGAACAGCGAACAGCCGGTTGATCCGGCCCGCGATGAACCATGTCAGGATCACCGGCAGGGCTTGCGCGGGCAATTCGACTGCGGCCTGAAAGGGCAGAATGCAAAGCGGCAGCAGAACGCCCCCCAGCATGGCCTGTGCCAGAGTCGTCGGAATGGCGGCCGCCAGCCGCCCCAGTGGCCGCCAAAGCCCGGCCAGAACCGTCAGCGCCCCTGCACACAGGAAGGCGCCCGTCGCCTCGGCAAACCCCAGCGCCGGTGTCGCGGACACCGCCAGCAGCGCCGCCCCCGGCGTCGACCAGGCGACGCTGATCGGTTGCCGGTACCACAGGCTCAGCACAATGGCGGTCAGCCCCATTGCGATGGCCGCCATCATCAGACCCGAGGCCGCCTGCGCCGGAGACGCACCCATCGCGGCCAGCCCCTGCAACACGATAGGAAATGAACTGAAGAATCCGACAATGGCGACAACAAGCCCGGTCGAGACTGTCTGGAGCGGTGGGGCAAACTGGGTCATGACAGCCTCGGGCGGTTGGGGTTGGTGATTGCTAACAAGCGGCGGCAGGGACGGGCAAGGTCTGAACGCGCAAAAGAAAACCCCGCCGGATCAGCGGCGGGGTTTGGGGTATGAGTATTTTTGAAAAGATGAAGATCAGGCGATCTCAGCCAGACGGGCCAGCGCCTCGTTCAGCTTGGCTTCTTCTTCCTCGCGTGCGGCGAGGTTGGCTTTGGCTTCCTCGACCACCTCATCCGGGGCCGAGGCCACGAATTTGGGGTTGTTCAGACGCCCACGCAGGCCACCCAGTTCCTTGGCCAGCTTGCCCTTTGCTTTCTCCAGCCGCTCCTTTTCCGCGCCAATGTCGATGATATCCGCCAGCGGCAGGCCGAAGGAGGCTCCGGGGGCGGCAATCGAGATGGTGCCCTTGGGCAGCGCGTCCGCGCTGGTCAGGCTGTCGATGCGGGCCAGACGTTTGATCAGCGCCTCGTTGCGGTCCCACGCAGCTTGTCCGTTTGCGTCGATCTCGGTCACCAGCATCGGCACGTAAAGACCCGCAGGCACCCGCATCTGCGCACGGGCCGAGCGGGTGTTCTCGATCACCGAGATCACCCAGTTCATTTCACGATCCGCGTCGGCGTCGACCAGTTCGGTACCATAAGTCGGCCAGTCAGCGTGGACGACCATTTTCGCGCGGTTGCCGGTCAGGCCCCACAGCTCTTCGGTGATGAAGGGCATGATCGGGTGCAGCAGGACCATGCACTGATCCAAAACCCAGCGCATAGTGGCGCGGGTCTCGGCCTGTGCCTCTGTGTCGTCGCCTTGCAGCAGGGGTTTTGACAGTTCCACGTACCAATCGCAGACCTTACCCCAGACAAAGGCGTACAGGCCGTTGGCGGCATCGTTGAAGCGATAGCTTTCCAGTGCCGCGTCGACCTCTTCTCGCACGCGGGCGGTTTCGCCGATGATCCAGCGGTTGACGGCCGCCTTGGGCTGCAGGTCGGCCACGTCCAGTTGCGGGACGGCGTCGGTAAAGACCTCGTTCATCTCGGCAAAGCGGACGGCGTTCCACAGCTTGGTGCCGAAGTTCCGGTAACCGGTGATGCGCTCGCGGGACAGTTTCAGCACGCCGCCAATCGCCGCCATTGAGGCATTGGTAAAGCGCAGCGCGTCGGCACCGAATTCGTCCACGATCTCCAGCGGGTCGATGACGTTGCCGGTGGTCTTGGACATCTTCTTGCCCTTCTCGTCGCGGACAAGCTGGTGCAGGTAGACGGTGTGGAACGGGATCTGATCGACCACGGCCAATTGCATCATCATCATCCGGGCGACCCAGAAGAACAGGATGTCGAAGCCGGTGATCAATACGCTGGTCGGGAAATAGCGGTGCATCTCCTCGGTATCTTCGGGCCAGCCCAGCGTGCCGATGGGCCAGAGGCCGGACGAGAACCAGGTGTCGAGGACGTCGGGATCGCGCCAAACCGGGTAGACCAGCTTGGTTGGATCCTGTTCGACTGCATATTGTGCCAGGCTTTCCGCAAATTGATGGATGGCTTCCTGCTTGTCAGCGACTTCGATAACCGTCGCGTGGCTCAATGGACTTGGAATGTTTGCATTGTCATCCAGGAACTTCTCGGTAACGGCTTTCAGGTTCGCTGCACACTCCATGACGTTACCACGGTTCAGCATGCCGCCTTCGTTCAGTAAACGGCCCAGTTCGACTAGATCAAGGTCGCCATCGTTTTCGTCGTCCTCGAAGTTCTCAGCCGAGAGATCGAGGCCATACCAAACCGGGATCTGATGCCCCCACCACAGCTGGCGCGAGATGCACCAGGGCTCGATGTTTTCCAGCCAGTGGTAATAGGTTTTCTCGCCCGATTCAGGGATAATCTTGACCGTGCCATCCTTGACCGCATCCAGCGCCGGGCCGACGACCTTTTCGGCATCCACAAACCACTGGTCGGTGAACATCGGCTCGATGACGACTTTCGAGCGGTCGCCAAAGGGTTGCATGATCGGTTTGCTCTCGACCAGTGGGACAAGTGCCGGGCTGAAGTCCTGCCCACCGTCTTCGTCCTCTGTAGGCCGGGCTTCAGCCCGGCTCGATCCCAGACGCGGATCGTCCGCTGGACACATAACAGCCAGACCTTCGCGGGTGATCTCTTCGACCACCTTGGCGCGCGCCTCGAACCGGTCGAGCCCGCGCAGGTGATCGGGGATCAGGTTGATCGCGTCGATCTCATTCTCGGTGAACGCTTTGCCGCGCGCATATTCCTGCGCCTTGCCCGCCTCTTCGGCGTAAGGCGCTCCATCAGCCCGCATCGCGCCCTTGGTGTCCATCAGGCGGTACATCGGAATGCCGCAGCGCCTGGCGACCATATTGTCGTTGAAGTCATGCGCGCCGGTGATCTTCACCGCGCCCGAGCCGAAATCGGGATCGGGGTATTCATCGGTGATGATCGGGATCTGGCGGCGATGCTCTTTCGGGCCAACCGGAATTTCGCACAGTTTGCCGACGATCGGCGCGTAGCGCTCATCCGACGGATGGACGGCCACAGCACCGTCGCCCAGCATGGTTTCAGGGCGGGTCGTCGCGATCGAAATATAATCCCGCACCTCGCGAAGGATTACATTCCCATCTTCATCTTTTTCCAAATACTCATATGTCTCACCGCCCGCCAAAGGGTACTTGAAGTGCCACATGTGGCCTGGCGTTTCAATATTCTCGACCTCAAGGTCCGAAATCGCCGTCTCGAAATGTGGGTCCCAGTTGACCAGTCGCTTGCCGCGATAGATCAGGCCCTTCTCGTACATGTCGACGAAGACCTTGATAACGGCATCATGGAAATTCGGGCTGTTCTCGTGCCCGGTGCGCGGGTCACCTGGCGCGCCCGCCATGGTAAAGGCGTTGCGCGACCAGTCGCAGCTGGCGCCCAGGCGCTTGAGTTGTTCAATGATCGTGCCGCCGTATTCGCCCTTCCACTCCCAGACTTTCGCAAGGAATTTCTCGCGTCCCAACTCGCGCCGACCTTCGTTGCCCTGCGCCGCCAGCATCTTTTCCACTTGCATCTGCGTGGCAATGCCCGCGTGGTCCTGACCGGGCTGCCATAGCGTGTCAAAACCACGCATCCGGTGCCAGCGGATCAGGATATCCTGCAACGTGTTGTTGAACGCGTGACCCACATGCAGCGCACCCGTCACGTTGGGCGGCGGGATCATGATGGTAAAGCTTTCCTCGCGCGACCGGTTCGCGCCTGCCTTGAAGGCTCCGGCCTGTTCCCAGGCCTCATAGATACGGGCCTCGGCCTCGGCCGCGTTGAATGTCTTTTCCATCGCCATGGGATGCGTCCTGCGTCAACAAATTCGGGTCAGCGCCTGCAATAGCGAATGGAGACGGGAAGGGGAAGGCCCTGTGCGGCGACGATTGCCGAAGTCACCCCGTGCCGGTCGCCTCGTTTCCGTACAAGTGCGTGCTTTGTGCCGCGCCTTGTGTCATCGCCTTGGCCTGATCCTCCCGGATGCGGGCATGAAGCGCCAAGGCTGGCGGCGAAAACAACTCGGTCGGTGGTTTGATGAGGATGAAATTGCCCACCCGGTCTTCGCCCCGCGCCAAGACCGCGTAATCGCGATCCGCCACTTTTTGCTGCGCGTTCGGGTTCAGATACCGGATCGCCAGCCCGATCCGCCGATCGTCCGACATATTGGGCCCCGAGCCATGGATTGTGAGGCCATGGTGCAACGACATCTGACCCGGCTGCAATTCGATATGTGTCTTGTCCTCGTCTGCCACATCGACAGCCACCTCCTGCCCGCGCGACAGCAGGTTGTTGTCTGAAAACGTGTCGTTATGGGGTAGGATCGGGTTTTTGTGGCTACCCCTGACAAAGTCCATGCAGCCGCTTGCAACCGTGGCAGGCGACAATGCGATCCACGCGGTCACCTGATCCGGTGTTTCGCCCATCCCCCAATAGGTCAGGTCCTGATGCATTCCCACCACCTGGGTCGTGCGTGGCTCTTTGATGAATAGTTCCGCAGACCACAGCAGCAAATCCGGCCCCAGTATTCCTTCGACGACGTCCAGAACCCTGGGATCCAGTGCGATACGGGCGACCAGCGGCATCACCACATGGGCGTTCAGGCGTTTGTACATGTTCAGCGGCAGCGGAAGGTCAGCCACGCGCCAGGTCTTCTCGATCTGCTCCAGCTCGGCCCGGAACTGTGCGGTCTCATCCGGCGAAAAGACAGTGAGGGGAAAGGCAAACCCGTCTTGCCAATACGCGTCGACCGATGGGGCGTCCAGGCGGCCCTGTGACAGGGAAATGGGTTCGGGCATGGGGAACCTCCGGCAGGCTGTATCTTCAAACAGCCTACGAATCCCTCTGCGGCCCCCGCAATCCTGTTTACGACATCGGTGTCGCCACGCGCTTTCATGCAAGGCGCTGGACATAAGCGAGCGCAGGGCTAGTGTCGCCATCAAGGCAGTGACAGGAGCATCGCATGGAAAAATTCGGCAAAAGCCAGCCCGTCAAACGGACCGAGGATCAGCGGTTCCTGACCGGGCAGGGGCGCTATATGGACGATGCCGTGCCCGACAATGCGCTGTTTGCCGCTTTTTTCCGCAGCCCTGTAGCCCATGGCGATATTACAGCGCTGGATCTTGAGGCCGCGCGGGATGCTGACGGGGTGCGGCTGGTCATGACACTGGACGATCTTGCCGCCTCGGGCATCGACGCGGTGATGAATGCAGCAACCTTGACCAACCGCGACGGGACCGGCTCTGCCGCGCCGGATCGGCATATGCTGGCCAAGGACCGTGTGCGCTTTGTGGGCGAACCCGTGGCCGTTGTCATCGCGGATACGCTGGTACAGGCGCAGGACGCGGTCGAACTGATCTGGATGGACATCCGGGAACGCCCCGCCAAGCTGGACGTGAACGCGGGGGGTGAGGCCCTGCACCCGCAAGCGCCCGACAATCGCGCGTTTGATTGGGGTCTGGGGGATGAGGCCGCGACCAAGGCCGCCTTTCAGGCCGCCGCCCATACCGTGTCGCTGAACGTGCACGACAACCGCGTCATCATCAGCTCGCTCGAGCCGCGGGGCTGTCAGGCCGACTGGTCCGGCGGGCGTCTGCACTTTTCCTATGGCGGGCAGGGTGTCTGGGCGATGAAGGCACAACTGGCGCAAAAGCTGAAACTCGATGCGGATGCGATCCGTGTCACCACCCCGGATGTGGGGGGCGGGTTCGGCATGAAGGTGATGCCATACCCCGAATATTTCTGCGTGGCCGTGGCTGCGATGAAACTGTGCCAGCCTGTGCACTGGATGTCCGACCGGTCCGAGGCAATGCTGTCCGATCACCACGGCCGCGATCTGACCTCGCTGGCCGAGCTGGCCTTTGATGCAGACCACCGGATCACCGCCTACCGCGTCCACAGCAAAGTCAACCTGGGTGCCTATAACAGCCATTTCGCGCAGGCGATCCAGACAAGCCTGTTCAGCAAGGTGCTGATGGGGGTCTATGACGTTCAGACCACCTATCTCCGGGTCGAGGGGTTCTATACCACGACAACACAGGTTGACGCCTATCGCGGCGCCGGACGCCCCGAGGCGATCTATGTGCTGGAACGCGTGATGGACCGCGCCGCACGCGAACTGGGCGTTGACCCGTGGGAGTTGCGGCGCAAAAACTTCATCAGGCCCGGCGATTTCCCCTACACCTCTGCCACGGGTGAAACCTATGATGTCGGCGATTTCGACATGGTCCTGCGCCGTGCGGCCAGCCAGACCAGCGGGTTCGAGGCCCGCAAGGCCGCCGATGCCGAACGCGGTCTGATCCGGGGGCAGGGTCTTTGTTACTATATCGAAAGTATTTTGGGCGACCCTTCCGAGAACTCGAAGGTCGAGTTTTGCGAGGATGGCACTGTGAACCTTTATGTCGGCACACAATCGAACGGGCAGGGGCATGAGACGGTTTATGCCCAGTTCCTGTCCGATCAGACCGGCGTTCCGATGGACAGGATCACCGTCATTCAGGGGGATACCGACCGGCTTGGCCATGGCGGCGGAACGGGCGGCTCGCGCTCGGTGACGGTGCAAAGTACCGCGACCCTCGCCACCATTGACAAAATGATCGCCGCATTCACGCCTTATCTGGCCGATAAGATGGGGGTCGAGGACAGTGATGTGCGATTTGACCATGAAACATTCCGCGCGCCGGGCTCGAACCTGACGCCGACCCTGACCGAAGTCGCGGCCATGGCCCGCGCTGACGGGCGATTGGACTTGCTGACGCATGAGTCCCGCGCGCAACTGGATGCCCGCAGCTATCCTAACGGCGCGCATGTTGCCGAGGTTGTGATCGATTCCTTCACCGGCGAAACCCGTGTGGACCGCTACACCGTGGTTGATGATTTCGGAAATCTGATCAACCCGATGCTGGCCGAAGGGCAGGTGCATGGCGGGGTGGTTCAGGGCATCGGGCAGGCGCTGTCGGAACATGTGGTGCATGATGATCACGGACAGCTGCTCACGGCATCGTTTATGGATTACGCCTTGCCCCGCGCGGTGGACGTACCCATGATAAAGTTTACCTCGGCGCCGGTGCCGTCAACTTCCAACCCGATGGGGATGAAAGGATGCGGCGAGGCCGGCACGGTGGGCGCTCTGGCCGCTGTGGCGAACGCGGTTCAGGATGCGCTCTGGGATCACGGGGTGCGGCAGGCGGATATGCCTTTCACACCTCATAAAGTTTGGGAATTGCTGACGCATGAAACTGTCGCGGCTGAGTAGGAAGGTTCTGGGATGGCTCGGGCGGCCCTTACGGTCCGAGCACTCCGCCGAAACGCGGCACCGCGAGCCGATCAGCCACGTCATTATCCTTGATGGCACCATGTCCACCCTCGAACCGGGGTTCGAGACCCATGCCGGTCAGACCTATCGCCTGTGCTGCGAAATGGGCAGCAAAGTGTCGGTGTTCTACGAGTCGGGCGTGCAGTGGGAAAGCTGGAAATCCACCATGGACGTGATGATGGGCCGGGGCATCAACCGCCAGATCCGCCGCGCTTATGGCTATCTGGCGTCCCGCTACAAACCCGGTGACCGCATTTATTTCATCGGTTATTCCCGTGGCGCCTACGGCGTGCGCAGCCTGGCTGGGGTGATCGATATGATCGGCCTGCTCAAGGCCGAACACGCGACCGAGCGGAACATCCTGCAAGCCTACCGCCACTATGAATGCAATGTCAGCGGCACCGCCGCCCGCGATTTCCGCCGCAAGTTCTGCCACGACAACGTCAAGATCGAGATGGTCGGTGTCTGGGACACGGTCAAGGCGCTGGGCCTGCGCCTGCCGCTGCTGTGGCGCTGGGCCGAGGATCGCCATGCCTTTCACAACCACCAGCTGGGCCCTGCCACTCTGCATGGCTATCACGCGCTGGCCCTCGACGAAACGCGCGAGGTGTTCGAGCCGGTTCTGTGGCGATGCAAGCCCGAGTTCAAGGGCCATGTGGAACAGGTCTGGTTCCGTGGCACCCACGGCGATATCGGCGGCCAACTGAACGGCTATGAAGAAGCCCGGCCGCTCAGCAATATCTCGTTGATCTGGATGCTGGACAAGGCCGAGATGCACGGGCTGCCGATGCCCGAAGGCTGGCGCACCCGTTTCCCCACGGATGCCCATGCGCAATCGGTTGGAACCTGGCGCGGCTGGGGCAAGATCTTTCTGCTGCGCAAACACCGCAAGGTCGGGCGGGACCAGTCGGAACGCCTGCATGTCTCGGTCGCGCCGGATGAATTGCCGGGCTGGGTGGCGATGCCGAACCTGCCGACACATCCCGCGCAGTGAAAGGCTACCATGTGCCAGTGGCACCAAGATCACCGGCACTTCAATGTCAGGTTCGAGCCCAAAGCAGGACCCAAATTACAGTGTAACCTAGGCCTTGTAGACTTGCCGCCCGTCCATCCACGTCTCGGCCACTTTGATGTCTTTAAG
The DNA here is from genome assembly GCF_056541275.1 of Ruegeria sp. AI2. Classification (NCBI taxonomy): domain Bacteria; kingdom Pseudomonadati; phylum Pseudomonadota; class Alphaproteobacteria; order Rhodobacterales; family Roseobacteraceae; genus Ruegeria; species Ruegeria sp. AI2. The sequence continues at coordinate 210,306 of NZ_JBQFYB010000003.1, forward strand.
ACTGTCAGGGTCGACAGCGCGAGGGTCATTGTCGAGGATCACCAAGTCGGCGAATTTGCCCGGCTCCAAACTGCCGATCTCATGGTCGGAGAACAATTGCCACGCAGCCTCGGATGTGACCGCCCGGATGGCCGATTCAACTGAGATGCGTTCCTGAGGGGCTAGAACATAATCTGGCTCCTTCCATGTTTTCCGAGTGACCGCCATCTCGATCATGTGCAGCGGCACAGGGTCCGTCACCATGAAGTCCGAATGCAAGGAAAAGCCAACACCAGCGTCCTCGGCACTCTTGCATCGGTCGAGCAATTGCGCCTTTTCCTCACCAAAGATCTCATCGCGCATTGCAACACCCCAGTAGTGCACGTGCCCGATCAGAAAGCTGGCCGAAACCCCAAGGTCTTTCATACGCGCAATCTGTTCATCGTGCAGGATCGAGCAATGCTCGATCCGCGCCCGAACCCGTGACATGTCGACACCCGCGTCGCGGACGGCCTCACAGGCGTCGAGCACGTTGTCGATTGCAGCATCGCCGTTGCCATGAATCGCGAGCTGCCAGCCCTTGGTCGCTCTGTCCACGGCAAGGTCGATCAGGTCTTCACGGGCAGTGTAAGCCAGTCCACGACTGTTGGAATTCAGGTAGGGCTCTCGCTGAAGCCCAGTATATCCTTGGTTCGAGCCGTCAGCCACCAGCTTGTAGCCCGCAACGCGCGCGATGGCGTTTCCGGTGCCGGAGACCACACCAGCTGCGTCCCACGCCTCTACGCCGATGGTATAGAACGGATAAGACCGGATGCGCGCCGGAAGCCGCCCAGAGGCGGCGGCGCCAAGGAGCACCTGCGTATCCACAGGCGACTGCGAAAGGCCACCCAGACTCAATTCACTGACTGTTGTGAGACCATGTTGGCTCCACTTTGACAGCAGGCCGACGACAGCGTCTACCGGGTCCGTCGTGGCAAGCGCCGGGTACGCACTGAGGACTTGTAGAAAGGATACGTTGTTTTTCATGACGCCGGTCAGTTTGCCGTTGGCATCGCGGACGAACTCGGCACCCGGCGGGTTCTCAACGTCTGCAGGTACTCCAGCAACTTCGAAGGCTGTCGAGTTTGCATACGCGAGGTGCCCGGAGGCATTGAAGACGAAGATCGGATGATCCGTCGAGATCGGGTCGAGGTCGGCGAAGGTCAGTTCATCCAGACCTTCCTGCACCGCGGGATCGAAATTCCGAAAGACGAGCCATTCCCCGGCGGGCGTTTCGGCGACCCGCTGGCCAATATGGTCCAGAACCTCAGCCACCGTGGCGAACCGCGCCATCCCGACATATTCCATCACGGCGTCAACGACTGACCCGGCAATCACATGGGTGTGCGGATCGACAAAACCGGGCAATACGGTCTTGCCGGCCAGATCGACGACAAGCGCATCTGCACCGGCGACGGCCCGGACTTCGCCATCGGTTCCGACAGACAGAATACGGTTGCCGCGGATGGCGATCGCTTCGGCCTCGGAGAAGTTATCGTCCACGGTCAGGATAGTGCCTCCAGTGAAGACGATCGTCGTGTTGGATTGTGCTTGAACCTGTGCGGGCACAATCGCCGCGAGGCCTGCCGCTGCCGTACCGCCTTTCAGGAAGTCGCGCCGCCCGAGGCTGCCCAGATCAAAGCCCCAATTGCAGGACCAGCCGTCGCCCGATGCTGCCTTCTCCCTGAGGTCGCCGACAGCAACATTCGAGCGAAACAGCTTTCCGAAATCCGCGCTACAACAAGCGCATCCATAAACATGTTTGGCCATTTGGATCGGCTCTCAGTAACTTCTCAATTTGACGTGGCGCCTAGAAACCGCAGCAGGGTGGTCGCCGCAGTTTGGCAGACGATTGGCGACGAGTTAACGCTATAATCATTTGGAAAGTCAAAGGCAGCTTCGTCCGCAAAGTTGACGCTCCGAACTAAAACACCCTCGCAGCATTCAGCGAGGGTGTTTTCTTTGTAAGAGCTCGTTACGTCTTGCGTCGGTCTTGACTATGCAACGCTTCCGGCAAGAGGCGTGGCGAAACGCCTGCGCCCTTTTCACGTTCTATAGACATGATTTAGGTTCTGGTGTTCGCAATTACCGCCGCCGGTCGCGGCGCGAGCTCATGGGTTGGAAGGCCACGCCCACATGCGCCTCGCAATAGGGTTTGCCCGCCTCAACCGGCAGGCCGCAGAACCAGAAATCCTCGGTCGCGGGGTCGCCCACGGGCCACTTGCAGGTCTTCTCGGTCAGTTCCATCAGCGTCAGCTTCTTGGCTTTCTTCTCGATCTCGTTGACCTTGGCCAGCGCCTCGGGGCTGATCTCGTTGGCCGAGGGCTGTGGCGGCAGCGGCTGACCGGCGGGGATGATCTGGCGGCGGGCCGGAACGGCGGGTTTCGCCTCGGCAGCAGCAGCCGGGCGCGCCGGTTCTGTCTTTGGCATGGGTCTGGGCTTGGCTTCGGCCTTGGGCGCGGGCGCCGGTTTCTCTTTCGGTTCGGACTTGGCCGGGGCTGCGCCTGCTGTCCGGTTGGACAGGCCCAGGCGGTGGACCTTGCCAATCACCGCGTTACGGGTCACGCCGCCCAGTTCCTTGGCGATCTGGCTGGCCGACTGGCCTTCGCCCCACATCTTCTTCAGCAGTTCTACGCGCTCGTCTGTCCAGGACATCGTCAGCCTTTCAAAAGCGGAAAGCGGCCCCGGATTCGGGCCGCCTTGGGAATTCGTCTCAGCCCCCTATTCTAAACACTGCAGCCCGAGTTACAAGCTGTCTTCGAATCAGGTTGAGGGCAAAGCATGCAGAATCCCGCAGAACAGACCGCACGCAGCTTTGGGGCGGTCAACTGGATGGGGCTTTACACGCTGGCGCAGCGCGAAATCCGGCGCTTTCTTTCGGTCTGGACTCAGACCGTTCTGGCGCCTCTGGTCACGGCTGGCCTGTTCCTGCTGATCTTCACCATCGCCATCGGGCCCAGCCGCCCTGACGTCATGGGCGTGCCGTTTGTGGTCTTTCTGGCACCGGGAATCCTGATGATGACGGTGATCCAGAACGCCTTTGCCAATACCTCCTCTTCGATGGTGATTGCCAAGGTGCAGGGCAATATCGTCGACACGCTGATGCCGCCGCTGTCCCCGCTCGAGATCCTGCTGGGGTATCTTGCCGGTGGCATCGCCCGTGGCCTGATGATCGCGCTGGTGATTTCGGTTGCGTTGCTGGTTTTGCTGTCCATCGCGCCCCAGCACCCGTTGATTGCACTGATCTTTGTTGTTCTGGGGGGCGCCTTCATGGGCGCGCTGGGCCTGTTTGCCGGGATCTTTGCAAACAAGTTCGATCAGATGGCCGCGATCACCAACTTCATCGTCACACCTCTGGCTTTCCTGTCGGGCACCTTCTATTCGGTCGAGGCGCTGCCTCCTGTCCTGAACCGTTTGACCCATCTGAACCCGGTCTTCTACCTGATCGATGGGCTGCGTTACGGCATGATCGGCGTGTCCGACAGCTCTCCGTGGTTGGGCATGGCGGTTTGTGGTTTTGCCACGCTGGCCATCGGGCTGATCACCTGGCAAATGCTGCGTACCGGTTATCGGCTTAAGGCTTAACCGGTCTCTGCCAGCCTGTCGGGCGGCAGGGCAGGTTTGGGTTCGCCCAGCCGCGGATGCAAGCGGGCCGAGACAGCCCATGCCCCGAACAAGGCAATCCCGCCTGCCGCAAACACACCGGCCACCGGTGCCACCAGCAGGACCAGAGCTGCAACACCGGGCGTCAGAATGCCCGAGACATCGCGGTAACTGGAATAAATCGCCGACATCTCGGTTCGCTCAGACGGTTTAACGGCCATAAGGAAGGGCAATCCGGCGCAGATATCCAGAACGATCAGCCAGACAGACCCCAGAACCAGCGCAGCGACCGAGGCGACCGGCCATCCCGCCACCAGACCGGCTGCGAAAAAGCAGCCTCCCGCGGCTGCAAACCCGATGCGAACAGCCGACCTGAGCGACCGCGTCTGGACCCAGCGCAGGATCAACGGGGCGGCCAGCAGCATGGCGTTAGTGCATGACAGAAGGATGCCGCCCAGTTGTTCTCCCAGCCCGTTTTGGATGGCGAAAATGGGCAGGTAGACCACATATATCCACCACCCGCAGGACCGGATCATTGCAAACAGATATCCGGCTACCAGTCGGGGTTGTACAAAGAACCGGGGAAGAAAGGCCAACGGGTTGTTGGCCGGACCACGAGCCTTGGTGATCAGCTTGCCATTGCCCAGACGCATGCGCCAGAACTGCGCCAGCATGACCAGCGCCGCTCCGGCACTGATGACAAACGGGGCAGGGCGCCAAAGCTCCATCAGCAGAACACCGGCCATTGGGCCGCCCGTCCATCCCAAAGCGCTGTAGAACATGCGGCTGGTCTCGCACCGGCCAAGTTCGATCTTGCTGATGTAATCCAGCACATAGGTGTTGAAGCAGATGAAAGTGACAACCGCGGCCATGGTATTCAGGGCCAATGCGCCGACCACGGCCTCGGGGCTGCCCACGATCGCCAGCGATGCACCGCAGATGAACATGACGCAACCGGTGGAATAGGCCCATCTGCGCGGTACAAAACGGATCAGGAACGGCACCATCAACCCGACCAGCAGGGACAGGATGCCAATCAGGAAATACAGGAATGACACGGACGAGGCATCGCCCAGCGCCCGGTACATCGCCAGCGGAAAGACCGAAATCAGAATACCGCGCACCACGGCTTCGATTCCGGCCAGAATCCCGAAATCGCGCACCGATGGGGCAGGTGCGTGGCGTACCCATTCAGGTATTCGGCGTTCATGCATAACAAACTCGCAAATCAACTCAGCCCAGAATGCGCCGGCCGAGCTGCCGTTCATGGGGATTTGCGACACAAAGGTCGCCCCTGAACCGCAGGGGCGGATTTTTCAGTCAGGTCCGGCGGTTTACCGCCTCGCGCCAGACCAGGATCAGCCCTCCGGTCAGAATCGTGACCGCGCCAATCAGGCTGATCCGGTCAGGGATCACATCAAACACCGCAAAATCGTACAGCGCGGCAAAAATCAGTGTGGCATAGCTGATCGGGGCCACGAATGACGCATCCGCACGTGCCATGCCGTTGATGAAACAAACCTGCGCGCAGGCCATCAGCAGGCCGATCCCCACCAGCGCAACCCATTGCTGTGGCGTAGGCATGTGAAACACAAAGCTGACCGCGACCGTGGCGATCACCAGCCCCATCGTGTTGTTGATCAGCAGAATCTGGATCGGGGCCTCGCGCCCCGACAGTTTCTTGATAAAGATCAGCTCCATCCCGATAAACGCCGCCGCAGCCAGCGCCAGAAGGGCGGCGGGCTGAAAACTTGCAGGTGTCGGGCGCAGCAGGATTACCGCACCCACAAGGGCCACGGCCGCCGCCAGCCAGCGCCACGGGCCAACGCGTTCCCCCAATAGCGGAATGGCCAGGACCATGCCAAAGACCGGGTTCAGAAAGGAGATCGCCGTCGCATCCGCCATCGGAATGAACGCAACAGACGCGAACATCAACGTCACTCCGGCCCAGCCAAAGCTGGTTCGCCCGACATGCAGCCCCCAATGGGGCCGCCCCAGCCGGGGACGAAACACTGCGACTGCCGACAGGATGGCAAGCAGAGCAAACAGAAACCGTCCGTGACTGATCTGCATCGCGTGCAAGGGAGGCCCGATTGTATCCGTCCCCAAGGCCTTGGCCAACAGCGTCGTCGCCGCGATAAAGGCGGTCGCGACAAAAATCAGCCCTGCGGCCAAAGCAGGATTTTGCGCCTTCGGGGTGAACATGGGCGAAAGCGGTGCGCCAAAACGGGGGCCTTGGCAAGACGCAATTCAGCGCTCAGCGCAAAACCGGAGCGGCCGCCAGCGCCGCCTTGGCTTGTTTGAGGCTGTCCAGAAACCGCTCCGCACGCACAATCCGTGCTTCGACCTCGTCAATCCGGTCCTGCAAAAACGCCTCGCCGTCAAAGCTGTCGGGATCGGCGGCTTCCAACTGCCCCAGCAACATGACCAGTTCTGCAATGCTGATGCCTGCCGCCTGTGCATCGGCAACTTGCTCCAGCGTGATCAGCGCGTCTTCGGGATAGTCGCGGTAGCTGTTGGTGTTGTCCGGACCCGGGCCTGACCGGATCAACCCCTGCCGTTCATAAAACCTCAGCGTGTCGCGGCTCAGCCCGCTGCGCCGCGCAAGTTCCCCGATCCGCATGTTTCAAAACCGTTGACTCAACTCCATGGTTTTGATCCTATGTCAGACAGTCATTCTCTGCAAGGACAAGCATCATGGGTCCCAAATGCCAAAGTTGCGGCATGCCGCTGTCAAAAGATCCTCAGGGCGGCGGGTCCCAAGCTGACGGCGGGCGCAGCACGCGTTACTGCTCGCTGTGTTACGAAAACGGTGCGTTCCGCCACCCCGACGCTTCGCTGGAAGAGTTTCAGTCTCATTGCGTCGATGCCCTCGTCGCAAAAGGCATGCCCCGCATCCTTGCCTGGGCTTTCACCCGCGGTATGGGCAAGCTCGACCGCTGGCGCTCGGCGGGATGATCCGGCGGCAATTTTGACCCTGCGGCAATAATAGGGTTTTCAGGCTGTCTTTTCACGTCTATAGAGCGGCCATGATCAAACGCGCACATATCCAGCTGCTCCGACGCCGACGCCTCTCTGCGTAATCGGCCTGTTTGATCCCATGTGCCTGCCAAATTGGCACAAATCTCACCAAATCTGTTGACGAACCGGGCTTTCGTGTATCACTCACGAGGCTCAAACGACCCGAAAAGGATGATCCAATGATCCCGTCCGTTCTGCCGACCTATAACCGCGCGCCCCTGTCATTTGTAAAGGGCGAAGGCGCCTGGCTGACCGAGGCGGATGGCCGACGTTTTCTGGACCTCGGCGCAGGGATCGCGGTGAACGCGCTGGGCCACGCCCATCCGGCGCTGGTGGCCGCCCTGACGGAACAGGCCCATGCGCTGTGGCATGTCTCGAACCTCTACAACATCCCGCAACAGCAGGCACTGGCAGACAAGCTGGTCGAACACACCTTTGCGGATACGGTATTCTTTACGAATTCCGGTACCGAAGCCTGTGAACTGGCCGTGAAAATGGCCCGCAAGTATTTCTATGACAAAGACCAGCCCGAACGGGTTGAGATCATCACCTTCGATGGTTCCTTCCATGGCCGGTCGTCGGCGGGCATCGCAGCGGCCGGCTCCGAGAAGATGACCAAAGGCTTTGGCCCGCTTTTGCCGGGCTTTGTCCACGTCACCTTTGGCGATCTCGACGGTGTCACCGACGCCATCACGGAAAATACCGCAGCCATCCTGATCGAACCGATTCAGGGCGAAGGTGGCATCCGCCCCGTACCCGATGCCGAACTCAAGGCCCTGCGTGCCATTTGCGACGAACACGGTCTGCTGCTGATCCTTGACGAGGTGCAATGCGGCGTCGGTCGGACCGGCAGGCTCTTCGCCCATGAATGGGCGGGGATCACCCCGGATATCATGATGGTCGCCAAAGGCATCGGCGGTGGTTTCCCCCTCGGCGCTGTGCTGGCAACCGAAGACGCGGCGTCCGGCATGACTGCAGGCACGCATGGCTCCACCTATGGCGGCAACCCGCTGGGCTGCGCCGTGGGCTGTGCGGTGATCGATCAGGTCGCCACACCCGCCTTTCTCGAAGGTGTCAACCGCAAGGCTGGCCTGTTGCGCCAGAAACTCGAAGGCCTGGTCGCCGATCACCCCGAGGTCTTCGAAGAGGTGCGCGGATCGGGCCTGATGCTCGGCCTGAAATGCAAGGCGCCAAATATAGATGTGGTCAATGCGTGCTATGACAATCTGGTCATCACCGTCCCCGCCGCCGACAACGTCATCCGCCTGCTGCCCCCCCTGACCCTGACCGAGGATGACATCGCCCAGGCCATGATCCGCCTCGAAAAGGCCGCCAATCAGATCGAAACCCAGCTCGCAACTGCCTGAGCTTCATCTTTTCCCAAATACTCCGGGGGTGTGGGGGCTGGCCCCCACCGCCCGACTAGCCAAAAGCGAAGCGATATGAACCATTTTCTCGACATCCACAAAACCGATGCCACCGCGCTGCGGTCCATGATCGATCAGGCGGGCGCGATGAAACAGGCGCGTCTGGGCCGTCCCAAGGCCGCCCCTGACGACGAACAGCCGCTGAAAGACCGTATGGTCGCGCTGATCTTCGAAAAGCCCTCGACCCGGACGCGTGTGTCCTTTGACGTGGGAGTGCGCCAGATGGGTGGCCAGACCATGGTGCTGTCGGGCAAGGACATGCAGCTGGGTCACGGTGAAACCATTGCCGATACCGCCCGTGTGCTGTCGCGCTATGTCGACATGATCATGATCCGCACCTTCGATGAAACCATCCTGACCGAGATGGCCGAATATTCCGACGTGCCCGTCATCAACGGCCTGACCGACCGCACCCATCCCTGCCAGATCATGGCCGATGTTTTGACGTTCGAGGAACACCGCGGCCCCATTGCGGGCAAGAAAGTGGTCTGGACCGGCGATGGCAACAATGTCTGCGCTTCCTTCCTGCACGCCGCCGGTCAGTTCGGCTTCGATCTGACCTTCTCCGGCCCGGCCCAGCTTGACCCCGAAGAAGAATTCATGGGGTTTGCCCGCCAGAAGGGGTCCAGAGTCGTCGTCGAACGGGACCCGCACAAAGCGGTCGAGGGCGCCGATCTGGTGGTGGCCGACACCTGGGTTTCGATGCATGACAGCCAATCCGCCAAGGAACGCCGCCACAACATGCTGCGCCCCTATCAGGTCAACGCGGAACTCATGTCACATGCCAAACCCGACGCGCTGTTCATGCACTGTCTGCCCGCGCATCGTGAGGAAGAAGCAACCTCCGAGGTCATGGACGGCCCGAACTCGGTCATCTTCGATGAGGCCGAAAACCGCCTGCACGCACAAAAGGCCGTAATGCGCTGGTGTCTTGGCGTTTAGGATCATCATGCAGTTTCGAGAGGGCCATCAGGCTCTCTCATGACCCCCGGAGCACTGAATGCCTCACGTAACGCTGGAATTCTCCAAATCTCTGGACGACACCCATGATTTCCAGATGATTTGCGAGCGGCTGCACGCCGTTCTCGCAAAACATGATGAAATCGACGCCTCAGCGCTCAAGATCCGCGCTGCGCCGATTGCCTATTCCTACATCGGAACGCAACCGCAGACCTTCGTGCATGCCACGCTGCTATTGATGCGTGGCCGCGATGAGCCCACGCGGGCCGAGCTTAACGCCATCATTCTGGACGTTCTGGCCCAGACCTTGCCCGAGGTCGGCAGCATCACCGTGCAGGATGTCGAGATGACTCGCGCCACCTATGCAAAGCGGCTGGCAGGTTGACGCGGACCCGGCAGCGTGCCTCGGGGGTTTAACGCCGTTGCACCTCCCAAATCCGCAACCTGGCGAGTGTTCCCACGCTCACCAATACCACCAGCGCGCACAGAGCGACCTTGGTCATCGTCTCCATCGTACCTTCGATCAGCAGAGCGTGAATAACGCTACCCAAAATGGTTACCATGGCCAGTCCTGCATGGCCCAAGCGCCAGACCCGAAACCGCAAGTTTAGTCGCTGCCGAAAAATCCCCATTGCCGCTGCCGCAAATCCCGCCCAAATGGCGATGACCCCCCATGTCGAAAAAGGTGTTGCAGACACGAACAACAACGCGTCCACCACATCAGGCGGGCTTGTAATCCACAAGCCGGTCACATGGATCATAATGCTTGCAACAAGGGCCAAGCCACACCGCCTGTGCCAATGGCGGCTGTTGACCGGAGAAAGTCCGAGCAGCCAGCGCACGGCCAGCAAGGGTTGCAGCAGAAGAAGACACATCCCGATGATGCCTGCAAACCCGGCGACGATGTAAATCGGCTCTCGCCACGCCAGATAGGGGCTGAAAGCCGCTGCGACGACCGGCACCAGAAGTGCGGCGATCAATGCCGCCCAGATCGCAACGCGCTTTAACACCTGTCAGACAGGTTGCAGCACGAAATGTGCAGCAAGGGTTTTGTCCTTCGCGCTCGACATCACAGGGCGCAGGAACACAGTCTCAAATTCACCGCTGTCATAGGCCAGATGCCCGTGCGGTTGACCAAAAGCAGGCACAATCTGAGGCATTTCCAACCGGAACTCTCCGTTCGCATCGGTTAGTGTCGCCCCATGGCTGCGCTGGTCACGTTCATGCCCTTCGGTCGTGTGGGCCCATATCTGGATGCGCTGGCCGGGCAGGGGGGCTCCGTCGCCCGCACGCCGCACGGTGCCGGTCATCCAGAACCCGCCACCGCCGATGCGCTCCACGATCGGCGCACCGGGCCTGTAATTGTTCGACCCGCCCCGCATCGACGGTGTCGGCGCAAGACCGGCGGCGTGCGCAGGTGTGATAAAACCGGCCATACCGGCTGCAATTGTACCAATCCCGGTCGCAACAAGCTTGCGGCGGTTGATTTCAAGTCGGGCCATTGCATCCACTCCTGTCGGTTGAATCCCATCTTCGACTGGCTTCCCTGAACCGGCGACACCCGATGTCTAAAGATAGCACGATTGTTCATGATTCCGAGAGTCGCGAAGGAGCAAACCAAATACACCCTTCCACACGTTTGTGAGTATCTGCAAATCGTTCCGTGCGCTTCACGATCATTGTGCAATAATGCACTTTTCATGCGACACTTTCCCAATACCTTGAGTATGGGCGAACATGAGCCCGTCTCGCAGGACCAATAAAAGGAGATCAGGATTGAGTTGGAACCCCACCTATGACCCCGAATGCGCCTCCGAAAAAAATGCGCTGGAAACGCTCATCATTCCCCGCGCCCGCGATCTGGGCGGGTTCGAGGTGCGCCGCGCGCTGCCCTCGGTCAAACGTCAACTGGTTGGCCCATTCATCTTCTTCGATCAGGTCGGCCCGGCAGAATTCGTCACCGAAGGCGGCATTGATGTGCGTCCGCACCCGCATATCGGGCTGGGAACCGTCACTTACCTCTATCAGGGCGAATTCGAACATCGCGACAGCCTCGGCACTCACCAGATGATTTACCCCGGCGAGGTCAACTGGATGGTTGCGGGCCGTGGCGTGACCCATTCCGAGCGCACCAGCGAAGAAACGCGCGGCAAAGGCCACAAGCTGTTCGGCATTCAGACCTGGCTTGCCCTGCCCGAAGCGCAGGAGGATATGGCCCCCGAGTTCGAACACCACAAGCAAGGCGCGCTGCCCCATATCCAAGACAAGGGCGTCAGCGCACGGCTGATCCTCGGCAACGCTTATGGCGAAACCAGCCCCGTGACGATGCTGTCCGAGACCTTCTATCTGGATGTTCAGCTTGCCCCCGGCGCGTCCTTCCCGCTGCCCGACGACCACGAGGATCGCGGTGTCTATGTCACGCAAGGATCGATCGAGATTGCAGGCGACATGTTCGACGAAGGCCGCATGATGGTGTTCCGCCCCGGTGACAGGCTATCGGCCCGGGCAGGCCCGCAGGGCGCGCGGCTGATGCTGCTGGGCGGCGCGACCCTGAATAAGGATCGCTATATCTGGTGGAACTTCGTCTCATCCTCGAAAGAAAAGATCGAGACGGCGATTCATGAGTGGAAAAGCGCCGATTGGGTCAATGGCGCCTTCCACCTTCCGACAGGGGATGACCGCGAGTTTATCGCCATTTCAGAACAGTTTGAGCGTACTAAGCCTCGGCTGGCCCGCCCGCGTACGGCGTCGGGGCCGGGTGGGCTTGTGTAACCGTCCGTTTGCGGTGATCCTTTCTGGTATACCAGAGGGGGTATCATGAAACTTGTCATCGCAGGCGCGGGCAGCATCGGCTGCTACTGCGGCGGTTTACTGGCCCGCTCAGGGCACGCGGTGACCTTGCTGGGGCGTGCCCGTGTACTGGACCCCATACGCGAACATGGGCTGACGGTCACGGATTACGATGACCTCAATGCCCATGTTGCGGCGGAAGCCCTGACACTCAGCACCGATCCTGCCTGCCTGGATCAGGCCGAGCTGGTCATTGTCACCGTCAAATCCGGGGCGACGGCGGATATGGCCGGTCATATCGCGGACGCCGCCTGTCGGGACGCGCCCGTCCTGTCCTGGCAAAACGGGATCGAGAATGCGGCAACCCTGCGCAAGGCGCTGCCCGGTCGGGATGTGCGCGCGGGTATGGTCCCCTTCAACGTGGTCCCGAACGGCTCCGCCACCTATCACCGGGCCACATCAGGCGAAATTGTCATCCAGAACGGCCCTGGCGATCTGGCCACCGCCCTCAGCAGCCCGGACCTGCCCGTTATCGCAACTGACCGGATTGAGGCGGTGCAATGGGGCAAGCTGGTGATCAATCTGAACAATGCGCTGAACGCGCTGTCGGGCCAGCCGCTTGTGGATCAGCTGCTCAGCCGTGACTGGCGCAACCTCATGGCCGACCAGATGGCCGAGGCGCTGTTGGTTCTCAAGGCAGCCGGGCATCCGGTGGCCTCGACAACGCCGCTTCCGGCGTGGATGATGCCGCATATCCTGCGCCTGCCGACACCTTTGTTCAGCCGGATCGCAGCGCGGATGCTCACCATTGATCCCGCCGCCCGAACCTCGATGGCCTATGACCTGATGGCCGAGCGGCAAACGGAAATTGACAGCCTTCAGGGCCATATCATTCGGCTGGGGCATGAAACCGGGGTGCCCACCCCCCTTTGCACAAAAGTGTCAGACCTGATCAAGCACGCGCCAGATCATCCGTTGTCCCCGGAACAGATCAGGCTCTGATCGCGGTCGTCAGACGAATCTGGTCAATGTCCAGAAAATCACGGCCGACATGGCGGCTGCGGCAGGCACGGTCACGACCCAGGCCGCAACGATCGTCATGAAATGCGACCGCCGCACCAGCTTGCGCCGCCGGTATTCTTCCGGGGCCAGCTTCTGCGCTGTCGCGTTTCGCCCATTGTTCTGTTTCCGCCTGCGATCCGACTGCCACTCACGATAGAACCCGACGCCGAAAATTGCGCCAACGGCGATATGCGTGGAACTGACCGGCAGGCCCAGCCAGCTGGCGACAATGACCGTGATCGCCGCTGACAGCGCCACGCAAAACGCCCGCATCGGGTTCAGCTTGGTGATCTGGCTGCCGACCATCCGGATCAGCTTGGGCCCGAACAGGAACAGGCCGAACGATATCCCGAACGCGCCGATGATCATCACCCATAGCGGGATGGAAACCTTTTGGGCGAAATCCCCGAACTCTGCCGCGTGGACAATCGCCGCCAGGGGGCCGACCGCGTTGGCCACGTCATTGGCGCCGTGGGCAAAGCTCAGAAACGCGGCCGATATCACCAATGGCAGGCCAAACAGGGTTTTCAGCGACCGGGTCCGGTTCTCCAGCCCCTCGGACTTGCGACGCACCCAGGGAACCGTCAGCGCCCAGACCAGCACACCGCTGCCCAGACCGATCAGCAGCGCCATCTGCAGATCAATCTTGACGATCCGCTTCAGACCCTTGACCGACAGGTAGGTGGCGAACGCTGCCGCCATCACCGCCACAAGGATCGGCACCCAACGCCGCGCGGCGGCGATCTTGTCGTCCTGATACTGGATCTTGGTCTTGATCAGCGCCAGGAATGCCGCCGCAATGACGCCCCCAAGAACCGGAGAGATCACCCAGCTGGCCGCAATCGCGCCCATCGTGCCCCAGCTCACCGCGCTCAGACCGGCAGCGGCAATCCCCGCGCCCATGACCCCGCCCACAACCGAATGCGTTGTCGACACCGGCGCACCGATCCAGGTCGCCAGATTGACCCACATGGCGGACGAGATCAGCGCCGCCATCATGGCCCAGATGAACACGTTACTGTTCTGCACCGAGGCCGGGTCGATGATCCCCTTCGAGATGGTCGAGACCACATCGCCTCCCGCAAGCAACGCGCCCGCGCTTTCGGCAACGGCGGCAATCACGATGGCACCGCCCATGGTCAGCGCGTTCGCACCCACCGCGGGGCCCATGTTGTTGGCGACGTCATTGGCGCCGATATTGATCGCCATATAGGCCCCGAACGCGGCCGCAGCCACGACGACATAGGTGCCGTCGGCCCGACCGAACAGCACCGCCGCCATCAATCCGGCAAGCACCATGAACGCCAGTGCAATTCCCGGCGCCAGCAGCGGGCGGGCGACGTGAAGATTGGCGATTTCTACGCGCGAGATGCGTTGCAGGTCGCTGTCAAGCGACTGCCAGCGCGGTTTTGAATTTGTGTCAGACATGGGCTTGGTCAAAGATTGGCAGATCGCCCGCAGCTAACGGTTTCCCGGTTCAGGGGCAAGCGCGCAGCCATCAAATTGTTGCGAAACGGCTACATCTGTCGCAGCAGCGCCTGCAACTCGGGCTCCTGAACCCGTTTGGCGGCTTCTGCCGGTGAAAACCACTGACGTTTGCGCTTGTCCACTTCGGGAAAATCATCCGCCAGCTCGTGCACGGAAACCCGGTAGACACGGGTCAGGACCGACTGTGCCGACCCGCCCTTGAAGATCTTGTCATAGGTGAATTGGCCGACGGGCTCCTTGTCGACCGCTTCTGCGCGCACGCCAGCCTCTTCCCATGCCTCCAGCAGGGCCGTCTCCAACCCGTCCAGACCATTGACAGGCCAGCCTTTCGGGATGATCCAGCGCCCGGTTTCGCGGCTGGTGATCAGCAGAACCTCGTCCCGATCCTCATGCCTGCGTGTACACAGGGCCGCAAACTGCACCCGTTGAGGGCGCAGGAACAAGGGGCGTCCGACCTCTTCCCAGATATTTCGCAGCCAAGCACTCATGTGATGTTCTTCAAATCCTGTTTCTGTCTTCGAAACCTGTGTGACGTAACAACAATAATGCCAGACTTCAATGAAATGTCCGCTTATTTCTGATTATGACCGGATTTTCGGTCAATTTACTGTGATTTGTGAGATTTCGCGCAACAGCCCCGAAAGCCCGAGCCGCTTGCCGGAAGCGACGCAGTAATGGGTCTAATCCCGCCTGCGTTTGGCCCTCAGCGTCGGGTCGGCCTGTGTCGGGTCTTCGGGCCAGAGGTGTTTGGGGTATTGCGCCCGCATATCCTTGCGCACATCCGCATAAGACCCGGCCCAGAACCCCGGCAGATCGCGGGTAATCTGGATCGGGCGCTGCGCCGGGGACAGCAGGGTGATCTTCAGGGGCTGTCCGCCGACCACCGGATGCCGGGTCACGCCGAACAGCTCCTGCAACCGAACCGATATTTCGGGGACCGCCGCGCCATAGTCGATCGGCACCTTTCGCCCCAGCGGTGTTTCAAACGATCCCGGCGCGCGGCGGTCCAGCTCCTGGGTCTGGGTCCAGTCCAACCGCGCGCGCAAGGCGGGCAGCAGGTCGAACCGTTTCCAGTCCTCTGCGCTTTTGACACCGGACAGCATCGGCAACAGCCAGTCGTCCAGCTCGGCCATAAGACCTTCGACCGAAAAGTCGGGCAGGTCCACCCCGTCGGCACGCACCAGTTCCACCCGCGCGGCCAGCCGTGCGGCGGCCCCGTCCAGCCGCAACCCCAGATCGCGCACCCCGTCCAGCATCGCGCGCGCCAAGGCGTCGTCCGGGACATCCTTCCAGATGCGGTCGTCCAGCGTGATCGCCCCGAACCGCTCCTGCTGCCGGGACACGACCCGCCGTTCGCGTTTCGACCAGGTGCAAACCTCGACCCAATCGATCTGATCGGCGAACAGTTCGCGGATCTCGCGTTCCGAAATCTGGGTGGCCATCCGCACCTTTGCCTCGCGCGGGTTGCCATCGGTGTCAGTGACAACCAGAAAAGGCGCGGCGGCCAGCGAATCGCCGCTGTCCAGCACGACACCCTTACCCCCCGACAACACATAACGCGGCGCATCGCCCTTGCGCCGCTGTCCGATACGGTCGGGATAGGCGAGGGCGGCCATGGCAGCAGCGCTCAGATCATCCGTCTTGCTTCCGGCCTGTTTCCTCAACCGCTTGGCCTCGGCGTTGATCCGATCCACGGCCCCCAAGTTCACCTGCCAGACCCGGTTGCGCTGAAAGGTGCGCACATCCCGCAGTGCCTCTTGCCGCAAGGCGATATCCACCGGCGCGCCGCGCAGGGGGTCGCGCTCGGCCATCAAGGCGGCCAAAGGCGCGGCACTCGGTCCGGCCCGCACCAGCATATGCCCCAGCCGGGGATGCAACGGCAGCGCCGCCAGCGCCCGCCCGTGTTCGGTGATCCGCCCCTTGCTGTCCAGCGCGCCCAGCATCGCCAGAAGGGCACGCGCCTCGGCCATCGCGCCTTCGGGTGGCGGGGTCAGAAAGGCCAGATCGGCGGCATCCGCGCCCCACAGCGCCAGCTCCAGCGCCAGCCCGGTCAAATCGGCGGCTTCAATCTCGGCAGGCGGGTACGCGGCCAGCGCGCCATCCTCCCCCTTTGACCACAGCCGGTAACACAGCCCCTCGGCCACACGGCCCGCACGACCTGCGCGTTGCGTGGCCTCGGCCCGTGTTACCCGCTCGGTCACCAGCCGGGACATGCCCGAGCCCGGATCGAACCGCGCCCGCCGTGCTTGCCCCATATCCACCACCACCCGGATATCGGGGATCGTCAGCGAGGTTTCGGCAATCGACGTCGCCAGCACCACCTTGCGCCCGGTCTCAACCGGGGCAATCGCCGCGCGCTGGGCCGCAAAGGGCATGGCCCCGAACAGCGGGCGCACCGTGCAACTGGCGGGCAGGCGTCCGGTCAAGGCTGCCTCAGCCCGCCGGATTTCACCCTCACCGGGCAGAAACACCAACATCCCGCCACCGGTGGCGCAGGTCTCGCGCTCGGCCTCAACGACCAGATCGACCAATGCATCCAGCCGCCGCGCCTGTGGCCCCAATGGCCGATCCAGCCAGCGCATTTCGACGGGATAACTCCGCCCTTCCGACGTAACCAGCGGCGCAGCCATCAGGCGCCCCACCGGGTCTGCGTCCAGCGTGGCCGACATGGCCAGCAGAATCAGATCGTCCCGCAACGCGCCCGTGACCTCAAGGCACAGCGCCAACCCCAGATCCGCGTTGAGTGAGCGTTCGTGGAATTCATCAAAGATCACCGCGCCGATGCCCGGCAGGTCAGGGTCCGATTGCAGCATCCGGGTCAGAATGCCCTCGGTCACCACCTCGATCCTTGTGTCTTTTGACACTTTCGCGTCGCCCCGCACGCGATAGCCAACACTCTGGCCTGCGCGCTCTCCCAGTGTCTCTGCCATCCGCTCTGCCGCGGCCCGTGCAGCCAGTCGCCGGGGCTCCAGCATCACGATCCTGCCGCCGCACAGACCCGCCTCCAGCATCGCCAGCGGAACCCGCGTGGTCTTGCCCGCACCGGGCGGTGCTTGCAGCACGGCCCGCCCCTGCGCGCGCAGGGTGTCCAGCAGGCCGGGTATGGCATCGTCTATGGGCAGGCGTAGGGTCATCCGGCCCTTATCCGCGATCCCGCAGGTGGCGTCCAGTTTCCGCGCTCACATCAGCAAATCGCCCCGCACGAAATGACGCAGGCTGCGCGATCTTCGCACTTCCTGCCGCCTCCGGTCTGGACAAACACCCCCCAAGCACGGCAACTGTTCCTGCCTCTAGGATCGGGACAAGAATGCAGACAGACAGCCTGAGCGACAGAATTCTGAAGGGCGAGCGTCGGGCGCTGGCGCGTGCGATCACCCTTGTTGAAAGCAACCGCGCCGATCACCGGGCACAGGCCAGCGACCTTCTGGCACAGCTTGCCGGTTCGGGCCGTCAGGCGCTGCGCATCGGCCTGTCCGGCACGCCCGGCGTGGGCAAGTCCACCTTCATCGAAAGCTTTGGCATGATGCTGACCGGGCAGGGGCTGCGCGTCGCGGTTCTAGCGGTCGACCCCAGCTCGGCCCGCTCGGGTGGCTCGATCCTGGGCGACAAGACCCGGATGGAACGCCTGAGCCGCGAGCAGAACGCCTTCATCCGTCCCTCTCCCAGCCAGAGCCACCTTGGCGGGGTCGCCCGCCGCACCCGCGAGGCCATCGCCCTGTGCGAGGCCGCAGGCTATGACGTGGTGCTGATCGAAACCGTGGGCGTGGGGCAGTCGGAAACGGTGGTGTCCGAACTGTCTGACCTGTTTCTGCTGCTGCTGGCCCCGGCGGGCGGGGACGAGTTGCAGGGCGTCAAACGCGGCATCATGGAAATGGCCGATATCATTCTGGTCAACAAGGCCGATGGCGACCTGAAAGCGACCGCCACCCGCACCTGCGCGGATTATGCCGGCGCACTGCGGCTGCTGCGCAAACGCCCACAGGACCCCGAAGGCTTCCCCAAGGCGATGACCGTTTCCGCCGTCGAAGAACACGGGCTGGAACAGGCCTGGGACGAAATGCAAACCCTGACCCAATGGCGCCGCGACACAGGTATCTGGGAGGCCAACCGCGCTGCCCAGGCCCGCTACTGGTTCGATCAGGAGGTCCGCCACGCCCTTCTCGCCCGCCTCGACACACCGCAGGCCCGCGCCGAGATGGAGCGCCTGAACGACGAAGTCTCGCAAGGGCGACTCAGCCCGGCGGTCGCTGCCGGTCAGCTTCTGGACACGCTCGGCTAAAGGGCCGTCATAGACGTTTCACCTTTTGCCAAATACTCTCGCCAACGGCATGGCCCGTCCGGGCCATTCCTGCGTGGCAGGCAAAATGAAAGATTTCGCGCGGCCCGTCTTGACCCTCCGTGCGATTCCCACTACACGCATCCAACCAGTTTTCGGGCGCGACTTCGGGTTGCGCCCCTTGTGATTTGGCCGCGGGTATCCAGCCCGGCCTCCAGAAACAAAGGAAGAAACCATGTCGCGCCGTTGCGAACTGACCGGAAAAGGCCCGATGACTGGCAACAATGTCAGCCACGCCAAAAACAGAACTCGTCGTCGTTTTCTGCCGAACCTGAACGACGTTACCCTGCAGTCCGAAACTCTGGGCCGTGGCGTCAAGCTGCGCATCTCGGCGGCTGCGCTGCGTTCGGTTGACCACCGCGGTGGTCTGGACGCGTTCCTGGCTAAAGCCAAGGATGATGAGCTGTCGGCAAACGCTCTGAAAGTGAAGAAAGAAATCGCCAAGGCGCAAGCTTCGGCCTAAGGTCTTTCAACCAACAGAATTTCAGGCCCTGCACCCTCTCGGTGCGGGGCCTTTTCTGTTGGGCCAGCCCCTTTCGGCCCTCATTGTTCTCAATCTGGAACTAATTTTTCGCCATTGGTGAACTTCTTCACATACAGGATTGCGAATCTGACCTAACGTCACTGTCATTCATCAGGCGGGGGCCACATTATGACGTTAAAAAGTTTTTATCTTTTCCTGTTTCTGGCCGCGGTATTCCGCAAGGCGATTGCGACCTGCACACGGATGCAGCGCTGGGTGAACCGGTCCCATACCAGCTTCACCACAGACAGGGTGAAAAGACCCGGACTGGATTATTGAAAAACAGCTTCAAGCGCGACCCTTTGGCGCTTGAAGCTTTTCCCGCTGCTGACCTATAGCTGGGTCAGGATGAGACCTGTTGTTACCAGATTTCTGCCTTATGCGCTGTCCCTGCTACTGGTTCTGACCGGGCAGGGGCTGGCCATGTCGCGCGGCATGGACAATGCCGTGGGCCAGATGGTGCTGTGTACGGGCACCGGCCCGGTCGTCGTCTATATGGACGAAAACGGGCAACCGACTGCACCGCCGCATTATTGCCCGGACTACGCGATATCCCTGCTGGGGGCCGTTGCAGTTGCCGAACCGGCACTGCCAGCCGCACCGGAACAGGCGCAGCCGTCACCGCTGCGGCATCTGGGCAACCAGATCGCCCTGCCGGTTCCCGCAACCCCGGCCCGCGCGCCTCCTGTCAGCGTTTGAAACCCACCCTTTTCAAACCTTTATACAGGAGAGGCGCGATGTCCCTCAAAACCACTCTGCTTGCAACTCTGGCCGCCGTGTCGCTGGCCATCCCCGCCTTTGCCGAAGGCCCCATCACGGTTGACGACGCCTATGCCCGGTCCTCGGGCAAGACCGCCATCGCCGGAGCCGCGTTCATGATGATCCACAATCAGGGCGACGCCGATGACCGGCTGATCGGTGTAACCTCGGACGCGGCAGCGCGCGTGGAATTGCACACCCACAAGGTCGATGAAAACGGCGTGGCCAAGATGGTGCATGTCGAAGAAGGCTTTGCCATTCCGGCCGGTGAAACCCACATGCTGAAACGTGGCGGCGACCATGTGATGTTCATGGGGCTGACGGCCCCGTTCGAACAGGACGCCATGGTGCCGGTCACGCTGATCTTTGAAAAGGCAGGCGAGGTCGAGATCGAGATCCCCGTGGATCTGGAGCGTCAGGACAAAGGCGGCCACGGATCACATTCGAACTAGGGCAGCGCCTGTCTTCCGGCCGCGCTGCGGCCCTCATCCATGCGTCAGGCCGGGCTTTGCCCGGCCTGTTTTCCATGCGGCTGCGGACAGTGCTATTTGTTGATGGTTTTCATACCGACACGGTCACCGGCCTGGCGGAATCGGGACGCCAGCCAGAACATGACCGCGGCAATGGCCAGTGCCGAAAAGGCGATGCCCCATCCAAGTGCAACAAGCGCGACCGCCGGCCAGATCATCAAAACAAGCCCGACCACAAGCGCGACAAAACCCGAGGCGCGCATGGAGCCGCGTTGAGGGTCTCTCTCGTGCATTTGCCCAGATGCCGCCAGCGAACCGATCCCGATAATCAGCGCCCATGCGCCCATGAGGAAAAAGGCCAGTTTGACCGTGCCTTCCGGCCAGATCAGCAGGACAAGCCCGATCAGAAGCGCACCGATTGCAGCGCCGCCCATTACCCCGCGACGCCCAACGCCCAAAAGTGTCAGGCCACCATCGAGGATCAGCAGCACGCCAACCAGCCGCAGCAGCAACGCGATGCTGCCAGACGGCCAGAACAGCGCTGCAATACCGACAAGCCCGGCCAATACTCCGCGCAGCAGAAAGGTCCACCACAGGCTGGAAAGCTGCTCTCCCAGCATGTCGCGCCCGGCCATGCTGCCTTCATCCAGAATTTCACCGGTCCGGGGGTCCTGATCCGTCATGTCTTGTCCTCCAGTCGTTTCGGGGCATTCTAACCGAATTAAGCGAGTGTTGTCTGTACTTTAACTATGCGGCGCAAGCAGGTGCCCGACCCATCGCGGAACTGTCTGGGTCGCTTTGCCGACAACTCTTTCATCAAACCCGGATGCGCCCGGCGACGGTTCCAGATTGATCTCGATCGTCCGAGCGCCCGCCGCTTGTGCTTCGTGCACGAACGCTGCTGCCGGATAAACCTGACCCGAGGTGCCAATGGCGGCAAAAAGCCACGCGCTGCTCAGGTGGTCATAAATCTCGTCCATGAAATAGGGCATTTCACCAAACCAGACCACATCGGGCCGGGCCGTGGGCCGCGCACAGGCGGGGCAGGATTCTCCAACCGCCATTTCGGGCGGGGCAGTCCAGCGATGGCCACAGGCTGAACACAGCGCGCCCGCCAAAGTTCCGTGCATGTGGATGACATCCTTTGCGCCGCCCGCCTCGTGCAGGCTGTCCACGTTCTGGGTTACGATCACGACGTCTCCGGGCCAGTCCCGTTGCAGCCGGGCCAGTGCTTCATGTGCGGCATTGGGTTGAACTTTGGAGGCCTGAACCCGCCGCGCATTGTAAAACCCTTGAACCAGTGCGGGGTCGCGGGCGAATCCTTCCGGTGTGGCGACATCTTCGATGCGGTGCTGGGCCCACAATCCACCCTCATCGCGAAAGGTGCTCAACCCGCTTTCGGCGGATATACCGGCCCCGGTCAGAATCACGATCTTTTCCATTTCTCCTCCGCGCGGTACAGCTTGGTGCATGTCACACCGTATCCTCTTTGTCTGCCTGGGCAATATTTGCCGCTCGCCTGCGGCAGAGGGCGTTTTTCGCGCCCGCGCGCCGCATCACGTAACCGATAGTGCCGGAACCATGGGCTGGCATGCGGGGAAACCGCCCTATGGACCGATGCAGACCGCGGCGAGACGCCGTGGCATCGACCTGGACGATCTGCGGGCCCGAAGCTTCACGGCTGCCGATTTCAACCGGTTCGACCTGATCATCGGCATGGATGACCAAAACATCGCCGATATCGAAGATCTGCGCCCGCCGGGTAACGGCACGCCGGTTCGCCTGCTGACGGATTTCGCCCCTCAGACCGGTGTCGATCATGTACCCGATCCGTATTACACGCGGGATTTCGACGGTGCTCTGGACCTGATCGAAGCAGCGGTTGACGGGCTTGCCGCCCATCTGGACACCTAGCCGCCGGTCACCCGCAACTGGCCACTCAGCCAGGGCAGCTTGGCAAGCGCCGGGTCCACGATCTGGTTCTGCATCAGACGCCGGGTCATACTCGCAACCTCCTGCGGGACCTGATCGGACCACTCGGTGCGCGCCAGCAGCGATATGTTGCGCGAGAACTCCCCGAACGGGGCAGGGTGCGCCTCCAGCCCCTCATGGAACCGCGCCGCGCGCATGAAGCCCAGCGGCGTCGTGATGGCCCAGCCCAGACCCCGCGCCACCATGGCCATCAGCGCCATGTGCGAGCCGATCTCGAACCGTTCCTCGAACACCTGCGACCGGCGCGCCAGATGCGCCTCGATCTGGCGGCTGATCAGCTGCTCGCGGGCATAGCGCAGAAACGGCAGCCGCTCCTGCACGGCCTCGACGCCCCCCGATCCCTGCGGTGCCACCAGAATGAACGGATCGTGGACCAGCGGGTATTCGACCACCCCCTCCAGCACTTCGCCGCTATGGGCGGTGACCGCCATATGCAGGCGCTGCTCGGCCAGCGCCTCGAACAGATCAAGGCTCGACAGGGTGATCAGCTTGAATTTCGACCGGGTCAGGCTGTCGGCCAGCAAGGTGGCCAGCCGCGGCGTCAGATCATTGTCGAAATCATCGATCAGCCCGATCGACAGCGTGGTCAGATGCCCCAGATCCATGACCGACAGCTCGCTCTGGGCCATGTGCAGCTCGGACAGAACCGCCTCGGCCCGCGCAAGGAAACTGCGCCCCGCCTGCGTCAGCCGCATCGGCCGCCGCCCGTGATCGACCAATTCGGTCCCCAGTGCGTTTTCCAGATTGCGCAATTGCTGCGAAACGGATGGCTGGCTGAGCCCCGTGATCTCGGCAGCCTGCGCCACCGATCCCGTCCGCGCCAATGCCTCGAACACTTCAAGGCCCCGCAGGGTCAGCCCTTTCATTACCATGCAATACACCTTTCGCTGCGCCTTTCTGGGACGCAGCGTGGATCAGGTCAAGCATTCTGAACGGGTTAGCTGCAGATCGCCTGCGCCATCTGGCCAAAGTTCTGGTACCGATCCCACAGCGCATCATCGCGCGCGGATTTCGACATCTTCAACACCTGCGCCTGATGGGGGTCCTTGAACCATTTCGCCACGGTTTTCTGATCACTGCGCGTCAACGCCTGATCCGCCACGCGCTGAATGCAGCTGCACCGGTCCCGCGTCGCCGCCGAGCGGTCCGACGCCATGCACGCCTGCCTGATCTGCGCCGCATCCGCGACCTGAGCCACCGCCGTCAGCGATGCCGCACAAAATGCGATAATGAGGAACTGTTTCATACTCGAGCCTCGTTTTTGCCTGCCCGGACGGGTCTGGCGCCCCTCTCGGTCTGCGGCGGAGTATGAATCAAAGTGGAGTCGGGATCAATTGTTTTGACAGTCAAATCAAACGGTGTTGATTAGCCAAGTAAAGAATCCACACGCCGAGATACATTGGAAGTGAATATGAGCAGTCAAATCAAGAGGTAAGATGACGATCTCTATCAAATCGATTTTTGTGTCAGCGTTGCTTTGTTTGTCGCCAATTGTGGCTTTTTCGGAAGTGCCCTCTTTGCAAGGTCAAGACGCGCCAGAATTCATAGAAGCGGTTCAAGCTTGGTTGAACGGTGACGATTTGGCCGCGTTGCGAAGCCTTTCTGATCAGGCCCAAAATGGAAATGCTGCGGCTCAAATATTACTGGGGAATATTGCAAGTCGAAGTAGTTTTCATGCGCATGTGACGTCCGAAATGGGTCGCAAGGATCGCATAGCTCTGCTGCGAAAACCTGGCGGTCTGTCGGGCAAATCATGGCTAACGGAAGCGCAAAACTCCGAGCCTCTGGCCCTTGCCCTGCTGCAAGTTGCCAAATTAGAGAATAAAGCGCCTGCGATTGCAGTGTTGGTCGAACTTGGTGAACCAATTACCGCGATGCTTGCAGCGCAATCTATGCTCTACGATGGTGAAGGGGCTGATTTGGTTGAGGTTTTACAAGGCCTCGACCACAAACTGCCCCAAGACGCCAGCGTCTTCTTGTTCTGGGCATTGTACCTGCAGAAACATAATTCGGAGGGTTCCAATCTGGGAGGTTCGGCATCGCTCGCTTGGCTTAATACTGGAGATGATCGCTTCTTATCTTCCGAACTAGCTTGGGGCCTATTTACTCCAAGAGAATTGATTAGTGACGCCGGCATCAGGGAAACAGCAACGAAACTTAGCTCAGAGATAGTGGCCTGGACCCCCATTCGTAACTTTTGTAGCAGTTACTGTGTGGATGAGGTCTCAGATTGTACGGTGACTGCTGCTGCGTTGCTCGCCTCACCTTATTCTCCAAGAAGCCCACTACAGAGCTTGATCGCCAATGAACAATATTGGGCGAGTAAACGCATTGAAGGCGACGTTGTTCGCTCAATTGTCGACCTTAGGCATTGGAACTCCGATACCGGTGTAACGTACAATCACTGTTTCATGTCCAACATGCAGAAACTGCAGCAACTACATATGCCTTAGAGCGAAGTGTCGCGCCGTTGCTTTCCAAGTTGAGCCCGATAAAGAAACTTGGGTTGCTCTTCGCTTTTGGGCTCAAAACACAATGATGCCAACTTAGGATTAGCAACTCGTCTTGAACCATTGACCACAGCCCATTTCCGACGCATATCCCCAACCCATGACAGACCTCGCTCATATCCGCAATTTCTCCATCGTCGCGCATATCGACCATGGCAAATCCACCCTTGCTGACCGGCTCATCCAGGAGACCGGGACAGTGCAGGATCGTGACATGAAGGAACAGCTGCTCGACAGCATGGATATCGAGCGCGAGCGTGGCATTACCATCAAGGCCAACACCGTTCGCATCGACTATACCGCCGATAATGGCGAGACATATGTGCTGAACCTGATCGACACCCCCGGCCACGTGGATTTCGCCTATGAGGTCAGCCGGTCGATGCGCGCGGTCGAAGGCTCGCTGCTGGTTGTGGACAGCACCCAAGGGGTCGAGGCGCAGACGCTGGCGAACGTGTATCAAGCCATCGACGCCGATCATGAGATCGTGCCGGTCCTCAACAAGATCGACCTGCCCGCGTCCGACTGTGACCGCGTGGCCGAACAGATCGAGGACGTGATCGGTATCGACGCAAGCGACGCCATTCAGGTCAGCGCCAAGACCGGGCAGGGCATCCACGAAACGCTGGAAGCGATCGTGCACAAACTGCCCGCGCCGCAGGGTACTCTGGACGCGCCGCTCAAGGCGATGCTGGTGGATTCGTGGTACGACGCCTATCTGGGCGTCATTGTTCTGGTTCGCATCATGGACGGCACGCTGAAAAAGGGGATGCGGGTCAAGTTCATGTCGAACGGCACCCTGCACCATGTCGACCGCGTCGGTGTCTTCCGCCCGGAAATGCAGATGATCGACAGCCTCGGCCCGGGTGAGATCGGCTTTCTCACCGCCTCGATCAAGCAGGTCCGCGACACCCGCGTCGGCGACACCATCACCAATGACCGCAATGGCTCCGAAGTCGCGCTGCCGGGCTTCAAACCCGCGCAGCCGGTGGTGTTCTGTGGCCTCTTCCCGGTGGATTCCGCCGAATTCGAAGACCTGCGCGACGCGATCGAGAAGCTGGCGCTGAACGACGCCTCGTTCTCGTATGAGATGGAAACCTCGGCCGCGCTTGGCTTTGGCTTCCGCTGCGGCTTCCTTGGCCTTCTGCACCTCGAGGTCATCCGCGACCGGATCGAGCGTGAATACGATATCGACCTCATCACCACCGCGCCCAGCGTGATCTATCACGTCTACATGAAAGACGGTGAGATGATCGAGCTGCACAACCCCGCCGACATGCCCGACCTGTCCAAGGTCGACCACCTTGAGGAACCGCGTATCAAGGCGACCATTCTGGTGCCCGACGAATATCTCGGCGACGTGCTGAAACTCTGCCAGGACCGCCGCGGCATCCAGATGGACCTGACCTATGCGGGCCAGCGCGCCATGGTCGTCTATGACCTGCCCCTGAACGAGGTCGTCTTTGACTTCTACGACCGCCTGAAATCGGTGACCAAGGGCTATGCCAGCTTTGACTACCAGATGACCGGCTACCGTCAGGACGCGCTGGTCAAGATGTCGATCCTTGTGAATGACGAACCGGTCGATGCGCTGTCGACCATGGTTCACCGCGACCGGGCCGAGATGCGGGGCCGCGCGATGTGCGAAAAGCTCAAGGACCTGATCCCGCGCCACATGTTCAAAATCCCGATCCAGGCCGCGATCGGAGGCAAGGTCATCGCCCGCGAGACCCTGTCCGCCCTGCGCAAGGACGTGACTGCCAAATGCTACGGAGGCGACGCCACCCGGAAACGCAAACTGCTGGACAAGCAGAAGGCGGGTAAGAAAAAAATGCGCCAGTTCGGGAAGGTCGATATCCCGCAGGAGGCGTTTATTTCCGCACTAAAAATGGACTCGTAGTCCATTTTTAGTGCGAGTGCGCGAAAGCGTTTGGCAAAGCCAAACGCGTGCGGCACCCGGTGGGGGCATTGCTTCAAAGATATCGCTGACTAAGACTTGCCGTTCCAAACTCACAGAGTGAGCTTGAGTGAAAGTGCAGACTATGAGAAGTTGTTGAAATGCTAATATTTTAGGCGTTTCCAATGAGTGATTATGATCGGCACTTTAAGCTAACTGAAACACGCGACCATGAAATTGTAATATTCGAAGAACAGTACAAATCTCTTCGCAGAGAAATCCTCGAACGGCAACAGAGACGCTTTTTTATTGTTGCCGGTGCTGCGTTAGGAATACCAAGCGTTTCAGGTTTGAAAATTTCTGGCGTAATGGAAGGAGCATTTCTGTATATTGTTCCGTTAGTTGTTGTCGCGATGTCATTCTTGTTTGTCATTGAAGTAAACGGCATTGCAAGAGCCGGACGTTTTATTGAATTGCGTATCGAAAATCGGTTCAAGAACGTCGCAGGCTGGGAGCACTACCTGAAGGACTTAAAAGCCGCAAACGAGCTGACGCCTTCCGTCGTGAAGGTCGCAAACTCAAGCTTTTTGATCTTGATGGCGGTTTATTTTCTATTCTCGTCTTTAGTTTCCGCATCCAGACTTTGGTATCGAGAAGTTGGAGATGAGGGAGGTTTTTTTGAGGCAGCTCAGACCAATGGCGCATTTTGGTCCGTGACATATTTGGTGTTCATGTTAGCGGTGTTTGCTGCTTGGATTTATGAGATGTGGCCACATTTGAAGTTTTCAGCTGAAACTCAAAAGTGATTTGTTCAAGCGCTCGAAAACTAATTACTCTTCCCGACCGGCGGCACCGCCGGGCCGCGTCATGCTGAAAGCATGCCTCCGGCATGACCCGCCCGTCGAACCGAAGGTTCGCCTTTGGCGAAACAAACCAAAGGTTTGCCTCCGGCAAAACGGGCGGCGCGTTTGCGCCTCTCTTCGGTTCCATCGACCACCCGTAGGGCGGGCTTCAGCCCGCCAATCCTCCACTCCCCCATTTCCCCGACCCCAATCCACCGCGCGTGGACGGGCTGTATCCGGTGGCGGGCTGAAGCCCGCCCTACGGGGTGGGGTTGGTTGGGCGGTTGCGTCCTTGGGGCTTTGGCCGTTCGCGGCCCTTGGGTCTGCGGGTCAACCGCCTGACCCGCACCTCACCCGCGCGGCACCAGATGCAACCATTGCATCGGAAAACCGCGACCTTCGGACAGGATCGGCCATTTGAAATCATCCCCCAACCGGATGATCTCATCCATCTCGGACGTGTCGCGCACGCTTCCGTCCACATAGGCGATATCAAAATACCCGGCGCAGAACGCTTCGATCGCTTTCAGTTTCGCATCGCCATCCTCCACCATCTGGGGGTGCAGTTCGATCAGAAACTCCGATCTGCGGAAATGCGACAGAAAATCTTCGGTCAACAGGCGGAATTCGACGCCCTCGATATCGATCAGAAAGAAGATGTCCGCCGGGTCGGGGGCCACGCTTGCGATGTTTTCAACCGTGTCTGTCAGCGCATCCCCAAACACCGTCACCCGGTCGCCCACGCCGTTATGTTCCGCCGTTTCCCGGATGACATCCCGGCCTTTTGCCGAAACCTCAAAGCAAACGCTTTTTTCAAACTGCCCGGCGGCCACCAGCCCGACGCCCCAGAAGCCGTCCGCCGCCCCGATATCCACCAGCACCGGCTTGTCCGAGCTGCTCAGCACCTTCAGGTTCTGCTGCTCATACAGGCCAAAGATTTTCGTGGCCGTATCCGAATGCCCGCCCCAGAACGCGTTTTCGACAAAGCGAAACCCCTTCATCGGCCCGCACAGCACCTGTCCGCGGCTTTGTTCCAGCACGAACAGCGAAAACTCGTTGCGGAACCTGCGCACAATGCTCTTGAACTCTCGATGTTGTCGCTTTGGAAATCGCATCTTGTGTTTAGGGCTTTTCATGTTGGATCGGACGCCCCGGATGAGGGCAGTGGCCTGAAACCCCTGTTTAAGTTGTGGCGCGCGGTGTTGGAAGGAAAAACGCAATGCGCAATACCGGGCAGGGTGGGGATTTCTTCTTGTCCACCTTTCCCGCGCATAAACCCTTGATGAAGTTTCCTTCACGCAGGTTGCAACCGCCGCGCGCGCATCCAATCTCAATAACAGGCCAGCACGGCCCGCACCCCATAGGACGGTGCCGATCATCAGATCAGAGAATTCCGTAGCCTGCGCACCGGGACTGTTTTCGACCCCGTTCCGGCCCGTCAGGTGAACCGAAGCGTTTCCGGCCCGGTCGGGTTGTTAAGGGGTATGAGCCGCCGTTGCTCACGGATTGCGGCGGAGGGGGTGTTGGTACCACCGCCGTGCCGGAACGCTTCTCAGAAACGGAACCAGCGTCTCCATCGTGCGGAGACAGGCCGGGCGGCCACTTCACCGCCTGCGACAGGATCCAGACCGCCCCGCGCAAGAATGCGGCGTTCCTCGGCGCGGGTCATCTGGATCTCGCGGACCTTCAGCGCGGCCTCGCGCGCGGTGACATAGCGGCCGTCCGGTCCCGGCTCCATACCGGGGATGTTGCGCCCTTTCGACCACATCCCCCGCAGCCCCGACAGCGGGTGCTTCCACCCGATCTCCTCATCATCCTGCAACTGCCAGATCCGGTTGGCCTCGGTCATCGAGACCAGCGCAGCCAGCGGCTTGCCGTGCCGGGTCAGGATGATCACCTCACGCGGGTCCTGGGCACGGGTGATCAGCGGCCCCAGATGGGCGCGGGCATAGGAAATGGTGCAGCGCATCGGCGAATCTCCGTCTGTACGATTCGTAAGATTGGCGGTCCGAGCGTTGTACAAATCGCACAATTTTGGCCTAACGGGCCGCGCGGAGCGTTTTGCACCCGCAGCATCGCCCGGATTTCGGGGATCAGGATTATGTCCGGATTTTTCCGCCCTCAACCCTTCGCGGGATGGGCATTTCTCAGGTTATCCACAAAATTCTCCCGCCGGATATCAACATCTTATCCCCGTCTAATTTTCATGCTGCAGTGCTATTTTCTTGTCGGATGCAGGGCGTGGTGCAAAAGTCATCTCACCGCACAGGGTCTTCGGAACCGGGGCGGGACGCAAAGGCCAAGGGGGTCTGGGCAGAGGAAGGCGGATCTTAGGATTTTCGTTTAACTGCAAAGGCTTACCGGTGGGTGATCAGCCAGATATGGGTCTCAGACCCAGGTCGCGTGACCATCTTCTCAGACGGCCAATGCATGTCGCGATGAACCTTAGGGGACAAAGCGGCGGCTACAGCCTCTCAGGGGGCTGGGGCGACTGGATCGGAGTGCTCCTCGGGGTACGTCGACCCGGTAAGGCGTCAGGGCGTATCCGAAAGGGTACATGCAAAGACCGCGTCTGCGCACCTGACGCCTTTTCCTTTGCCGAAATTCGGTTTCATACAGGCTACCACTCACCCCTGCCGAACGGGAACGGGGCTCTTCTGCGTGCGCGAAAGAGCCCCGATTTAGTGTCAGATATGCAATGCCGCGTCTATGCACCTGTAGGGCTAGACTACTGCGTATGGGCGCACTCTTCAACCATATATTGCGTTAATGTCCGGCCCGCCCGCAAGATAAGCGCGTATTACAGGCTTTCCTGCACGTCCGAAGCTGCGTTCTGGATTGCATCCCCGGCCTTTTCGATATCTTTGCCCGCGCCTTTGGCAGTTTCGCAGGCGGTCAGTGCAAACAGGCTCAGGCCAATCAGAATTACGCGGATCATGTGTGTCTCCTCAGTGCTCGATACGGATTCGGTAGCACCTTTCTCGACACCAAGCCAGAGCTAGCCTTTGTCCTCACCGCAGAACAGCTCGTACACCACCTCAAGCATCCGGCGCGGGCGGTCATCGGCCAACCGGTAGAAGATGGTTTTGCCCTCTCTGCGCGGTATCACGAGCCCCTCCAGCCGTAGGCGGGAAAGCTGTTGTGAAACAGCGGCTTGTCTGGCGGACAGCAGCTCCTCCAGCTCGGTAACCGACTTCTCACCGGACACCAGGTGGCACAGGATCATCAGTCGGCCTTCGTGACTGATTGCCTTGAGGAAGTTGGACGCGCGTGTCGCATTATCGACCATACGATCCAGGTCGTGTTGCGACATGTCCTGGGACAGCTGTGGAAGTGCCATCGAATGTGTTCCTTGTGAACCCGTTGACCGGGCGTAGTTTCCGTTACGTAAAGCTCGTCGCCTGCGAGCCACTTCAGTACATGTTTCGATCAATTATTGCTATATGTATGAATCAAAAAACCGTGATTAAAAAAGGGGAACCCCCGGCCGTTTTCCCCGCAGCCCATTTAGCGGGGCGCAATCATGGATAGGGTGCAGCTGCGGGACGGCGGCAGGTGTGACAATCTTATTGACGGCGATCCACATTCATTCCGCGTTCTCACCGACACCCCCTTGCAGCCCCCCGGAGCCAACACTAAGACTCAGGTAACACTTGTTGGGATAATGTCCCGATCCACAGTAAAACAGGCAGGTTGCGAATGTTCGATCCCGTAGATACCTACATGAATACGCTTGTTCCCATGGTCGTTGAACAGACCAGCCGGGGCGAGCGCGCGTATGATATTTTCTCCCGCCTGCTGAAAGAGCGGATCATCTTCATCAACGGCCCGATTCACGATGGCATGAGCCATCTGGTCGTGGCGCAGCTGCTGCACCTTGAGGCGGAAAACCCCAACAAGGAAATCTCGATCTACATCAACTCGCCCGGTGGCGTGGTGACCAGCGGTTTGTCGATTTACGATACAATGCAGTATATCAAGCCGAAATGTTCTACGTTGGTGATCGGTCAGGCGGCCTCGATGGGATCGGTTCTGCTGGCCGGTGGCGAGAAAGGGATGCGCTTTTCGCTGCCCAACAGCCGGATCATGGTGCACCAGCCCAGCGGCGGATATCAGGGTCAGGCCAGCGATATCATGATCCACGCGGCCGAGACGCAAAAACTCAAGGATCGCCTTTATGACATCTATGTGCGTCATACCGGTCAGACAAAAAAGGCAGTTGAAAAAGCGCTGGACCGTGACAATTTCATGAGCCCGGAAGAGGCCAAGGAATGGGGCCACATCGACGAGATCGTGGAAAATCGCGCAAAAATGGACGCGGATGAGGTCTGAGTTTCGGAGCCTGCACCACCGGTGCAGGAACCATTTTGAGATTGTAGCGGCCAAAGCGCTGGCCTAAGCTGCACGAACAGGCGAAAACGCATCCCCGCCGGGGGTGCTGGGATGAGGCCCGAAAGGTAGATCATGGCGACGAATTCAGGCGGTGACGGGAAAAACACGCTCTACTGCAGCTTCTGCGGCAAAAGCCAGCATGAGGTGCGCAAGCTGATCGCAGGCCCGACCGTTTTCATCTGTGATGAATGTGTCGAACTCTGCATGGATATCATCCGCGAAGAGACCAAGGCCAGCGGGCTGAAGTCTTCGGACGGCGTTCCGACGCCCAAGGATATCTGCGAGGTGCTGGACGATTATGTGATCGGTCAAGCCACCGCAAAACGCGTCCTGTCGGTCGCGGTCCACAACCACTACAAACGTCTGAACCACGCCCAGAAAGCGGGCAATGATATAGAACTGGCGAAATCCAATATCCTGCTGATCGGCCCCACCGGCTGTGGCAAGACATTGCTTGCGCAAACGCTGGCCCGGATACTGGATGTTCCCTTTACCATGGCCGATGCCACAACGCTGACGGAAGCCGGTTACGTGGGCGAGGATGTTGAAAACATCATTCTCAAGCTGTTGCAGGCCAGCGAATACAATGTCGAACGCGCGCAGCGCGGCATCGTCTATATCGACGAGGTCGACAAGATCACCCGCAAATCCGAGAACCCGTCGATCACGCGCGACGTGTCCGGTGAAGGTGTACAGCAAGCGCTGCTGAAACTGATGGAAGGCACCGTGGCCAGCGTTCCGCCGCAGGGCGGCCGCAAACACCCGCAGCAGGAATTCCTGCAGGTGGACACCACGAACATCCTGTTCATCTGTGGCGGCGCTTTTGCGGGTCTGGACCGGATCATTGCGCAACGCGGCAAGGGCTCGGCCATGGGTTTTGGCGCCGATGTGCGTGACAATGACGAGCGCGGCGTGGGCGAGATATTCAAGGATCTGGAACCTGAAGATCTGCTGAAATTTGGCCTGATCCCCGAATTCGTCGGTCGTCTGCCGGTTCTGGCAACGCTGGAGGATTTGGACGAGGAAGCACTGGTCACCATCCTGACCAAGCCGAAGAACGCCCTGGTCAAGCAATACCAGCGCCTGTTCGAGTTGGAAGATGTTGAGTTGGGCTTTACCGATGACGCGCTGAAGGCGATTGCCAAGAAAGCCATCGAGCGCAAAACCGGTGCGCGCGGCCTGCGGTCAATTCTCGAGGATATCCTGCTGGACACCATGTTCGAACTGCCGGGCATGAAAAATGTCAGCGAAGTTGTGGTGAACGAAGAGGCGGTGATGTCCGACGCGCAGCCGCTGTTCATCTATGCCGATGCGGCCAAGGAATCGGCCTCGGCGGGTTGAGGCCGGTCATTTCGCGGCGGCGGGACTTTAGTTGAACAGGTTCAGGGGGCTCTGCCCCCGCTGCCCTTCGGGCATCTCCCCCGGGATATTTATAGCCAGATGAAGCTGGGGATCCGTCGCTCGCACGCGAAGGCATGCGCAATCAGGCAGCGGGAGCTTAAGCAAGCTTTCGAACAACAAAGGTGACGGGTTACGACAGTGAAGCGCATTTCTTCGGGCGGTGAGTTTGAGGCGAAAGTCGGCTATTGCCGTGCGGTGGTTGCGGGCGGCTGGGTTCATGTCGCCGGGACCGTCGGGCAGGGCGACGACGTGGTGGCGCAATGCCGGTCTGCGCTGGATGTCATCGGCAAGGCACTGGCTGAGGCGGGCGCGGGTTTTGAAGATGTGGTTCGGGTCACCTACATGTTGCCGGACCGCAATGAGTTCGCGCCGTGCTGGCCGGTTCTGGCCGAGACGTTTGGCGCCAATCCACCGGCTGCGACGATGATCGAATGCGGTTTGATTGATCCGAAGTACCGGATCGAGATCGAAGTGACCGCCATCCTGCCGCAGTGACACTGGAAGCCCAAGGGGCACTGGACCTTGGCGAGCCTTTGGTCCATACCTTCTCTCGACCGAAATGCCGGAGGCAGCCGATGGGAATCCTGAACAGTCTTTTACGAGCCGTGACCTGGTGGAACGGGTCAACACTGAACACGCAGCTTTATACGGCGCGCAAGGGTGTGAAAGTGGGCGAAGACAATGAAGGCAATGTGTTTTATCGCACCGCCGACGACAGCAGGCGCTGGGTGATTTTCAATGGCGAGGCCGAAGCCAGCCGGGTTGACCCCGAATGGCACGGCTGGTTGCACCGCACCTGGGACGAACCCCCGACCGACAAACCACTGCCGCACAAAGCCTGGGAAAAACCGCATCAGGAGAACCTGACAGGTACGGCGCTGGCCTATGCGCCTGCCGGGTCGCTGCGGCGGGCCAAGCCGGTTGAGCGCAGGGATTACGAGGCCTGGAGCCCGGAATAAACGAGGCGAAGATGTCGACCCATAACTGGACCGAAGTTCTTGTCGGAGGCGTCGTTTTGGCCGGTGCCATCGCGTTTGGCGTTTATGCCAGCCAATCAACCGGCCTGTCGCAAGGTGCTGCGGGCTATGAGCTGGGCGCCTCGTTCCGGTCGCTGGAAGGGGTCGGCGTTGGCACGGATGTCCGTCTTGCCGGGGTGAAAATCGGCACCGTTACCGGGGTCAAACTGAACCCGGATACCTATCGTGCCGACACGACTTTCTCTGTTGCCGAAGGCGTGCTTGTGCCCGATGACAGCGCCATCGTGATCTCGTCCGAAGGGCTGTTGGGTGGAAACTTTGTCGAAGTCATGCCCGGCGGTTCACCCTTCTTTTTTGAACCTGGCGATGAGATTCAGGATACCCAGGGTGCGGTCAGCCTGATCTCGCTGCTGGTCAAGTTCGTAGCCGGAGATGGCAGCGAATGATGCGCGCCGCCCTGATTGCCCTGTTGTTGGCTGGAACCGGCGCCGCCGCGCAGCAGAAAGTCAATTCTGGCCCCGGCGCCATGCTGCGGGGGCTCGACAAAGTCAGTGGCCAGACGGTTGATATCGAATTGCAGACAGGTCAGACCGAAGCTGTTTTCGGGCTGGATGTGGCGCTGGGGGATTGCCGGTATCCGGTGGATAACCCGACAGGCGATGCCTTCGCCTATCTGACCATTTGGGAAACGGGCAAAGCGGATCAGCTGTTTGACGGCTGGATGATTGCGACCTCTCCGGCGCTGAATGCGCTGGATCACGCGCGGTATGACGTTTGGGTCATCCGTTGTATCACGCCTTCTGCGGACTGAGTGATCGGCGCGGCAAAGTCAGCGCTCTGGTTCAGGGCTTCTTCCAGTTCTTGCTTGTAGGCACCACGCGGGATTTCGATCGCCCCAAGGGACGCCAGATGCGCGGTCAGGAACTGCGTGTCAAACAGGTGAAAGCAGGTTTGCCGCAGCCGGTCCACAAGATAGGCGAGCGCGATTTTCGAGGCATCCGTGCGGCGCGAAAACATGCTTTCGCCAAAGAACGCGGCCCCCAGCGTCACGCCATAAACGCCGCCCACCAGTGCCGCTCCGTCCCAGACTTCCAGAGAATGCGCATGACCGGACTGGTGCAGCTGGCGATAAAGGGCGTGCAGTTCCGCGTTGATCCAGGTGTCGGACCGGTCAGCGCACCCATCAACAACGCCAGAAAAATCCCGGTTGATTGAAATCCCGAACCCGCAGTTCCGGATGCGGCGGGCCAGACTGCGCGAGATGTGGAACCCGTCCAGCGGAAATATCCCGCGAAACTTGGGATCAACCCAGAACAGTTCAGGATCGTCGCGGTGTTCGGCCATCGGGAAGATACCGATGGAATACCCGTGCAGCAGCAGTTCGGGGGTCAGGCTCATGCCGGTGATAGGGCGACCAGAGGGCGCGGGCCCTCTGGCACTTGGCCCTTATTTATCCATGTTCTCCGCAAGCCAGCGCTCCAGCCAGTGGATGTTGTACTCGCCGCTGTGCAGATCGGGCTCCTGCAACAGGGCGTGGAACAGGGGCACGGTGGTGTCGATGCCGTCGACGATCAACTCGCCCAACGCGCGTTGCAGACGCGCCAGCGCCTCGGCCCGGTCGCGGCCCTGCACGATCAGCTTGCCAATCAGCGAGTCGTAATAGGGCGGGATCGAATAGCCGTCATAAAGTGCCGAGTCCATCCGCACGCCCAGGCCGCCCGGCGCGTGATAGGCCGTGATCTTGCCGGGGCAGGGCGAAAAGTTCGGCAGCTTCTCCGCGTTGATCCGAACCTCGATGGCGTGGCCGTTGATCTTCAGATCGTCCTGACCGAATGACATCGGTTCACCCGCTGCGACAAGGATTTGTTCGCGCACCAGATCGACGCCAAAGATCCCTTCGGTGACCGGGTGTTCCACCTGAAGGCGGGTGTTCATCTCGATGAAATAGAACTCGCCCTTTTCATACAGGAACTCGATGGTGCCAGCGCCGATATAGTTGATCTTGGCCACAGCGTCGGCGCAGATCTTGCCGATCCGGGCGCGCTCTTCGGCGGTAATGCAGGGGCCGGGGGCCTCTTCAAAGACCTTCTGGTGACGGCGCTGCAACGAACAATCGCGCTCGCCCAGATGCACCGCATTGCCCTTGCCGTCGCCAAAGACCTGAATCTCGATATGGCGCGGCGTGGTCAGATATTTCTCGATATAGACCTCGTCATTGCCAAAGGCGGCCTTGCCTTCGGCGCGTGCGGTCATGAAGGCGCTTTCCATCTCGTTCGCGTTCATCGCGACTTTCATGCCGCGCCCACCGCCGCCAGCCGTGGCCTTGATGATGACGGGATAGCCGAATTCCTCACCGATGCGCTTGGCGTCGGCCAGCGTGGGAACGCCACCGTCCGAACCGGGAACGCAAGGCACACCCAGCGCCTTCATCGTGTCCTTGGCGGTGATCTTGTCGCCCATGACGCGGATATGTTCCGCGGTGGGGCCGATGAACGTGATGCCATGATCTTCGACGATCTGCACGAACTCGGCGTTTTCGGACAAAAAGCCATAGCCGGGATGGATCGCCTGCGCGCCGGTGATCTCACAGGCCGAAATGATCGCGGGCACCGACAGATAGCTTTGCGGGCTGGGCGGGGGGCCGATGCAGACCGATTCGTCCGCCATGCGCACATGCATCGCGTCGCTGTCGGCGGTGGAATGGACGGCAACCGTTTTTATCCCCATCTCGCGCGCGGCGCGGATGACGCGCAGGGCGATCTCGCCTCGGTTGGCAATCAGGATCTTGTCGAACATGGGCCCGCCTTACTCGATGATGACCAGAGGGGTGCCGAACTCAACAGCGTCGCCATCGCCCACCAGCACGCGCTTGACGGTGCCCGATTTGGGGGCGTGGATGTGGTTCATGGTCTTCATCGCTTCGACGATCAGCAGCGTGTCGCCTTCAGACACTGTCGCGCCGACGGAAATGAACGCGGGCGCGCCGGGTTCCGGCTGCATATAGACCGTGCCCACCATGGGCGAGGTGACAGCGCCCGGATGGCTGGCCGGATCCTCGGCAGCAGCAGGGGCCGCCGCGGGGGCCGCAGCCGGTGCCGCAGCAGGGGCGGGCGCTGCCGCAGGAACAGCCATCTGAACCGGAGCGGCCACGGTCTGTGTCATACGGCTGACGCGCACGTTCAGGCTGTCTTCTTCGCCGTATTCGCGTTTGACCTGCAACTCGGTCAGATCGTTTTCGCGCAGCAACTCGGCCAGAGCCTTGATGAATGCCACATCCGCTTCGTGTTTGGTGTCTGTCATGAGTATCCTCGACGGTTCCCCTTTGGCCCGTCTGTTCCTTGCGGGCTCTGATCAAATTACGCAGGGTTATAGGCTAAGCGGCGGTGCATGAAAAGCGCCGACTCGCACCATCTGGCATGCGTTTCACTCGTAATTTAAGGGGTCGGACGCGTCACAGGGGCATCCCCGATAATTTGGCGACCAGTTCAGACAGCTTTCGTGCGCCGAATTTTTCAAGCAAACGGGCGCGGTAAGCCTCGATTGTGCGGTAACTCAGGCCCAGCTCTGCTCCTATTTCCTTGGCCGACAGGCCGCGGCAGGACAGGATGGCCACTTCGCGTTCACGGATGGTCAGTTCAACCAGCGGTCGTTCCTCGGATATGTCGGAAAAGCTCCAGATACCGTGGCGGAACGGGTCGTCGGGCGTCAGCGACCGGCCCCGGGCGCGGCACCAGAACAGATCCCCGCTACGGCGGCGCATGACGCGCTCATCCGTGTAATACCCGGTGCCGCGCATCACCTGCAGGCTGCGTTCGCCGATCCTCTCCCAATCCGCGACCGAAGGGTAAAGGTGCAACAGCGGCATGTTGCGATAGTCGTTTTCTTCTCCGCCAAAGGTGCGGGCAAATTGCAGGTTGCAGCGCCGGATGATCCGGTTTTCCAGCTCAACAAGCCCGATCGGCGCGTATTCAAAGGCGGGGTCGCTCATGCGTGTATGGTGCCGGGAAAGCGCGCGAAAATGAAGGGGGGATGCGATGTCTTGCGCCAGATTGACGCCCGAACCCGATGCTGTGGTCTGCGCCAGTTTGTGAAAGTTGTAAATTTCATTTGAAAAGAAATGATTAACCTATGGAAACAGATGCTATAATCTGAAAGCGAGCGTTAAATTCGACGGGTCTGAATTCAGGGAAAGTAAGCATGCGCGACACGTTGACAGGCAGTCGCATTCGCGAAAGACGGCAGATTGCCGGGCTGCGGCAGGCGGAACTGGCGCGGCAGGCCGGAGTATCGGCGTCTTATCTGAACCTGATCGAACACAATCGCCGCAGGATCGGGGGCAAATTGCTGGTCGATATCGCGGCGGCGCTGGGCGTTGAACCTTCGGTCCTGACACAGGGGATCGAGGCAACTCTGGTTTCCGCCCTGCGCGAGGCGGCCGAGGAAGCGGTCGGGCAGAAGGCCGAGGTTGACGGGCTCGAGGAGTTCGCCGGGCGCTTTCCCGGCTGGGCCGGTGTTCTGGCGCAAATGCATCGCCGTGTCGTGTCTTTGGAGCGGAACGTCGAAACCCTGTCCGACCGCCTTACGCACGACCCGCAACTGGCCGCGTCGATGCACGAGGTTCTGTCAACCGCCGCCGCCATACGCTCGACCGCCGCGATCCTTGCGGATACCCAAGATATCGAGGCCGAATGGCGCGAGCGTTTCCACAAGAACCTGCATCAGGATGCCGAACGGCTGGCAGGCAGTTCCAAGGCGCTGGTGACCTTCCTCGACGAAAGCGACTCGGCGGTTGATCCGCGTGCCGTTCCCCTGGAAGAGGTCGAAGCCTTCTTTGAAGCCCGCGCCTACACGATTTCCGAACTGGAAGACGGGGGTGATGTGGACGCGGTTGACCTGAGCGGGCTCAATACCTCGGCGGCGCGCACCGTCGCGCGCGAAGTTCTCAGGATCTATCGCGCAGACGCACAGGCGCTGCCGCTGGAGGCCGTCAAAGCGGTTGTTCAGCAGGGTGATCCGAACCCCATCGAACTGGCGCAGCGGTTCTCGGTTGATTTTGCCACCGTCCTCAGGCGCCTGGCCTTTCTGCCAGATGGCATCCTGTCACAACCGGTCGGCATGGTGCTGTGCGATGCGTCTGGAAGCATCCTGTTTCTCAAGCCGATTCAGGGGTTTACCTTGCCCCGACACGGAGATGTCTGCCCGCTCTGGCCGCTGTTTACGGCCCTCAGCCGTCCGCTGGTGCCTGTGCGCAAGCAGGTCGTCCTGACCGGAAGGTCCTCGGCCGTGTTCGACTGCGTCGCTTATGCCTGGCCGCATGCGGTGTCGGGATACGATCAGGACCCGGCTTATCGCTCGGTCATGGTGGTGCGCCCGGTCAGGGACCCGTCAGACGGGGTGCCGGTCACTCAGGTCGGGCCAAATTGCCGTGTCTGCCCAAACCGCGATTGCAAGGCCCGGCGCGAGCCGTCGATTTTGAGCGAAGGTTTTTGACACGTTCATGACAGACCGCTTAATCTGGCGGGAACCGGTCTCGGGATGGAAGACCGGTTATGGGAGGAACTGAACATATGAGCCGAAAGGTTCTGCTGATTGAGGACGAACCGAACATCGCCGAGGCTATCCGGTTCCTGCTGTCGCGCGAGGGATGGCAGGTCGAAACGCATGGCGATGGAACGGATGCGGTTCAGGTGATCCAGGGGGCGCGACCCGATCTGGTCATTCTGGATGTCATGCTGCCGGGCAAGAACGGTATGGATATCCTGCGGGAACTCAGAAAAATGGAGGAACTGGCAGGCTTGCCGGTTCTGATGCTGACCGCACGGGGTCAGTCGCGCGACCGGGAAATGGCCGAAAACGCAGGCGTCAGCCGCTTCATGACCAAACCGTTTTCCAATGCCGAAGTTCTGACAGCGGTGCGTGATCTTCACGCGCAGGCGACGCGCATATGATGTCCGGCGAGGGCAACAAGACCAAACCACCGGGCGCACGCCCCTCGCTTTTTCTGGAACGTCAAAGCTATCGCCGTCACAGGTTGACGGATGCCGCCCGGATTTTGCCCTTTCTGGGCGCGGCGCTGCTGGCGCTTCCTTTGCTGTGGCCGGACCCGTCTGGCGGGGATGCGGCGGTGCCCTTGTCTTCGGCGATGTATTACATATTCCTCTGCTGGGGCGCGCTGATCCTGGCCGGGTTTGTCTTTGGGCTGGCCGCCCGCCGCATGGCCGCGCGCGAGGGATCGGACACGGGCGCTGAGTGATGGCCACCATAAACGTTCTGATTCTGGTTTGCCTTGCCTATGTCGTGTTCCTGTTCGCAGTGGCCTTCGCCGCGGATCGCATGGCTGCGGCCGGGCGCGGCAAATGGTTGCGTTCACCCGTGATCTACACGCTGTCCCTGTCGATCTATTGCACCGCCTGGACATTTTATGGCGCGGTGGGCAACGCCGCGCGGTCGGGGCTGGAATTTGTCACCATCTACCTCGGTCCGACGCTGGTGATGGTCGGCTGGTGGTGGGGTTTACGCAAGCTGGTGCGCGTCGGGCGCAGCCAGCGGGTCACCTCGATCGCCGACCTGTTGTCGTCCCGGTATGGCAAGTCGAACACGTTGGCGGTCTGCGTGACCATTCTGGCGGTGCTGGGCGGCACGCCCTATATCGCACTGCAACTGCAATCCATTACCCTGTCATTCTCGATCTTTGCCGAGGCTGACCCGTCAGGCCTCTACCGCGAAGGGTCCAGCGTGTTCTGGGTCGCGGCTGGACTGGCCGTGTTTGCCATCCTGTTCGGCACCCGCAATCTGGACGTGAACGAACGTCACCATGGCGTGGTCACGGCCATCGCGGTCGAGGCCGTTGTCAAACTGTTTGCTCTGATCGCCGTGGGCGTTTTCGTGGTATGGGGGATCGCGGGTGGAATTGGCCCGATGATGGACCGGATCGACGCCTCGGAAATCGGCCAGTGGAACGTCGATGCCGGGCGCTGGACGACGTTCATCTTTCTGTCCGCCGCCGCCTTTATCTGCCTGCCCCGGATGTTTCAGGTGATGGTGGTGGAAAACGATGACGAGGGCCATCTCAGAACCGCTGCCTGGGCCTTCCCGCTCTACCTGCTGTTCATGAGCCTGTTTGTCGTGCCCATCGCCGTGGTCGGTCTCGACCTGCTGCCCCAGGGCGCCAACCCCGACCTGTTCGTGCTGACCGTGCCGCTGTCCCAGGGCAATGACTGGCTGGCAATGCTGTCTTTCATCGGTGGGTTTTCCTCGGCAACCTCGATGGTCATCGTCAGTGCGATGGCCCTGTCGACGATGGTGTCAAACCATGTGGTCATGCCCATCTGGCTGAACACGCAGGAAGGCACCGGCTCGGTGTCGGGCGATGTGCGCAACATTGTCCTGATGGCACGCCGAGTTTCCATTGCCGCCATCATCGCGCTGGGCTTTTTCTACTACCGGCTGTCCGGGGGTGGCGCGGCGCTGGCCTCGATCGGGTTGATCGCCTTTGCCGGTATCTCGCAGATTCTGCCGGCGCTGGTTGGGGGGCTGTTCTGGCGCAGGGCGACCCGGACCGGGGCGCTGGTCGGGCTGACCGTTGGCTTTGTGCTGTGGATTTACACACTGCTGCTGCCGGGGATGGGCGGCGCGTGGATGCCCGAATCCGTGCTGCAAAACGGCTTGTTCGGCCTCGGCTGGCTGC
This sequence comes from Ruegeria sp. AI2, assembly GCF_056541275.1. Classification (NCBI taxonomy): domain Bacteria; kingdom Pseudomonadati; phylum Pseudomonadota; class Alphaproteobacteria; order Rhodobacterales; family Roseobacteraceae; genus Ruegeria; species Ruegeria sp. AI2. The sequence continues at coordinate 252,461 of NZ_JBQFYB010000003.1, forward strand.
GCCCTCATGCCCTCTTCGGGATCGAGGGGATCGATCCGATGGTGCATACGGTGATGTGGTCTTTGTCCCTGAACACGCTTGCCTTCTGCGTCGCGTCCCTGCTCAGCTTTCCCAGCCCCTTGGAACGGTTGCAGGGGGCACAGTTCGTCAACGTCTTTGATCACTCGGTCGCGCCGCGCGGGTGGTCCGGGTCGGTGGCGCAAAGCGAAGACCTGATGATCATGACGCAGCGCATTCTGGGCACCGGCCCCACGCAGGAGTTCTTTCAGGCCGAGGCGCAAAAACAGGGTGGCCGTTCGCACCTGCCGGAACCGACGCCGGGATTTCTCAACCGTCTGGAACGCGAGCTCAGCGGCTCGGTCGGTGCGGCCATGGCCCACGCGATGATCGGCCAGATCGTGGGCGGATCGTCGGTCTCAGTCGAGGATCTGCTGGCCGTGGCAGACGAATCCGCGCAACTGCTGGAATACTCCGGCCAGCTCGAGGAAAAGTCCTCCGAACTCAGCCGAACCGCTCGGCAATTGCGCGAGGCTAACGCCAAGCTCACCCAGATTTCCGAACAGAAGGACAGCTTCCTGAGCCAGGTCAGTCATGAATTGCGCACGCCGATGACCTCGATCCGGGCGTTTTCGGAAATCATGCGCGACACCGATGGCCTCAGTCGCCAGGAGCAGACCCGCTATGCCGCGATCATTCATGACGAAGCCCTGCGCCTGACCCGGCTGCTCGATGATCTGCTGGATCTGAGCGTGCTTGAAAACGGGCAGGTCAGCCTCAATCTCAGCGATGACAGCCTGCGCTCGGTTCTGGACCGCGCCGTGCCCAGCGCTCTGGCCGGGGCGGACCGAAAGATCACTGTCCGCCGGACCCGCACGGCCGAGCGTATTTTCCTGCATACGGATCTGGATCGGTTGGGGCAGGTGTTCATCAACCTGATCTCGAACGCGCAGAAATATTGCGATGCGGACGATCCGGTACTGGTCATTTCCGCCCATGATGTCGGCGGGCGGGTCATCGTCGACTTCATCGACAATGGCAGCGGCATCCCACCGGGTGCGCGTTCGATGGTGTTTGAAAAGTTTGCCCGCGTGGGCGGCGACAAGGCTGGTGGAGCGGGGCTTGGTCTGGCCATCTGCCGCGAAATCATGCAGCGGCTGGGGGGTGAGATCACCTATCTGCCGGGGCAGGGCGGCGCGGCCTTCCGGATCAGCCTGCCACAGGCCTATCAGCAGGCGGCGCAGTGACGCGGCCATAAAGGACTTGGTAACGCCCGAGGGTGTAAACCGGTTGCCAGGTGCTGGAACAATTGGTGATCGGGCGTCATGTCACAAGATGTCAATGCCGCGTTGGCGCGCAAACTGTCCGTTGGGCAAAAGGATCTGGGGGATCGCCCACGCTCGGTTCTGCGGGCGTTGCGCCTTGGGTTCGCACGGGCTGCGGGCGACCGGCTGAACCTGCCGCTGGCGGTTATCGGGGCAAAGCAATCCAACCAGTCGCAGGAGGTGCCGGGGGACGCGGCGGGGCAGGATTGGCTGCTGCTGGTGTTTGACGGCCCCGAAGGCCGCGCCGCAGCCTGTCTCAACCCGAATGTGGTCTCGGCCATTGTTCAGGCCCAGACCATTGGTCAGGTCCTGTCCGGTGATCCCGGCACACGCACGTTCACGGATACCGACGCTGCCATCGTGGCCCCCTTGATCGAAGCCGCGTTGACCGGTTCCGCCGCTTTGTTCGACGCCTCAAGCGATCAGATTTGCCTTGCAGGGCTGGAATTTACCTCGCGCGCCAAGGATTTGCGCACCCTGTCACTGGCGATGACGGAAGAGGCGTACCGCATTTTCGAACTGACCGTCGATCTGGCGAACGGAGAGCAGCAGGGCCGCATCTCGGTCTTTCTGCCGGAACATCCTGCCGTCCCGGACGTGGCCGAAGATGCCGGGGAAAAGGCTGATCTGCGCATGGATCAGTGTTCAGGCGTGATGCGGGCGGAACTGACCGCCGCGCTGTGCCGCATGTCGCTGCCGCTGTCCGACCTGTCCGGAATGCGGATCGGGGACATTCTGCCGTTGCGCGGGGCGCGTCTGGACCGGACCGAGGTTCTGACGATTGACCGGACACGCGCCGGTATCGGTCGCCTTGGCCAATGCGGCGGCCTGCGGGCCGTGCGGCTGAATGAAGCCGCTGCATTGCCGGCCCTGACCGGCGCTGACGCGCAGGACTTCATCGCCAGCAAAAGTGGAACACCACCGCAGGATTATCTGGTCGAACCAGCTGAGCATGATGCGCACGCCCAGACCGTCCCGGCCGGGGTGTCAGATCTGACAGATAGCGATCTGATCGTGAACGATTCCGAACGAATGGTCGCTGAAATCACGCAGCTGGCAGGGTTGGCACCCCCGGAGTCCACCAGCTAGGTTGAGGGGCACTTAGCCGCCAGTGCCGCGGATCTGGTCCAGCATGGGGCGCAGATTGTCCAGCTGATACCCGGCTTTGCCGGTCGCATTCAGGATGTCGTCCGTGCTCATGTGGTCGCATTGGCCCAACGCCCAAACCACCGAACACCGCGTGCCCGAGGCGCAATAGGCCAGAACAGGACCACTGCCGTTTTCCGCCATGTCGCGCTGCCGCTTCACGTTCTCAGGCGTCATCGTCTGGTGGGTCAGCTCCAGCACCTCATATTCCATACCGGCGGCCCGCACCGCTTCGCCGATCGCGTCGGATTGCATGGCCGGGGGAACTTCGGCATTGGGCCGGTTGCAGATCACTTTGGCAAAGCCAGCCTCGGCGATGGCCGGAACATCCTCGACCGTGATCTGCGGCGAGACAGCATAGCGGGGGGTAATCTGACGAATCTCCATGCCAATTCCTTAGGCCGCGTTTGCCGCCCTGTCCAGTTGCGCGCCCAGCGGTGGTGCCACGAACATCCCAGCCGCCATTGCAACCAGAAAGACCAGCCCGCCCAGCCCGCCATAGCTCAGCGAGGCCATTGCCGGTCCGGGGCACAGCCCGGCCAGTCCCCAGCCCATCCCGAACAGAACCGAACCCACGATCAGCCTGCGATCAACCTCGGGCTTTGCAGGGGGTGGAAAGGCTCCGCCGGTCAGGGCGTTTTGCCGTCCGGTTGTCATCCGCCACGCCACAAGCATCGGCAGGATGGCACCGGCCATCACAAAGGCCAGCGTCGGATCCCAGTTGCCAAACACATCCAGCCAGCCCTGAACTTTTGTGGTGTCTGTCATGCCTGAAATCAGCAACCCGGCGCCGAACAGCGATCCGGCGATCAATGAAATGAAAAGGCGCATCAGATCACTCCCAACACATGACGCAGCAGCACAAGGGTGACGCCCCCGGCAAGGATATAGAAAACGGTGGCCACGATGCCGCGCAGCGAGAACCGAGAGATCCCGCACACCCCGTGCCCCGAGGTGCAGCCATTGGCGATCCGTGTACCGATACCGACCAGCAGCCCGGCCAGAATGACAACGCCCAGATTGCTGGTAAGATGCGTCTGGGCCTCGGGCAGGATCAACGGGCGCAGAAGAAGGGGCATTCCGACAAGCCCCGCAATAAAGGCCAGCTTTTCGGCCATGCTCCCCTTGGCGCTGCCATCGACAAGGCCGCCCAGAATGCCGCTTGCGCCCATGATCCGGCCATTGCCCAGCAGGTAAACCGCCCCGGCCAGACCGATCACCAGACCGCCGCACAGCCCCCAGATCCATTCTATATTCATGTGGGATTTCCCTTTGTGATTTGTTGTGCCCGCGTCACAGCTTGTTGACCGGCAGTTTCAGGAAAACATCGCCCTGTTCATCCGCCGGAGGCATCTGACCGGCCCGCATGTTGACCTGCAAAGACGGCAGGATCAGGCGCGGCATGGCCAGCGTGGCGTCCCGCGCGTCGCGCATTTCCACGAAGTCTTCGATGCTGCGCCCCTGTCCGATATGGACGTTCAGCGCCTTCTGCTCACCCACCGTCGTCTCCCACGCGTATTCGTCGCGGCCCGGTGCCTTGTAATCATGCCCGACATAGATTCGGGTATTGTCCGGCAGCGACAGAATCTTCTGGATCGACTGGAACAGTGTGGCCGACGATCCTCCGGGAAAATCGCAGCGCGCCGTGCCGAAATCGGGCATGAACAGCGTGTCACCAACAAATGCCGCATCGCCAATCACATAGGTCATGCAGGCCGGTGTGTGGCCGGGGGTGTGCAGCACGTCGCCCCGCATCTGGCCGATGTGAAAACTGTCGCCTTCCTTGAACAGCGCGTCAAACTGGCTGCCATCGCGCTGAAATTCGGTTCCTTCGTTGAAAACCTTGCCAAACGTGTCCTGCACGGTGACGATCTGATCGCCAATCCCGATCTTGCCGCCCAGCTCCTGTTGCAGATAGGGGGCCGCGGACAGGTGGTCGGCATGGACATGGCTTTCCAGAATCCACTCGACCTTAAGGTCCTGCGCGCGCACAAAATCGATGATCCTGTCCGCCGAAATTGTCGACGTCCGCCCCGAGGCATGGTCGAAATCCAGCACGCTGTCGATGATGGCACAGGCTCGCCCCTGAGGTTCATGAACCACGTAGGAAACCGTAAAGGTCTGCTCGTCAAAAAACGCTTTCACTTTCGGTGTCATGATCTTCTCCGTTTCGGTCACGCATATCATATATGTGAATTGGAATGTGATGCAATATCGAACCTGCATTTGATGCCGGTCAAAGCAACCGCTGAAATCCTGGCTTAATCTTTAACCTATCCGCGTCAGATTGCCGAAACTTCGACCATGGCAGGCAATTTCCCGCACAAGGCTACGATATTATCTGCGGGTCGTAATCCCGTTACGTATATTGGGGATACTGGCGCCATTTGGGAGGATGGTTATGACACCGACTGGTCTTTATTCCGAAGCCGAGCAGCTTGAACGTAAGCTTGTGAACGCGGGTCTGGAAACGCGTTTGGCGCTTCAACCGAGTGTGAGTAAGATTGTTGACCGGATGCGGCAGCAGGGGATGGAGGTGCCTTCGCGCCTGCGTCGTCTGGATGCGGCCTTGTGCGAAGATGCGATTGAAGCGCAGTTTGATAACTTGCCGGTGTGAACCGGATGGTCATCCAAGGGAAATCCCGAGGATGACCAGCATCAATCCAAGCACCGACAGAAACAGCGAGGCCAGGTTCCAGGGCAGGACCCCCTGAACCACCGCGCGCAGCTCGTCATCCGACAGACCGGCCTTGCGCGCCCGCATCACGCGAAGAATGCACCAGACCAGACCGGCAAGCCCGGCCACAGACAGGGCCGCACCGCCCCAGGTGATGATTTCGAACATGGTTCCCCGCATATCCTCGTGACCTGATCACGCGCTTAACGGATCGGTTGGGGTCATACAAGTGCGCCGGCCCAATGGGTGCTTGCGACCCGGGCGGCAGCACTGTATCCGGCATTCCACACCAGGGTTTCAGCCTCTGGGACAGGCGTGTTTCGAAGGTGCCCCCGATGATCGGGCCACCGCCGTTCACCGCCAGCCGCAGGCTGACCTCTTCTGGTTGCAGGTCCATAACCGGGAACAAAAAAGATGAGCATGTCTGAAGAAGCAGAAGCAAATTACAAGGTCACCGCGGGCGAGCTGCGCCAGTTTGTGGAACGTATCGAGCGCCTGGAGATGGAAAAGAAAGACATCGCCGACCAGATCAAAGAGGTCTACGCCGAAAGCAAGTCGCGCGGCTATGACGTAAAGGCCCTGCGCAGCATCATTTCCCTCAGAAAAAGGGACAAGGATGACATTGCCGAGCAAGAGGCCGTCATCGAAATGTACAAAGAAGCGCTGGGCATGAACTAAGCCCGACCGCCACGAAACGATCTATGGCTCTGGAATGGGTTCAATGCCCTGAAAGAGCCACTGGCCGGGGGGATGCAACGGGCGCGCAGCGGCTCCCCTTGCCAAGCGCATGGTACTACCACGCACAGCGCTCGACGCCTCCGGGCTGTATCGAACCGCCCATAAACCAAACGCGCACCACAAAAGTCTCTGACACGCCAATAGCCAAAGACGCCGGAACACCCAAACCCTTCCGGATGAAAGCGTGCTTTTTCACAGGAAAATGAAGGATGGTGCTGCTGGAGAGAATTGAACTCTCGACCTCTCCCTTACCAAGGGAAAGATCAGATCTCATTTTATGTTTTAAAAACAATGCTTTAATAGGAATTTCGGTTTACCTTGCACGGATTTTGCACACATATTGCTAACCTTTTATGGTTAAACAGTACATTTATAGGTGAAATTCACCTTGCGGGGTCTGGCCAAAAATGGGTTATGAGCAGAGGCTCTATCGGCAGTTTTCTTCGTGGGATATGGACAAGGTGACGGATCCGGTGCACGTTAAGATTGTGTGCGGGGGAACGGTAATTCCGCCGTTAGCTCTTAGGGGCTGAACTTAGGTAAGCAAGTGGAAACACTTGAGCATTGGGCAACCTTTGCTGCCTTCTTCGGAGGGGATAACGCTTAGAATTTTTTGCTCCGCACACACATTTGGGAAGTGCAAGAATTGAGTGAACAAGATTGATGGCAGTAGATAACGCTGTTGAGAACATAAGAAACCGAATCTGGTTGACCGCAAAGACTAGAATGTGCGCTGAGAAAAGGTTTCGTCGGTATGATATTCTATCCCATTTGGTGCTTTCGCTACTGTCGGTGGTTGTGATCGCCATAGCTTTGCTACGCGATCAACTGCCACCGAATGCACCGTTGGAAGCGTACACGGCAGTTTTCTCAGTATTTATCTTAGCGGCGTCGATTATTGTGTTCGGTTTCCGGTTTGGTGAAACGGCGATCCTTCATCGCGAATGTTACCTGCGTTTGCAAAAGCTGTACGACAGCAATGAACCACTGCAGACACTTGTGGATCGATACCACGACATTCTGTCTTCGTACCCAAATCATTCTGATCTAGACTACGACGCTTTGGTACTTTCTCGAACGTTCCCCAATGGCGAGAAACTGACCTCGCCTAGCGGATCTAAAGTATCATGGACGGTTGTGATGCTAATTAGATTTTGTACTCATTTTCTAATTTTGTGGGCGCTGCCGGTTCTGTTGCTGACAATGAGCGTCGGATCGATTTTCTGGATCTGGTAAATTGAAACCCGCTGAACACTTTCATGAGCGCTTCACAAAAGCGCATTTTGTCGCTCTATATCAGGAATTTATAGAAGATGGCTCTGCTGTTGGGCGTGACGGTATGCGCCCAGCAGCATTTGGTGCGAACCTAGATGCAGAAATCGATATCATATTACGAAAGGTCAAAGCTCGTACTTATAAGTTCACTCCTTACCGCGAAAAACTCATTTCAAAAGGAGCTGACAAGAAACCTCGGCAGATATCCATACCAACTGTTCGCGACAAACTGGTTTTGAAATTCGCGTCTGAACTGCTTGCCACGATATTTCCAGATCATGTTTCGCAGCCCCCACATAAGTTCGTGAAGCAGATACACCGGTCTTCAAAGTCTCGGCCAGGTTCCGATTTCTATCTACGGCTCGATATCGAGAGCTATTTTCCTTCTATTGACCATAAGATTTTAATGCGCGTTCTGCGAAGAACTATACGGCAAAAAAACTTGCTTTATGTTATCGAGCAGGCTCTCAAGACGCCTACTGGTAAGAAGCCTTCCGACAGTGAGCCGATCACAAAGGGGGTTCCGCAGGGGTTAAGCATCTCAAACATATTGTCTTCACTCTATTTGTCGGAAATCGACAAGAAGTGTTCTGCGTTGAGCGGTGTTGAGTACTGCAGATTTGTTGATGATATTCTTGTTATTGCGGATCATCCAACAACTCTGAAGCTCGCAAACGACATCCCAGTAGCTATGAAGTCTTTACGAAAGATTCACTGCCACACTGTAGGAGCCGGCAGCAAAAGCACAATCGTGTCATTGTCCGAAGGCATCGACTACTTGGGCTACAATTTCAGGCAGTCGAGTGTTCAGGTTCGCAAGTCATCCTTCAAGAGAATGTTCACTAACTTGATGAAGCTATTCTCTGCAATGAAGTACAAAAAGAACAAAGGCCCCCTGATCTGGCGGATGAACCTTAGAATTTCTGGGTGCTTATATTTGGAAAAGCGTGTTGGTTGGCTCTTCTTCTTTTCCCAATCAAATAACAAGCAGCAGCTTAAGCAGCTTGACGCTTTCGTAGCCGCTCAAGCAAGAAAGGTCCTAGAACCTGAAGACTGTGCTCGACTCAAGACTTTTACCCGCGGCTACCACGAGATCAGATACAACTATGAGAAATCTCGGTATTTCCCCAATTTTGATAATTTTCAGGAAGCCGACAAGAAGGCTCAAATTGGTCTATTGCTGCCGAACTATGATCTGGATCGATTGGAAGGAATGTCTCCAGAAGACTTAGATAAACTCTTCCGCAAGTGCATAAGTAAAGAGATCTCTGATCTTGAGAAAGACATGATGGAAGTATTTTCGTAGCTGCCGTTAATAGTAGCCAATGCTACCTGTCGTTAAGGGCACATCATTTCCGTTGTGAGTGAAGCTGTGGTTGCTTGTTTCGAATGTCCGACGCTAGATCGTCAGCCTCAGCCAAAAGCAGAAAAACTTCTTTCCGAATTTCCAGAAACCGCTCCAACTCTGATCCAGCTAACGACCTCATGTCGTCGATCGTAAAAGGAGCTGCTTCCTCGGTACTTAGAAACTTCTCTATGCGAGCAATTCGCTCACTCTTTTGCTCTGGTGCAAGCTGCTCCAAGAAGTTCCTCCAGTGTTTCTTGCCTTTGCGCTCGTTGCAAGTCCGACAACTCGGGACCAAGTTTCTTATTCTGTGGCCATGACCCGAGTATTCACCATCGACGACCAGATTAAATACGTGGTCCCATGTAGCGGCATCGGACCCGCAATAAACGCATTCCAGATCTGCTTCTGGGTCTTGTCCAAGATCCTTGAGTGCTGACGCGACGGCTTCGACTGAATAGTCGTCGTATGAAGCAATTGCCGAGGCAAATGCGCCAGAGAAAGTACTCTTGCGTGACATTATTCTTGAAGCGCGAAGGTATTTTTTTATTTTGTCCGCTTTCATGCACTCACTCTGAATTTTACATCGACGAAGTCTTCTGTTGACATGTACTAGAGCAGTTTTGTTCAGGATAATTCAAGAAGTTAGCCCGGCGTTGTGGTAAACAAACCCTCTAAGTCTGGTTGCTGCAGTTGGTAACTGCTTTCATCAACGAGGTAAGGTGTAATTTTTTGCCTGCCGGTGATGTAAGGTTTTGTATCAGAGGGTTTCGAAGCTTGGGTCGAGACGGCAAAAGATTGATTCGCAGACTGAAACAGTCCGGATTCAGCCAAGAAACTGTGCACGGATTTTGCACGGATTTTTCAAGATTTCATGCGAGATAGTCGACATTAGATGACATTCCCGGACATTTGGTTCAATCGCACGAGGAGGTTTTATTTATATTTTTCAATGATTTATGGTGCTGCTGGAGAGAATTGAACTCTCGACCTCTCCCTTACCAAGGGAGTGCTCTACCTCTGAGCTACAGCAGCGCTGTGGGCGGGTGATTAGACTCAAACGAAACGCGGCGCAAGGGTGTCTGGACGGTTTTTTTCGCCTCCTGTAGAGAAAGATCATGACGGATAAAAATTCACCCAAAAAACAAGGTAAACCCGGCGATGCGCGCGAAGCGCGGCTGAAGGCGGCGCTGAAGGCCAACATGGCGCGTCGCAAGGCGCAGGCCAAGGCGCGTGCGGCAGCAGGGGACAAGCCTGACAAGGACGAGGGATAAGAGCAGATGGATTCGATTCTGGTAACGGGCAATGGCCCGCTGAACGGTCAGATACCGATTGCGGGGGCCAAGAATGCGTGCCTGACACTGATGCCCGCAACATTGCTGAGCGAAGAACCGCTGACGCTGACCAATGCGCCGCGGCTGAGCGACATCAAGACCATGACCGCGCTGCTGCAATCGCTGGGGGCCGAGGTGTCGTCGCTGCAAGACGGTCAGGTGATTGCAATGTCCAGCCACAGCCTGACCAGCCAGACCGCCGATTATGACATCGTGCGCAAGATGCGTGCGTCCAACCTTGTTCTGGGCCCCTTGCTGGCGCGGTTCGGGCAGGCGGTTGTCTCTCTGCCCGGCGGGTGCGCGATCGGCGCACGGCCGATGGACCTGCATGTCGAAGGGCTCGAGGCGCTGGGCGCCGAGATCGAGCTGAAGGACGGCTATCTGCACGCCAAGGCTCAGGGCGGTCTGAAAGGGGCCGTGCACCAGATGCGCTTTGCCTCGGTCGGGGCCACCGAAAACATCGTCATGGCGGCGACGCTGGCCAAGGGCACCACGGTTCTGAAAAACGCCGCGCGCGAGCCCGAGATCGTCGATCTGGTCGAATGCCTGCGCAAGATGGGGGCGCAGATCTCTGGCGAAGGCACCCCGACCATCGAAATTCAGGGCGTCGACCGGCTGCACGGGGCCACACATCAGGTTGTCACCGACCGGATCGAGCTGGGCACCTATATGCTGGCCCCGGCGATTTGCGGTGGCGAGGTGGAATTGCTGGGCGGTCGCATGTCGCTGGTCGATTCCTTTGCGGCCAAGCTGGATGCGGCAGGCGTCAGCGTTTCAGAAACCGAAGGCGGTCTGAAAGTGGCCCGCAAAAACGGGCGCGTGCGCGCGGTGGATGTGGTGACCGAACCTTTCCCCGGCTTCCCAACCGACCTGCAAGCGCAGATGATGGCGCTGATGTGTACGGCCGAGGGCACCTCGGTTCTCGAAGAACGCATTTTCGAAAACCGCTTCATGCACGCCCCCGAACTGGTGCGCATGGGCGCGCAGATCGAGGTGCATGGCGGCACCGCCACGGTGACCGGGGTCGAACGTCTGAAAGGCGCGCCGGTGATGGCGACCGACCTGCGGGCTTCGGTCTCGCTGATCCTTGCCGGATTGGCGGCAGAAGGGGAAACAACGGTCAGCCGGGTCTATCATCTGGACCGCGGATATGAACATGTGGTGCGCAAGCTGGAAGGTGTGGGCGCAAAGATTGAACGGATCAAGGGCCAATGACAGACGCAAGTTTTGAAGACGGGCGCGAGGCGCCGCTTAATCTGGGGGCCGAGGATGCAGATGACCTTCAGGTGATCTCGACCCTCGCGCAGGATGCCGTGTTTCCGGTGACCGAGATGAAGTGGCAACCGTCGCAGCGCCGCTTTGGCCTGCTGCTGAACCGCTTTCGCTGGGAAGACAAGGATGCCGCCGCCCGCCGCGACCGCCCGTTTGAACGGGTGCAATCGGTGCTGGTCTTCGGTTCGGTTCTCTCGGTGTCCAGTCAGGGCATTGATCGCGGTGACACCGACATGATCATGTCGCTGATGTCGGTCGTTTTCGAACCCGGCGAGGATGGCGCGGGCCATGTCTTGCTGACGCTGGCCGGTGATGGCGCAATCCGCCTGACGGTCGAGGCGCTGGATGCCGCCCTCAAGGACGTGACGCGCCCTTATCAGGCCCCCTCCGGTCAGGCCCCGCATCACCCCGAATAGATGCAGAACAAGCGCGGGATTTCTCAGGCGTTTTCAACGACGCCCGAAGGCATTGCACTGCGCCCCGCCACTGTGTTCGACGTGTTCGACCTCAGCCGGGTTCTGATCCGCTCAATCACGCAGCTCTGCGGGGTCGATCATAAGGGTGACCCACAGGCCATCGCGCAATGGACCGATAACAAGGACCCAGCCACGATCCGGGGCTGGTTCAGGCCCGGATCGCAGATCTGGCTGGCCGAACACCGGGGGCATGTGGCCGCTGCCGGGGGGCTTTTTGAAACCGGGACGGTCATTTTGCTCTATGTCGATCCGGATCATACGGGGCAGGGGGTGGGGCGAGCGCTGCTCAACCGGCTGGAACGGCAACTGGCTGTGTGCGGCTGTGCCGAGGCGCATCTGGATGCCACCAAAACGGCGCACGCGTTCTATCTGAAACAGGGGTGGCGACCGGCAGGCCCGCCCGGTGACTGGCACGGCATCCCGCAATACCCGATGCGCAAATCGCTGCACCCCGGTGACTGAGGGTTGAGGCGGCGCGCTCCGGGGGATATGTCCCAATGCGCAACGCCCGGAGTGCCAGATCATGCCCGTTTTCCTTGATACCAAATCGCCCGATTTCGAACCCGCCTTCCGGACCCTGCTCTCGGCCAAGCGCGAGGACAGCCCGGATGTGGATGCGGTCGTGGCGCAGATCATCGACGATGTGCGCAACCGGGGCGATGCGGCGGTGATCGAACTGACGGCCAAATTCGACCGGCTGACGCTGACGCCCGAAACGCTGGCCTTCAGCGCACAGGACATCGCGGATGCGGTGGCGCAGGTCTCGAACGAAGATCGCACGGCGTTGGAACTGGCGGCTTCCCGCATCCGGGCCTATCACGAAAGGCAGATGCCCGAGGATCAGGAATGGACGGATGCGACGGGCGCAACACTCGGCTGGCGCTGGTCTGCCGTCTCGGCCGCAGGGCTTTACGTGCCGGGTGGATTGGCCTCGTACCCGTCATCGGTGCTGATGAACGCCATCCCGGCCAAGGTGGCCGGTGTGGAACGGCTGGCCATCGTGGTGCCCACGCCCGACGGGCAAGTGAACCCGCTGGTGCTGCTGGCGGCACAGCTGTCGGGTGTGGACGAGGTTTATCGCATCGGCGGCGCGCAGGCCGTGGCAGCGCTGGCCTATGGCACCGACACCATCGCGCCGGTCGACAAGATCACCGGGCCGGGCAACGCCTTTGTCGCCGCCGCCAAGCGGCGCGTCTTTGGCAAGGTCGGCATCGACATGATCGCGGGCCCCTCGGAAATTCTGGTCATCGCCGACAAGGACAATGAGCCTGACTGGATCGCGCTGGACCTGCTCAGCCAGGCCGAACATGACGAAAGCGCGCAATCGATCCTGATCACTGACGACGCGGCATTCGGCCAATCCGTCGCGCAGGCGGTCGAAAAACGGCTGGAAACCCTGCAACGCCGTGCCATCGCCGGGGCCAGCTGGCGCGACTACGGCGCGGTGATTACCGTTCGCAACTTGGACGAGGCCGCAGCCCTGTCCAACCGCATTGCCCCGGAACATCTGGAACTGTGCGTGGCCGACCCGCGCGCGCTGAGCGAAAAAACCATCCACGCCGGGGCCATCTTTCTGGGTCAGTACACACCCGAAGCCATCGGTGACTACGTCGGCGGCCCCAACCACGTGTTGCCCACCGCGCGTTCGGCGCGGTTTTCGTCTGGCCTCAGCGTGATGGATTTCCTCAAACGCACCACGCTCAGCCAGATGACCCCCGAAGCCCTGCGTGCCATCGGCCCTGCTGCCGAACAGCTGGCGCAATCGGAAAGCCTCGAGGCGCATGGCCTCTCGGTCACCGCGCGCCTGAACCGCCTGAATGGCTGAAATGACGCAAAGACCGGGCGCATATGGCGTTTCTGTGCGTTGCCCGTTGAATATCATTGCTATAGGTCTGTGCTGACGCAAGGAATGTGACTGTAAAGATGACCCGCATCTCGCATATCGAACTGGATGATAGAAATCTGCCGCCGCCCACGCCCGAGATCGAGCAGGAGCGCAAGGTCGCCATCTATGATCTGCTGGAAGAAAACAGCTTCTCGCTGCCCAAACGCGACGACCGCGTTGTGCCCGAGGGCCCCTATCGCCTCCAGCTTTCGATCCGCGACAAACGGCTTGTCTTCGACATTGAAACCGAGGCCAACGAAAAAGCGGCCGAGTTTCACCTGTCGCTCGGGCCTTTCCGGCAGGTGGTCAAGGATTACTTCCAGATCTGTGAAAGCTATTTCGATGCGGTGAAATCGCTGCCGCCCAGCCAGATCGAAACCATCGACATGGCCCGCCGGGGTATCCACAACGAAGGCAGCCGCGTGTTGCAGGAACGGCTGGAAGGCAAGGCAGATGTCGACACCGACACTGCCCGTCGCCTGTTCACGCTGATCTGCGTTCTGCATTTTGGGGGCTGACGCGTGAAGCCTCTGCCGCAGTCGGTCTTGTTCTGTTGCGACCACAACGCGGTTCGGTCTCCGATGGCCGAGGGGCTGATGAAGAAATTCTATGGCACCGGCACCTATGTCCAGTCCGCCGGTGTGCATAACGATCTGGAAATTGACGGCTTCAGCATCGCGGTCTGCCACGAGGTCGGCGTAGAACTGTCCCGCCACCGCTCGCGCTCCTTCGACGAGATGCAGGAATGGGGCGATGACCTCAGCTCGTTCGATCTGGTCGTGGCGCTTTCACCCGCCAGCCAGCGGCAGGCGCTGGAACTGACCCGTGTTTTTCACCTCGATGTCGATTATTGGCCAATAATGGACCCTACCGGGATGGGCGAGACCCGCGAACAAAAGCTACATCACTACCGACAGACCCGCGACCAGATCATTCAGCATCTGAAAGACCGCTGGGGCGAACCAACGGAGGGGACATGAACCAGACCGTCAAAACCTATTTCGATGCCTTCAACGCCGGTGACGTCGATGGCATGCTGGCCTGCCTGTCCGATGACGTGGCCCATCACGTGAACGAAGGCCAGATTCGCGTCGGCAAGGACAAGTTCGCCGCCTTCTGCGCCCATATGAACCGCTGCTACCGCGAAAACCTGACCGACATCGTTGTGTTCGAGGCTCAGGGCGGCACCCGCGCCGCGGCCGAGTTCATCGTCAACGGCACCTATCTGGAAACCGACGAGGGCCTGCCCGACGCCCACGGCCAGACCTACCGCCTGCCTGCCGGATCGTTCTTTGACCTCAGGGACGGCAAGATCACCCGCGTCACCACTTTCTATAACCTTGCAGACTGGACCAAACAGGTCTCGAATGGCTGACGTCAGTGACGTCCGCCCCCTGACCGGAGCGGCACTCGGGGCCGCTTTGGATGATGTCGCCCGCCTGCGGATCCGGGTGTTTCACGCCTGGCCCTATCTCTATGACGGCGATCTGGAATACGAACGCAAATACCTGCAATCCTACCGCGACAGTGACAAGGCCATCGTGGTCGGCGCCTTCGACGGCGACCGCCTGATCGGCGCCTCGACCGGTGCGCCGCTGACCGACCACGCCGACGATTTCGCCGCGGCCTTCGCAGACACCGGGCTGGACCTGTCGCAGATCTTCTATTGCGCTGAATCCGTCCTGCTGCCGGACTATCGCGGGCAGGGCGTCGGCCACAAATTCTTCGACACGCGCGAGGGGCACGCCCGCGCTCTGGGCTTTGCCAAATGCGCCTTTTGCAGCGTGCAACGCCCTACCGACCACCCGCTGCGCCCCGACCACTACCGCCCGCTGGATACCTTCTGGCGCGCCCGCGGATACAAGCCCTTACCCGGCGCAATCGCCCAATTCTCGTGGAAGGATATCGGGGAGGAGGGAGAAACGCTGAAGCCGTTGCAGTTCTGGATCAGGGATTTGTAGGGTTGGGGGCGGTGCAGCGGGGCTTTTCTGTGTGTTGCAAGAAGTGTGGCCAAAGAGCTGCCATGTGCTGCAGGTGCAGTGTTGATCATTTTTATTGACAGCAGTGCGGACATAGCTGCCGTTTGTTGTCGTTGCCCCAATGTCTGCTTGCCGATCAGGATGGTTTGCTGACGGAGAAACTAAATCGGCCAGTCGAGAAGAAATGCTCCCCACTTGCATTAAGTGCCGATTGTTCTTCTGCCCACGCCTGCAGTTCATCATCTGGAACAGTTTTTTGTCCCTTCACGTAAGCCACAATGAAGGGCACCACCATTTCGCCATAGCAACCATCGTACCTGTCCGTATTTATGATGGAGAAATAGCTCACCTCATTAACGATCAAACCCGCGTTCCGAAGGCGAGCAACAAGCGTTCGTGGAAGTTTGCTGTCGGCGCAATGCGGTGCAAAAGCCTTGAGGACCTTCTCCATTCGATCCGGATTCTCGCTATGCCAACAGACGCCCTCCCAGTCCGTCGCAAGGATCAGCCCACGCCCTCCGGGCTTCAGAACACGAAAAACCTCGCTGCAAAACTTCGCTACATCAGGCACGTATTCAGCTACTTGGGTGCTAACGACCACATCGAAATAACTGTCTTCAAACGGGAGTTCGGTCGCGTCGGCGCAACGATAGCTTAGCCAGTCATGCTCACTTCGTTTCGTTGCGCGTTCCACCATCTGTTCCGAAATGTCGATGCCTACAACTTCACCATTGGGTCCTGTTTGATCCGCTATTTGAGCCGCGAGAAAGCCGGGGCCGCTTCCAATATCCAAGACCCGCTCACCCTTTTGAACCGAAATCCTTCGAAGGGTGTCGTCTCTTTGAGAAACTACGTCCGGTCCAAGGTAAACCGCCTCCAGTCGCTCCGCTGCGGCGGCGTCGTATTCCATACCCATAGAGTAATCCCCCCCAATTCCTGGCAGTCACGCTAGCATTGCGTCTGCCGGTATGGAAGTGGGGCGGCATCGCTGAGCGTTACCGATACGAAGGCAATTCAGACGTTGGAGCTCTCTGCAGCATTGGGGAATAAAGCTCGTCCACCCCTCCCCCAGAACCAGATTGATCTGTACACGCGGCGGCTCTCACGGTTTAGTGCCTCGACACATCGGCTCAGGGGATCCCATCAATGAAAGTCGCAACCGCAGCGTATAATCTTGACTGGCTCGACAGCTGGGCGCAGTACGAGGACAAGCTGGACCGTTGGGTTGCCGAAGCTGCCGGGCAGGGGGCCGGGCTGCTGGTGTTCCCCGAATACGGCGCGATGGAGGTGTCGACGCTCGATGGTGCCGAGGTGGCGGGTGATCTCGAACGCTCGATCCGCGCGGTTTCGGACCGGTTCGAGGATGTACAAAATTTGCATTCGCGCCTCGCAAGCGCGTACAAAACGTACATTTTGGGTGCATCGGCCCCGGTTGTGGATGGGTCCGGCCGCCCGGTGAACCGCGCCGCGTTCTACGCCCCGGACGGCGGCCGCGACCATCAGGACAAGCAGATCATGACCCGCTTTGAACGCGAGGACTGGGACATCGCTCCGGGTGGTCCACTCAAGCTGTTCGACACCGCGCTGGGCAAAATCGGTGTTCTGATCTGCTATGACAGCGAGTTTCCCCTGCTGGGCCGCGCACTCAGCGAAGCGGATATGATCCTTGTCCCGTCCTGCACCGAAGCGCTGTCAGGGTATTGGCGTGTTCGCATCGGGGCAATGTCAAGAGCCTTGGAAAATCAATGCGTTACGGTTATGTCGTCACTGGTCGGAGCCAACGACTGGTCCGAGGCAGTGGACATGAACACCGGCATGGGCGGCGTTTTCGGCCCGCCGGACAAAGGGTTTCCGGCCACCGGGGTGCTGGCCGAGGGCACTCTGAACCAGCCCGGATGGACCTATGCGGATGTCGACCTGTCCGCCATCGCCGAGGTCCGCGCCGATGGCCACGTGCTGAACCGGACCCATTGGCCAGAGCAGGACGCCCGAGTCGAAACGGTCACATTATCCGCCCTTTAGATGAATCCGCCCTTGAAATAAGGGAAAAATAGGCTCATTTAAGCGCACATCCCCGCAGATTCTGCGGGCGCAACCTAATGATGGAGACAACATGGCCAAGGAAGATACGCTCGAATTTCCCGGTGTCGTGAAGGAACTCCTGCCTAATGCGACGTTTCGGGTCGAGCTGGAAAACGGCCATGAAATCATCGCACATACGGCAGGAAAGATGCGCAAGAACCGCATCCGTGTTCTGGCCGGCGACAAGGTTCAGGTCGAGATGACCCCCTATGATCTGACCAAGGGTCGGATCAACTACCGCTTCAAATAACGCCTGCCGAGATGGCGTTTATCCTGGGATCGGGCAGCCCAAGGCGGCTGGACCTGCTGGCGCAGCTTGGCGTGCAGCCCGACGCCATCCGCCCCCCTGACATCGACGAAACACCGCTGAAGGGTGAGCTGCCGGTTCCGTATTGCAGTCGCATTACCCGTGAAAAAGTAAAGGCAGTTCAATCGGATAGCGGTGACATCACGCTTTGCGCGGACACGACAGTTGCACTGGGGCGGCGTATTCTGGGCAAGCCCGAGGACGAAGGTCAGGCCGCAGAGTTCCTGTACGCTTTGTCCGGTCGTCGTCACCGGGTGATCACTTCGATTGCCGTTAGGCGCGGGGATCGCATCCTGCAGCGCGATGTCGTCTCGCAGGTCAAGGTCAAACGCCTGTCTGACGTTGAAATCAACGCTTATCTGGCGACTGGTGATTGGCGGGGCAAAGCCGGGGCCTACGCGATCCAAGGCCCTGCTGGCGCATTCATCCCATGGATTTCGGGCTCGTTCACTGGCATCGTGGGGCTGCCTTTGTCCGAGACCGCCGCCTTGCTGCAAGGGATCGGCTACCCCCTATATCGCGAGGCATCATGAAAGGTCGCACCATCGTTCTGGACCATATCCAAGGCCGCGAGGCCGCGGCATTGATGGTCGACGGAAAGCTTGATGATCTCCTGATCGCCGCCGACGCGCCGGCACCCGGCACCATCTATCGCGCCCGCGCCGATCGTCCGGTCAAGGGGCAGGGCGGTATGTTCCTGACCACACCCGACGGCCCGGCTTTTCTGCGACAAGTCAAAGGGTTGGCGCCGGGTGCCACGCTTTTGGTGCAGGTGGGCGGATATGCCGAGCCCGGCAAGGCCATTCCTGTAACCAACCGTATCCTGTTCAAAAGCCGCTTTGCCATTGTCACACCCGACGCGCCGGGCCTGAACATCTCGCGCAGCATCAAGGATGAAGACAAGCGGGATCAACTGCTTGAAATCGCGCATGAACAAATGGGCGACAGCCCCTACGGGTTGATTCTCCGCTCCTGCTGCATGGATGCGGATGCCGGTGACATTGCCGACGACATTTCGGCCATGCTTGCGCAAGCTGAACAAGTGATGACGGACGAGGGCTCCGACGTCGAATTGCTGAGCGAAGGTGACAGCCCGCATATCCTGGCATGGCGCGACTGGACCGATCCTGCCGAGGTTGTGACGAAAACCGGCAGTTTTGGAACTCATGGTGTGCTGGATGCGCTGGATGTCGCCCGTGGCATTTCCGAACCTCTCCCCGGAGGCGGATATCTATTTATCGAACCGACCCGCGCATTGGTGGCCGTTGACGTGAACACAGGCGCGGATACGTCGCTGGCGGCCGGAACAAAAGCCAACTTCGCTTGTGCCAAAGCTTTGCCACGTGCATTGCGTGTGCGCGGGCTGGCAGGGCAGATCACACTGGATCTGGCTCCGATGCCCAAGAAAGACCGCCGAGGGTTCGAATCCGCCCTGCGTGCGGCCTTCAAGTCGGACCCGGACGAGACGATACTGGCGGGATGGACACCTCTGGGGCATTTCGAGTTGCAGCGCAAACGCAGCCGGTTACCTGTCGCAGAGATCCTGAAATGAGCTGTCCGATCTGCGGAGAAGAAACGCAAAAGAAGTTCCGCCCGTTCTGTTCGAAACGCTGCGCAGACATTGATCTGGCCAAGTGGCTGAACGGCTCTTACGCGGTCCCGTCTCAGCGCGAAGACGACCCTGAGTCCGAGGCCGAGGCGGACGAACACAATACAATGCGACCGCACTGAAAAAATGTAAAAAAGCCTCTGGACACTGCCGGTAGCAAGTCATAGAACGCCTCCACCCAACGACAAATGTCGTTCCCGTGCCCGGGTAGCTCAGGGGTAGAGCAGTGGATTGAAAATCCTCGTGTCGGTGGTTCGATTCCGCCCCCGGGCACCATTTACTCAGGTAAACTATTGGTTTCACTCCAGCTTTTAACAGCAGGTTGGAGCCGTAGACCATGACAGAGACCATTTCACCCAAGTACACCTTCGTGAAAGAGGGTGTTTTTTACTTCAGTCGCCGCATCCCCAAGGAGCTTTGCCGCTACTACTCGTCTTCTCGGATCGCATTTTCTTTGCGTACTCACTCGGCAAACGTAGCAGCGACGAGAGCAAGAAGAGCGGCTGATCAACTGGATGAGTATTGGTTTCATCTGAGGTCGCAGGATACAGAACTGCCTGGAAAGCACATGTTGCGTCTTGGCGCAGCCAACTCTGCCGCAACACCAGTTGTTCTGAACGAGACTTCTGCTGCCTCTGTACTGTTGTCTGAGGCAGTCGAGATTTATCTTACACAGAAGGGCCAAGGACGCCCCATGACGTTTCACCGGGGCGCTGAGAGAGCGTGTGGCTACGTGATTGATGCCTGTGGCGACAAACACCTCGAAGTCTATACCAAAGCGGACGCGAACAAGTTCCGTGACGCACTCATCGCGCGTGGTCTCGCCGGTAGCAGCCTCACAAGGATTTTCGGGACAGTTAGAGCCGTTACCAACTTCGCAGCGAGTGAGCAGGGGCTTTCGCTGCACAACCCTTTCTCTGGAGTTTACTACGACCGCTCCGCTGGGGTCTCTGGCCGCAACCCATTGCCTAGAGAAGCGATAGTGACTGTTCAGGCGAAATGCAGGGAACTTGATGACGACTTGCGTTGGTTGGTGGCTTTGGTTTCAGACATTGGCATGCGGCTTGCAGAGGCTGCTGGGCTGGGATAAGAGGACTTCATGTGTGCGGACGATGGTTCTCTCTCAGTTCGCGTTCGCCACCATCCATGGCGTCGTTTGAAGACGCAAGACAGTGAGCGTTATGTACCACTTGAAGGAAACGCTAGATGGGCAGCGCAGCGCATACTCAAAGAAGCTGGCTCGTCTCAGTTCGCATTCCCAAGATACAACAGGTCCGATACCACAAATGCCAATGCGGCTAGTGCCGCCTTGAACAAGTGGATGAGGGAACTTGTCCCAGCGGGATACACCATGCACGGTTTCAGGCACTCAATGCGGGATCGTCTGAGAGCCGTAGAGTGTCCGGCAGACGTGGTCGATCAGATCGGAGGCTGGCGTACAGATGGTGTAGGCCATTCCTACGGGAAAGGTTACCCGCTTGAGGTTCTCAGAAAGTGGATGAAACAGGTAACCTGAGCTGTCATGGTCTACGGCTCTAACCTGCTGTTAAAAGCTGGAGTGAAACCAATAGTTTACCTGAGGAAGTGGTGCCCGGGGGCGGTAGTTCTGCTCCCGTTACAGGCACTTCTTCAGCCGGTCTCTCCAGCAAAACAAGGGGTATGCGACGGGCTGTGTCGCTGTCAACAGGCACCATATGGTCTACGGAATGGTCTACGGCTGCTCATGCGATTGGAGTTGGCGCCGACCTGTAAGGTGGCAAGCGAACGTTCTAATTTGTCAGGATTGTTCTAGCCTCGCTCTTGGCTTTTGAACCTTTGACCCATTGCCACGGTGCACGTGGTTTTCGGATCTTAGCAAGTTCAAGGTTAGCTTTCGCGTCACCGATGGCTGCGCGTACAGTGAAGCCCACAAACACACCTGTCTAGCTGATGCTGCCGTCGAAGCGCGGACCACCACAGGAAAAATTCTACGTCAGGAGCGGAAATTCGTCTCCTGAATTGCCGCTCAGTGACAATCAACACTAACGAAGAAAGAGGCCATTCGATCAAGATCTCGCACCGCAAGGTTTGGTTCAGCGAATTACGTGAACCGAGCACCTGGCGTGATGCACGACTCTGTTCGCAGTGGAACCTAAAAATATGTCCTCAAAACCAGGCTTGTGCGAAACCAAGACGATGCAATCCGCGTCGCTCTCATTTGCGAAGTCTACAATAGCCCTACCCGCGTGCCCAGAGATGAGCCGAGCCTTCGCGCCTGGAATTTCAGAAGCAGTTTGATGCAGGTTTTCCAGGATTTCATGCCGCGTATTGGCAAGTACTTCGCTGGGAATCTGAGACCCTACATACGCCGGAATTGGCTCTTGGACGTGTATCACAGTGAATACAGCGTCCGCATCAGCCAATTGGCGCGCGGCTTCAAACGACGCTTGTGTGTCGTATTCTTGGTCCAGAGCAACCGGGATCAGGATATTCTTGTACATTTGACCTCCTATCTACTGCTTCGATGAATCCAGTTTGGTTCCTCGGCAGCAGGAAACCTACACAGGCTCAGACTTTGAAGATTTCCCCGCGCCCTTTGTAGCGGCTACAACATCATCAACTGTTTTCTCAACAGCTTCAGCTTCGGTTTCAGCGACATAAGATGCACAACGGGACACGGTTTCGAACCATTCCTGAGCGTCAGCAACCAACCGCTCCGCCGAATGGCGCTGCCACTCCGCCATGCTCTGAAAGGCTTTAGAAGGATCGGACGGGTTCGCGGAAGACACATTGCGTGCAGCTTTTAGAGCCGTCCGGACCGCCTCATGACGCCGTTCGAACCAATGCTGCGCAAAGGCCTCTGTTTCTTCGAGCAATTTCTCTTGCGCGTCCCAAAATTGTTCGATCTGGGCACCGAAGGCCGGATTGCCAGAAATGGGCGGCTGCATTTGCTTGAAAACATCCAAAAGTGAGGTCGGGTTATTTGTGTTGGATTTCTTTGTCGACATCGAAAACTCCTCCTCATCTACTGAATGAGCTATTGTGCTACCTGCGGCGCGCTTTCGCCTTAATACAGATCAATATCCCTTATTTTTAGTACCCTCGGTATAGGCTGCAACGGGACACTCACATTCTCTCCGACATCGGTTCCTAGAGGACAGTGTTGGAGTTAGAGTAGTCTAGATAAGAACTTAACGTTTGGTTTTCTATGCACATTGCCGGCTTTCTGATTACCCTTGGTGTCCTCTTCCTTGCCGGATTCGCGGCCGACCAACTTGGCCGGGCCACGCATCTTCCTCGTGTTACAACCTTACTTTTCCTCGGTCTGATCGCCGGGAACGCCGGAATGGGGTTGATCCCACTCGGCGTTGCAATGTGGTTCGACGAGATATCCATTGTGGCCTTGACGATGGTCGCGTTCCTTCTTGGAGGATCTTTGACATGCGAGAACCTGGTACGGCATGGCCGAGCCATTCTGACGATTTCGATTTCAATCGTGGTTGCAACCCTTGTTATTGTGTCTGCTGGACTGACCGCAATTGGCGTACCCTTCGGGTTGGCGTTGGTGCTGGCGGCAATTGCTACGGCTACGGCTCCGGCCGCCATGACGGACGTGATCAAACAATCTGGGGTGTCCAACAGCTTCACCGAGACATTAAAGGGCATAGTCGCAATTGATGACGCTTGGGGTCTGATCGTTTTCAGCGTCGCATTGGTTCTGGCCGGTCATTCGGACGGTTGGGCCACCATCACGACCACAGCGATGTGGGATTTCGGAGGGGCTATTTTTTTGGGTTCCGCACTAGGCGTGCCATCCGCTTACCTAACTGGCCGCTTAAACCCAGGAGAGCCGATGCAAGCCGAAGCGGTGGGAATCGTCTTTCTGACAGCAGGCCTTTCGTTGTGGCTAGAAGTTTCGTTCCTTGTCGCAGGCATGGTTGCGGGCGCAGTGATCGGAAATCTTGCCCGCCATCATGACCGTGCTTTTCATGAGATCGAGCACATTCAGTGGCCGTTCATGATTTTGTTCTTCCTACTGGCTGGCGCCACGTTGGAAATTGAAGCCTTCGGCTTGATGGGCTGGGCTGGTGCTCTTTTCCTATTCTTGCGCGCCGTCGCCCGCCTCGTCGGGGGTTATTGCGGAGCGAGACTTGGCGGCCTGCCTAGCCGTCAGACCGGCTGGTACGGTCCAGCTTTGTTACCACAGGCCGGTGTCGCGGTAGGAATGGCCCTCGTCGCCGGAGAGCAATTTCCACATTGGGCCGCGTTGATCATGGCCTTTACTCTAGCCAGTACTGTGGCCTTCGAGGTGTTGGGGCCGCCGTTGACTCTCATGTCAATCAGACGAACGGCTGACACGGATGAGCAGATTGGTCAGTGACTATTCAGACTGGATCGATTCAAGAAAGGCGAGCAAATTCGCCAACGGCAGGCCTACCATCATAGGTTGCCCATTAGGTAGAGCCACTGCGATTTGTTGGTCTGTCTCAAACACCGCGCCAAAGATTGGCATTTCGCCCCCATGGGCGAGCAATTGTGAACGACCATCAATCTGTTCAGCTATGCGAACTATCGGAAACACACCGTCGTTTTCGCCTGCCAATTTGGTAAGGTCGGTTGTACGAATAGCAAGCATTTCCGCCATTGGTCCGTCTCCGGTCGCTTCGAAACCGTGACACTGCCAACAATACGTCCGATACAAATCACTTCCCTCACCGACGCTGACCTCCTGCGCTAGTGCAGGCCCCGTGACTAACAGTGCCAGTAAAATCCCTCGATAAACCTGCATATTCTCCTCCTGTCCGTCGTCAGGGATATTGGGACAGATGGCCGCCTGAGCTAAGAGAGGATCTGGCGCATCTGTTTGGTTTGATTATGCGGCAGATTTGCGGTGAAGCAATCGCCGGGTTTCGATTGTCTTCCGTTTGATCCTTTCTCGTTGTTTCAGAACGGTGTGGCCGCGTTCGAAGTAGACATCAGCCGGGGTGAGGTTTTGCAGGCTCTCGTGATAGCGCCGTTGGTTGTAGTGATCGACGAAAGCATCGATCTGCTGCCTGAGATCACCGGGCAGGTAGTAGTTTTCCAGCAAGATGCGGTTCTTCAAGGTCTGGAGCAGCGCTCGATCTTTCCCTGAGTTTGCGGATGGTATGGCGCCCCTCGGACATGATCCATTTCCTTATCTTCCAGCTATTCAGCAAGTTCACCAGAGATATAACTGGATCCGTTATCACTGAGCAGCCGTGGCTTGTGGAAGACGGTCGCCTGGGCACAGCCCGAAGCCTGCAAAGCTAGGATCAGCGTATCGGTGACATCACTGGCCTTCATCGTCGTGCAGAGCTTCCAGGCGATGATGTAGCGGCAGTAATCATCGAGGATGTCGATAGATAGAACCAGCCCCAGCCGATGACCTTCAGGTAAGTGAAGTCGGTCTGTCAGAGTTGGTTCGGCCGAGTGGTTTTGTCCCGGAACTCGTCAGCCGCCGATGGAACCACATAGGCCGGGCTGGTGATCAGGTCGTAAGACTTGAGAATGCGATAGACCGAAGCCTCTGACACAAAGTACTTTTCCGTGTCGGTGAATTGCACGGCCAGTTCGCGCGGCAACAGATCGCTTTCCTTAAGAGCCAGGTCCTTGATCTTCTCGCGCACTGGCGTGGGAATGCGGTTCCAGACACGTGATGGCTTGGGACTACGATCCTCAAGCGCCTCAGGACCACCCGACAGATACCGGTCATACCAGAGATAAAAGGTGGTCTTCGGGATGCTCAGCTTTTCCAAAGTGCGCTTGGTCGGGAGATGCGAACCTTCGACGAGGTGAGCCTCCCCAACTGAACTGGTCCACCGCTATGTTTAGGAAACGGAGGACCAAGAATGGCAAACAAGCGACCGAAGCCCGAAGAGATTGT
>NZ_JBQFYB010000004.1:0-197207 GCF_056541275.1 Ruegeria sp. AI2
GCCCTCGACGTCCGGCAGGCGCGAGATGCCATGCCGTTG
The DNA here is from genome assembly GCF_056541275.1 of Ruegeria sp. AI2. NCBI lineage: Bacteria > Pseudomonadati > Pseudomonadota > Alphaproteobacteria > Rhodobacterales > Roseobacteraceae > Ruegeria > Ruegeria sp. AI2. The sequence goes on from NZ_JBQFYB010000004.1 coordinate 40, forward strand.
CAGGCATCGATGCAGCGCCGACCGCGTCAGATGCGGAATCGATGGCTGCAGAGCATAGAGGCAATCATCCAGAGGCAGCAGCGTATGACGCCGGAATGCGACGATCGTTGCCTCCTCGGCTTCGGTGAGAACGGTTGAACGCGGCTCCTTCGGCCCGGTCTTCAAGTCCTCCACTGTCGCCCGCTTGCGCCACTTCGCAACGGTCTTGGGATTGATGCCCAGTTCCTTGCTCAGCTGCGCGAGCGAAGCTTGCGATCGCTGTATTGCAGCTCTGACGGCGTGCGTGGTCGCGGCGCTCCCGTGACGAACTTGTCCCATAATGCTTCCTTCCATTCCTGAGAAAGGATCGCACCATCAAACCATGGGATCAAACACCTAGGGCTGAACTGGGCCGAAGCGAATGGCATTCCCGGCAGCCAGACAACGCTGGAAGCATTCTATCGCTTCTCGATTTCGCCTAGCCTCCAGATCACACCGCCGATCCAGTTCATCAACAATCCGCTGCTTAATCCCGGACGGTCTAGCATCACGATCGTTGGTCTGCGTGCTAGGGTTGTCTTCTAGCAGCGGATACGACTGTTGGGGTGGCCATTTCGTTGGGCGAGGAGCGCCCGCTTTGGGTTCAAAGCCGACATGCATCTGGCCCGCTACTCCAGCCCCTCTTCGCCCAGCAGGTGCCGGCCTTGCCGGTCTTCAACCTCGATCACCCAGAGGTCGGGGTCAAAGCTGCGCTGGCGCTGGATGGCGTGATCCACGTCGCCCTCGGGACCAGAGGACAGTTCGACCCATGTGCGTTCGCCGCTCATCAGATCAAAGCTGCGCTGAAAGGCGGTGGCCTGCCCGTCGAGCGTGTTGAGCTTGACCAGAACCGCGCCCGCGGTGTCATCGCCATGGGCCACAACAAAGGCGGGGATTTCCTGAAACCGGAGCCGCGCCAGATAGGCGTGAACCCAGAAATCGGCGGTCAGGCGGGTCATGCGTTACCGTCTTTGAAATCCAGACCCATTTCCGAGTAGCGCTCGGATTCCTCAAGCCAGTTGGGCCGGACTTTCACTTGCAGGAACAGGTGGATCTTGCGGTCGAGGAACTCTTCCAGTTCCGCCCGCGCGGCCTGACTGACGGCCTTGATCGTCTCGCCCTTCTTGCCCAGAACGATGCCCTTGTGACCGTCGCGCATGACATAGATGACCTGATCGATTCTGGCCGAGCCGTCCTTGCGTTCTTCCCAGTTTTCGGTCTCGACCGTCAGTTGGTAGGGCAGTTCCTGATGCAGGCGCAGGGTCAGCTTCTCGCGCGTCATCTCAGCCGCGATCATGCGCAGGGGCAGATCGGCGATCTGATCTTCGGGATAAAGCCACGGGCCTTCGTGCAATTCGCCCGCCAGCCATTTGCGCAGGTCGTCGACGCCGTGGCCTTTTTCGGCCGAGATCATGAAGGTTTCGGCGAAGGGGTAGCGCGCGTTCAGGTCGCTGGTCAGGGCCAGCAGTTTCTCGGACGGCACCTTGTCGATCTTGTTGATGGCCAGCGCGATGGTGCGGCCCTGCCCGATCTCGGCCAGCCCTTCGAGGATGCGTTCGACCCCTTCGGTGATGCCGCGATGCGCCTCGACCATCAGCACGACGATATCGGCATCGGCGGCCCCGCCCCAGGCGGCGGCGACCATGGCACGGTCCAGACGGCGGCGCGGTTTGAACAGGCCCGGCGTGTCCACAAAGACCAGTTGCGCGTCACCTTCCATCGCAACGCCGCGGATACGCGCACGCGTGGTCTGCACCTTATGGGTCACGATCGAGACCTTGGCCCCGACCATGCGGTTCAGGAGGGTGGATTTGCCTGCGTTGGGCTCTCCGATCAGGGCGATAAATCCGGCGCGTGTGGTCATATGTCTGGCAATCCTGTCTGCAACTGCGCCCCCCTATAGCAGAAAGGGGCGGCGGGCCAGAGGGATTTGTCGCATTGCGGCCCTGCGTTTGCGGTGGCAGGACAGGCTCAGATGCCCAGCCAGTTCCAGCCCGGCAGCAAATCCTTTCAGTGAGGTTGTCATGAAACGTCGCGAGTTTCTTCTTGGAAGCGGTGCAGCCGCTGGCGCGTTTGGGTTGGGCGGATGGTCGCTGGCAGCAGGTGATGCAGCACAGGAACTGGTGCTGCAGCGTGCCAGTTACCGGCTGCGCGAAGGGCTGACCACGGGGATGGTCAGCCTGTCGCCCGATGCGCCGCCGCCGGTTCTGCATGGGCGGCAGGGCGAGCCTATGCGGCTGAACGTGCGCAACACCTTGCCGGATTACACTTCGATGCACTGGCACGGGCTGCGTATTCGAAACGAGATGGACGGGGTACCCTACCTGACCCAGATGCCCATCGGCGAGGGTGAAAGTTTCACCTATGAGTTCACGCCACCGGATGCGGGGACCTACTGGTATCACCCCCATTGCATGACGATGGAGCAGATGGCGCGCGGGCTGACCGGCGTGATGGTGATTGCCGAGCCGGAAGAGCCGGGGTTCGACAGCGAACAGGTGATCAATCTGCGGGATTTCCGTCTGGACGAGGATGACGCGTTCCTGCCGGCCTATACGGCGCGGGGTGCGGCGCGGGCGGGCACGTTTGGTACGGTGCAGACCGCCAACTGGCAGAGCACGGCAGTTTATGAGCACGCGGCGGGCAGTCTGGTGCGGCTGCGGGTGGTCAACACGGACACGACCCGCATCTATAAGCTGCATCCCGAGGGGGCCGAGACCCGGATCATCGCCTGGGACGGGCATCCGGTCGAGATCGATCTGCCGGTGCCAACGGCGGACGAACCGCTGTTGCTGGGCCCCGGTCAGCGAGTGGATTTTGCCGTCCGGATACCCGAGGGCGAAGGACAGTCGGCGGAGCTGATGGCCAAGTTTCCCGGCCAGCCGCACCGCGCCATGGCGCGCTTGCGGGCGACCGGCACATCAGCGGCGCGTGATCTGAGAGAGCTGCGCCCGCTGCGTGCAAATCCCGTTGCGCGCCCCGATCCGGACCGTGCGGAATTGCATGAGTTCGTCTTTGGCTGGACCCCCGAAGGCGGTGCCCCGAATGACGGGTTCTGCGGCACGCTGGGGTATAGTTTCTGGTCGATCAACCGCAAACCCTGGCCGGGTGATGCAGCGCAGGGCACCGGGCCGCTGGCGGTTCTGGAACAGGGCAAAAGTTATGTCCTGCGGCTGCGCAACGAGTCGCCCAACCTGCATCCGATCCACCTGCACGGGCTGGCCTTCGTGCCGCTGCGATCCAATCTGCGCACCCTGCCACCGCTGATGACCGACACGATGCTGCTGTTGAAGGATGAGGTGGCGGATATCGCACTGGTGGCGGACAACCCTGGCGACTGGGCGTTTCATTGCCATGTGATCGAACATCAGAAAACCGGGCTGACCGGGTTTATCCGGGTGGAGTGATCTTAGCGACGCTCTGGCATGTTCAGCGCCAAAACATGGTTGGGATAGGCTTGGTCCCCGATGCGAAAATCTGTGACACCGACTTGTCGGAACCCCTTGGCCAGATAGAAATCGATTGCGGGCTTGTTCTCGGAATTGGTCGTCAGCCAGATCGCATTCCGGCCTTTGTCCCGCGTATAGTCGACCGCAACGTCCAATAGTGCTGAACCGATGCCTTTTCCGTGATGGCGAGGCTGGACGTAAAACGTCACAATCTCTAGATCAGACAGCCCATCAAGAGGTGCAACGCGTTCTTCAGCCAGCCGAATGTAACCGTCGATCCCATCTTCGTTTTCAGAGACCATCAAAAGGTCTTTCCCATCTTCCAGAAGGGATTCGAACCGGGCCGCTGTGAACTCGGACAGAGCGAACTCGGCAAAGAAGGAGTTCACGCCACGCCGCAAATAGGTGCCGACCCAGACTTCGATCGAGAGTGCCGCAAGGCTAGCGGCGTCCGACTTTTGTGCCGGTCTGATCTTCATGTGCCGGGATCCGCGCTACAGATCAAACCAATTGCCCCAGCAACGCCTTGGCGGCCGCCTGTTCGGCCTGGCGCTTGGAGCCTGCGGTGGCTTGTGCCTCGGTTCCGTCCTGAAGGCGGGCGGCGATGGTGAAGACGGGGGCGTGGTCGGGGCCGCTGCGTTTGACCTCGACATAGCTGGGCGGTTTCTGGCCGCGCGCCTGTGCCCATTCCTGAAGCGCTGTTTTGGCGTCACGGGCGTCGGCCTCGACCTTGTGGATGCGGTCGCCCCAGAGGGCGAGGATGACATCGCGGGCGGCTTCGAACCCGGCGTCGCGGTAGATGGCAGCAATCACCGCCTCCATCGCGTCGCCCAGCAGCGCCTGTTTGCGGCGCCCCCCCGAGAGCATCTCGGACCGGCCCAGTTTCAGCACCGCGCCCAGATCGATCTGGCGGGCGACATCTGCACAGGCCTCTTTCCGGACCAGCGCGTTGAACCGGGGCGCAAGCTGGCCTTCGGAGGCTTTCTTGTCGGCCTCAAGCAGCGCGGTGGCCATGACAAGGCCCAGTACGCGGTCGCCCAGAAACTCCAACCGCTGATTGTCGGGCCGGGTCGACGATGAGACCGAGCCGTGGGTCAGCGCACGCACCAGCAACTCGGGGTTGGCAAATTCATACCCCAAACGCTGCTGAAACGCCTTTATCTCGGCTGAGAGCTTCAATTGACCGCCTTGAAGAAGCGATCCCCGCGCCAGGTCCAGAAGAACAGCATAGACCGGCCGGCGGACGAGAACATGATCCGGTCGGCGCGACCGATCAGGTTTTCGTAGGGCACATAGCCAACCCCGCCAGCGGATTGCGGCAGGCGGCTGTCAGCCGAGTTGTCGCGGTTGTCGCCCATGAAGAAATAATGGCCTTCGGGCACGGTATAGATGCCGGTATTGTCCGACCCCTGATTGCCGATATTCAGCACGTCATAGGTGACGCCGTTGGGCAGGGTTTCAATCAGGCGCGACTTTTCACAGGCGCCGCCAACGCCAACGGGGCCGTTTTCGCAGCGGGGGCGCAGGCGTTGCGGGCCCTGTGGTTCGGCGATTTCGGTGAATATGCCGTCAGGCTGTTGCGGAACCGGTGTGCCGTTGAGGATGATCTGCCCCTCGCGGACCTGAATGCGGTCGCCCGGCAGGCCGATCAGGCGCTTGATATAATCGCGCCCGCTAACCGGGTGGCGGAAGACGATGACATCACCGCGCACGGGATCGCCGCCCCAGATGCGGCTGCCGTCATCACCCTGCATCCAGCCGCAGAGATCTTCGGCGTCGATATTCAGGCCTACACTGGGAATGATCAGGCTGGGGCATGAGGCGTAGGAATAGCCGTAGGCCATCTTGTTGACGAAGAGGAAATCGCCGATCAGCAGCGTCTGCTTCATCGAACCGGAGGGAATCCAGAACGGTTGAAAGAAGAGTGTCCGGAACACGCCCGCGATCAGCAGGGCATAGACGATGGTCTTGATCGTTTCCCAGACGCCGCTTCCGGTTTTGGCTTCGTCGGCCATACTGCTCTCTCCAGTTCTCTGTGCTTGGCTTCGCTGCTACATGCGGGGGGGATGGGGTCAAGTCAAGGCTGTGTGACGTGATCTTGCAGGGGACGCGCCTCGATCACGACAAAGGCCTGTGCCCAGGGGTGGTCATCGGTCAGCGTGACGTGGATGATCGCCTCGTGCCCTGCGGGGGTCAGTTCGTTCAGGCGTTCGGCGGCCCAGCCGGTGACATGCATCACCGGCTGCCCGGTGCGCAGGTTGGTGACGGCCATGTCCTTCCACGAAATGCCCATGCGCAAGCCGGTGCCGAGCGCCTTGGAACAGGCCTCTTTCGCGGCCCAGCGCTTGGCATAGGTGCCTGCGGTATCGGCGCGGCGTTCGGCCTTGCGCTGTTCGGTGTCAGTAAAGACACGGTTGCGGAACCGGTCGCCGAAACGATCGAGCGTGCCCTGAATGCGGTCGATATTTGCAAGGTCTGTGCCGATGCCGAGGATCATGTGGCTCTCATTTCTCTGGTCGGGCCAATCAACGGCAATTGATGACCACACGCAAGCGGTTGGTTGCCGCATTCCGTGATATACTTTACCGGAATGTTCAATTTTTACGTTGGTACGGGGGGCGCAATGTCGAAAATTCCGTTCATGGCAATCGCGGTGGCTGGCATTGTCGCAAGCACCGTTTCCCCCGCTTTTGCACAGGATTGCGGAACCGAGGATACCCCCTGTCAGGTAGGACAGTTGTCCTATCGGGTGGTTCTGCCCGAGGCCGCGCCCGAGCCGCCAGCTGTTATCTATCTGCATGGCTATGGTGCAACGGCGAATTCAGCCGTGAATCTTTCCGGCCTCGCGGCGGCCTTTACCGACCGCGGCATCGCCTTTATCGCGCCGAACGGTCAGGTCGACATTGGCAACCCCAAGGTGTTGGACTGGGGGGTGCATGATGGCTATCGCTGGCCGCGGGATGACCTGGCCGCGCTGGAGCAGATCAAGGAAGACGCCATTGCCCGTTTCGACCTGAACGCAGATCGCATTTTGCTGGCGGGGTATTCACGCGGCGGATCACTGGTTTGGGACAAGGCCTGCACGGATCATTCCTTTGCCTTTGCCTATGCCTCGGCATCAGGGGCCTTTTGGGAGCCAATGTGGCGGCGGTGCAGCGGCCCGGTTCACATGCATCATTCCCACGGATTTGCAGACCGGACCGTCCCGCTGGAGGGGCGTTTTGTGACCTTTGGGGACTATGATTTCGAACAGGGCAGCGTTTTGAAATCCATTGAAATTCTGACCAGAACCAATGGATGCGGGCAGATGGCAAACAGCGTTGCAACAGAGGGCGCAACCTGGCGAAAGAAGTGGAGCAAGTGTCAGGACGGCTCTGTCACCCTGGCGCTGGGGCCACATGGCCACGGCAGGCAACCCGGTTGGGCAAATGCCGTGGCGGATTGGTTTCTGGAAATCTCGAACGCGCCCTAGCGCTTCCACCGGATTTTGCCGAGATCTATTTCGCCTGCTTTACGACAACCGCACCGTCAGGATCTTGTAACTCGCCACGCCAAAGAACCCGGCGAAGGCGAAATCGAACCAGCGGCGGGCGCGGCGGTAGGTGCGGACCATGCGGGCGGATGAGAACAAAAACGCATAGCCGATGAAGATCATCAGTGATCCCGCGTACAGCATGGCGAAATAGCCCAGCAGCATCGGCAGGCTGGCATCGCTTGGCGCGACGATGGCATAGATCGACCCCCAGCTGAGGATTGCCTTGGGGTTGGTCAGGTGGATCGCTGCACCTTTGGTAAAGATCGTGGGCAGCGTGCCGGTGACCGGTTTGCCCAGGGCGACCTCATCATCCGAGGTCATCGCGCGTTTCAGGGCCTTCAGCGCCAGCCAGCCCAGATAGGCCACGCCGACATAGCGGATCACCTCGAACAGCCAGACATTGGCCAGCATGACCGCCGACAGGCCCAGCGCTGCGGCAATGCCCCAAGCGGCCGATCCGGCGCAGATGCCAAGGGCAAAGGCCAGCCCGGCGGTGCGGCCTTCGTTCATGGCGGTTCCGGCAATGCCCATCGTGGCCGGGCCCGGCGAGCCCCCGGCCATCAGCCAGGCGAACCAGATGGCGATAAAGCCGGGGGTGATCACGCGCGTGCCTCGTCCATCAGACGGCGCATTTCCCGAATGGCGGGGGTGAGACCCAGAAAGATCGCCTCGCCAATCAGGAAATGCCCGATGTTCAGTTCCATGACCTCGGGGAAGGCGGCAACCGGCTTTACGGAGTCGTAGGTCAGGCCATGGCCTGCATGGACCTCGAGCCCCAGAGAATGGGCAAAGGTGGACATCTGGCGCAGCGATTCAAGCTCGCGCGCGGCGGCGTCCATGCGGCCTTCGGCGTGGGCGTCGCAATAGGCGCCGGTGTGCAACTCGATCACCTCGGCACCGATGCGGTGCGCGGCCTCGATCTGGCGCTGATCCGCGGCGATGAAGATCGACACGCGGCACCCGGCCTCGCGCAGGGGGGCGATGAAATGGGCCAGCTTGTTTTCCTCGCGCGCGACTTCGAGCCCGCCTTCGGTTGTGCGTTCCTCGCGCTTTTCGGGAACGATGCAGACGGCGTGCGGCTTGTGGCGCAGGGCGATTTTCTGCATCTCATCGGTGGCGGCCATTTCAAAGTTCAGAGGCACCGACAGAACCTCCATCAGGCCGTCGATATCGGCGTCCGAGATATGGCGGCGGTCTTCGCGCAGATGCGCGGTGATGCCGTCGGCGCCGGCCTCTTCTGCCAGCTTGGCGGCGCGCAGCGGGTCAGGATAGGCCCCGCCGCGCGCGTTGCGCACGGTGGCGACATGATCGATATTCACACCCAGACGCAGACGGCTTTCGGACATCATTTGGTTCCTTTTGCAGATTTTCGCCCCGACCTTAGCGATCTTGGCGCGGGACTGGCAGATGTTTCTCCGGCCAGACGTTTGATTTCTTCAAACTTTGCCTTGATCTTCGCGCGGCGGCGCTGCTGGTAGGTCAGGATCAGCGGCAGGCTGAGGTAGTAGCAGATGATGCCCGCCACGATACCGGGGATGATGCCGCCAATCATGTAGGGATAGAAAACGTCATCGTAGAACTGCCCCAGCCCGTGCCAGTCGGCCACGCGATCAGTGAAGAGCGCAAGAAGGTTGTCCTTGAGGTCACCGATGGCGTCGGCAAATTTGCCCATCAGCCCCTGCGTGTCGCCTTCTTCATATTCGGTGCCCAGCAGGAAATGCCCGGTTTGCAGGCAGATCACCCCAATCGGGACATAGGTCAGGGGGTTGCCAAAGAACGTGCCGCTGAGCGCGGCCAGAATATTTCCCTTGATCAGCCGCGCACCAATTGCCGCAACCAGAAAGTGCAGCCCGTAAAACGGCGTGAAGGATGCGAAAACGCCCGCCCCGATGCCGCGGGCGATCCGGTCAGGGGAATCCGGCAGGCGGCGGACACGGTGTTTGACATAGTGGAAGGCGCGGGTCCATCCGCCACGCGGATAGACGAGTTCCGATGCGACCTGAACAGGAGAGCGTCGGTCTCGGCGCTTGAATACCACCCGTGATCACCCCTTCTCAGCCAGCCGCGGTCGCGGTTTTGGTCCGGTCCCGATAACGCTCGACCGCTGCAACATCGCTTTCAGCCTCAAGCATCAGCATCAGCGAATGCAACTGTTCAAGGTCGCGCAGTTCGACATTGATCAGCAGGCGGTAAAAATCCGGTTTGCGGTCCACAAATTCCAGGTTCGAGATATTGGCCTTTTTCTCGCCGATCAATGTGCAAATGCGCCCCAGAACCCCGGCATCGTTGCCGATGGTCAGATCCAGTGTCGCCCCATAGACGGCCGGGTGCGTACCAGAGTGCCAGTGCAGATCGACCCAGCGTTCCGGTTCGCTTTCATATTGGCTGAGCTTGTCGCAGTCGATGGCGTGCACCACAACACCCTTGCCCCGGTAGGTGATGCCGACGATCCGTTCGCCCGGCAGCGGCTGACAGCAGGGCGCGCGGTCGAATTTCTGGCCGGGTTCAAGACCGATCACGGCACGCCGCAGCGGAATGGCATCGCCGTCATCCTGAGCTAGTTCGGGATAGACGGCCTGAACCACCTCATGAGCGGTCAGTTCGGCACTGCCCAGACGGGCCAGCAATTCATGCCGGTCTTTCAGGCGCAGGTGCTTGGCGGCGGTATCAAGCGCCTTGTCGGTGGCCTTGCGCCCCACATGGTCAAAGCCCGAGCGCGCCAGTTCCTTGCCCAGCTTGATGAATCGTTCGCGATCCACTTCGCGCAGGGCGCGGCGGATGGCGGTACGGGCCTTGCCGGTGACAGCGATCTCAAGCCATGTGACCTGCGGTGTCTGCCCGTCAGCGGTGATGATATCGACCGACTGGCCGTTCTTCATCCGCGTCCAGAGCGGCACGCGAATGCCATCGACCTTGGCCCCCACACAGGCATGGCCGATCCGGGTGTGGATGGCATAGGCGAAATCGATCGGGGTCGCACCGCGCGGCAGTTTCACCACGTCGCCCTTGGGGGTGAAGCAGAAGACCTGGTCCGAATACATCTCGAGCTTGACGGCTTCGAGGAAATCTTCGTGATCGTCCTCGTTGTCGAATTGCTCGGTCAGGTTGGATATCCACTTCGCCGGGTCGACGGCAAAGGGGTTTTCCGTGCGCACCCCGTCCCGGTAGGACCAGTGCGCCGCAACGCCGGTTTCGGCCACATCGTGCATCTGGCGGGTGCGGATCTGAACCTCGACCCGTTTGCCATCGCGGCCTGAAACGGTGGTGTGGATTGAACGGTAGCCGTTCGATTTCGGCTGGCTGATATAGTCCTTGAACCGACCCGGCACCGCGCGCCAGCGCTGATGGATGGCCCCAAGCGTGCGATAGCAGTCTTCTTCCGTCTGGGTGATGATGCGGAACCCGTAGATATCCGAGAGGCGCGAGAAGCCCTGATCCTTTTCCTGCATCTTGCGCCAGATCGAATAGGGTTTCTTGGCGCGGCCGAAGACTTCGGCCTCGATGCCCGCCTTTTCCAGCTCGTGACGCATGTCACCGGTGATGCGGTGGATCACATCGCCGGTTTCACGTTGCAGCGTGATAAAGCGACGGATGATCGACTGGCGGCCTTCGGGGTTCAGGACGCGGAACGCGAGGTCTTCGAGCTCCTCGCGCATCCATTGCATCCCCATGCGGCCCGCAAGCGGCGCATAGATATCCATCGTCTCGCGCGCTTTCTGAACCTGCTTTTCGGGCCGCATCGCCTTGATCGTGCGCATGTTGTGCAGACGGTCGGCCAGCTTGACCAGAATGACCCGCAGGTCCTTGGACATGGCCATGAACAGCTTGCGGAAATTCTCGGCCTGCTTGGTTTCGCGGCTGGACAGTTGCAGGTTGGTCAGCTTGGTGACGCCGTCGACCAGCTTGGCGACCTCATCCCCGAACAGATCGGACACCTTGCCGTAATTGGCCTTGGTGTCTTCGATCGTGTCATGCAGCAAAGCCGTAATGATCGTCGCATCATCCAGACGCTGTTCGGTCAGGATGGCGGCAACGGCAACAGGGTGGGTAAAGTAGGGCTCGCCAGAGTGGCGGAATTGCCCTTCGTGCATCTGCTGGCCAAACTCATAGGCCAGCGCGATACGTTCAGCATTCGTCTTGGGATTGTAGTTGCGGACCAGCGCAATCAGATCGTCAGCAGAAATCATCCGGTCCGCACCTTCGTCTTTGGAGCTTACCCCTGCCCTTGAGCCTCCATCAGAGCGCGCAGGAGCTTTTCTTCGGACATGTCGTCCATCGCAGGCTTGTCCGACTCGGCACCCATCAGCAGCGCCATCTGATCTTCTTCCGGCTCATCAACCTCGATCTGGGTCTGGTTGGCCTCGATCAGGCGTTCGCGCAGAGCGTCTGCGCCTTGGGTCTCGTCGGCGATTTCGCGCAGGGACACGACAGGGTTCTTGTCGTTGTCGCGGTCAACGGTAATCGCGGCACCGGCAGAAATCTCGCGCGCCCGATGGGCGGCCAGCATTACCAGTTCGAACCGGTTTGGAACCTTGTCTACGCAATCTTCAACCGTCACGCGGGCCATTGGGCGCTCTCCGTTTCTGAGTCCATGTCAGGAAGGGGTTTATCTAAGCGCGATTCCGCGCCTTGACAAGCAGGAAATGCTGCATTTGCAGGGATCACAGCGGCGTAACCGCCGCAACCTCGGACGGGGGCAGGTCGTCGACCATCTGGGAAACCGTTCGATCAAGCACGGGGTGGCGCCAGTCGGGCACAATATCCGCCATCGGCACAAGCACAAAGGCGCGGTCCTGAAGGCGCGGATGCGGCAGGATCAGTTGATCCGGTGCCTCTTGCCGCTGTGCCTCGGGCGGCAGGGTCAGCCAGCGGTCGAACAGGGCGCGGTCGGGCAGTATCTGATCACCATAGCAAACAAGATCCAGATCCAGCGTCCGCATTCCCCAGCGCTGCACCCGTTCACGGCCGCACTCGTGTTCAACCTCGTGCAGCACGCGCAAAAGCTGGGCCGGAGATTTGTCGGTTTCGATCAGCACAGCCGCATTCACGTAGTCTGGACCTGCGCCAGCGGGGAAGCAGGGTGTCGCAAAAAACCGGCTGACAGAGCGAATCACTACGCCCTGTTGCGAAAGTGCGTCAATTGCGCGCTGTAGCGTTACAGCGGGCCCATTTCCTCTCAGATCGAGATTTGCGCCCAATGCCACAACCGCATTTGGCAAAGAATTGTACATATGCTACCCTATATTCGACACATTGCATACTTGCGATAAGCGACAAAACTTCTAATTATAAGCTCACCAGATTACGTCAATTTGTAAAACACCCACTCACTCACGTAACGCGGCGCAGTCTGGATTATACCGGAAGGACCTATTTATGTTTTATAAGGACGAACGGCTAGCGCTGTTCATCGACGGCTCGAATCTTTATGCCGCGGCAAAAGCACTCGGTTTTGACATAGACTACAAACTTCTGCGGCAGGAATTCATGCGCCGTGGCAAGTTGCTTCGGGCTTTCTACTATACAGCGCTGCTTGAAAACGACGAGTATTCACCGATCCGCCCATTGGTTGACTGGCTGCATTACAATGGCTTCACCATGGTCACCAAACCGGCCAAGGAATACACCGACAGCATGGGGCGTCGGAAAGTCAAAGGAAACATGGATATCGAGCTGACAGTCGATGCCATGGAACTGGCACCGCGTGTGGATCATATCGTGCTGTTCTCGGGTGACGGGGATTTCCGCCCGCTGATCGCCAGCCTGCAACGTCAGGGCGTTCGCGTGTCGGTCGTGTCAACGATCCGCAGCCAGCCGCCGATGATTTCGGACGAGCTGCGCCGTCAGGCCGACAACTTCATCGAGTTGGAAGATCTGCGTGACGTGATCGGTCGCCCGCCGCGTGAAATGCCGACAGAGCATCGCAGCGTCGCGGTTGCAGGCGGCAGCTGATCCGGCACCACTGCCTGTTGATGGGAAAAATTCGCGCGGTCAGGACCGGGGTCCTGGCCGCGCTTCTTTAACTAAGGATTGGTGCTGAAACATCCTCTGACTAACAACGATTCGTGTCAGATGAATGACAATGTCCTGTCTGGACCAAGGCCGGGAAAAGACTTACCTGTGCCCTAAGGAGACAGCCGAATGACCAAGCCGCCACTGACACTTTACCTGGCCGCCCCCCGCGGGTTCTGCGCCGGTGTGGACCGCGCCATCAAGATCGTTGAAATGGCCCTGCAGAAATGGGGGGCACCGGTCTATGTGCGCCACGAGATCGTGCATAACAAATTCGTGGTCGACGGGTTGCGGGCCCAAGGGGCTGTGTTTGTCGAAGAACTGCATGAATGCCCCGATGACCGCCCGGTGATCTTTTCCGCCCATGGTGTGCCGAAATCGGTACCTGCAGAAGCCGCGCAGCGTGAGATGATCTATGTGGATGCCACCTGTCCGCTGGTGTCGAAGGTTCATGTCGAGGCGCAGCGCCATGCGGATGCGGGATTGCAGATGATCATGATCGGCCACAAGGGCCATCCCGAAACCGTTGGCACCATGGGACAGCTGCCCGAGGGTGATGTGCTGCTGGTCGAAACGGTCGAGGATGTGGCCGCCGTGCAGGTACGCGACCCCGACGCGCTGGCCTTTGTCACCCAGACCACCCTGTCGGTGGATGATACCAAAGACATCATCGCAGCCCTTCAGGCCCGGTTCCCGGCCATTGTCGGGCCGCATAAGGAAGACATTTGCTATGCCACGACCAACCGGCAGGAGGCCGTGAAGGCCGTGGCCCCCAAGGCCGATGCGCTGCTGGTTGTGGGGGCTCCGAACTCGTCCAATTCCCGCCGTCTGGTCGAGGTTGCATCGCGCGAGGGGTGCAAATACGCACAGCTGGTCCAGCGCGCGACCGAAATCGACTGGCGCGCTTTGCAGGGCATCAAAAGCGTTGCGGTGACCGCAGGCGCATCGGCCCCGGAATTGCTGGTGAACGAGGTGATCGACGCCTTCCGCGATCACTATGATGTCACTGTCGAGCCGGTCGAGACCGCAACCGAAAACGTCGAGTTCAAAGTACCGCGCGTGTTGAGGCAACCGGCGTGATCGGCGTGCCGAAGGCGCCGCTCTATCTGGGGCTGGCGGGACTGGTCCCGTTTGTCTGGGGCGCGCTGACCTATCTGAACGGTGATCTGAACGCCTGGGGCACGCGCAGCTTTGGCCCACGCTTTGTTGGCCCTTATGTGCAGCTGTTCTATGGCTCGGTCATCCTGAGCTTTATGTCAGGTGTGCTGTGGGGCTTTACCACCAAGACCTCGGGCAGCAAGGCGGCGCTGTGTTATGGGCTGTCGGTCCTGCCTGCGCTGTGGGCCTTTGCCATGACAGGCGGCGGGCCGATCACTGCAGGCACCAATCTGATCTACGGGTTCACCGGCTTGCTGCTGCTGGACGCCCTGTTTTCATACTGGCGGCTGACGCCGGTCTGGTGGATGCAGCTGCGTATCCTGCTGACCGCAGTCGTTTTGGCCAGCCTAGCCCTAGGAGTGTACCTGTGAGCGACAAACGCACGATTGATGCCTATACGAGCAGAGTAAACGAATATCTGGCCATTCCTCTGCCAGCCGAACAGCTCAAGACCCGTCAGGATTTTGCCGATGCGGTCGGTGCGGGCGGCTATGTGCTGGATCTGGGGTCAGGCCCCGGATCGGACAGCGGTTTCCTGATGCGTCAGGGGCTGAAGGTGCGGGCGCTGGATGCCACCCCCGCCTTTGTCGAACATGCCCGCCGGAACGGGGTGGACGCGCATCTGGGTACGTTCGACGATGTTACCGAAATCGCCGAATATGATGGTGTCTACGCCAGTTTTTCCCTGCTGCACGCGCCGCGTGCGGATTTTCCGCGTCACCTGAAAGCGATCCACACGGCCCTGAAGCCCGGCGGCCAGCTGTTTCTGGGCATGAAGCTGGGCACGGGCGAGCATCGTGACGATCTGGACCGCTATTACACCTATTACTCGGAAGCCGAGATCCGAGAGGCGCTGACCCAGGCCGGGTTCACGATTGACCGCACGGTCGAAGGGATGGGCAAGGGTCTGGCCGGGTCGTACGACGGGTTTATTCTGGTGTTCGCCCATGCCTGAGTTGTTTGCCTATACAGATGGCGCCTGTTCCGGCAATCCCGGCCCCGGAGGCTGGGGTGTGCTGCTGCGCGCGATGAACGGCGACAGCGTTCTGAAAGAGCGGGAACTGAACGGCGGCGAGGCCGAGACCACCAACAACCGGATGGAGTTGCTGGCTGCCATCAGCGCGCTAGAGACGCTGGAGCGCCCGTCAAAGATCACCATTGTCACCGACAGCGCCTATGTGAAGAACGGCGTCACCGGCTGGATATTCGGCTGGAAGCGGAACGGCTGGAAAACCTCGAACAAGAAGCCGGTCAAGAATGTCGATCTGTGGCAGCGACTGGACGAGGCGCAGGATCGCCACGACGTGACATGGGAATGGGTCAAGGGCCATGCGGGCCATCCCGAAAACGAAAAGGCCGATGAACTGGCCCGCGCAGGCATGGCGCCCTTCAAGCCGAAAAAGGCGCAGGCGTGAGCGCGCTGACGCTGCTGGATTATGCCTCGGTTCTGATCTTTGCGCTGACCGGGGCGCTGGTGGCCAGCCGGGCTCAGCTGGATCTGGTGGGTTTTGCCTTCATGGCCTGCCTGACCGCAGTTGGCGGCGGCACGGTGCGCGACCTGCTGCTGGACCGGCACCCGATCTTCTGGGTCGGCCAGCCGGATTACATCCTGATCGCCGTCGCGGCGGCGGTGTTTGTGTTCTTTACCGCGCATCTGGTGGAAAGCCGCTATAACTGGCTGGTCTGGCTGGACAGTTTCGCGCTGTCGGTCGCCGTTGCGGCCGGAACCGGTGCCGCGCTGTCACTGGATCAGCCCGGTATCATCGTCGTGCTGATGGGTGTAACGACAGGGTGTCTGGGCGGGCTGATGCGCGACGTGGTCTGCAACGAGGTGCCGCTGGTGCTGAAACAGGGCGAACTTTACGTCTCGTGCGCATTTGTGGGGGCGTTGACGGCGGTACTTGCGGTCAGGCTGGGGCTGGAGCCCGCCTTTGTATTGGGCATGTGCGCCCTTGTGTGCTGGGCCTTGCGGGCAGGGTCGCTGGTGTTTGGCTGGCAGTTGCCCGTCTACAAAAGCCGCCCGCCCCGCAACTGAACCTGTCGGTGGACGCGACCGGGGCGGGCTGATAGCTGTTTGAAACACGCAGCCCGGAGGCCAAATTGTCGTTCAGACTTACATCGATAGCGGTCTCACTGGCTTTGCTGGCCTCATGCGGCACATATTATGCACCTGTCCGCTTTGTTGCCGAGGGTGACCGGATCATCGCCTCGGGTACGATTGACGAAACGACGCTGTCCGCTTTTGAAGACGTCACCGCCGAAAATCCCGAAGCGCGCACGCTGGTGCTGCAATATATCGAGGGGTCGGTGGATGACGACGCCAATGTCATCTTCAGCCGCGAGGTGCGCAGGGCCGGGTTCGATACTGTCGTGCCCTCGGACGGTCTGGTTGCCAGCGGCGGCACCGATCTGTTCCTGGCCGGACGCCGCCGCGTTTTGCAACCGGGGGCCTGCGTCGGTGTTCACAGCTGGGCCGGATCGGGGCTGGTGGCCACGGAGCTGCCCAAGGATGACCCGGAACATGACCGCTATCTGGATTATTTCAGGGACATCGGCGTGGATGAGGCGTTTTACTGGTACACGCTATATGCGGCCCCGGCCGACAGCATCCACTGGATGACCGCCGCCGAGGCGAACCGGTTCGATATGACGACGAAAACAGCCCCGGCGCTTGGTTCAGCGCTGGAGTGCGACGAGCGCTGATCTGCTGCGCTATCTGTCGAGTGAAGGTTTCAGGGACGGAATGCGCGGCCCAGGAATACATCAGCGGCGCAGGTAGGTCTGCCAGATCCAGATCACCAGCAATGCGCCCAGAACCGCACCCACAAAACCCGACATCCAGCCCATGACGGTTATCAGAAACCGCAGAACGAACCCACCGATCAGGGCGCCTATGACACCGATCAGCATGGTGGTTGGAATGTCCGCCTCGATCCGCATCAGGCGGGTGGCGAGGAACCCCGCGGCAGCGCCGATGATGACCAGGGCGACGATGGGCATGTCATTTCCTCCAATGCGTCGGCACGATGATCAGGGCGCCGATAGACGAGATCACCGCATCCAGACCCGGAGGGCCAAAGCTGATACCGAACATGATGCGAATGAAGTAGAACAGGAACGCCCCGCCCACGCAGATGATGATCGACTGAAGATAGCCGTTATGGGTGAATCCGGTCTGTTCGGACAGATATCCGACGATCCCGGCAATCACGACGGTCCCCATCATCACCATGAACATCGGGCTTCTCCTAGGTCAGGCGGGTGCCGGTGGGAATGGGCCAGCCCCGCAGGAAGGTTTCCCTATCCTGCGCGCCTTTGCCCGCCCGTTGCAAGCGCAGCAGTTCGACCGCGCCCTGACCGCAGGCCACGTGCAGGTGGTCGTTCAGAACCTCACCCGCTGCGCCCTGCCCGTCTGCCAGCCGCGATGCCAGCAGCTTGATGCGTTCGCCATTCATTTCGGTCCATGCGCCGGGAAAGGGTGACAGCCCGCGGATTTGCCTGTCGACCTCGACCGCCGGGCGGGTCCAGTCGATGCGGGCCTCGGACTTGTCGATCTTGGCGGCATAGGTCACGCCATCCTCGGGCTGCGGTTCCTGTATCAGGTCCGGCAGCTTGGCCAGCGCCTCGACGATCAGCGCGGCCCCCATGGCCGAGAGCCGGTCATGCAGATGCGCGGTGGTTTCTTCAACCTCAATCGCGGTTGCCTGTCGCAACAGGACCGGGCCGGTGTCCAGACCGGCCTCCATCTGCATGATACAGATCCCGGTTTCGGCATCGCCGGACATGATCGCCCGGTGGATCGGGGCGGCACCGCGCCAGCGCGGCAGCAGGCTGGCGTGGATGTTCAGGCAGCCGTGTCGCGGCGCGTCCAAAATGGGTTGCGGCAGGATCAGGCCATACGCGACGACGACGGCGATATCGGCGTTCAGCGCGGCAAATGCGGTCTGTTCGTCAGCGGATTTCAGAGAGGTTGGGTGGCGAACGGACAGGCCCAGCGCCTCGGCCCGGGCGTGAACCGGCGTCGGGCGGTCTTTCTTGCCACGCCCGGCGGGGCGCGGGGGCTGACAGTAGACGGCGGCGATGTCGTGCCCGGCCCTGACGAGTGCGTCCAGCACCGGGACCGAAAAATCAGGGGTTCCCATGAAGATGATGCGCATCGTTGGCTCCGGCAGTTGGGACGGGTGCCGGGCTGAAGCCCGGCCTACAGACGTCAGGTTTGTTTGCGTGCCTTGCGCAGCAGCATGTCACGCTTGACCTTGCTGAGCCGATCGAAATACATCCGCCCGTTCAGGTGGTCGATCTGATGCTGCACGCTGGTCGCGTCGATCCCGACGAAATCGCGGCGGTCCAGCATGCCATGTTCGTTCAGGAACTTCACGGTCACCGCGCGCGGGCGTTTGATTGTGGCCGAGACGCCGGGCAGGTTCGGGCTGGCCTCTTCATGTTCGCGCAGCTCGATCGAACTGTGCAGGATTTCCGGGTTTGCCAGACGCACGGCCCGGCCCCGTTCGGCAGAGCCGTCAACAACGGCCAGCCGCAGCATCACCCCGATCTGTGGCGCGGCAAGACCGACGCCGGGCATCGCCTCCATCGTGTCGATCATGTCGTCCCAGATGGCGCGGATCTCATCGGTGATCTCGGGCACCTCATCCGCCTTGGTGCGCAGGCGTTTGTCAGGCCATGGCAGGCAGGTACGAACGGTCATGCACGGGCCCGTTCGCGTTTGAGCTTTTGCATCTTGCGGGTGATCATCTGCCGTTTCAGCGGCTTGAGATAGTCGATGAACAGCTTGCCGTTTAAATGATCGATCTCGTGCTGAACGCAGGTGGCCCAGAGCCCGTCAAAGGTTTCCTGTTGCAGGTTTCCGTCGCGGTCCATCCATGTCACATCGACCACTTTGGGGCGCGTCACCTCGGCGTATTGATCGGGGATCGACAGACAGCCTTCCTCGTAGACATTGGTTTCTTCCGAGGACGCGATGACCTGCGGGTTGAACATGATCAGGGGACGCGGCGCCTCGCCTTCTTCCTTGACGCAATCCAGCACGATCAAGCGATCCAGCACGCCGATCTGTGGCGCGGCAAGGCCAACACCGGGGGCGTCATACATCGTTTCCAGCATGTCATCGGCCAGCGCGCGCAGGTCGTCCGTGAGGTCGGCCACCGGGGCGCAGACCTTCTTGAGACGGGGGTCGGGATAGATCAGGATGTTACGTTTCATGAGGCTGATTTAGGGCATCGTGACCCGCGCCGCAACGCCCCCCTTGCACCTGCCCGAATTGAGGTTAGCTTTCGGTCGAGAAAATGGAGCTGACATGACTTTCAACGACCAGATCGACCGCCGGGGCACCAACAGTACCAAATGGGACAAGATGGAGATGCTGTACGGTGTCTCGCCCGAGGACGGGCTGGCCATGTGGACAGCCGATTCCGATTACCCGACGGCCCCCTGCGTGATCGACGCGTTGCGCAAGGCCGCAGATCACGGCGTGTTCGGGTATTCCTGGGCGCACCCGGAGTATCTGGCCTCGGTCCAGTGGTGGATGAAAACCCGCCACGACTGGGAGATTGACACGGACTGGGTTCTGACGACCCAGGGTCTGGGCAATGCAATCGCCCTGTCGCTGGATGTCTGGACCGAGCCGGGTGATCGCATCGTGACCTTCACCCCTGTCTACCATGAGTTTGCCCATAAGGTGAACAAGGCGGGCCGCCGGATTGTGGAATGCCCGCTGGTGCGTGACGGCGACAGCTATGGGCTTGATCTCGAAGACGCGCAGTCGCGGCTGGACGGGTCCGAGAAGATGTTGCTGTGGTGTTCGCCGCAGAACCCGTCGGGCCGGGTCTGGACGCCAGAGGAACTGCGCGCTGTGGCCGCATTTGCCGAGCGCAACGGGTTGATCCTTGTCTCGGACGAGATCCACCACGATCTGGTCTATCCCGGTGCCAAATTTGTGCCGATGGATGTGGCGGCCCCGGATGCGCGGCCATGGACGGTGACGCTGACGGCGGCATCGAAGACCTTTAACATTGCCGGGCAGCGCACCGGCAACATGATCATTCCCGACCCCAAACTGCGCGAGGCGATGAAGCATCGGCTGACAACGCTGGATTATGGCCCCAGTGCGTTGGGTGTGGCGATGATCACCGCCGCCTACAGCCCGGCCGGCGCGGAATGGGCAGATGCCCAGATCGCGCATCTGGACGGAAACAGGCGTCTGTTCGACCAGACCATAGCCGAAATTCCGGGCCTGTGGTCGATGCCCTTGCAGGCGACCTATCTGGCCTGGGTCGACTTTTCCGGCACCGGCATGGATCACGCTGAATTTGTCCGCCGATTGCGCGAGGATGCGCGGATTGCAACCTCGTCAGGGCCGGGCTTTGGCACTGGCGGAGAAACGTTTGAACGGTTCAACCTGGCCACGCAACGAGCGCGGGTCGAGGACGCCTGCGCGCGGCTGAAACGGGCCTTTGGCGACCTGCAATAATCCAAGCGGTGTCTGGTTTGACTGGCCTCACGATGGACCGCGCCTGTTGTCCGGGCGCGGACCTGAATGGCGAAATCCATAGCGATAGCCAGCCTAACGGCCTGTTGGGCGTTACCCTGACCGAACCCGGTACTACGATAGAACTCCGAGCTTAGTCTTCGTAGCCCAGCAACGCGATGGGCGCATCCGGGGCGCGGTAGAAATCCAGCGGTGCCTTGTCATGGGCGGCGGTGCTGCGTTTGAATTCATACCGCATCTCGCCGCCTTCATCCTCATCGGCAATGATCAGGCATTGATACAGAAGATTGGCCCCGTCATAGATATCGACCAACCCGCGCAGACGCGGTGTCGTTTCCGCCTCAACCGTGAAACCATCTTTCCACAATTTGAGAATTTTATAGGTATTGTCGCCCATCTGGACACGAAGGCGACTGGCCTTTTTCAATGTAGCGATTCGGGCGGCGTCCAACTCGGCGCGTATTTCCTTTGAAACATAAGTACTCATTAAATCATTCCCCCGCTAATGACCTCTATTGTGCGGGAACTGTTGTAAAAATCCAGTGAACGCGTTCAAGCAACGGGCTGTGCCTGCGGTTTGTTGCACAGAAATCCCAGCATTGCCTGTGCGCGCATGCAGGTCTTGTGCGCGGGCAAATGCATAGGAACAGGCGGGGCTTGGACCTATCTTTGGCCAAATGCCTATGCGGAGGATGAGATATGGGCCTGCTGGTCGATGGAAAATGGCAAGACACCTGGTATGACACCAAATCCACGGGTGGCGCATTCAAACGCAGCGCGGCGCAGTTTCGCAACTGGCTGACCGCTGATGGCCGCGCGGGACCGTCGGGCAAAAGCGGGTTCCGGGCCGAAGCCGGGCGGTATCACCTGTATGTCAGCCACGCCTGCCCCTGGGCGCATCGCACCCTGATCTTTCGCGCGTTGAAGGGGCTGAGCGATCTGGTTCCGGTTTCGGTCGTACATCCCGACATGCTGGATCACGGCTGGACCTTTGAGGCGGATGATCACGGTGCCACGGGTGACCGTCTTTACGGGCTGAGCTATGCACATCAGATCTATACCAAGGCGGATCCGTCCTATTCCGGTCGCGTCACAGTGCCGATCCTGTGGGACAAGGCGCAAGAGACCATTGTTTCGAACGAAAGTTCGGAAATCATCCGCATGTTCAATTCGGCCTTCAACGACATCACTGGCAATACGGACGATTACTGGCCCGAGGCGATGCGGGACGAGATCGAGGAGGTCAATGCGCGCGTCTATTCAGACGTCAACAACGGCGTCTACAAGTCGGGCTTTGCCACCTCCCAAGCGGCCTACGACGCCGCCGTGGGCCCGTTGTTCGACACGCTGGACTGGCTGGAAGGGCGTTTGGCGCGGAACCGGTATCTGATGGGGGACCGGATCACCGAGGCCGATTGGCGGTTGTTCACAACCCTGATCCGCTTCGACCCGGTCTATCATCTGCATTTCAAGTGCAACAGGCAGCGCCTGATCGATTATCCAAACCTATGGGCCTATACGCGGGAGCTGTATCAATGGCCCGGTGTCGCCGAGACCGTGAACATGGATCACATCGTGCGCCACTATCACTACAGCCATGACAGCATCAATCCGCACCGCATCATTCCGGTGAACCCGGTGCTGGATTACATGGAGCCGCATGGGCGCGATCAGCGCCCGGCGGCGTAATGTTCGACCATCGCCGCCAGATCCTCTGGCGGCGTTTCGCTTTGAACATAGGCACAGGCATTGGGACTGTGCGCAAAAATCGACCCGTCGGAAAAGAAGGTGGTGTTGGTGACAAAAATCACCCGCGCCTCGGGGCGGCGATAGCTGGCAAAATCGGCCACAGCCAATGCGCTTCCGGTTTCCAGAACCAGATCCAGCACGATGATATCAAAATCCGTGCCATAGAGCGCCAGAATGGCGGCCTCCTGAGCGTCAACCAGCGTGACTTCGGCGTCTTGCCGCTCCAGATGTCTTTTCCAGACCCGACCAAGGTCGGGGTTACTCTCAACAATCAGAACTTTCATTTGCAACAACCTCGGCACTTGGTATGGTGAGTGGTGCCGACCCCCGTGGTCCGTGATCTCGTTATTTCCTTAACAAAGTGTTAACAGCAGCCGCACGCTTGCGTGTTCGGGCGGATTTGCTTGTGTAAATGGCAAAAATCCGCTTGAAGCACCCCGAAACCGGTCAATCCCCGCAGAGAGAGCAGATGAGTACACTTGATCACGGCTTGGACCCCCGCGCAGTTCGCGACCACGGCGGGGGGCTGGACAGGGCGATTGTCAGGTATGGCGGAGCGCGTGCAGATTGGATCGATCTGTCGACCGGAATCAATCCGCATCCTTACGCCGTTGCGGGCCTGACCGCCGGGGATTGGGCCGAATTGCCGGATCACGGTGCCTTTGAACGGCTGAGTGATGCGGCCCGCAGGTTCTGGAACGTGCCGCAGGGGGCTGCAATCCTGCCGGCGCCCGGTGCATCGGCTGTCATCTCTCGTATCCCTGCGCTTGCCACGCCAGGGCGTGTCCAGATCACACCGCCCACCTATAACGAACACGCCGCCGCCTTTTCGGCGCAGGGGTGGCGTGTTCAGCCTGAGGGCGCGGCTGACGCCCGCGTGATCGTGCATCCCAATAACCCGGATGGGCGCATCTGGCAGGAACGCGATGTCTCGGCCCCGCTGACCGTGATCGACGAGAGCTTTTGCGATGTCACGCCAGAGGCATCGTTGATCCATATGGCGGAACGTCCCGGCGTGATCGTGCTGAAGAGTTTTGGCAAGTTCTGGGGGCTGGCCGGGATGCGGCTTGGGTTTGCCATCGGGCGGCCTGAGTTGATCAACCGCCTGAACGACCTGACCGGACCCTGGTCGGTGTCCGGCCCGGCCCTGCGGGTTGGAACGCAAGCCCTGTCGGACGATGACTGGGCCGATGCCACACGCGCGCGACTGGCGGATGAGGCGGCCCGGCTGGATGCGCTGATGCTGACCAGGGGCGCGGAAATTGTCGGTGGCACCAGCCTGTTTCGTCTGTATCGGGTTGATGACGCCTTGGGGTGGCAGGACCGGCTGGCCCGCGCCCAAATCTGGAGCCGTATCTTTCCTTATTCAACAACCTTTCTGCGTCTGGGTCTGCCACCGGAAAAGGGGTGGGACAGGCTGGAGGCCGCGCTGTGAGCCCTGCCCTGATGCTGGTCTGCGCCATGTGTCTGGACGCCACTCTGGGAGAGCCCGACTGGCTCTGGTCCCGCGTCAAACACCCGGCGGTGATGATCGGCAACCTGATCGGATGGCTGGACAAACGCCTGAATTACGGGCGCGGTCGGCGGTTGAAGGGGGTGGCGGTGCTTGCCCTTCTGATCTGCGGCGCATGGGGCCTTGGGTGGGGTCTGTCCCTGCTGGGGCCGGTGGTTGAAATTCTTGGCTGCGCGATTCTGCTGGCGCAAAAGTCGCTGGTTGCCCATGTCCGCGCGGTTGGTGACGGGTTGCAAACCTCGCTGGAAGACGGGCGGGCGCAGGTGGCTATGATCGTCTCGCGCGACACGCAGGATATGACCGAAGCACAGGTGGCGCGTTCCGCCATCGAAAGCGCGGCAGAGAACCTGAGCGACGGGGTCATTGCCCCTGCATTCTGGTTTCTGGTCGCCGGGCTTCCGGGGTTGCTGGTGTACAAGGCGGTGAACACCGCCGACAGCATGATCGGCTATCGCACCGAAACGTACCGTGATTTTGGCTGGGCCGCGGCCCGGTTCGACGACCTGCTGAACCTGATCCCTGCCCGCCTGACCTGCGTGATGATCGTGGCACTGTCCGGCCAATGGTCGCGCTGGTTTGAGATGGTGCGGGATGCGCAACGCCATATTTCGCCCAATGCTGGCTGGCCCGAAGCCGCCATGGCCCGCGCCCTGAATGTCGCGCTGGCAGGGCCGCGCAGCTATGACGGTCAGGTGCGCGATCTGGCCTGGGTCAATGGCGACGCCCCGCGCGAGATCGGCGCATCAGAAGTTTTTCGCGCATGTGACATGCTCTGGCGGGTTTGGGGGCTTGCGCTTGCGCTCGTGTCAGTGTGGGTTGGGGCCGAACTGATATTCTGACGGACCCTTTCATGCGTATACTCTCTGGCCTGATCGCCGCCGCCCTGTTTACCTCACCTGCGCTGGCGCAATGTGGAGGTGGATTTAACTCCTTTGTCAAAGGGCTGAAGACCGAAGCCGTGCAGCAGGGTTTGGACAAATCAGCGGTGAACGGTTTTTTTGACGGGGTGCAGCAGGACAGCGCCGTGCTGAAGGCTGACCGGGCGCAGGGCGTGTTTCAGAAGCCCTTTATTGAGTTTTCCCGTCGTCTGATTTCGCAAAACCGGATCGAACGCGGGCAAGCGATGTCGCGCAAATACGATGCGGTCTTTGATCGGATCGAGCGCGAGTATGGCATTTCCCGCGGGGTGCTGCTGGCCTTCTGGGCATTTGAAACCGATTACGGATCGTTTCAAGGCGACTTCAACACCCGCAACGCCTTGGTGACGCTGGCCCATGACTGCCGCCGCCCGGAGCTGTTCCGACCGCAGATCTTCGCCGCCATCGAGCTGTATCAGAACGGTGATTTCGACCCGGCCCGCACCACCGGGGCTTGGGCCGGAGAGATCGGCATGGTGCAGATGCTGCCGCGTGACATACTGGAAAACGGCGTCGATGGTGACGGTGACGGGCATGTCCGCCTGAAAAGCTCGGCCCCTGATGCGCTGATGTCGGGGGCCAGAATGCTGTCTCATCTGGGATGGCGCGCGGGTGAGCCTTGGTTGCAGGAGGTCACCGTGCCTGCGCAGATGGACTGGTCCCTGTCCGGCCCCGGCAAACCGCGTTCGGTGGCGGAATGGCAGGCGATGGGCGTTCAGGCGCGCGGCGGGTCCTTGGCCAACCTGCCCGCCTCGCTGATCCTGCCACAGGGGCGCAACGGGCCTGCCTTTCTGGCTTACCCCAATTTCGACGTCTATTTCGAATGGAACCAGAGCTTTGTCTATGTTCTGACCGCCGCTTATTTCGGAACACGGCTTGAAGGCGGCCAGATCTATGATGCGGGCAATCCCGCGCAGGGCCTGAATGGCGCACAGATGAAACAGTTGCAGACCAAGCTTCAGGCCAAAGGATATGATGTAGGCAAGATCGACGGGATTCTGGGGGCCGGAACACGGGATGCAACGCAAGCCGAACAGAATCGTCTGGGCCTGCCTGCGGATGCGTGGCCAACGATGGAGTTGCTGGAAAAACTCTGAACCAACGGCCCGCGCTTCTGCGGTATGACACAAAACCCCAAGATTATTCGACGATATCGGCACCGTCGCCGCCGATTATGTGACCGGATATTTCTTGGGGTCAATTCCATGTCTTTGACAGACAATATCAATGTAACTTCCCTTTGGAGGAATACCGCCGAATTTGCTGCGAATACCACTGCGGGTTTCGCCCTGGAAATGGTGAAACCGGGCCCAATCGGGTTCGTAGTCTTCAATGTTCTCGACCGGGTCCAGAAACCCGCGACGCGGCCAATACAAATGCCAATGCTGGCCTCGGTCGATTTCACCAGTGACCCCCAGCGCCCAGCGGGTCACACTTGGGCCGGTTGTCGTCCACGGAAGATCGTAGAGCGTGATTATCTCGCCCGCCTCATAGCGTTTGACCAGTTTTTCGATGTGATCACTGCCCAACCAAAACGGGATCGGGACTTCTGACTCAAGGAAATTCAGGATCAGCTTCAAGGCCAGAGATGTCTTGGGAAGGCGCAACACGCAATTGTTCATCGCCTTGTTGCGCCAGACGACACCAAACAGATAGTCCGGTGGAACATCCAGCGGCCGGACGCAGTAGATATCCAGATCAACCCACACATAGTCGGTTTTTTGCAACATGTGGATCCGGAAGATGTCTGAATAGACCGCCATCCGTCTCCGGCCACCGGTCAGGTTTTCGGTGGTTTCATCTGTATAGATTTCCCGGGCATCATGAACGACGACGCCGTCGGGAACATCTATGTTCATATCCAGCACGTACAGATGGAAGACATAGCCATGATCCAGAAAGGACTGAATGCATACTCTTTCAACGCAAGATAACGGCGCACCAAACCAGAAACTTGCAACTTGAAAATCCAAAACAGCACCTCTTGCCCAAAGCCAAAACGGGATCGCTGCTGCACTAACGAAGCGGTGTGTGGCTCGTCAACCGCGGCTGCTGTTTTGGCGCGACTTACCCTGCCTTGCGCCAGCGCGTTGTGTCGAGGTGCCCACAGTTTGGTTCTGGCCCCTCATTGGGCGCGTGTATTTGCGTTGTTCCCGGCATGGCCGTTGACGTCTGCCGCGGGTTCAGATTGCTGCGCGGGTTGGTCCGTTGCCAACATGGCCGGCCCAAATTGTGACTTCTTTATTTGGGCCGCACTGGGTACCTATCCCCTTTCTGATCGATCAGGATCAGCCGCTCGCCACTGTGGACATACAGGTCGCAGCGGCTAAACCCGTTGCGATACGCGATGCAGACGGAACCGTCATCGGCGATGGAGTAGGTTCCGAATGCAGACCCCCCGCCCGCGTAGGTATAGGAATAAGCGCCCCCCGCCGAAAACTTGGCCTGACCATCATCGTAGAAGGTCAGTGTCTGGCCCGCGAGGGCGTCAAGCTCGGCCACTGTCAGCGGGACATCGCCGGATTTGACGGGCCATTCAGCGGCGACAACCGAAGTGGCGGCGATGAGGGCGGGGATCAGGAAACGCGTCATGAGGCCAAGGTAGCGCGTTATGCCTGCAATCATCATAACGTTGCGGTGAGCGGTCAGGCCACCATCTGCTCGGCCTTTTTCAGGTCGACCGAAACCAGCTGGCTGACGCCCTGTTCCTGCATGGTGACGCCGAACAGACGATCCATGCGTGCCATGGTCACCGCGTGGTGGGTGATGATCAGGAAACGGGTGTCGGTCTGGCGGCACATCTCGTCCAGCAGGTCACAAAAACGGGTGACATTGGCATCGTCCAGCGGCGCGTCAACCTCGTCCAACACACAGATCGGGGCCGGGTTGGCCAGGAAAACGCCAAAGATCAGCGCGGTCGCGGTCAGCGTCTGTTCGCCGCCCGACAGCAGGCTGAGGGTCGAGAGCTTCTTGCCCGGCGGCTGGCACATGATTTCCAGTCCCGCATCCAGCGGGTCGTCGCTTTCGACCATGACCAGATTGGCCTCGCCCCCGCCAAAGAGGTGCTTGAACAGCATCGCGAAGTTCGAGTTCACCTGTTCAAAAGCGGTCAGCAGACGTTCGCGGCCTTCGCGGTTGAGGCTGGAGATGCCGCTTCGCAGGGCTTTGATCGCCTCTTCCAGATCGGCCTTTTCACTGCTGAGCGTGTCGAATTCTTCCTGAACGTCCTTGCTGTCTTCCTCGGCCCGCAGGTTCACTGCGCCCATGGCGTCACGCTGGCGCTTGTGGCGGTTCACTTCGGCCTCTAGCGCATCCGCGGCGGGCATCTGGTCGGGGTTTACGTCCAGCTGGTTCAGCAGCTGGTTCGGGGTCAGTTGCTGGTCTTCGGCAATTCGTTCTGCTGCCGCAAGCACGCTTTCCTTTGCTGCGTCACTGCGCGCCTCGGCTGCGGCGCGGTTTTCGCGAGCTTCCGAGGCCAGGCGTTCCGCCTCACGCTCGGCCGTCACCACTTCGCGCAACTGTGTTTCTGCTTCGGCCAGCTTGTCGGCGGCGTCGGCCCGACGGGCTTCGGCGGCTTCGATCAACTCGTTCAACTCTTCCCGCGCCTCGGCGATTTCGCCGGGGGCGGCCATGGCCTCGGTCAGTTCCTCTTCCGAGCTTTCCTTGCGCTCGGCCAGTTCCGAAATCCGTTTCTCTGCCGTTTCCAGACGGTGCCGCCAGCCGCTGAGATCCTTGGTGACCTCCTGCGTGCGACGGGTACGGGCATCGCCTTCACGGCGCAGCTCATCATGGGTCGAGCGGTGGGTCAGCATGGTGATCCGCGCCGCCTCGACCGTCTGTTTGATGTCCTCAACCTCGGCGCGGGCGCTGTCGAGGTCACCCAGATCGTTCAGCGCCGCCTCGGCTTCGCGCAGCTGCACACGGGCGGACATGGCATCTTCCTTGTGGCGATCCACGGCAAGGGCCAGTGTTTCCAGCTTGCCCTGCGCAAGGTTGCGATCCGCCTCGGCGCGGCTGAGCTGGCGTGCGGTTTCGGCCATGCGCTGATCAGCGGCACGGCGGGCTTCGCGCGCGCGTCGGTCGGCCTCGGTCACGTCCGCCAGTTGCCGCGACAGGGTTTCATGCGCGGCGCGGGCGCCGTCGGCCTGCGCCTCGGTGCGGGCCAGTTCCTGTTTCAGCGCCTCAAGCTTGTTGAGCTGCTCCAGTCGCAGCGCCGCCGCACTTGGCGCATCCTCGGCCCAGGCGCGGAACCCGTCCCAGCGCCACAGATCGCCCGAGCGGGACACAAGACGCTGGCCCGGCTTCAACGACGCCTGCAACCGCGCGCCCTGATCCGCATCGACCAGCCCGATCTGCGCGATACGACGGCTGAGCCTGTCCGGCCCCGACACGTGCAGCGCCAGCGGGTCGACCCCATCGGGCAAGGGTTGATCGCTGTCATACCCTGCCACCTGAACCCAGCCGGACGGGCCGTCACCTTCGACCAGCGGCGCACGGAGGTCATCGGCAAGCGCAGCACCCAGCGCCTTCTCAAAACCCGGTTCCACGCGCAGCAGGTCCATCACCTGCCCGCCCTCGGCCGTGTCGCGGTCCACCAGCTTGGCAAGCGCGGTGGTTTCGGCGCGGATTGCACCCAATTCGCCTTCGGCCTCGGACCGTTGCGCGCGTGCCTCGGCTTCGCGGGCCTGCGTTTCATTGCGCAGCTCATCCGCGGCGGCCAGCGCCTCTTCGGCGGCCTCGGCGGCTTCGCGGGCTTCTTCCTCGCTTTCCTGCGCGGTTTCGAACGCCTCGCTGGCACGGGTCAGAGCTGTTTTGGCCTCATCCACCGCCAGCCGGGCTTTTTCCTCTTCCCCCTCGGAGCGGGCCAGCGTCTTGCGGCTGTCTTCGACCAGACGCTGCGCCGACTGGTGACGGGCGACAAGACGCGCCATATCCTCGGTCTGCTGCGACAGGTGGTCTTCGCGGTCCTGAAGGATCGAAGCCGCTTCGCGGGCGATTTCTGCGGCTTCCGCCACCTTCGCATCATGCCCTTCAGCGGCCTTGGCCAGTTCGCGGGCTTCCCATTCCAGCCGTTCGATCATCTGGCCCGCATCGCGGTTCAGGCCGGTTTCCCGTTCGATATCCTTGCCGAGCTGATGGATGCGGCTGGTCAGCGTTTCAATGGTCTGGCGCGCGCGGGTTTCCTGATCGGTCAGTTGATCGCGCTGCACCTGCTGGCGTTGCAGGACAGCGGCGGCGATGGCCTCTTCCTCGCGCAGGGGCGGCAGGGTTTCTTCGATCCCGGCCCTTTTCGCGGCGGCCGCGCGGGCTTCGGCCTCGGCGCGGGAGGCCTCGGAAATCCGGTCCCTTAGCTTGTCTTCGGCCTGCTGGCGGGCCATGTCGGCCTCTTTCCAGCGGCGATAGAGCAGCATTCCCTCGGCCTGACGCAGCTGTTCGCCGATTTCGCGATAGCGTGCGGCCTGACGGGCCTGACGGGCCAGTTGCGCAAGCTGCCCGCCCAACTGCTCGAGCACGTCATCGACGCGGGTCAGGTTGGACTCGGTCGCTTTCAGCTTCAGCTCGGCCTCATGCCGGCGTTGATAGAGCCCCGAGATCCCGGCGGCCTCTTCCAGAATGCGGCGGCGGGCGCGGGGTTTGGCGCTGATCAGCTCGGCGATGCGGTTCTGCCCCACAAGCGCGGGGGAATGGGCACCGGTCGAAGCATCCGCGAACAGCATCTGCACATCGCGCGCGCGCACATCCTTGCCGTTGGTCTTGTAGGCGCTGCCGACATCGCGGGTGATCCGGCGCACGATTTCAAGCTGGTCGGTGTCGTTGAACCCCGCAGGCGCCAGACGTTCGGAATTGTCCATGGTCAGGACAACTTCGGCGAAATTGCGGGCGGGCCGTGTGGCGGCACCGGCAAAGATCACATCCTCCATCGCGCCGCCGCGCATGGATTTGGGGCGGTTTTCGCCCATCACCCAGCGCAAGGCTTCCAGAAGGTTGGACTTGCCACAGCCGTTCGGACCCACCACACCGGTCAACCCGTCCGCGATGATCAGATCGGTCGGATCAACAAAGCTTTTGAAGCCGGTCAGTTTGAGCTTGCTGAAACGCAATGGCCGCGTGTCCCGTGATTCCTATGAATTGAAAGTCTGCGCAAGGGATGGGGTCCGAGTCAACGCAGTTGCGCAGGATATAGGATATCAGTGCAAGTTATCCACAACATCTTGCCGAAATGCGCAGGAACACGCGTATGTCAGTATGGGCTGCATTCAAAGACCTGATACCCGGTACTGCCCCCGACATTTTCATAGATGCCATAGTCGATACATTCATATCGGGGCGTCGAGACGGCAGTCAGCAGGAGCCGTTCCCCCGCCTCGCGGTCACACCCCAGAACACCAACCGTGACAGCCGCGTCGCCCAGCACGTCGAGGATCGGGCAGCCCGAAACCTGCGCCATGGCCAGCGCGGCGCGATCCCGAACAGGGCCAAGCCGCGGGGCGTATTGCGCGTTGATCCGCACCGCCTCGGCCAGATCGCCGCGCACGCGCACGTCGAACACACTGCCGTTCACCGCCACGCGGGTGGCCGGAACGTCGCGGAAATGCGGGGTCCCGGCGGCGCAGGCGGCCAGCAGGAGCGGAGCGAGAAACCGGATCATGCCGCAGAGTTGCAGCAATTTGGTTAACAGAACCTTTCCGGACGTCAGGCGCGCAGAACTTGGCCCAACCGGAGGATACCTTCGCGGATCGTCGCCTCGTCCGAGTTCGAGAAGCTGAGCCGGATCGTGTTTGCCCCGCTGCCGTCTGGGAAAAACGCCTGCCCCGGCACAAAGGCCACTTTCACCGTATCCAGCGCATGCGCCAGCAGGTCAGACCCACTGATCCCGGCGGGGAGTGTCACCCAGACGAACATGCCGCCTTCGGGGCGCGTCCACGCCACCCCGTCGGGCATGTGCTGTTGCAGCGCATCCAGCATCGCATCACGGCGCGCGCGGTAAGTGTCGCGCACTTTCGGGATATGGGTGTCAAAGCACGCTTCCGCCACCTGATGCACGGCCATCTGGTTGATGGTCGCCGAATGCAGATCCGCCGCCTGTTTCAGCAGAACCATCTGCGAGATGATCGGCTTGGCCGCAACCAACCACCCCATGCGCAGACCCGGTGACAGGGTTTTCGAGAAGCTGCCACAATAGATCGTCCGGCAGTTTTCGATCGACCCCTTTCGTGCCTGTTCCAAAGCCAGGATCGGCGGGATCGGATCACCGTCATAGCGCAGTGCCTGATAGGCGCCGTCTTCGATCAACGCGCAGTCCAGTTCGTCGGTCAGGTCCAGCAATGCCTCACGACCCGGGCGGGTCAGGGTTTCGCCTGTCGGATTGGCAAAATCGGGCGACAGATAGGCGAATTTCACGGCGCCATCCCCTGCCGCAGCCTTGAATTCATCGGCCCCCTTGTTGCCATTAAGCCGGTCAAAGCGCGGCTCATACGCGTTGAACGCGGCAAGAGCACCCAGATAAGTGGGCCACCCGACCAAGGCCGTGTCGCCGGGGGACAGGAACAGCTTGCCCAGATAATCCAGCGCCTGCTGCGAGCCCGAGGTGATCAGGACGTTGTCCATGTCACATTCCACTCCGATCTCGCGCATGTGCTGCACCAACCACCGGCGCAGGGGGGCATAGCCTTCGCTGACCGAATATTGCAGCGCCTGCGCCTGCATGTCCGGCCCCAATGCCTGCTGAAACGCCTGTGCGAAAGCCTCGGCGGGAAAAAGCGCGGGGTCCGGAATGCCACCGGCAAAGGAAATGATGCCGGGCTGATCGAGCAGTTTCAGCAGCTCGCGGATTTCTGACGCCTTCATCCGGGAAGCCCGGGTGGCAAACAAAGGGTGATGGGACATGAGGCTCCTCCGATCTCATTTCGGCGCAGCCTATGCTTTCTCAAATTAAAGTCAACACTTCTGACCTAATATTTCAGCGGATGTGACCGGGTATTCTTGAACAGCCCCCTTGTCCATGGTCAAATGAGTTGACCAATTTCGGAACGGATCATGCCTTTTCAGAAAGTTCAGACGGAAAAACTGTCGCTTGCGGTCGTTCGCCAGATCGAGCTGTTGATCCTGCGCGGCATCCTGCGCCCCGGGGAGCGCCTGCCGCCCGAGCGTGAGTTGGCCGAACGGATGGGCGTGTCGCGCCCGTCTCTGCGCGATGCGGTGTCCGAGCTTCAGGAACAGGGGTTGCTGACAACAAAAGCCGGCTCCGGGATCTATGTGGCCGAGGTTTTGGGCTCGGCCTTTTCGCCGGCGCTGATCCGGTTGTTCAGCAGCCATGACGAGGCCGTATTCGATTACCTGTCCTTTCGCCGCGACATGGAGGGGCTGGCGGCGGAACGGGCCGCGCGGCTGGGATCAGAAAGCGACCTAAAGGTTGTTCAGACGATCTATGACAAGATGCGGGCAGCCCATGACCGGAACGCTGCGGACCAAGAGGCGCAGCTGGATGCCGAGTTTCATATGGCCATCATCGAGGCCAGCCACAATGTGGTGATGCTGCATATGATGCGGTCGATGTATGACCTACTGGTGCAAGGCGTGTTCTATAACCGACGAACAATGTTCCGGCAGCGCGCGACCCGCGAGGCCATTCTGGACCAGCACAGCACTATCAACGCGGCCCTTCAGGCCCGCGATCCGGCAGCCGCACGTCAGGCCGTCGAAACGCATCTGAGCTTTGTCGAACGCTGCATGATCGATCAGCAGAAGGCCGAGCGGAACGAGGCTGTTGCGCAGCAAAGGTTGCAGCACGAAACCCGTCAGGCCTAGCGCTTTCCAAGTGCCCTCAGGGATCAGGCGGCCCCGGTCTCGGGCTGGATCAGGTGTGACGGGAAAGGTGCGCCGCTGCCTTCGCCCAGATCGTCATTCGGGGCGATGGTTGTCAGGGCCGGGTCGATGAACAGCCGCGCGCCCCGGTCCCTGAGGTGTTTGTGCAGCATCACATGTTCGCACACGAGGTCGCCTTTTTCATCCCGGCAGGAATAGCGCAGGCCACGCAAGGCGCGGGTCTTGTACAATCCTGCACCGCCAAAGGCGCTGTCGACCGGTATCAGGGGCATATCGGACGGAATGTGGTACTGGCGGTCGAAAACTGCTGATTTCAGCAGAACTTTCCGCCACTTACGGCGCCCGAACAGGGGCTTGCGCGTTGTCCGAATTCTTTGCCAGACGTCTTCGTCACACCAGCCCGCACAGCGCAGAGCATAGATATCGTAATAGGCCGGTTTGGAATTGGCAAAGACACCTTCCCAGCGTGGTACGGACCGTTGTGCAGCCGTCAGAACCGTCTGAGCGTCCAGACAGACATTCGGCCCGTTCAGATCAAGCACCAATGTCAGGTCGTGACCGCTGTCGCGTTCTTCCAGCCTGTTGAGGACAGCATTTCTGGCCGCCGTAATCCGCTCGACGCGGTCTGGCAGTCTGGAGGCCAGACCGTCCATGCGGACAAGGTCCACTTTCGGGTCGCGGCGCGCGAATTCGGACAAAACCCGATCTGTGCGATCAGTGTTGTCGTTTGTCGCGATGGTCACGGAATAGCGGTGCAAGCGGGTGGTCAGGTCTTCGATCCTGTTGATGCTTTCGATCAGCGCGGCCCCGCCGTTCCTGACCACCCCAACAATATTCATCGAAACGTCTTCGCCTGCCACGGCCCGTCTTTCCCTGTTCTTTTTGCACCCGTGGATCCCGAAGGCGACCTTCAGACCCTCAGAAGGGTACAGAATCCGGGTGATGTTGCCGTCAATACAATCAGCCCCGTCATCAAAACAAAAGACCCGACAGCGCAATGCTCTCGGGTCATCTGCGTTTTTTACCTGTCGGTGTCCCCGTCAGTGCAGCTTGGCGCCCACATCTGCGATCGAGGCCTCGATCAGCTTGTTCGCCTGCGCGGCTGTCATCTGCTTGGCCAGAACCGAGCTGGCAGCGGCAATCGCAACCGAAACGGCCTGATCGCGCACGTCTTTCACAGCCGAGGCTTCGGCCGAGGCAATCTGGTCCTGCGCAGCAGCCAGACGGCGTTCGATCGACTTTTCGAGATCGACTTTCGCCTGGTCCGCAGCCAGAACCGCGTCCTGTTTGGCCGCCTCGACAATCGCATCAGCCTGTGCCTGCACTTCACGCTGCTTGCGCTCGTACGAGGCCAGCAGGCTGCGTGCTTCTTCATGCAGGGCGCGGGCTTCGTCCAGCTCGGCCTTGATGCCTTCGGCACGGTTGTCCAGCGCTCCGCCGATCATGCCCGGCACCTTGAAGTAGAACAGGACCGCGATGAAAACGATGAAGCCCAGAAGGACGACAAAGTCGGTGTTGCCAAGCGAGAAGAACGGGCCGCTTGCAGCCAGCGCGGGGCTGGCGGCACCAACGGTCAGGATAAGGGCAAGAGTGTTCCGCATGTCACTTATCCTTTCATCTGCGCGTCAATGGCACTGTCGATGGCTTTGGCATCCGCCTCGCCGCCCAGCGCGGTGACCAGTTCAGCCGCCGTATCCTTGGCGACCACTTGAATGCTTTCCAGCGCACCGGCACGGATTTCGGCAATTGCCTTTTCCGATTCAGCCGCCTTTGCAGCGATTTCCGCATCCGCCCTTGCAATCGCGTCATCCAGACCAGCCTGGATTTCTGCGCGTGCTTCTGCCGCGATACGCTGCGCTTCGGCACGGGCATCGGCCAGCGCCTTGTTATAGGCCTCTTCGGCCTCGACCGCTTTGGCCTTCAGATCTTCGGCCGCAGCCAGGTCATTTGTAATGGTCCCCCGGCGCTCGGCCAGGATTGCCGCGATGCGGGGCAGAGCCACGCGAGACAGGACCAGAAAGATGACGACCAGCGTAATGACCAGCCAGAAAATCTGGTTGGGGAACCAATCGAAGCAGAGCTGCGGCATCCCGATGGCAGAGCCATGCGAGTCAACGCACGCGCCAACTACTTCTTCGCTAATGGGTTCAGTCGCCATGATGTCCTCCGTCGGAACGTTGTCTTTACAACAGGTGGGCCGCTATGGCTTGGACCCACCTGCGCGTAAGGATCAGGTTCCGCAGATTAGACGGCGAACATCAGCAGCAGCGAGACCAGGAATGCGAAGATCCCCAGGGCTTCTGCGAATGCGATACCGATGAACAGGGTTGCGGTCTGCGAAGCAGCCGCCGAAGGGTTGCGCAGGGCGCCGGCCAGGAAGTTGCCTGCAACGTTGCCCACCCCGATTGCGGCTGCGCCGGAACCGATTGCTGCCAGGCCTGCGCCGATGTGTGCGAGATCGCCTTCCATGATGTATCTCCTTACGAATTGGAAGTTTCGATGTTGGGTTATCGGACCTTAGTGCGAAGGATGCAGCGCATCTTTCAGATAAACACAGGTCAGAATGGTGAATACGTAGGCCTGAATGAAGGCCACCAGGACCTCGAGACCGTACATTGCGGTGATCGCCAGAACCGACACGGGCGAAATCAGGGAAATCGCGGCAAAGCCTGCAAACACCTTGATCACCGCGTGGCCAGCCATGACGTTACCGGCAAGACGAATGGAGTGGCTGACCGGGCGTACGAAGTACGAGATCAGCTCGATAATCGCCAGGATCGGGCGCAGCGCCAGCGGCGCGCTGGAGACCCAGAACAGGCCCAGGAACGCGGCACCGTTCTTGACGAAACCCAGAATGGTCACGGTCAGGAACACGGCCAGCGCCAGCGGGATGGTCACGGCGAAATGCGATGTGGTGGTGAACGAGGTCGGGATCAGGCCCAGGAAGTTTGCGGTCACAATGAACATGAACAGGGTCATGACATAGGGGAAGTACTTGACACCGTCCTTGCCGCAGATGTCTTCCAGCATCTTGTAGATGAAACCATAGGCCAGTTCCGCAATCGACTGCATCCGGGTCGGGACGATGGCGCGCTTTGATGTGCTGAGAACCAGCAGGCCAAAGATCGCCACGATGGCCAGGAACAGCCACAGGGTCACGTTGGTGGGGGTGTACCAGGCAATCTCGCCACCGAACAGCGGCTTGACGATGAACTGGTCCATCGGGTGAAACACCAGGCTGCTGGCTTCTGCTGCGTGGTCTGCGCCTTCGGCGCCGTGTGCTGCGGTGGTCTCGCTTGCCACGTTCAGTCCCTCTCGTCCTTTTCGGCCTGCATATGGGCCGCTTGTTTATCTTGAACCTCTTTCGCGCTGCGGAGCATAACCTTCACGCCCGCGACAAGGCCCAGCAATGTGAACAGCACCAGAAAGATCGGGATTGTCCCGAGCAGGCTGTCCAGCCCGTATCCGATGCCAAATCCGATCCCCAGACCGGAAACCATTTCGATGACCATCCTCCAGGCAAGCTCGCCCCCGGATATGTCACTGTCAGCGCGGGCAGCCGGTTGTCTGGCCTTTTTCGCCGCGTCGATCTTGGCCTCAAGCTGCGCCATACGCTGCTTTTGGTCGTCATCGGTCACGGACGGAATCCTCGCGCTGTCTTGCGCATGGTGCTAAGGCGCGAAAGGCGCAGAGTCAACGGCGTTGATGGCGTGAAATGACGCAGGTTAGTGTGTTGTTTTTAAACTGTTATTACTGGTTAACTCGTCCAGCCGAATTGCTTGCCCATGCCCTGAACGGCAACAATCACCCAAAAACCCATATTCAACCTTTTGGTTGATCTTTGTGCGTGCGCTGAGGCCACAGGTGTCGAACAAGACGTCCGTCGATCAGCAAGAGCCCGGCAAAAATCGCCGCCATGCCCATCAAATGTTCGGGTTGCAGAGTTTCCCCCAGAACCCAGGTTCCAAGTATCAGAGCGGAAACTGGCGCGATCAGTGTGACGGTCGAAATGTTGGTTGGCCCGACCCTGGGCAGCAACCAGTAGAAGGCAATGAAAGCGGCCGAGGTCAGCACAAAACCGATCATCAGCAACGAAAGCCATGTTTCAGTGTGCTCGATCACCGGCAGGCCTTCACGCCAAAGCGCCAGGGGTAAAATTGCCAAGGCCGCCCCCGTCAGGGCCAGGGCGACCAGCACCACCGGCTGCATGTCGCGGAAGGCCCGCGCAATGTTGACGGAAAACGCGTAACAGATCGGCGCGCACAGTGTCAGCAGAACCGCCCAGAACTGAGAGGTTTCGCCATTGCGCAAAATCGGGACGGACAACACGACAATCCCGATGAAGCCGCACAACACGCCAAGGGATTTCAACAGCGTCGCACGCTCGCTTCCCGGCCAGAAATGCGAAACGATGACGGCAAAGGCCGGTGTTGTTGCATTCACGATCCCTGCGACGCCGGACGCGATATGCTGCTGCCCAAGCGCATAGAACGCAAATGGTGCTGCATAGCTGAGCGCCCCGAACCCCAGCAGACCGATGGCGCGCCGGAGTGTCAGGTGAACCGGCATGCGGGCTGCAATCACATAGATCCAACAGCCCAGCGCCCCAAATGCAACGCGTCCCAACGATACGGATAGCGGCCCAAGTTCGCGCAGCAATATGGCGTTGAACATGAAAGACATGCCCCACCCGATGCCAAGGACGCAGATCACCAGCCAGTATTTCAGCGCCATAGCCGCCCCCTTTGCGCATCGCCGCTGAACAGTGACGTGATGGGGGAAATTGTCAAACGGGTTCTCGCCCATTAGGAAAGACCCATGTCCAACGATCTCGACACCGTGTTTGCAGCCCTTGCCGACCCCACCCGCCGCGCCATTCTGGCGATGCTGCTGGAGGACGATATGGCCGTGACGGATGTGGCCGAGCCGTTCGAGATGTCGCTGGCGGCGATCTCGAAACATCTGGTCATCCTGACCAAAGCCAAGCTGATATCACAGGAAAAGCGCGGCCGGGTGAAATGGTGCAAGCTGGAACCCGACGCGCTGCGCACCGCTTCGGTCTGGATGCAGGGGTTCGGTCAGTTCGAACCCATCAACCTGGATGCGTTCGAACGGTTTCTGGAAGTCGAGCTTCCGATCTCGGACGAGACCTAGCGCACCACAAAGACCGACATGCTGGCATGTTTGGCCAGATATCCGGCGTGGCTGGAAAAGATGTAGTCGGTGATCCGGGGCGCATGGGTGCCCACGATGATCAGATCTGCACCGATCTCTTCCGCTGCGCGGGTCAGGTCGCTGTCCACTTCGGCAGCAACATCGACCGAGTGTATCTTGCGCACGGCAACTTCGGCCGCGCCTTCTGATGCAAGCTGTTCGGTGAAGTCGGCCAGTTGCTTGTCTATCTCGGCCTCGGTTTCCGAGGATGCACCCATATGGGCCCCGCTGACACTGACCAGAGTGATCTTGGCGCCCTGCCATTTTGCCACCTGCGCGGCGACATCTGCGGCCTTTCGAACCTCGGGCGGCAGGTGGCGGTCAATCGGCAGCATGATATGTTTGAACATAATCTCCTCCTTTTGTCCGCCTTCCAAGGTAGTCCTGAGACCAAGGGCCTGCCTTGATCTGGCTCAACAGATTTTGCCTTTGGAATTCGTGGGCAATCCGTACCGGTTTCAGACCGGGAGCGGCCTTATTCAGCTGCCCGGCGTTGGGGGCTGGGGCGCGGGGCCTCTTCTTTCAGCAGCATCAGCAGGGCAATGACCGTCAGCGCCACACCGCCCAGGATCAATCCCGTCGGGACAGGTTTGCCCAGCGCGATTTCCCACAGGATCACCCAGCTTGGCACCAGATAGGTATAGGCCATGACCTTGGCCGACGGCAGCCGAAGCGAGGAGAATTGCACCAGAACGAAACTGGCCGCTGTTGCGAAGAATGAGATATAGAACAACCCGATCCAGACAATGGCGGGAAGAGCTGCCCAATCGGTCGCCTTCAGGTCGGACCAGCCGAACAAGACCAATAACAGGCACCCGGCAACCAGCGTTCCGAACGTGAACACGACGGCAGGTTCTCCGCGGTTCAGCCTGCGGATCATGGGGGTATAGATCGCGTGCGCGACACATCCCCAGAAATAGATGATCTCGCCCCCGCCGATCTGGAAGGCGCGGAACATCTGCCAGTCGGCCCGAAAGATCACCCATAGCGCCCCAATCGCACCGATGGTCAGAGCCATTGCCATGCGCGGCGTGGTGATCTGGCGCAGCAGGACCCAACCCGCAATGGCCGAGACAACGGGGGTCAGGGTGAAAACCGCGGCAGCGCTGACCGGCGGGGCGGTTTGCAGCCCGTAAAACATCAGGACAAAGTAGGTGGCGAACAACCCGCCCAGCACCAGATACCGCCAAGGCGCCTGTGCGGCACTGCGGGGCAGACCGGTTGTCGCCAGTGCCGCCACACCAATCACCACAGCCGCAATGGCAAAGCGCACCGCATTCAAGGCCGCCGGAGCAATTTCGTTGGCAATCATCGACCCCAGCGAGAAGCTGCCTGCGACTAGGGCCGAAAAGGCCAGCATGGCCAGATGGCCACGCATCTGCGGGTTCATGGGCACCAGCCTTTGGAGGCTTCTTTCAGAAAACTCAGGAACGCTTGCACCTTGGTCGTTCGGTGCAGGTCCACATGGGTCACCAGCCACAGGTTGCCGAACCATTCCGGAAGCGGGTCGATCACTTCGACCAGAGTGTCATGACGGGCGGCCTCCCAACGGGCCATGAAGCCGATACCAGCCCCGGCCAGAACGGCCTCGCGCATACAGAAATTGTTGGTGCAGCGAAAGGTGATGCGGTCGGCGGATACCGTGTTGCGCAGCCACCGGGTGAACGGCGCGCGGCTGCTTTCATCGTCAGAGCTGACGAAGTGGTGGTTTCCGAAATCCTCGATGCCTGAGGGTTTGCCGTGCCGTTCGATATACGAGGTGCTGGCATAGAGGCCGACTTCTTCCTGCCGGAAAGGTTGCACAACGTTGTCGGGTTGATCCGGGGCCGATCCCGCACGGATTGCAACATGCGCCTCGCCATATTCCAGCCGGAACAGGCGGTCTCCGGTCAGGTAGCGCACGATCAGCTCGGGGTGCATCTTTTGAAATTCGGTCAGCGTCGGCACCACCAATGGCGCGATGGAGCCCAGCGACGTCACCACCAGTTCGCCGGACACATCGTCACCGCGCCCCTTCATCCGGCCGACAAGCTGGTTGAACTGGTCTTCGGTAGCCTGCGCCACGCGCAGCAAATCGTCGCCCGCTTCGGTCGGGGTGTATCCCCGCGCATGGCGCTGGAACAGTTTGACACCCAACCGGGCCTCGATCGCGTCGATGTGGCGGATCACCGTGGCGTGGTGCACGCCCAGAACCTCGGCCGCACCGCTGACGGTTCCCATACGCGCCACCTGATAGGCGGTCCTCACCTCATCCCAATTGTCCATCGTCACACCGTTCTGTGCAATTTCCAACAATAACTGTTGATGTATCCGAGTTTTGTTCGCAAACGCAACAGCCATATTGGGATCAGAACAAGATTACCCTGACCTTAAGGACCCAGAAAATGGCTAAAACCATCCTGCATATCGACGCCTCTGCCCGCCGCGTGGCTTCGACCACCCGCGACCTGTCTGACAGCATCGTCCGGCAGTTGGGTGCGGACCGCATCATCCGCCGCGACCTGGCTACCCCCCTGCCCCTGCTGACCGAAGACTGGATCGCCGCCAACTTTACCCCGGCCGAGCAGCGCGACGACCTGCAGCGCGACCGGCTGGCCCTTTCGGACGCGCTGGTGACCGAATTGCAAGAGGCCGATACCATCGTTATCGGCCTGCCGATCTACAACTTCTCGGTCCCCGCTGCGTTCAAGGCCTGGATCGACCTGGTCGCTCGCGCGGGCCTGACCTTTTCCTATTCGGAGAACGGCCCAAAAGGGTTGCTGGAGGGTAAACGCGCCATTCTGGCAATCGCGTCGGGCGGTACTGCCGTCGGATCAGAGATCGACTTTGCCACCAACTATGTGCGTCACGTTCTGGGCTTTATCGGCATCCATGATGTAGCGGTCATCGCTGCGGATCAGATGGCGGTGAACCCCGAAGCCGCGCTGGAAAGCGCCAAAAAGGCGGTGACAGAACTGGCGGCCTGATCGCCTCTGGTCATTGAGCCCTGAAACGTCCAGTCTGCTGGTCAGATGGAACTGGCGGACTGGATGGCGCGCATGAAAAAGATCGGAATTCTGGGCGGTGTAGGCTGGGCTTCGACCGTGGACTATTACCGTGCCATTGCCGAGGGTGCCGGGCGTCACTTTGCGGCGCGCGGCCACGGCGCGCCCCTGCCGATCCCTGCCATGACCATCGAGTCCGTCACACAGGCCAAGACCCGCGCCTTGCGGGGTGTCGCCGGGGACGAAGCCAGCTGGGCGGCGTTTGATGCGGTGTTTCGCGACGCGCTGCTGACGCTGGAGCGCGCAGGATGCGATTTTGGCATCATAGCGTCCAACACCCCGCACGCGCGGCTGCACGCGATCAGACAGGGTGTTTCCATGCCCATCCTCAGCATTTTCGATGCAACGGCAGAGGCCACGGCCAGCACAGGCGTGTCAAACGCATTGGTGCTGGGAACAACCGTGACAATGCAGGCCACCAACTATGCGGATCGTCTGGCGGCCGAGGGCATCACCGCAAATGCGCGGCTGCCCGACCCCGAGATTTCCGAGATGCAGGCGATGATCGACAGTGATTTCTACGGTGGTGCCTCTGATGCGGCGCGCGCAAGGCTGCTGGCCTTTTGCAACAAACACGCCCGTCCCGGAACCGCCATCCTGCTGGCCTGTACCGAGCTGCCGCTGGCCTTTCCAAAGTATCTAGATGACCCGGTATTCGAGGCCGATGGGCACCTGTTCATCAACCCGTCCGCCGCGCATGTCGCCGCCGCGCTGAAACTGGCGCTTGAGTGATCAGTGCAGCCACGTAATGGTGCAACCGATGCGATCGAAGAACGCCATCACGTCGGATTGTTTCATCACAACGGTACGGTCATTGACCAACGGGTGCATATAAATCACCTCGGCCCCTTGGGCGGCGGCGTCCATGAAGAATTGCACATTGTTCTGCACACCGTTGATCATCGCCAGCGGGCTGACCGCACCGGGGCGAATACCAAGGTTCTGCAACAGCCGGTCTGCCGAACCGAAAGACAGGGTGCCGACACCCAGTTCTGCGCCCAGCGCCTTGAGGTCAATCTCGCGGCTTTGTTCCAGCGTCACCAGGTAGTTGCGCTTTTTCTTGTCGCGCAGGTACAGGTTCTTGACCCGCAACGCGTTCTCGCCCGGCACCATGAACTGGCCTTCTACGGCCTTGGAGTCCTCGACCGTACGCAAAGGAACATGGGTATGCAGGCGGTAGGGCAGCCCCCAGTCATCCAGCTGCGCCAACAGCGCGTCAGAACTGAGCGGCAATGTATCCTGAAATGTGGATGATGCGTCCATGGGGCCCTCCTGTTTGTAGCGCTCATCGCGCAACATGGCGGCGAATTCAAGCTGGGGCAGAGCAGAAAACGGTGCTAGCGTGCCGCCATGAAAGTCACACGAAACACTCCGACCCAACTGATCCTTGCCGACTCGCCCTGGTTCATCGGGATCATGCTGGTCTTTTTCATACTGACCTTTGTCGGCGCAGGGCTGGTCATGGTCAGTGACGGCGGCGAGAATATCTGGTTCGGGCTGTTCTTTGCACTAATCGGCGGCGGGCTAGGTGTCGGGGCGTTCTGCGTTTTCGTGCGGCGGGTTCAGGTCATTCTGGACCGCACAAAGAACCGCATTCTGATCCGCAGGCAGTCTGTCTTTGGCTATGAAGCGGTCGAGCATCAGCTGTCCAGCCTGTCCCATGCCGAAGTTGAAAGCTCGACTTTCCGCAGCGACAGCAGCAGTTCGACGCTGTATCGCCCGGTTCTGGTGCTGGACAAGGGAATGAGCGAAGGGCGTCATCCGATTGTCGATGCGTACTCGAACGGGCACGGCGCGCATAAACTGGTTGACGCGGTCAACGCATGGCTGCCCGCGCAGCAGGAAGACACGAAGGAACAGGCCTGACGATTACAGGACTTGTCCATGCTCCAGCCAGGCCCGATCGGCCGGTGTCACCATTTCGGACAGGCGCGCGTCGTATCGGGCCATGTCATCGGCGGTCAGCTTGCCCTCCCATTTGTTGCTGGTCCCGGACGAGAAGAACTGCGCGTAATCCTGAAACGCGCTTTTGAAACCGGGCTGCTGCGAAGCGCGCCGGGCGTTTTCCTTCATCGAACCAAAGCTTGCGGCCTCAGCGATATCGTCGATCATTTCTGGCGCGATCTCGGTCCCCAAGATGTTTGCGATCCGCGCCACCTGTCCCGGCAAATCGCGGCTGAGTTCGGCGTAATGTAGGAAATGGATGTTTGGCAGATGCCGGAACACGCGGAATGAACGGTAATGGTGGACGTATGAGGCCAGTGTCAGATCGTCAGTGCCCTTTGACGAGGCGGGCCGGTCGAGGAACATCGCGAAGGCTTCGGACAGATCATCGGGAAACAGGTAGTCCAGCCAGTCGTCTTTCATGTTTTCCACATGGCGGCGCAGCGAGAAATGCACGTCAACCGGATGACGATGCACCACCAGATAGGTCGCATCCGGTGAATAGGTGATCCCGTCCAATGGCGTGTGGGTCTTGATGCATCGCCTGTGCGTCTGTGCGGCAAGTATTCTGTCCTGCTCCTCACGATTTCTGAACCCGCAATCGAGCCAGGGTGAGACC
Organism: Ruegeria sp. AI2; assembly: GCF_056541275.1. Classification (NCBI taxonomy): domain Bacteria; kingdom Pseudomonadati; phylum Pseudomonadota; class Alphaproteobacteria; order Rhodobacterales; family Roseobacteraceae; genus Ruegeria; species Ruegeria sp. AI2. The sequence continues at coordinate 44,543 of NZ_JBQFYB010000004.1, forward strand.
GCGTTGTTGTACACGGCTGGATCCGCGGTTTTGGTGATCAGCATTCGTACCAGCGTCTGCGTCCACGTGGTGCCGCATTTGGGAGGCGTGCAGACAAAGATGTCGTCGGGACGGAGCGCGAAGTCGGACCAGATATCGGTATTCGTGACTTCACCGACATAATCCCTGGTGCGCTGCGGCAATGGTTGACTCATGACCAATCTCCAAAAACTGACCCCGACCTTTGGACGCTACACCAAGTGGCCAGATGCTCAAAGCGTTTGCCTTGACTCGCAGAGCCCAGAGGCGTAGATGACCGCCAAACATCCGGAAGCGTCTTGATCTTCCGGTCCCTTGAGTCGTTCAGGGATCGCCCCCCACCAGCGAGTTTCGCCCGTGGGGGCGTTTGTGCATTTAACCGACGCATCCTATCTAGGACGCGCCATCAGATAACCGGCTAAGGAGGCCGAAGGCATGTTTGAAAATCTATCCGAACGCCTTTCCGGCGTCTTTGACCGGCTGACCAAACAGGGTGCCCTGTCTGAAGAAGACGTCAAGACCGCCCTGCGCGAGGTCCGTGTTGCCCTGCTTGAGGCCGACGTCTCGCTGCCGGTGGCGCGTGAATTCGTCAAGAAGGTGCAGGACCAAGCAACCGGTCAGGCGGTGACCAAGTCGATCACCCCCGGTCAGCAGGTCGTCAAGATCGTACATGACGCGCTGGTCGATACCCTGCGTGGTGAGGAAGACCCCGGCAAGCTGAAGATCGACAACCCGCCTGCCCCGATCCTGATGGTCGGTTTGCAGGGTTCGGGTAAGACCACCACCACTGGTAAACTGGCCAAGCGCCTCAAAGAGAAAGAGGGCAAGAAGGTCCTGATGGCCTCGCTCGACGTTTATCGCCCGGCGGCGATGGACCAGCTGGCGGTTCTGGGCGCGCAGGTTGGCGTTGATACGCTGCCGATTGTACCGGGCCAGAAACCCGTCGACATCGCCAAGCGCGCCAAGCAGCAAGCCACATTGGGCGGCTATGACGTCTATATGCTGGATACCGCCGGTCGCCTGCATATCGACGAAGTGCTGATGGACGAGGTCGAGCAGGTCCGCAATGCGGTTGACCCGCGCGAGACCCTGCTGGTGGTTGACGGCCTGACCGGTCAGGTCGCCGTTGAAGTGGCCGAAGAATTCGACGCCAAGGTCGGCATCTCGGGCGTGGTCCTGACCCGGATGGACGGGGACGGGCGCGGTGGTGCGGCGCTGTCGATGCGCGCAGTGACTGGCAAGCCTATTCGCTTTGTCGGTCTGGGCGAGAAGATGGACGCGCTGGAGACCTTCGAGCCGGACCGGATCGCCGGACGTATTCTGGGCATGGGCGACATCGTTGCTCTGGTCGAAAAGGCCCAGGAAACGATGGAGATGGAACAGACCGAGCGCATGATGAAGCGCATGGTCAAAGGTCAGTTCAACATGAACGACCTGAAGATGCAGCTGGAACAGATGATCCAGATGGGCGGCATGCAGGGCATGATGGGCATGATGCCGGGCATGGGTAAAATGGCCAAGCAAATGGATCAGGCGGGTCTGGACGACAAGATCCTGCGCCAGCAGATCGCCTTGATCCAGTCCATGACCAAACGCGAACGCGCCAACCCGCAGCTGCTGCAAGCCAGCCGCAAGAAACGGATTGCAGCCGGTTCGGGGATGGAAGTCAGCGACCTCAACAAGCTGCTCAAGATGCACCGGCAGATGTCGGACATGATGAAAAAGATGGGCAAGATGGGCAAAGGCAAGATGCTGAAACAGGCCATGAAGGGCATGTTCGGCAAAGGCGGCCCCAGCCCCGAAGACATGGCAGCCGGCATGGACCCCAAGGCACTGGAACAGGCGGCCAAGGCGATGGGCGGCAAAATGCCCGGCGGACTGCCCGGCCTAGGCGGCGGCATGGGGCTGCCTCAGGGCCTGAGCGGGTTTGGCAAGAAGAAGTGACACCAGCACGCTGCACCCAGCCCCCGTCCGGAAAGGCGGCGATGGCAGCAGGGCAATATCGCGCCGCCCTGCCGGTCATTCAGACCCGGCGGCTGGTACTGCGTGCGCCCACTCTGGATGACCTGCAGGTGTGGACATCAATCTGTCAGGAAAGCTTTGATGATAGCGCACAAGAGGCGTGGACCGAGTTTTCCTACTACACATCGGGCTGGCTTTTGCATGGACATGGCCTGTTTACGGTCACGTTAAAAGACGACGATCAGGTCATTGGCTTCGTCATTCTTGGTCTCGAATGGGACGATCACGAGCCCGAGCTTGGTTATTTGTTCGAGAGCAAGTCCCGCATGCAAGGCTACGCGACCGAAGCGTGTGGCGCCGTGCGCGATTTCGGATTTGACTTGCTCGGATCAGGCCGGTTCGTAAGCTACGTTTCGCAGTCCAATACACGTTCGAACGCCTTGGCTCAGCGTCTGGGTGCGACGCGCGACTCCGCTGCCGAAAGCACCTTTGGTCCATCCCAGTATGTCTGGCGGTACAGCGAGGTGCAGGCATGACACTTGGCTTGGCTATACCGACCCTCGAAACCGAGCGCCTGATCCTGCGCGCGCCGTCCGAGGCTGATCTGGACGCCGATACCGCGTTCTTTGCCAGCGATGCGGCAAAATTCGTCGGCGGGCCACTGCGCCGGGATGAGGTATGGCGACTGATCGCTTCGCTGCTGGGCCACTGGTCCCTGCGCGGTTATGGATTCTGGAGCGCTGAGGAAAAAGCCTCGGGCACTTATGTCGGGCGGATCGGGCTTTGGTGCCCCGAAGGCTGGCCCGAACCCGAAATCGGCTGGACCCTGATGAACCATGCCACCGGCAAGGGATATGCGACCGAGGCGGCACTGGCTGCACGGTCTTATGCGTATGATGTTCTGGGGTGGGAAACGGCGATCTCACTGATTGATCTGGACAATCATGCCAGCAAGGCCGTGGCGAAGCGTCTGGGCGCGCAGTTCGAGTATCACTATGACCACCCCAAATTCGGCAAGTCCGGGATTTGGCGGCACCCCGCGCCTGCGGATCTGGTGAATGGCGGGATGGAGGCCTACGCATGACCGCGTTCACCATCCCCACCGTTGAAACCGAACACCTGATCCTGCGCGCGCCGCATCTGGATGATCTGCCTGCGCTGACCGCATTCTTTGCGACCGAGCGCAGCCATTTGGTGGGCGGACCCCGGGACGCGCTGGAAAGCTGGGGCATGTTGGCCAGACGCCTTGGGCACTGGGCGTTGAAAGGATTTGGCCTTTGGCACCTGACCGAGAAATCCAGCGGTCGGTTCGCAGGCAACGTCGGCCTGATTGACGCCCCCGGCTGGGACGAGCCTGAACTGGGCTGGACCGTGATGGAAGATTTCGAAGGCAAAGGCTTTGCCTACGAGGCGGCGCTTGCCGCCCGGTCCTATGCGGCGCGGCATCAGGGCCTGAACGGGGTGATTTCGTATATCGCCCACGAAAACGACCGTTCGCGCGCTTTGGCCGAGCGGTTGGGTGCAACGCTGGAGCGTGACAATGCCGAACTGCTGGGCCAGTCCTGCCAGGTGTGGCGGCACCCCAAGATTGACGTTTCGACAGCCGAAAGGACCGGCCAATGAACAACCCCGTGACACGCGCGGCTGCATTGCTGAAAGAGCATCGCGAAAGCATCGACCGGCTGGATGCGATCCTTGTCTATACGCTGGGCGAGCGGTTCAAACACACACAGGCCGTTGGCAAGCTCAAGGCCGAACACAACCTTCCCCCGTCCGATCCATCGCGTGAGGCCACGCAGATCGCACGGCTTGAAGACCTGGCGAAAGAGGCCGATCTGGACCCCGATTTCGCCAAGGCTTTTCTGAATTTCATCATTCAGGAAGTCATCCGACATCACAGGAAACACCAAGGGTGAACCAGAGGTTCAACAAGTTGAAAGTGAACCAGAGGTTCAACAAACACCAGAATTAACCGGAAAAGACACCGGCCAATCAAATACACGCCTCCGGCGTGATGCCATTCAAAGGAGATACCACCATGGCAATGAAAATTCGTCTCGCCCGCGCAGGCTCGAAAAAACGTCCGTTTTACCGCATCGTAGCGGCTGACAGCCGGATGCCGCGCGACGGCCGTTTCATCGAGAAACTGGGCACCTACAACCCGCTGCTGCCGAAAGACAGCGAAGAGCGTGTGAAAATGGATATGGAACGCGTTCAGCACTGGCTGGATCAGGGCGCCCAGCCCACCGATCGTATCGCGCGTATGCTGGAAGCAGCCGGCACCCGTGACAAAGCCGAGCGCAACAACCCCAACAAGGGTACCCCGGGCAAGAAAGCTCAGGAACGCGCGGAAGAGAAAGCTGCAAAGGCTGCGGAAGCTGCCGAAGCGGCTGCTGCACCGGCTGAAGAAGCGGCTGCAGAAGAATAAGCAGGCCGAAGCGTGCGGGATCAGACCTTTACTGACGCATTTCGCACGCAGTTCGATCTGTTGTTGCGGCTCCGGCGCGATGTGCGCCGGTTCCGCGGCGACGCGGTAGACGAGGCAGTGCTTGCGCGCTGCCTCGACGCGTTTCGGCTGGCCCCCTCCGTGGGGCTAAGCGAGCCGTGGCGCGTGATCCGCGTCGAAAGCGCGGCGGCCCGGGCTGCGGCGCTAAGGAATTTCCAAACCGCCAATGATGATGCTCTGGCGGGCTATTCCGGCGACAGGGCGCAGCTTTACAGCCGCCTGAAACTGTCGGGAATGCAGGAAGCGCCGGTGCAACTGGCCGTCTTCTGCGACGACAGCACCGACAAGGGATTGGGTCTTGGCGCGGGCTCGATGCCCGAGATGCGGCGTTATTCCGTGGTCTCTGCGATCACCCTGTTCTGGCTGGCCCTACGGGCAGAGGGGCTGGGGCTGGGCTGGGTATCCATTCTGGACCCCGAACAGATGGCGCGCGATCTGGATGTGCCGGGCAACTGGCGTCTGATCGGGTATTTCTGTGTCGGATGGCCGGAACAGATATCTGACACCCCCGAACTTGAGCAGGTTGGCTGGGAAAACCGGGCCGACAGCCTGAAGATCGAAACAAGGTAGGGCCGCATGTTCGGATTGATACGCCTTCCCATTCTGCTGCTGATCGCCTTTATTGTGGGCGTGTTCTTTGAGCGCAACAATCAGCGCGAAGCCTGCGAAGGGCTTGGCGAGTGGAGAAACGGGATCTGTTTGACGACGGGGGCTGCCAATGAATGATCTGATCTGCGTCGGCAGCGTCGCGGGGTCTTATGGTGTACGCGGTGAAGTGCGCCTGAAAAGCTTCTGCGCTGTTCCCGAAGATATCGAGACGTATTCGCCACTGACGGATGAAACCGGCAAGGAACGCTATCCGGTGGTACTGACGCGTACGATCAAGAACGGTTTTGCCGCCCGTCTTGGCGGGGTTGAAACCAAGGAACAGGCAGATGCCCTGAACGGTTTGCGCCTGTTTGCGCGGCGCGATCAGTTGCCCTCGTTGCCCGATGACGAGTTTTACCACACAGACCTGATTGGGCTTGATGTCTATGACACCGGTGGCACCCTTCTGGGCAAGGTCAAATCCGTGCAGAACCATGGGGCCACGGACCTGCTGGAACTACACGGACCGGGCCTGAAGGCGACGGTTCTTCTGCCGTTCACGATGCAGGTGGTGCCAACCGTCGATCTGGAACAGGGCCGTATCGTGGCCGACCCGCCCGAAGGCCTGATCTGATGCGACGTGTTCTGCTGCATATGGGTTTTCACAAAACCGGTATGGCGGCAGCACAGTCCTTTCTGCACGAAAACCGCGAGCTGATCTGGCCGCATTTCGCTCTGGTCCTTCCGTATAAGACCCGCAAGGCCGGGTTGAACGAAGCGGCCACGCGCCATTCGATCTATCGTCTGGATGACACGCTGGCAGGGTTTGGCGGTCAGTTGCACACTTTTTTCGACGGTCTTGATTTCGGAGCACGCCGGGGATTGATCCTGAGCGAAGAGAATTTTCTGGGCCTGCGCCCCAGCAGGAACAAAAGCGAAGGATACGGGGCGGCACCCGAACTGGCGGAAACGGTTGTCAGCGTGCTGCGCCGCCGTCTGATGGGCGAGGAAACCGACATCACCGTCTACCTGTCGTTGCGCAATCGCGATGCGTGGCTGCGCAGCCTTTGGGCGCATGATCTGCAACTGTCGCGCATGGTTCAGGACCTGGACGGATTTAGCGCCGATCTTGCGCATCTGCCATCGCTACAGGATACGGCAGACCGGATCAGAGACCGGTTGCCAACTGTCACGGTACAGACCGCGTGGATGGAAGCGCTGAAAGGCCACCACCTTGGACTGGGCGCACCATTTGCCGAATTTCTCGACCTGCCACCCGGGAAATCTGCGCTGCTTGTGAAGCCCGCGCATGAAAGCCCTCAGCTGTCCGACGACGTTCTGAGGGAAATGCTGGCCCTGAACCGATCATCGCTGGACGAAGCCGCATTGATCACTCAGAAAAAGGCCCTGATTCGAACCGCCCAACATGAATTGGCCCGCCAGAAATGACTGACAAACCCGGCAAATCCTATGGTCGCAAGGCGATCCGGGCCACGCTGAAACCGCGTGAGCTGATGACACCCACCCCGGACCTGCATGGCGTCTGGAAAGCCAAGGTTATCACCCTGTTTCCAACTGCCTTTCCGGGCGTTCTGGGGGAAAGCCTGACCGGCAAGGCCCTGCAGGAGGGGTTGTGGCAGCTGGAAACCGTGGATTTGCGGCAATTCGGCGTCGGCAGGCATCGCAACGTGGATGACACGCCCGCCGGGGGCGGCGCTGGTATGGTTTTGCGGCCCGATGTGTTGGGCGAAGCCATCGAGCACACCATGTCGGGCATTCAGGGCAACTGGCCGCTGATTTACCTCAGCCCGCGCGGGCGGCGCATGGACCAGCGCATGATGCAGACCCTTGCACGCTGCGATGGCATGACCCTGCTGTGTGGCCGGTTCGAAGGCGTGGATGAGCGTGTGCTGGAGCATTACGGTGTGCAGGAGGTCTCGTTGGGGGATTTCGTGATGACCGGCGGTGAAATTGCAGCACAGGCCCTGATCGATGCCACGGTGCGCCTGATCCCCGGCGTTCTGGGCAATCAGGCCTCGACCGAAGAGGAAAGCTTTTCCTCGGGCCTGCTGGAGCATCCGCAGTACACCCGCCCTGCGGATTGGAAAGGCCGCCCGATACCTGAGGTTCTGATGTCGGGCCACCACGGCCGCATCGCCGAATGGCGTCACAAGATGGCTGAGGACATTACCCGCGAGCGGCGCCCGGATATCTGGGCCGACTATGCAAAATCCCGATCGGATTCGTCTGAGTGACAGGCCGGATTGTTGCGCACTTGCCGCAGGTCTAGTGTGCGCAACGCCTTTGGGGAAGAGCGGGAGCGCCGGTTGGACCATCTGGTTGGCGGCGGCACTATGGAAACCTACGTTACTCCTAAGACCTAACCCCCGGCCCTCCATCTGGCCCAGACGTCTGGCGTGCCGTTGAAGGTGTTGATGTCTACCCGGCCCTGAACGCCCGGCACCAGACCGGTGCCGGTATATTGCCAGAACCGCCAGACCGCGCGGGGATAGACAGTGCGGGGGTGGCCCGCAACCGATCTCAGCCAGAACTCGGTCTTGGGCAAGCGCCCGATATCAGTGTCTTCAAAGAAATCCACCGTGGTATAGACGATCGGGCGGCGGCCATAATGTCGTTCGAGAATGTCCAGAAAACGCTGCGCCTCGGCGCGGACGGTTCTGCCATCGGGGCGCAGCGTGCAAGTCTTGGAATGCGGTGTCCATTCCATATCCAGCACATGCGGCAGGTCTGCCCCTTTGGGCACGTTCTGGATGAACCAGCGGGCCTGTTCCCGGGCCGAGCGGCAGAAATAGTAATAGTGATAGGCGCCCCAGGGCACACCGGCCGACTGTGCGCCGCGGCGGTGATCATCGAACAGGGGATCGGCCACGTCGCCGCCTTCGGTCGCCTTCAAAAAAACAAAGCTGACGCCTGATGCCCGGGCCGTGCGCCAGTCAATCGGCCCCTGCCAGCGTGAAACGTCAAGGCCATGGATCGGGTATTGTCCGGGGTGAAGCCCTTCCCAGTCATGGGGATCCGCGTCGCCGAAATCGGGGTAGATCACAAGCGGTGCCGTCCTGTCCACGCCCGGAACGGGTTCGACGGCCTGAGGTTTCGGGCCGCCCCGCCCGCAAGACATCAGCGCGACGGCCGTTATGGCCAGCATGAATGCCAATCGCATCATAGGGTCCTGTCTGAAATATCTGCTCATATTATTTGCCTCAGAATGCCTGATCTGGGCCGCATGGCAACGCCTTACTTTCAGGCTGGCGGATTCCTACCGGCCCCTTGGGCAAGACAGGGCGTTTTTCCCTTGATCCCTGCCGGCAATACCCTTAAACGACCGCAATCCGGTGCCGCGTTCCGCGACTCCGGTGTTTTGGTTTGCACAATGGCGTGACATCCCGCTTTCTTCGGCAGGGATGCGTCGGGTCAGGCCAGACCAAAGGAACATTCGATCTGACCTCTGGCGGGCTGTACGCAGGACCCGGTGAAGACCAAGAGCTCTCAGGCCGTGCCCAACTTCGTGGACCAACCACGAGCAGATAGGAGAAACTGCGATGGACCTGATCGCACAGCTTGAGGCGGAACAGATTGCCGCCCTGGGGAAAGACATCCCCGATTTCAAAGCCGGTGACACTATTCGTGTCGGCTATAAGGTGACCGAAGGGTCGCGCACCCGTGTGCAGAACTACGAAGGCGTCTGCATCGCGCGCAACAACGGCAGCGGCATTGCCGGTTCGTTCACCGTTCGCAAAATCTCGTTTGGCGAAGGCGTGGAGCGTGTGTTCCCGCTGTATTCGACCAATATCGACAGCATCACTGTTGTCCGCCGTGGTCGCGTTCGCCGCGCCAAACTGTACTATCTGCGCTCGCGTCGCGGTAAATCCGCACGTATCGCAGAGGTCACCAACTACAAGCCCAAAGCTGGCGCCGAAGCGTAAGGAGCGGAAAGATGAAAAAAGACATCCATCCCGATTATCACGTCATCGACGTCAAGATGACCGATGGCACCGTCGTTCAGATGAAATCCACCTGGGGCAGCGAAGGCGACCAGCTGGCACTGGAAATCGACCCTTCGGTACATCCTGCATGGACCGGTGGTTCGTCGCGCCTGCTGGACGCTGGCGGCCGCGTGTCGAAGTTCAAGAAGAAATACGAAGGCCTGGGTTTCTGAACCTTTGCCACAGTCTTTCAAAGGAAGGTCGCCAGCGGGCGGCCTTCTTTCGTTTCAGGCCCCTGCTTTCCCCGGTTTCTGATCCTTGGGTTTCGTGAGTTCGGCCGCGTCGTGCAATGGCGGAACCGGACCGCGCAGCAACAGCAGCGCGATCACCAGCCCTATACAGGCCGCGATAGCAGCCATGAGCATCGCCGCATCAAACGCATTATCCCGCAGGTCCCGTAATGCTTTGGCCAGTGTTGAGCCTGTTGACGGGTCAAGTCCGGCAATCAACTGTTCCACCTGTGTTGCCGTGCCATGCGTCAGAGCACGCGCAAGGTCGCCGCGCTGTGCCGACCCGTCGGGTAGCGCCGCGATGACTTCGGACAGGCCCGAGCGGATGGTCAGGGATGCGGCCAGACCGCCGACAACCGATCCCATCGTGGCCCCGAAATACAGGAATGTGTTGATCACCCCGGACCCCTGTCCGACATGTTCGTCGGGCAGCAACCGAAGCCCAAGTCGGGGCAGCAACGAAAAACAAATGCCGATGCCAACCCCCACAATGATCAGCTTCCACCAGATTTCAGCATAGCTGTCGAAGTTCGAGGTTGTTGTCAAAAGCAGGAAGCCGCAGGCCATCAATCCCATTGCGACGGTCACCGGCCATTGAAAACTGTATGGCGCAAGCAGGCGCGGAGCGGTGACGGAAATGACAAACATGCTCAGGCTTAGCGGCAGTATCGCGACACCTGCCTCAACCGGTGAATAGCCGAACGCGTCCGGGGATTGGACGAACACGTTGAAATAGATAAAGAAACAAAACAACGCAAATCCCACAAAGAACATCCCCGTTGCCGCCATAAGGTAGCGCGGGTGCCGGAAATAACGGAACTCGACCAGCGGATCGTCGCTGCGCCGCGAGGTATAAACCAGACCGGCAGCCGCCAAAGCGGCGACCCCCAAAGAAACAATGGTCAGGGCATTGTCCCATCCGCGTGCTTCACCGTTGCTGAGTGCGAATGACAATGGACCCAGAAGCAAGACAATGGCTATCGCCCCTGCGGTATCGAATTTCGCACCCTGAAGGCGCGTATCCGGCACATAGTTCTTCCTGCTGACCTGCAGGCCGATCACAAACGCAATGGCAAGCAACACAAGGTCCGTGGCGAATACACCGCGCCAGCTCAGGAAGTTGGCAAAACTTCCTCCGACTATGGGCCCGACGCCTATCGCAAGGCCCACGATTGCGCCCCAAACACCGGTCACGCTGGCCCGTTGTTCCTCGGGCGTTGCGGCGGTCAGCAGGGACAATGAGGTGCCGAACAGGGCCGCCGCCCCCGCCCCCTGCGCGCCACGCCCAATCAGCAGCATCGCCGCGTTCTGTGAAAACAACACAGAAGCAGAGCCGCAGGCAAACACGATCATGCCAAAGAAAAAGACACCCATCTTGCCCGTGATGTCCCCAAGCCGACTTACAATCGTCACAAGGGTCGCGCTGGCCACTGTGTAGATCGCCATCACCCATTGCAGTCCCGAAGGTGTCAGGTCGAACTCGGCCTTCAGATATGGAAGGATGGTCGCAACAGCGGTTGTGTTGAAGCCAACGACCATCATGCAAATGGCCGTCATTGCAAGAACAACGCGTGAACCGCCTGAACTTTCCGCAGCAGTGTCCGGCATGCCAATGCCCCTTTCACCTGCCTTGAAGATGAACCGAAGAGGACCCCAGCAAGACCGTTCGGTGTAAATCTGTTTGGTATTTAACCAAATTTTCCGTCCCCCGCATAGTTTTCCCGATCCGGCCCAATCGGCGCCACCGCGAAAGGACCCATTGGGCGGGCGATCCGTGCGTGTATGAATCAGGCAAAAGGCGCGATTGATTCCGACGCGGATCGTTGCAGGCAGTGGTTGGTGTATGCGTTCGGAAACAGGCACTGACGCGGCGATTTCGCCGCCAAAACCGCGATCGGCTTGCCGATCAAGGCAGATCACCCGACAGGCGCCTTCGTGTAACCCGCGCACGGCGCTGTGTTTTCCAAAATAGAGTCCGATAATGCCCAAAAGCGCCGCTTGAGGTTCTTTTCATCGCAGGCGACACAACATATAGTGGGTGCCAACAACGTGTAGTCAAACACGGCAAGACTTGGGAATACAAGCATGGCACATATCATTGTGGTCGGGAACGAAAAAGGCGGCGCTGGCAAATCGACCGTGTCGATGCATGTGGCAACCGCGCTGGCCCGACTGGGACACAAGGTCAGCACGCTTGATCTGGACCTGCGGCAACGCAGCCTTGGACGGTATTTCGAGAACCGGAACAACTTTCTGAAAAGCGCGGGCCTGACGCTGCCCGGCCCCCGCCATCACGACCTGCCCGAGATCGATGCCAGCACGCTGAAGCCGGGCGAGAATATCTATGACCACCGCCTGTCTGCTGCCGTGTCGCAACTGGAAAGCGACAGTGACTTTATCCTGATCGACTGCCCCGGCTCCCATACACGCCTGAGCCAGGTGGCCCATTCACTGGCCGACACGCTGATCACCCCTTTGAACGACAGTTTCATCGATTTTGACCTGCTGGCGCGGATTGATTCAAAGGGTGAGAAAATCCTTGGCCCGTCCGTCTATTCCGAGATGGTCTGGAACGCCCGGCAATTGCGGGCGCAGGCCGGGCTGAAGCCCATCGACTGGGTCGTTGTGCGCAACCGTGTCGGTACCCAGCGCATGGTCAACAAGGAAAAGATGCAGCGCGCGATCGAAATGCTGTCGCAGCGCATCGGCTTCCGCGTCGCTTCGGGCTTTTCCGAACGGGTAATCTTTCGCGAACTGTTTCCCCGCGGCCTGACCCTGCTGGACCTCAAGGATATTGGCGTCAAACAGCTGAACATCTCGAACATCGCAGCACGGCAGGAACTGCGCGACATGATGCGAGAGCTGAACCTGCCGGGTGTCGAGATCGACTTCTGATCAGCTGTATTGGAGGCTGGTCTGCGGACTTTGCGGCCTTTACTTCTTTGCCGGTTGCTTTTTGAACTAACTCTCGGGCGAAGGTCACTTGCACTTGAGTGCCATGAGCTTGCCGGATCGCTCATACTCGGAGGCCATTGTGTAAGCTGCGCCCAGAGCTTCGACTTGAGCAGGCAAGGATATATCTGCATAAAGTCGAGTTGCTTTTTCGATCTCGCCTGCTTCGAGAAGCGGTGCCATTTCAAGTCCGGTCGCAACTATCTTTTCGGCGTTTTCCTTGATCTCACCCAAGCGCCGGGATGCTTCTTCTTCCAGCTTCATGCGGCGCGCAGAAATTAGAAGTGAGTTGATAGAGCTCTGCCCCTTGTCCATTCGCTTGCGAAGAAAGCCGGTTGGGCCAAAAAAACCTCCATCATCAGCGCTGCTTAACGTAACACCGGTTTGAACTTCGATGATGGCCTCCGACTGACCCTGCATCAGTGTCGCAACTTCCAGCTGCAACTTTTGGAAGACGAACGACTTTCCCTGGATTTGAGCCAACGTTGCCATGCTGCAACCCTCTGCGAAAACCGGCGGTCCCGTCATGCCGAAACACACCAATGAAAGGACGGCAAATTTGATCTTGGAAACCTTCAGTTCTCGACCATTGCGCATCATTGAAAACACTCCTCGCATCATGCGTTCAAGTGAAAATAACACGGCTGGTCGAATGCATTCGATCTATTTGCCGAATCGGCCTTCTTTCCTATGACCGCCAAGGGCTCAAACCAGTTATTCGTTCAAATCCTCACCATTCTCGAACATTCGCTCCAACCCGCCGCTCGTACCCAGCTAAACAAAGGTGTTCCTTCACGACTTTCAGTTTCGGAATCGCTGAACGGAATAGCCTCGGTTTCATCCGGTATCTGATGGCCCGCCGGGACTGTATACCGTGAACAGCTCTTTGGGTTCGTTCACCCCGCGCAGCATGTAGCGCCCGACCGAGATGAGGTCTTGCGCGCAGGGGCGTGCCGCGACCGCGACGTCGTCCGAGATCAGGATTCTCTGACCCAGCGACCGGTGCATTCCCGCGATGCGGGCGGCCTGATTGACGGCGGGGCCGATCACCGTGAAATCCAGCCGCGTTTCGGAGCCGATATTGCCATACAGGATTTCGCCGGAATGCAGGGCCAGCGTGAAATTCGCAACCGGCAGCCCCTGCGCCTGACGTCTGGCGTTCAATTCATCCATACGGGCTTGCAGCAAGGGCACCGCGCTGAGCGCGGCACGGGCGTCCTCGTCGATTTCGCCGACATCGAACATGGCCATCAGCCCATCGCCCATGAATTTCAGGATATTCCCACCCTTGTCGTGCACAACGCCCACGGCCACGGCCAAATAATCATTCAGCATGTCGATGATCTCGTGACCCGGCAGGTCTTCTGACAGGTTGGTGAACCCTTCCAGATCGAAATTCCAGATCACCGCATCGATCTGCTGCAACGATCCGCGACGAATCTCACCCGACAGGACGCGGCGCCCGGCATCACGACCCAGATAGACCCGCATCAGGTCTTCGGTTAGGTTCTGGTTCTTGGCGGATTTAAGCGCCAGCCCCAGATGCGGCAATACCGCATGAATGTGCCTGAGATCGCTGTCATCAAACCCGGACGGCGCGTCGCTGGCCCAGGACATCAGGACGCCATCACTGACTTTTTTGGTACCGTCGGGGCGCATCTTCCCTGACCCCTCATACGAGATGCCGGTGGCATAATAATCGGTCGCCCCAACCTCTCTCAGGTCGTTCAACAACGGAAATCGGCTGGGTTCATTATGGTCGACCAGTTTGACCCGGATTTCATCCAGATCCTCGTTCAGCAAGGCATAGAGCGGGCTTTGTTGCCACATCGGGCTGGGCGTATCTGTGTTTTCAAACTTCTCGGATTCACCGCCGGTGCTTTTGTACCAGCTATATCCGGTTCCGCCATAAACCGGGTGCAAGGTCGACTGAGCCGCATGAAACCGCATTAGCGGAATCCCCATATCGAGGAGACTGGTGCAGAACCCTTCCAGCAACTCTTCCTGCCCGGCACCCTCAAGCCCCTTTTGGACCAACCAGTCGATCAGGGTGTGTGTGGATACCTTGGTAGGTTCAAATGACGTCATTTCAAATTCCGTATCAAGCATGACACACATCTGGGGGCGGCAGGCGCCAATTACCAGTGGTCAATCGACGCCAGCCAACCGTCGTAACATCTGGCGCAGCAAGGCGGCCTCTTTTTCGCTGAACAGGCCCGACAGCCTGGCGTCATAGTTTGCAGCCACCCCGTACAAGTCACGATACACGGCTTGCCCGGCGGGTGTCAGTGTCAGCCATTCCGCCCGACGATCAGCCTCATCCCGTGTGCGTTTCAGGTACCGGCGCTCCTCGAGCTTGGAGACTGCACGGCTGATCTTGGTCTTGTGCATTCTGGCTCGTTCACCAATTTCCTTGGCGGTCATTTCGCCAAACAGCCCCAGATGGAACAGCACCCGCCATTCGGTTCTGAGCATTCCATACCGTCCCTTGTAGACAGCCTGAAATTCCAACGAGGCGCGCTCGGCCGCCTGGTTCAACAGGAACGGCAGAAAATTCTGCAGGAAAAAGTCATCATTTTTTTCAGATTCGTCGTGTGCCATGCTTGTTAGTTACAAAATCAACTATTAACCGACAAGCAGCAAACGGAGGAATACGTAATGAACCGTCCGACGGATCCGCATTCATTGACGCAAGCAGCAACGCCTGTTGGTACCCATGCCGGTTACATGCCCGGCTTTGGCAACGACTTTGAAACCGAGGCGCTGCCCGATGCGCTGCCGCAGGGGATGAACAGCCCGCAAAGGTGCAACTACGGGCTTTACGGTGAACAGCTGAGCGGCACGGCCTTTACCGCCAACCCGCCTGAACGCACCTGGTGCTATCGTATTCGCCCGTCAGTAAAGCATTCGCACCGTTACGAAAAAATCGACTTGCCCTATTGGAAATCGGCTCCCTGCATCGACCCGGATGTGATCAGCCTGGGCCAGTATCGTTGGGATCCGGTGCCGCATTCCGACGAAGGTCTGAACTGGATGACCGGGATGCGGACCATGACGACGGCGGGGGACGTGAACACCCAGGTTGGCATGGCCTGCCATATCTATCTGGTCACCGAATCCATGGTCGACGACTATTTCTTCTCGGCCGATTCCGAGTTGCTGGTGGTGCCACAGGAAGGACGCCTGCGCTTTGCGACTGAACTGGGAATCATTGACCTCGAGTCCAAGGAAATCGCGATCATCCCGCGTGGACTGCTCTACCGGGTTGAAGTTCTGGAAGGCCCGGCACGCGGCTTTGTGTGCGAGAATTACGGCCAGAAATTCGAACTGCCGGGTCGCGGTCCGATCGGGGCCAACTGCATGGCCAACCCGCGCGATTTCAAAGCTCCGGTCGCTGCCTATGAGGATCGTGAAACCCCGTCGACCGTGACGATCAAATGGTGTGGCCAGTTTCATACCACTAAAATCGGACACAGCCCGTTGGATGTGGTGGCGTGGCACGGCAATTATGCACCCTACAAATACGATCTGCGCAACTATTGCCCGGTTGGCGCGATCCTGTTTGACCATCCCGACCCGTCGATCTTTACCGTTCTGACGGCACCCTCTGGCCAGCCCGGCACCGCAAATATCGACTTTGTCCTGTTCCGCGAACGCTGGATGGTGATGGAGGATACGTTCCGCCCGCCCTGGTATCACAAGAACATCATGTCCGAGCTGATGGGCAACATCTACGGTCAATACGATGCGAAACCGCAGGGCTTCGTTCCCGGTGGCACCAGTCTGCACAACATGATGATCCCGCATGGCCCCGACAGGGAAGCCTTTGACAAGGCGTCCTATTCCAATCTGGGGCCGGAAAAGCTGGACCAGACGATGTCGTTCATGTTCGAAACCCGGTTCCCCCAGCACCTGACACCGTTTGCCGCCAATGAGGCACCGCTGCAGGACGACTATATCGACTGCTGGACATCGCTTGAGAAGAAGTTCGACGGCACACCGGGCAAGAAATGACCCTCAGACCGGGTTCCCCAGACGGCACCCATCTTGATGGCGATGAACATATCCATTCCGGTTGCGGCGACAGTACGCCTGCAACCGGAAAACAAAGACAGGGCCCTGGCAGTCGACATGATGCAACCGCGCCCGCTGTGGGCTTTGGCGCCTGTCTATTCGGGGTTATGATCGTTTCGAACCACGTACCAAATATAGCAAAATAGGGGCAAAATATGCCTTTGATGAAGTCCTGGGTGGCCTCGGCCAATGACGCGGCGCATCCGTTTCCACTGAACAACCTGCCTTACGGTGTCTTCTCGGCCGAAGGCGATGATCCGCGCTGCGGCGTGGCCATCGGTGACATGATCCTCGACGTTACCGCCGCCGAAGCCGAGTGGTTAATCACCCTAAGCGATGAGCCGCTGTTCGATCTGCCGTTCTGGAACCCTTTGATGGAGGAAGGCCCCGCCGTCTGGGCGGCCCTGCGTGAGCGGCTGATCAGCCTTCTGGCCGAGGGCTCGGACGAGCAAAGCAAGATCGAACCGCTGCTTGTACCGCAGGCCGAAGCCCAGATGCACTTGCCCTTCGCGGTCAGCGAATACACCGATTTCTACGCCGGGCGAAACCATGCCTTCAACGTGGGCACCATGTTCCGTGGCCCGGAAAACGCGCTGCCGCCGAACTGGTTGCACATTCCGATTGGCTATAACGGACGGGCGTCCTCGGTCGTGGTGTCCGGCACGGATATCCGCCGCCCGTGGGGACAGCTGAAATCCCCCGATCAGGATCTGCCCGCCTTCCTGCCCTGCCGCCGCTTTGATATCGAGTTGGAGATGGGCGCCATCGTGGGCACCCCCTCGGATGGCCCGATAACCGTGCAGGAAGCTGACGACCATATCTTCGGCTACGTTCTGCTGAACGACTGGTCGGCACGTGATATACAAGCCTGGGAATACCAACCGCTGGGCCCGTTTCAGGCCAAGGCAACCGCAACCTCGATCAGCCCCTGGATCGTGACCAAGGCTGCACTCGAGCCGTTCCGCTGTGACACGCCAGCCCGCGAGTTCGCGCTGCTGGACCACCTCAAGGATTGCGGCCCGATGCTGTATGACATCGATTTGGCCGTCTCCATGGCACCCGAAGGCAAAGACGCCACGACCATCGCGCGAACCAACTACAACCAGATGTACTATTCCGCCGCGCAACAACTGGCCCACCACACCACATCGGGATGCCCGATGAACACGGGCGACCTGCTGGGGTCAGGCACCATATCCGGCCCAACCAAGCCCGAACGCGGATCACTTCTGGAACTCAGCTGGGGCGGGAAAGAGCCGCTGACGCTGGACACAGGTGAAACCCGCAGCTTCATCGAAGACGGCGACACGATGACCCTGACCGGCGCTGCCACGGGCGACGGCTATACTATCGGGTTCGGCGACTGCACAGGCACCGTTCTGCCTGCACTCATTTCCCCATTCGAGCGATGACGCACTGAGCTTCATCTTTTTCCAAATACTCCCGCCGGAGGCATCCAACCTCTGCCTTCCGCGCAACCGCAAAAGGACAAAACCAAGATGGCCAAAGCATTCGCGTCGCAAGGCGACATGAGCGAGAAGAAGATCAGCTTCACCGAAGTGGGCGAAGGGCTCTATGCTTTCACCGCCGAGGGTGACCCGAACTCGGGCGTGATCATCGGCGATGACAGCGTGATGATCGTCGAGGCGCAGGCGACCCCGCGCCTGGCCAACAAGGTGATCGAATGCGTGCGGTCTGTGACCGACAAGCCGATCACCCATGTGGCGCTGACCCATTACCACGCAGTGCGGGTTTTGGGTGCCAGCGCTTTTGGCGCGCAACAGATCCTGATGTCTGACATGGCCCGCGCCATGGTGGTGGAACGCGGTCAGGAAGACTGGGACAGCGAATTCCAGCGCTTCCCACGCCTGTTCGAAGGGCATGAAAGCATCCCCGGCCTGACCTGGCCCACCACCACATTCAGCGACACGATGACCGTTTATCTGGGCAATCGCCGGATCGACCTGATGCATCTGGGACGCGCCCATACCGCCGGTGATATCGTCATTCACGTGCCAGACCAGAACGTGATGTTCACCGGCGACATCGTCGAATATCACTCGGCCTGCTATTGCGGTGACGGGCATTTCAACGACTGGGGCGACACGCTGGACGAGATCAAGTGGTTCGATGTCGACGCCATCGCACCGGGACGCGGCGATGCGCTGGTTGGCAAGGACATGGTCAATGCCGCCATCGAAAACACTCGCGATTTCGTCGAAAGCACCTACCGCCCGGCGGCCAGGGTTGCGGCGCGCGGTGGCAGCCTGAAAGAGGCATGGGATGCCGTCCGTGCCGAATGTGACCCGAAATTCGCCAGTTACGCGATCTACGAACACTGCCTGCCGTTCAACGTCGCCCGCGCCTACGACGAAGCCCGTGGAATCGACACGCCTCGCATCTGGACCGCCCAGCGCGATCTTGAGATGTGGGAGGCCCTGCAGGGGTAAGGAAAAACGACCCAGTTTGATCCAGATCGTTTTAGGCGGCGGGATTCAATGAAACCATATGCCAAAGGCTTCGGCACATGTTGCCGGGGCACAGGACATGCAGCACTTTGGCCCATCTGCTTGGGGGGAAGCCCATGAACAAGATCTTTGAAACTCCGCTTTACGGCTATGAACGCAGTCCGGATCAGGACAGCCCGACGCCAGTTCGGCGCAAGGTTATCGTGATCGGCGCGGGCCCGGTTGGTCTGGCCGCCGCGATTGATCTGGCGCAGCAAGGGGTTGACGTCGTGGTTCTGGACGAGAATGACAAGGTCAGTTTCGGCAGCCGCGCCATCTGTTTCTCGCAACGCACGCTGGAAATTGCCGACCGGCTGGGATGCGGGGGCCGACTGGTCGACAAGGGCGTCCTGTGGGACCGGGGCAAGGTCTTCTTCGATGATCGGCAGGTCTATGACTTCAACCTGCAACCGGATGAAGGTTATGCCAACCCTGCCTTCATCAACCTTCAGCAATACCATTTTGAGAACTATTTCGTTGAACGGGTCCGCGAGTTGCAGGCAGAAGGCGCACCGATTGAGATACGCGGGCGCAACAAGGTCGAGGCGATTGGCACGCATGACGATCACGTGCGGCTGGAGGTCGAGACACCAGAAGGACCTTACACAATCGAAGCCGAATGGCTGATTGCCTGTGATGGCGCGACATCCCCTGCCCGGCGGATGTTGGGCATTGATTTCGAAGGACGGATATTTGAAGACAACTTCCTGATTGCAGACGTGATCATGGATGCGGATTTTCCGTCTGAACGCTGGTTCTGGTTCGATCCGCCGTTCAATCGCGGGCAATCCGCGTTGTTGCACAAACAGCCCGACAATGTGTGGCGCATCGACCTGCAACTGGGTTGGGACATCGACAAGGAACGCGAAAAGCGCCCCGAGAACGTGATCCCCCGCCTCAAGGCGATGCTGGGCGATGATGTCGAGTTTCAGCTGGAATGGGTCTCGATCTATACGTTCCAGTGCCGTCGCATGGAAAGCTTCCGCAAGGGACGTGTCCTGTTTGCGGGCGACAGCGCGCATCAGGTCAGCCCCTTTGGCGCGCGTGGGGCCAATTCCGGCCTTCAGGACACCGACAACCTGTGCTGGAAACTGAAGCTGGTTCTGGATGGGAAAGCGCCTGAAACTCTGCTGGACAGCTACAACACAGAACGCGTGTACGGGGCCGACGAGAACATCCTGAATTCCAGCCGGTCGACCGATTTCATCACCCCAAAATCCGAAATGTCGCGGATCCTGCGCGATGCGGTTCTGGACCTGAGCGAACATTATGACTTCGCGCGCCCGCTGGTGAATTCGGGCCGCCTGAGCCAGCCCTGCACCTATGACGGATCCTCGCTGAATTCCGCGGACGCGCTGAACGGCCCGGCCGGAACGCGCCCGGGTTCGGCCTGTCCCGACGCTCCGCTCGGTGACGAGTTTCTGCTGCCCAAGCTTGCAGGCAAGTTCACGCTTTTGACCATCGATGCAGACGCCCCTGATACCCTGGAAGAAGATGGGATCGAGGTCACGCGACTGGCGCTGTCGGTCAAGGATGATATGACGCTGGCCCTCAAACGCCGCTATCTGGGCGACGCGACCAGCGCAGTCTACCTGATCCGCCCGGACCAGCATGTGGCCGCCCGGCGTGACAGTTACGAAGAAAACACCTTCCGGCACGCGATCCGCAGAGCCTGCGGTAAGGAGTAAGCCCCATGTCAGACCTGATCCTAACCCCGAACATCAAAAACGCCGATGACTTCTATGCCGAACTTCTGGCCGCGCATGAAGGCCTGGAAAAAGCAGACAGCGACGCGCTGAATGCGCGGCTAGTACTGGTACTGGCCAACCACATCGGTGACAGTACGGTGCTGACGGACGCCCTTCGCGCTGCCGCTTTGACTGACAGTTGACAGGCCCGGGCGTGAGCGAGGTCGTCCTTTATGACTATTGGCGGTCCTCGGCCAGTTACCGGGTGCGGATCGCCCTGAATCTGGCCGGGATCGCGTATCGCCCGGTTGTTGTCGATCTGGTGGGCGGCGCACAAAAGGGCGATGAACATATCGCCCGAAACCCGCAGGGCTTTGTGCCGGTTCTGGATATTGACGAGCTGCGGTTGACGCAATCGCTGGCCATCCTCGACTATCTGGACCGGACCCGGCAGTTGAACCTTCTGCCTGATGATCCGGCGGAACGTGCGCGTGTTCAGGCGCTGGCTTATGCGATCGCCGTCGACATCCACCCAGTCTGCAACCTGTCGGTTGCGCGCTATGCCACGACCCTAAGCCACAACGCCCCCGACATGCCCGGCGACTGGATGCGGCATTTCATCCAACCCGGGTTGCAGGCGTTCGAAACCATGTTGGGGGATTTCGAACAGACCCCCTATTGTGTTGGGTCAAAGCCCGGTCTCGCCGACCTCTGCCTGATCCCGCAGATCTATAACGCACGCCGGTGGCAGGTTGATCTGTCGGATATGCCCCGCCTGCTGCGGGTTGAAGAGGCCTGCGCCGATCACCCCGCCTTTGTCGCGGCGCATCCCGACGCACATGCGCCGCACTAAACCTGCACAGACCCTGTTTGCATGTGCAGCTAGGTTTTTGTCGTTTTGAGCCTTAGCTTTGAGCCAACAAAGCAGATGAGGTTTCTATGCCCGAGATCACCGGTTATCACGCCCATATCTATTTCGATGCCGACACGCAGGACACCGCGCAGCAGGTCTGTGAAGAGGCGGCCCGCCTGTTCCCTGTTCAAATGGGCCGGATGCACGCCCGAAACGTCGGCCCCCATCCGCGCTGGAGCTGCCAGCTGGGCTTTGCCGCTGGGGCGTTCGATCAGGTCATCCCATGGCTGATGCTGAACCGGCAGGGTCTGACGGTCTTCACGCACCCGGAAACCGGTGAACATCTGGAGGATCACCGCGACCGCGCGATCTGGATGGGTGAGATGCTGGCGTTGGACCTGTCGATATTCGACAACCTTTAACCCAGCGCCCGTGCCTGATCCCGCAGAACGAATTTCTGCACCTTGCCGGTTGATGTCTTGGGCAGGGTGCCGAACACCACCGTTTTGGGTGCCTTGAAATGGGCCATCCGGTCGCGACAGAAGGCGATAAGCTCTGCCTCGGTTGCGGCTGCGCCGGGTTTCAACTCGACAAAGGCGCAGGGCGTTTCGCCCCATTTCTCATCGGGACGGGCCACCACGGCAGCCTCCATCACCGCCGGATGCTTGTAGAGGATACCTTCGACCTCGACAGATGAGATATTTTCGCCGCCCGAGATGATGATGTCCTTTGAACGGTCCTTGAGCGCGATATAGCCATCGGGGTGCATGACACCCAGATCACCGGACGCGAACCAGCCACCGTGAAAGGCCTTGTCGGTAGCGTCGGGATTCTTGAGGTATCCTTTCATCACCACGTTGCCCTGCATGAATATCTCACCCATGGTTTCGCCATCAGCCGGAACCGGTTCCAGCGTTTCCGGGTCGGCCACCATCAGTCCGGACAACGCGGTATAGCGCACCCCTTGCCGCACCTTGAGGGCCGCGCGGTCTTCAGGCCCTTTGCTGTTCCATTCTTCTTTCCATGCGCAGACAACCGAAGGCCCATAGGTTTCGGTCAGGCCATAGACATGCGTGACCTCGACACCCATCGCCTCCATCGCTTCGATCACGGCCGCAGGCGGCGGGGCACCTGCCGTCATCACCTTGATCTGGTGGTCAAAGTCCTTCAACTCATCCGGAGCGTGGGCCAGCATGTTCAGAACGATCGGCGCACCGCAGAAATGGGTCACTTTCTCGTCCCGGAAAGCAGCATAGATCGGTTCGGCCCGCACCGCGCGCAAGCAAACGGAAACACCTGCATTGGCTGCCATGGCCCACGGGAAGCACCAGCCGTTGCAGTGGAACATCGGCAGGGTCCACAGATAGACCGAATGCTTGGGCATATCCCAGTCCAGCAAATCCGACTGTGCGTTCAGGGTCGCGCCGCGATGGTGGTAAACCACGCCCTTGGGGTTGCCCGTGGTGCCCGAGGTATAATTCAATGTGATCGCGTCCCATTCGTCCGCTGGTAGTGACCAGTCAAACGCTGGGTCGCCTTCGGCCAGCAGGGCATCATAGGTCAGGCGGCCCAGCTTTTCACCGCCGTCGAAGGTGGGGTCTTCGATATCGATGACCAGAATGTCATGATCGACCTGTTGCAGCGCATCTTTCACCACATCCGAAAACTCGGGGTCGACCAGCAGCGCCTTGGCTTCGGCATGGTTCAGGATGAATGCGACAATCGGCGCATCCAGCCGCGTGTTGATTGCGTTCAGAACAGCGCCCGTCATGGGCACGCCAAAATGCGCCTCGTACATTTCCGGGATGTTGGCCGCGATTATCGAAACGGTATCGCCCCGTCCAATCCCACGCGCTGTCAACGCACTCGCCAGACGCCGGCAACGGGCATAGGTTTCAGCCCAGGAATACCGGCGATCCCCATAAACCACGGATGGATAATCCGGGTAGACCTGCGCCGTCCGTTCAATGAACGTAAGGGGCGACAGGGGTGTGTAATTTGCCTGGCATTTGTCCAAATGACGCTCGTAGATATGTGTCGCTGCCATCCGCTGTCCTCCCGAAACGCAGTTTGGGCGAATTGAGCACAAAGTTCGCGTTCTGACAAACCCGTAGAAATACGGCGGCAAAACTGACTGGCGATACGGGATGATACGATCTGGCCCTATCTACATCCGGGCTTTCGCGGTGATCTGAAGCATCTTAAACACATGCCGGGATGAGGCATTTCCATATCCCGTGCACCGCTTCCTCACTGAAAGGACATGTCATGGACGGCACGTTCAACGAAAACGATCTTTCCCGCGTGGTCGAGGCCGACCGCGCCCATATCTGGCACCATCTGATCCAGCATAAACCCTTTGAAACCAATGACCCACGCATCATTGTCGAGGGCAAGGGCATGCGTGTCTGGGACCAGAAAGGCAAAGAGCACCTGGATGCGGTTTCCGGCGGCGTCTGGACCGTCAACGTCGGCTATGGCCGCGAATCGATCTGCAAGGCGGTTTACGACCAACTGATGAAGCTGTGCTATTTCGCCAATTCGGCCGGTTCGATCCCGGGTGCTCTGTTTGCCGAGCAACTGATCGACAAGATGCCGGGCATGAGCCGGGTCTATTACACCAACTCGGGATCCGAGGCGAACGAGAAGGCGTTCAAGATGGTGCGCCAGATCGCGCACAAAAAATACGGCGGCAAAAAAACCAAGATCCTGTACCGCGATCGGGACTATCACGGCTCGACGCTGGCGACCATGTCGGCAGGCGGTCAGGACGAGCGCACGGCGCAATACGGCCCCTTTGCACCTGATTTCGTGCGCGTGCCGCATTGCATGGAATATCGCAAGCACGAGCTGGATGGCGCACCCGAAGAGAATTTCGGCGAATGGGCCGCAGATCAGATTGAAGCCGTCATCCTGCGCGAAGGCCCCGATACCGTAGGTGCGCTGTGCCTTGAGCCTGTAACAGCGGGTGGTGGTGTAATCGAAGCGCCTGAAGGATACTGGCAGCGTGTGCAGGAGATCTGCAAGAAATACGATGTGCTGCTGCATATCGACGAGGTTGTCTGTGGCGTGGGCCGCACCGGCACGTGGTTCGGGTACCAGCAATACGGTATCAAACCCGATTTCGTGACCATGGCCAAGGGCGTTGCATCGGGTTATGCCGCGATTGCCTGCATGGTCACCACCGAAGAAGTCTTTGACTTGTTCAAAGACGATGCCGCGGACCCGATGAACTATTTCCGCGATATCTCGACCTTTGGGGGGTGCACCGCTGGTCCGGCAGCGGCCATCGAGAACATGCGCATCATTCAGGATGAAAACCTGTTGCAGAACTGCACGGATATGGGCGCGCGCATGACGAACAACCTTCTGGCGCTGATGGACAAGCACAAGGTCATCGGCGATGTGCGCGGCAAGGGCCTGTTCCTGGGGGCCGAACTGGTTGTGGATCGTGGCACCAAAGAGCCGGTGGACGAGAAGCTGGCGCAGGCCGTTACCGCCGACTGTATGGCGCAGGGCGTGATCATCGGCGTGACCAACCGCTCGATCCCCGGTCGCAACAACACGCTGTGCTTCTCGCCTGCGCTGATCGCTACGGCCGACGACATCGACCAGATCACCGACGCGGTTGACGGCGCGCTGGGGCGTGTGTTCGGGTAAGATCACCGATATCGGTTAAAAAAGAAACCGGCGCGTGTTGCGCCGGTTTTTTTGTCGGGATGCCGGTCGTAAATGTGTACGCTCAGCCGTGATTATTCCGCCGCAACACCAACCTTTTCGCCAGTTGCGATCAGGCTGTCCGGAAGAACGAATGCAACCAGAACAAAGACGGCACCTAGTGCGATACCGAGGATATCGCCGGACATTAACAAAACACCTTCGTAAGCGGATCCCGGAACTGTACCCAAGGTGACTTTGCCGCCAGCAATTTCATCGAGCAGACCCGTGGCCTTCCAGGCCGGATATGTCGCCATATAGGCTGCAGCCCCTAACAAACCGCCGACGATGAAGAACAAGGCGTCACGGCGACCGGACGCAGCGGCGCAGACCCCTGTTCCCGGACAGTAGCCCGATGCAGCCCAGCCCGCACCCAGTAGCAATCCGCCAATGAAGACACCAACATAGGCCGATTTCACCGACATATGGCCGACATCCACAAACCCCAGCATCTGCCCGCCGAACATGAGGATCGAACCGGTTCCAATTGCCAGGAGGATCGTTTTCATCAGGTGGAGTCGACGCAGTGTCAACATGCCCACAATCCAATTTGGATTCGCCGCGCCAATCCGGTCAAGCACGGCTCCGAAAGCGGCACCAATGATGATCGCAAGAATGATTTCCATCGCCTTATCCTTTCCGGTAGATCAGCATTGCCGTGGGAATTGCCGCCGCAAATGCCCCGGCTGCAAAGATGTAACCTGACAGGGCTGTCTGCATCATACCGGACATCATGTGACCGGATGTGCACCCTCCTGCCAACCTGGCGCCATAGAGGACGACAAAGCCGCCCAATAGCGCGACCAGGTTTCGGGCCAAGGGCGTATCGCCATAGTTTTCGCGCCAGATCATGGGCAGCTTGCCCTCGCCGCGTTCCAGACCGCCGCGCGCCTTGACCGACAAGAACGCCCCCGCGGCCATAGCCAAAACGAAGACAAAGCTGTAATTTAACGGATTGGATACGTATTTGGCGTATTTGCCGTTGGATTTCGCCATGTATGCGTTGGTTGAACTGTAACCGTCATCCGTCTGCGTCACGAATTCTGAATTGACGGTGTCCGCGATAATTCCGTCAAGGATGACGAATTGGGTCGAAACACCGATCGGCTTCACCAGAAGAACCGCCCCGAAGAACACGAGCCCTAGCAGAACACCTCCAACTTTCCAGTTTAGTGTCATGATTTCACCCTTCTCACTTATATTCATAAAATCATATATAATATGATCCGAGGGCTGTTACATGATCTAGATCAAACCGGCCATGCCTGAAACTGGTTGGCGTCATCCCAATGCACAAGGGGTGGATGTCCTGATCCAAGAAGCGCTTGGAATGCGCCGCATGTTGCAACAAAAAAGACCGCCCCAAGGGGACGGCCTTTCTTTCACTGTCTCTTTTCAGAGGTTCAGGCAGCCAGAGCAGCCTGAGCTTTGGCGACGATCGCGCCGAACGCTTCCGGTTCGTGCACGGCCAGGTCGGCCAGAACTTTGCGGTCCACTTCGATACCGGCCAGGTTCAGACCGTTGATGAAGCGGGAATATGTCAGAGCCTCGTCATGGCTGCGCACAGCAGCGTTGATCCGCTGGATCCACAGCGCGCGGAAGTTGCGCTTGCGGTTCTTGCGGTCGCGGGTCGCGTACTGGTTGGCCTTGTCGACGGCCTGAGTTGCGACTTTGAAGTTGCTCTTGCGACGACCATAATAGCCTTTTGCGGCCTTGATGATCTTCTTGTGACGGGCGTGAGTTACGGTTCCACCTTTAACGCGGGACATCTCTTACATCTCCTCTTAGCGGTCGTAGGGCATGTAGCCCTTGACGATCTTTGCGTCGGGGGCGGACAGGGTGGTGTTGCCACGGGCATCGCGGATGAATTTCTTGGTCCGCTTGATCATGCCGTGCCGTTTGCCGGCCTGGCCAGCAAGGACCTTACCGGTCGCAGTCACCTTGAAGCGCTTCTTGGCGCTTGATTTGGTCTTCATCTTAGGCATTTCCGTCTCCTTTTTCGGGTTCGGTTTCAGACGCGACTCGGCATGCCATCTCGGCCGGTCACGCGATCAGAAGCGCCGTTTACGCAAGTTCGGTCATACTGGCAAGGGGGTTTGGACCAGAATCTACGCTTTTTGCAGGCTGGTCAGGCACCGGGGCGACACAGGCCGCCCCGGTGATTGGATTTAGTGTTCGAATTTGCGGATTTCACCGCTTTTCAGCCTTGCGGAGTAAGACGCCAGTTCCTGCCGCACCACTTTCATCAGGAAGTAGAGGGCAAAGACGTTCACAACCGCCATCGCAAAGATCGCCGCATCCGAGAAGTCGATAACCGGGCCGAGGTTGGCCGCAGCGCCGATCACCACGAAGACGCAGAAGATGACCTTGAAGATCAGCTCTTTTGTGTGTCCTTCTCCGAACAGGTAGGTCCAGGCCTTGAGGCCATAGTAGGACCAGCTGATCATTGTCGAGAAGGCAAACAGGATCACCGCGATCGCAAGGATGTACGGGAACCAGCTGAACGCGCTGGCAAAGGCGGCAGAGGTCAGGCTGACGCCGGAATTGCCATCCACCGTTGCGATGGCGGAACCCGCCTCGTTCAGCATGTAGTTTCCGGTTTCGGGATCGATGATCAGCTGTTGCGTGATGATGATCACCAGTGCCGTCATGGTACAGATCACGACGGTATCGATGAACGGTTCAAGCAGCGATACAAACCCCTCGGTGATCGGTTCCTTGGTCCGAACCGCCGAGTGCGCAATCGCCGCCGAACCCACGCCCGCCTCGTTCGAGAATGCCGCGCGCTTGAAGCCCTGGATCAGCGCGCCGACCATGCCCCCAGCAACACCCAGCCCCGTGAAGGCACCGGCAAAGATTTGACCAAAGGCCCAGCCGATCATGTCCGCATTCATCGCGATGATGACCAGTGCGGTTGCGACATACAGCACACCCATGAACGGCACGACTTTTTCAGTCACCCGAGCGATGGATTTCAGACCGCCAACAATGACCATGAACACGACCGCAGCAAAAACAATACCGGTAATCCAGCCCGGATAGTCGCCAACGATACCCGCGATCTGCTGATGTGCCTGGTTGGCCTGGAACATGTTCCCGCCGCCCAACGCGCCCAGAATACAGAAGATCGAGAACAGCACCGCCAGGATCTTGCCGCCGGGCAGGCCCAACTCGTCAAAGCCCTTGGACATGTAATACATCGGGCCACCTGAAACGGTGCCGTCTTCGTATTCGTTGCGGTATTTCACGCCCAGCGTACATTCGGTGAACTTTGATGCCATGCCCAGAAGGCCCGCAAGGATCATCCAGAAGGTTGCACCCGGCCCACCGATGCCAATGGCAACGGCCACACCCGCGATATTCCCCAGGCCCACAGTGCCGGACAGCGCCGTGGCCAATGCCTGAAAGTGGCTGACCTCGCCCGCGTCGTTGGGATCGGAATAGTCACCTTTGACAAGGCTGATCGCGTGACCAAAGAACCGCAACTGCACAAGCGCGAAATACAGTGTGAAAACCGATGCAGCAATCACCAGCCACATGACGATCCACGGAAAGCTGGTTCCGGGCAGCGGTGCAAAGATGAAGCTGACAAACGGTCCGGTCAGGTTTGCAAAGGCCTGATTGATTTTTTCATCCAGTCCCGGCGCCTCTTGTGCAAGGGCAGGGCTGGCGGCAATGGTGGCGGCCGTTACGGCGCCAAGTGTTTTTAGCGTTCTCATTTTAGCCCTCCCCTCAGTTCACGACCGTAACCGGAACGTCGGCATGCATTACCAGATATTGCGTCGAACTGCCGAACAGGCGTTTCTTGATCCCGTCCGCAGATGCCCGACCCACGACGATTTGCGAGCCTCCGTTTTCGACCGTGATGGCGTTCAGCGTTTCCGCCACATCGCCATGGCGCACAATGCCCTGCGCCTCGAATCCTGCAGTCCTGAGGGCTTCTACAGCAGGTGTCACGACACGCGACATTGCCAGATCAACCTCTTCTTCGCGGCGCTTGTGGCGCTGGGCGTTTTCTTCAGGTGTCTGGAATGTGTAAGGTGACCATTCGATCACATAAGCGACCAGCAAATCGCACGTTCCGATCAGCTTTGCCAAATCCTTGGCAAATGCAATCGCACGCTCGCCGGTTTCAGTCCCGTCGAGTCCTATGACAATCTTTGTTGTCATTTCGTTCCTCCGTTTTTGTTGTTAAGGCCGGGGCCCACGCCCCCGGCAAGGCGGCCGGAACTTGGAACTTTTCAACAAGACCGCCCTTTGGTAAGTATTAGGAATATTCACTAGGGATTGGAGATTTTTTTGGGCCAATTTCAGTGTAATTTGTCGTATTACGCCAAAAATACAGGGAATTTTACTAATTAGCAGAGATTTAGACAATATCGATCAACGCATCCTGCACGAGCTGGAGGCCAATGGCAGGCTCTCGATAGTTGAGTTGGCGGCGCGCGTGAACCTGACCAATACGCCCTGTTCCGAGCGTGTAAAACGACTTGAGAAGAATGGCTATATCAAAGGGTACAGAGCCGTTGTCGACAAAGAAAGAATGGGGCTGGCACTGCTGACCGTGGTGCAGGTATCCTTGGTCGCAACTGCGGAACAATCCCTTGTGAAATTCAATGAAGCCGTTCGGAGTGTTCAGGAAATCGAAAGCTGCCTGATGGTGGCGGGCTCGTTTGATTATCTTCTGACCGTTCGAACGCGCGATATTGCGCATTTCCGGCTGGTGCTGGGCGAGAAGATCAACAAGCTGCCGGGCATACACCAGACCAGCTCTTTTACAGTTATGGAGATTGTAAAAGAGCCGGTTGGCTGACACGACACTCGGGCCCGAGTGTCGGGGTTCGGTTATTCCGGATCCGTGCTGTAGATCAGCCGTTCATCACACGGGGCCACGCGCAGAATGTTAGTCGTGCCCGGTACGTTGAAGGGGACACCGGCCGTAACCACGATCTGATCGGTTTCGGTTGCAAACCCCCCTGCCCGCGCCGCGCGGGCCGCGTTGACCACGGCGCTTTTGAACCGCTGGAGTTCGGGCGTCATGACGCAATTGCAGCCCCAGCTCAGGCAAAGCCTGCGCGCAGTTCCCATCAGCGATGTCATCGCAATGATCGGAACACCGGGACGTTCACGGGCTGTCAATGAGGCGGTGGTTCCGCTTTGCGTAAAGCAGCAGATGGCCTTGATATCGGTCTTTTCAGCAATCTCTCGGGCGGCCGCGACGATGGCATCGGCCACAGTGCTTCCTTTTGCCGTGCGGGACGCGGCGATAATCTGGGAATAGGTCGGGTCGGCCTCGACCTCGATGGCGACCTTATTCATGGTCTGCACAGCCTCAACCGGATAAGCACCTGCCGCCGATTCCGCGCTGAGCATAATGGCGTCCGTGCCCTCATAGATCGCGGTGGCCACATCCGACACTTCGGCGCGGGTGGGCATCGGGCTTTCGATCATGCTTTCCAGCATCTGGGTGGCGACAATGACCGGCTTGGCGGCACTACGACACTTGCGGACCAGCCGCTTCTGAATGGGCGGCACCGCAGATACCGGCAGCTCCACCCCCAGATCGCCCCGCGCCACCATGATACCGTCCGAGGCATCGAGGATGTCGTCGAACGCCTCGACCGCCGCCGGCTTTTCGATCTTCGACAGGATCGCAGCGCGTCCATCAGCCAGCGCCCTGGCCTCGAACACATCCTTGGCGCGTTGCACGAAACTCAGCGCCAGCCAGTCAACGCCCAACTGGCAGACAAACTCAAGATCACCACGGTCCTTCTCCGACAAGGCCGCCAGCGGCAGTACCACATCCGGGACGTTCACACCCTTGCGGTTCGAGATCGTACCACCGACCTCAACTGTGCAATTGGCAAAGTCCTGACCACAATCTTGAACGATCAGACGGATCTTGCCGTCATTGACCAGAAGGCGCGCGCCCGGTTCAAGGGCCGCGAAAATCTCGGGGTGCGGCAGGCACACGCGGGTGGTGTCGCCGGGAGCTGGATCAAGGTCCAGACGGAACGCCGCGCCCTCTTCCAGATCCTCCGCATCATTTGCAAAAACACCAACCCGCAGCTTGGGACCCTGAAGGTCAGCCAGAATGGCAATCGGGCTGTCCAGATCCTTTTCAACCTGCCGAATGATCTTGTGGCGTTCACGTATCTCGTCATGGCTGCCGTGGCTCATGTTCAGACGGAACACATCCGCCCCGGCCTCGTGCAGGGCGCGAATGGTGTCATAGTCACTGGACGCCGGTCCCAGCGTCGCCACGATTTTTACATTTCTCAGGCGTCGCATTGGTCTTGACCTCCTCATGCCGGTTCAGATTGCGCAGATCAGCTTTTGCAAAATGTTACCGCAAACACTGCTGTGGCGCTTATTGCGCAATTCCCTTTTTAAAGCAACTGCCCTACACCTGCGACAAACTAGATGACAGGCTTATGACTTACACCCCGTTTTTTGTTCACGGCGCGGATCGCCCGTCCCGATGGCTGATCACATGCGACCACGCAACCAACATCGTTCCTCCCGAGGTCAATGACGGAGACCTTGGCCTGCCGCGCGAGGATATGGAGCGCCATATCGCCTATGATGTCGGCGCGTATGAGGTATCAAAGCATCTGGGCGAGATTCTGAACGCACCGGTGATCGCCGCCAATTTCTCGCGCCTCGTAATTGACCCGAACCGAGGGGAAGATGACCCCACGCTGTTGATGAAACTGTATGACGGGTCGATCATTCCCGGCAACCGCCATGCCGATGCCGCCGAGCGCGAACACCGCCTGAACATGTGTTATCGCCCCTACCACACAGCGTTGTCCGAGATGGCAGCACTGCCACATGCGGTAATTGTTTCGATGCATTCCTTCACGCGTCAGCTGCGCGGACGTGATCCGCGTCCGTGGCACATTGGTGTGCTGCACACGCCGGACGAGCGGTTCTCGCGTCCTTTGATCGAACGGCTGCAACAGGAAGATGACCTGTGCGTTGGTGTCAATCAACCCTATACCGGCGTTTTGTCGGGTGATGCGATTGACAAGCACTGCACCGCTTTTGGCCGTCCCAATGCATTGATCGAGCTACGCAACGACCTGATCACCGACCATGACGGGCAACGGCATTGGGCCGAGCGGCTGGCGATAATCCTGCAAGAAGCGTTGGACACTAGCGACCTTTGACCGCAAGGTTTGCAGGGACGTTCCACCCCTCACGCCATTGTGAGCAATGCCTCTGATCCCCATATAATGCGGGAAAGGGGATCGTCATGACACATGAGTTTCTGACAACGTTTTTCGGTTGGATGGCCACGCTTAATATCGCGGTTTTGCTGTTCACCACCGTCATGATACTGCTTTTGCAGGACTGGATCGCTGACATTCACGGCAGGATGTTTCAGATGGATCGCGCCGACGTGAAACGTGCCTATTTCAGATACCTTGCCAACTACAAGATCCTGACACTGATCTTTTGCATCGTGCCCTGGCTGGCCTTGAAACTGATGTAGATACCGCTGACCACAAGCGCCGTTGTTGTAACGACACGGCAGGATTGTTAGGTCAGACGCAATACACACTGCCTTCCGGAGCCACATGATGGACAAGCAAACCGAAATCGAACTTCAGGCTGCCGCCTTTCGTCGGCTGCAAAAGCACCTGATGGAAGACCGCACCGATGTGCAGAACATCGACATGATGAATCTGGCCGGGTTCTGCCGCAACTGCCTGTCACGCTGGTATCAGGAAGCGGCCAATGAAAAGGGGATCGAGATGGGCAAGGACGAGGCCCGAGAACTTTTCTACGGCATGACCATGGATGAATGGAAAGCCAATTATCAAACCGAGGCCAGCGCTGAAAAACAGGCCGCCTTCAAGGTCGCGTTTGAAGAGAATGTAACGAAAAAGGGCTAGGCCCAATACGAAATAGGCCCGCCAGATTGGCGGGCCTTTTTCTTTAGATCGCCGCCTTGCGGCTTTCGTCCAGATAAATCTCGCGCAAGCGTTTTGCAATCGGCCCCGGCGTACCGTCACCCAGCGCAACTCCGTCGATTTCAACCACCGGCATTACAAAGGCACTGGCCGAGGTGGTGAATGCCTCGTCCGCCTCTTTGGCTTCGTCGATGGTGAACAGGCGCTCTTCGATTTCCATCTGCGCCTCAGCCGCCATGCGCAGCACGGCCTTTCGGGTGATGCCGTGCAGGATATCGTTGGACAGCGGGCGGGTGACAATCTTGCCGTTTTTGACGAAATAGGCGTTGTTGCTGGTGCCCTCGGTCACATAGCCGTCCTCGACCAGCCATGCGTCGTCGCAACCTGCCTTCTTGGCCATCATCTTGCCCATCGACGGGTAGAGCAATTGCACCGTTTTGATGTCGCGGCGGCCCCAGCGGATGTCTTCGATCGAGATGATCTTGGCGCCTTTCCTTGCCGCCGGACTGTCAGCCAGCCCCGGCTTGTTCTGCGTGAACAGAACGAGGCTGGGCTGGGTATCTGCCGACGGAAACACGAAATCCCGGTCGCCATCGCTGCCGCGCGAAACCTGCAGATAGACCAAACCTTCCTCGATACCGTTCAGCTCAATCAGCTTACGGTGGATTTCCAACAGTTCATCCTTGGTGCAGGGCTCGGCCATCTCCAGCTCGTCCAGCGAGCGCTTCAGACGGACTGAGTGACCTTCGAAGTCGATTAGCTTGCCGTCCAGCACACTGGTGACTTCGTAAACCGCGTCCGCAAACAGGAAGCCACGGTCAAAAATGGAAACCTTGGCCTCGGTCTCCGACAGATATTCGCCATTTACGTAAACGGTGCGGGTCATGTTCGTCTCCTCAACCCCAAAGTGCGGCCGCAGGCGGGTGCACTCCGGCGTCGTCAAAATCCAGCGGGGTGTCGCGGTCTTCGGCCAACAGAAGCGGGCCGTCAAGGTCCGTTACCATTGCACCCTGCGCCAGCAATGTCGCAGGTGCCATGGCAAGCGAGCTGCCGACCATACATCCCACCATAATGTCATAGCCTTCGGCAATCGCCGCTTTGCGCAACTCCAGCGCCTCGGTCAGGCCCCCGGTCTTGTCGAGCTTGATGTTGATGACATCATATTTGCCCTTCAACTTCGGCAGGCTGGCGCGGTCATGGCAGGACTCGTCAGCACAGACTGGCACCGGGCGCTTCATCCCGATCAATGCGTCGTCATCTCCTGCGGGCAAGGGCTGTTCCACCAACGCCACGCCCAGCCGCACCAGATGCGGCGCGAGGTCGGCGTAAACCTCGGCCGACCAGCCTTCGTTCGCATCCACAATGATCTTGGAGTTCGGAGCCCCTGCTCGCACTGCCTCAAGCCGGGGCATATCATCGGGCGTGCCCAGCTTGATCTTCAGAAGCGGGCGATGCGCGTTCCCGGCGGCCTGCGCCTGCATTGCCTCGGGGGTGTCCAGCGACAATGTATAGGCGGTGATCTCGGGGCCGGGCTTGGGCAGACCTGCCAGGTCCCAGGCGCGTTTGCCGGTTCGTTTGCACTCCAGATCCCACAGGGCGCAATCCACGGCGTTCCGCGCGGCACCTGCTGGCAGCAGATCCATCAGCGACCGGCGGGTGACATCCGCGGGCAGACCGGCAATCTCGGCCTCAACGGACTCCAGCGTTTCGTCATAACGCGCATAAGGAACGCATTCGCCCCAGCCCTGATGAGTTCCGTCCGACACCCGAACCGTCAGCACCTTTGCTTCGGTCCGCGACCCGCGCGAGATCGTGAAGACCTGCGCCAGCCGGAACACATCGCGAGAAACCTCAATCTGCACGCACCCGTTCCTTCATCTTTTCCCAAATACTCACGCCGGAGGCGAAACAGCCCCGCCACCGGCGCGTTGTTCAGATCACATTGCGGCCAGCGCGTCCACCAGCTTGCCCGAACCAAAGCGGAACGGGTCGGTCGCAGGCAGGCCCATATCCGCTTCGATCTTGGCCAGGTAGGCGGTCGCCTCAGCCTCGGACATGTGCTGCGTGTTGACCGAAACGCCAACAACCTGACAATCCGGGTTTGCCACTTTGGCCAGCGCCAGCGCGGTGTCGCGCAGGGCTTCCAATGTCGGCAGTTGATAGGTTGGCAAGCCGCGCATATGCGCACGGGTCGGTTCATGGCTCAGGATCAGCGCGTCCGGCTGGCCGCCATGGATCAGTGCCATGGTCACGCCGGAATAGGATACGTGGAACAATGATCCCTGCCCTTCGATCAGATCCCAGTGATCCTCGTCATTGTCCGGTGTCAGCCATTCGACCGAACCAGCCATGAAATCGGCAATGACTGCGTCCAGCGGCACACCGTCACCGGTGATCAGGATGCCGGTCTGGCCGGTCGCGCGGAAGGTCGATTTCATCCCGCGCTCACGCATCTCGGCGTCCATCGCCAGCGCGGTATACATCTTGCCAACCGAACAGTCTGTTCCGACGGCCAGACACCGCTTGCCCTTGCGTTTGATCCCGTTTGCGATCGGGTAATCGATCTCGGGCACCCGTACATCGTGCAGTTTTCGTCCTGTTGCTTCGGCAACCGCTACCAGGTCGGGCTCATCCCGCAGCAGATTATGCAACCCCGAGGCCAGGTCGAACCCTTCCTCAAGCGCCATAACCAGAACCTTTTTCCAGTCCTGGCTGATCACACCGCCGCGGTTTGCCACGCCGATCACCAGCGTCTTGGCTCCGGCTTCTTTCGCTTCGGTCAGGGTCATGTCAGTCAGGCCCAGATCGGCCTTGCAGCCATCCATTCGATACTGGCCCACGGCGTTTTCCGGACGCCAGTCCTTGATCCCAACAGCCACTTTGGCCGCTAATTGGTCGGGCGCATCGCCCAGGAACAGCAGGTACGGTGTCTCGATCATTGCGGTCACTCCTTTGATTCCGGGGCAGGCTAGAGAAGCGGCAAAACGAGCGCTTCGCGTTTTGGCCCGTCAACCACGAGCTATGCGCGAGTTTCTTGTGCAATATTCGCAATATGCGCAAAAATCTTCGAAGTTTTCAAAATGATTAAACTTTAATCGCCCCAGTCGGGCAGTTTTGAAGCCGCTTTCTGCAACCGCATTGCCGCAGATGCACAATCGCTCTTGCGCCGCACCACGCAATTTAATACCTCATTGAGCAGAAAAATCGTAATTTCATTACTCAGACGAGGTCCAGATGAGCTTTCGCATCCAACCTGCCGCACCAGCGCGCCCCAATCGCTGTCAGCTGTTTGGCCCGGGGTCGAACACCAAACTGTTCCCGAAGATGGCAGCATCCGCCGCAGATGTGATCAACCTCGATCTTGAAGACTCGGTTGCACCTTCGGACAAGGATGCGGCCCGCGCCAATGTCATCGAAGCACTGAACACCGTGGATTGGGGCAACAAATACATGTCCGTTCGCATCAACGGATTGGACACCCCGTACTGGTATCGCGACGTTGTCGATGTACTGGAACAAGCGGGCGACCGTCTGGATCAGATCATGATCCCCAAAGTCGGCTGCGCGGCGGATGTCTATGCGGTGGACGCACTGGTCACTGCCATTGAACGCGCCAAAGGTCGTGCCAAACCGATCAGCTTCGAGGTTATCATCGAATCCGCAGCTGGCATCGCCCATGCCGAAGAAATCGCGGCCTCCTCGCCCCGTTTGCAGGCTATGAGCCTGGGAGCTGCGGATTTTGCTGCCTCGATGGGGATGCAGACAACCGGCATCGGCGGCACGCAGAAAAATTATTACATGCTGCACGAGGGTGCAAAACACTGGTCCGACCCATGGCATTGGGCACAGGCCGCCATCGTTGCCGCGTGCCGCACCCATGGCGTGCTGCCAGTCGACGGACCCTTCGGTGATTTCAGCGATGACGATGGGTACATTGCGCAGGCCAAACGCTCGGCCACGCTGGGCATGGTCGGTAAATGGGCCATACATCCCAAGCAGATCGCGCTGGCCAATCAGGTGTTCACCCCATCAGAAGAAGCCGTGTCAGAGGCCCGCGAAATCCTCGCAGCGATGGAGCAGGCCAAAGCCAATGGCGAAGGTGCGACAGTTTACAAAGGACGTCTGGTCGACATCGCGTCGATCAAGCAGGCCGAGGTGATCGTGGCACAGGCCGAACTGATCGCAGCCAACGGCTGAGAAATAAAAAAGGCGCCTGACCCGGCGCCTTTTTCAGGTGTTTTCTGGCGTCACCGCCCAAAGACAGCATTCGGTGTCCAGGTGAACCTTTCGCCCTGTTTGCCCGATTTCATCATCAGGCAAGATGTTCCAAGCTTCTGGAAATAGATAATCTTGAGCGGGTACCACCCGGCCTTGGGCACTTCGACTTCGGTCCGCTGGTTGGCCTCGCACCCCTGAATGCCCGTGACATAGCCGATATTCTGGCCTCCGACGAATGCTTCTATTCCGTCATTCGACCAGGTTTCCAACTCGTAAATCCCCGGCGAATCGAACCGCATGTACCCCGTAATTTCGGCAGCAACATTATAAGCGCTGTCGAATGTCATAACATCGTCACCCTGACTGGTGTCCCTGTAATCCAAACCTCGCAGCGGTTGCCCAGGCTGTGCTTTGGACAACATGCTTTTTGCCTGACTCAGATCGCGAATCTTCTTGTGTTGATTACCTGTACCAACATATTTCACATTCAGCCCCGCCTTCGGAGAAGGCTGCGGGTTGGCAGGTTGCAGTTTAAGCGGGGCAGACAAGGCGGCCCCGGCAACCATTGACAAGGCAACTGCGGCCACCACTGTTCGAACGCGTTTCATCGTAATCTCCCTGTTTGCGTGCCGTTATGGCTGTGCATATCCCCTGGCAACGTCATTTCCACGACATTAGGCCGTGAGTTTTCGCCCTGCAAGTGAGTGTGCCTTCACAATTCAAGACGTCACGCCCGTAAATTCTTGGGCGAACCCATAACCACATAGGATGTGATCGAGGTGACATGCGGCAGCGTTCCCAACACCTCGGTATGGAAGGTCTTGTAAGACGGCAGGTCTGCACATTCGACCCGCAGCAAGTATTCGATTGTTCCTGTTATGTTGTGGCACTCGACAACTTCCGGCGCTTGTTGGAGCGCGCGTTCAAACCCCTCCTGCGCGGCCTTTGTATGCTCGCCCAGCCCTACACCGATGTAGGCGACAAAGCCGATACCCATCGCCGCCGGGTCCAGAACCGCGCGATACCCCGTGATCAACCCAGTCTTTTCAAGCTCTTGCACGCGGCGCAGACAAGCAGAAGGGGAAAGGCCCACACGCTTGGCCAGATCCAGATTGCTGATCCGTCCGTCGCGAGATAGCTCTTGCAATATCTGGCGGTTTATTCGGTCATTTTTCACCATTGATTGCACAATTACAGGAAACACGCACAAAAAAGCAATTTCATTTGCCGCAGCGCGGACAATACTTCGCTCCATGACTTATGACATCCTGATGGCCCTGATCGCCTTTGCCTTCGTAACCTCGATCACACCGGGGCCGAACAACCTGATGCTGATGGCTTCGGGGGCGAATTTCGGCTTCCGACGCTCGATCCCGCATATGTTGGGCATTGGGCTTGGCTTTACCTTC
Organism: Ruegeria sp. AI2; assembly: GCF_056541275.1. Lineage (NCBI taxonomy): Bacteria > Pseudomonadati > Pseudomonadota > Alphaproteobacteria > Rhodobacterales > Roseobacteraceae > Ruegeria > Ruegeria sp. AI2. The sequence goes on from NZ_JBQFYB010000004.1 coordinate 83,188, forward strand.
ATGGTGATGCTTGTCGGGGCCGGTCTGGTGCAGGTCTTTGACCGGTATCCCGTCAGCTATACGGTGTTGAAAGTCCTGTCGGTGATCTATCTGCTCTATCTGGCCTGGAAGATCGCGCATGCCGCGCCGGCAAACAGCGCCGAGGCCACCGGCGTGCCCATGACATTTCTGCAAGCCGCAGCGTTTCAATGGGTAAACCCAAAAGCCTGGGCCATGGCCCTGACCGCCACCACGGCCTATACGCCAGATCGGACGATGTATGCGATTGCCATCGTTGCGTTTGTCTTCGGAGCCGTCAACTTACCATCCGTCAGCACATGGACCGTTTTGGGACAGCAGATGGCCCGGATGCTGACGAACCCGCGCCGATTGGTCGTATTCAACTGGACAATGGCTGTGCTGCTTGTGGTTTCGCTCTATCCCGTGCTTTGGCCGGGGTGAATTTCCTCAAAGGTCGATTTCAGCGATTGTTTTGCTGGGCATGTCAGGAATGTGCTGGCAAGCAAACGAATCTCTTAATCTGATCAACGGCTTTTGACATGAAAGATGCCGCTTCCGTGTCATCTAGTTGCATCTGAGGCCAGCCAGCGGCATATAGCTAGGAAATTTCACGCAGATGAGGCGTCATGACCCAGTATCTGGATTTCGAAAAACCGCTGGCCGAGATCGAAGGCAAAGCTGAAGAGCTGCGCGCGCTGGCCCGTGCCAACGAAGAAATGGATGTGGCCGAAGAAGCCGCCGCGCTGGATGCCAAAGCCTCCAAGCTGCTGGATGAACTCTATCGCGACCTGACACCGTGGCGGAAGTGCCAGGTGGCGCGTCACCCGGAACGCCCGCATTGCAAGGATTACGTGGACGCATTGTTCACCGAGTTCACACCGCTGGCTGGTGACCGGAACTTTGCCGACGATCTGGCCGTTATCGGTGGTCTTGCGCGCTTTAACGATCAGCCGGTAATGGTGATCGGCCACGAAAAGGGCAGCGATACCAAGTCGCGGATCGAACGCAATTTCGGGATGGCCCGCCCCGAGGGGTATCGCAAGGCCGTGCGTCTGATGGAGATGGCCGGGCGTTTTGGCCTGCCTGTCATTACCCTGATCGACACCGCTGGTGCCTATCCCGGCAAAGGAGCCGAGGAGCGCGGTCAATCCGAGGCGATTGCCCGGTCGACTGAGATGTGCCTGAAAATCGGCGTGCCGCTGGTTTCGGTCATCATTGGCGAAGGCGGCTCGGGCGGCGCTGTGGCGTTTGCGACCGCTAACCGCGTGGCGATGCTGGAGCATTCGGTCTATTCGGTGATCTCGCCGGAAGGCTGTGCATCGATCCTGTGGAAAGATGCCGAAAAGATGCGTGAAGCGGCCGAAGCGCTGCGTTTAACCGCTCAGGATTTGCACAAACTGGGTGTGTGTGACCGGATCATCCCGGAACCCAAGGGTGGCGCACATCGCGATCGCCCGTCAACGGTTGAATCGGTGCGCGCGGCCATCACCGCCATGTTGGCGGAATTGGACGGCAAGGATGGGGCGGCCCTGATAAAAGACCGCCGTCAGAAATTCCTTGATATCGGGTCGAAAGGGCTGGCGGCGTAACCGTCAGCCACCCAACCTGCGCAACAACGCAACCGAAGGCTCACCTGTCACGGGCAGTCCGTTGGCGCTTTGATAAGCGCTGATGGCTGTGGCGGTGTTGTTTCCGATCACGCCATCTGCGCCCTGCGTGTCATACCCCGCAGATGTCAGGCGGCGCTGCAATTCCTTGCGGTCGTCCAGCGTCAGCCCGTTTGCATCCGGCCCGAACGAGGCCTGAAACGGCGCGCCGCCCGCGATCCTGTCCGCCAGATGACCGACACCAATCGCGTAGCTGTCCGAGTTGTTGTAGCGTTTGATCACCTGGAAATTGCGAAACACAGCGATGCGGGGCCCGGGTGTTTGCGGCTGCAACACGGCTACCGGAGCACCGGATACACGCCCCGCCTCTCCGCCCCAAGGTTGGCCCCGCACCCAACCTGCACGCGCCAGATAAGCCGCCGTCGAGGCCAGCGCATCTGTCGGATCATCTGACCAGATGTCGCGCCGCCCGTCGCCGGTGAAATCCACGGCATAGGCAAGATACGAGGTCGGAATGAACTGCGTGTGTCCCATCGCCCCGGCCCAACTGCCGATCATATCGGCAGGCGTGGTATCGCCGTTCTGGAGGATCTTCATCGCCGCGATCAGCTGGCTTTCAAAAAACTGCCCGCGCCGGCCATCATAAGCCAGCGTCGACAACGCCGATACAACAGGCACATCACCGCGGCGCGCGCCATAGCGGCTTTCCAGCCCCCAGACGGCCACGACGATTTCCTTGTCCACGCCATATTGCGCCTCGATCCGCGACAGAATGCCGTTATGTTGCCGCAGCATCTGCTGGCCGGTGCTGATCCGCTCGTCCGACGCCGCGATGGCTAGGTAATCTTCGAGGCTGCGCTTGAATTCGACCTGATTTCGGTCGCGTTCGATTACGTCGGGCAAATACCCAGCCCCCTGAAAGGCGCGGTCAACGGTTGCCCGAGATATTCCCTGCGACACTGCCCTGCCCTTGAAACCGGCAACCCAGGCATCCCACCCTGCATTGGGAACAGCCCGCATCCGGGTTGCAGGCGTGCCGGACGGAGCGGCACCGCCCGTGCAGGCGGCCAAAAGCGTTGATCCGAGGCAAATGGAAAAGGTCCGGCGAGTGATCATGGTTTGGGTCTGCTCTTGTTTGTGATTTGCCGCAAGAGTAACCCAGCCGGGTTACACAGGCCAGAACAGTGACACCTTGGACGGGCGCTTTAACGATGTCGGCAGGAAGCCGCTCAGCTGACCAGCAAACGCAGCCCTTGTGTCACATCCGAGCGCACTGCCAGCCGCAATCCCGGCTCGTCCCCGGCCTTAAGCGCGGCGATGATCAGCTTGTGGTAATGTGGCGGCTCTGCGCGCCTGAGACGTCCGTAAAGCGCCCGCATCGTCGGCCCAAGCTGCAGCCAGACGGTTTCAGCAATGGCCAGCATCGCAGGAGCCTGAGCGCGCAGATACAGGGTTCTGTGAAATTCCAGGTTCGAACGTATATAGCCAACCGCATCCCGTTTGGTCACCATCTCGGCAACTGTCATGTTGATGCTCTGCAACCTATCGATCAGGGCCATGTGTGCCCTGGGCAAGGCCCGGCTTGCCAGTTCGACCTCAAGCAAGGCGCGCAAGGCAGCCAGTTCCTCAATCCGGTCATTCGTCAGCTCTGGGGTCGATACCCGGCCCGAGGTGGACAGGAACAATGCCCCTTCTGCGGCCAGGCGGCGCACCGCCTCTCGCGCCGGGGTCATTGAGACGCCGAACTCCTTGCCGATGCCCCGCAGGGTCAGGGCCTGCCCCGGTGCCATCTCACCATGCATGATCCGGGATCGCAGTGCCCGGTACACCCGGTCATGTGTTGCGGTCTGGGTTTCAGAAGGGCGTGCGGTCAACATATGCTCATGTGATCACAAAAAGGCGCCACGTCAACTCGGCTCGGTATCAAATCTGTAGCGATGCAACTCGGCCCCGTTGTCGCGCAACCAGCGGCGGGGCGGCTTATACGGGCCAAATATCTTTTCGACCTGCGCCCAGAAGGCAGGCGAGTGGTTCATCTCGGCAAGATGTGCCACCTCATGTGCCGCGACATAGTGCAACACATCAGGAGGCGCCAGAATAAGGCGCCACGAAAACATCAATCCGCCATGCGAGCTGCACGACCCCCAACGCGACCGCGTGTCACGCAGGCTGAGTGTCGTGTACGAACGCCCCAGCATGGCTGCATAATCATCACAGGCTCCGGTCAACCGGTCCCGCGCCAGTTCCTTCAGGAACCGGCCCAACCTGCGGGCCTCGGCCCCTGTGGGCACGGCAACCTCATCTGCATTCAGCAAAACCCGCCGCCCGGTTGCAGGAACGATTCGGCGCGCTTTCCCTTCGATCGGGATTACTTGCCCAAACTGCACGGTGGCCATATCGGGCCGACCCTGAAGATGCTGCCGGATCCACCCTTCTTTGGTGCGCGCAAAACTCAAGGCCTCAGATTCCGGCACGCCATTCGGGTAAGTCAACGTTACGCGCCCATCCAACTGAGAGATCCGCAGGCTGATACGCCGCGCCCGAGCCGATTTGCGCAATCTCAGTGGCACCGGCGGTGTCCCTGGCAATGCGTGCTCTCCCATATCGTGACCTCTCTTGCGCAAAGACTTTGACAGTGCCCTCTGCCTGTGGCAGGTGAGCTGAATCATTTAGACGACTCACCTGATATCAAGGGGATTTGACATGCCCAAGGAAGAATGGGGCGTAAAGCGTGTTTGCCCGACAACCGGTAAGCGGTTTTACGACCTGAACAAGGACCCGATCATCAGCCCCTACACTGGCGAGATCGTGGAGCTTGAAACATCCAAAAGCCGTATGATCTCGGCGGATGCAGAAGACGCAGCTTCGGTCAAAGCACGTGAAAACACGGCGGATGACGATCTGGTTCTGGACGATGATGACAACGTCGACGTGGATTTGGATGACGATCTGCTGGACGATGATGATGACGACAATGATGATGTTTCTCTGGACGACATCACCGACATGTCATCAGACGACGACAACTGACCAAGTAAAAGGCGATCCCCAGGGTCGCCTTTTTCACCTGAGGAGCAGCTCGGGTGAAAATTCGCGCCCGATTCAAACTTTGGACTTGCACTCGCTGCCGCTGTCTCCTAAACGTCCGTCCACCGTACCGATGGTACAATGATGGGGCCTTAGCTCAGTTGGGAGAGCGCTTGCATGGCATGCAAGAGGTCAGGGGTTCGACTCCCCTAGGCTCCACCAAAACCTAACAATACAACCAGATAGCAAGCATTAGAGCGGTGTTACACACAGGTGTGACACAAAATGAAGCTGTATGCGTATCTCTCTCTGTCCCGACACGGCATCTACTACTTCCGTTGGCCACTGCCCGGCACAAGACCAAGCACCAAACGTCGGGCAGTGCATTGGTCTATCGCCCACCAGCCCCGGAAAACATCATTCCAACGGATCAGAGGCCGACGATGCACTAACAATCAAACTGGACCAGTCAGATGAGGCTGTTCACTATCAACAGCGGCCTCGTGATCATCAAACATAAACTGGCTAGACTGGTTGTTTGCGAGTGCGCCTTTGCTAAGTAGCTTACTCAAACGCCCCACAACGAGCTTCGCCGATAGCGTCATGGTGAGGTCCATAGCAACCCTCTGCACCATGGCCGTGCCAGTCACCGTGGTGATGCCTGTCCGTGCATGCGGCCATAGCTATGAGTATAGCCAAAAACGCCACCGTTCCCCGGGTTGCTTTTATGCTGATGCTCTGACCCATTTGCGAAGCACCTTGCTAACAACTTGGCAAACTACGCTTTGACACATGTCAACACTCAACCACAGCGTCGCCCAAATCACTGCAGTTAGGGGGGTATTAAGACGGTCCTTCTCGTATTGCTGTCTAGGAAAAGGGGAAGCTTCAATCAATTGTCCGAACAAAAAATGGTCGTGATCCGAAAAACCAAAGGGCTGGCGTTGTCATGCTTGGTCTACTGCAGTAGCGTCCTGAACCATGGTCATCCGACGATACTCACTTTTGGTACTCGCTGGCATTCTGGTCATCCTGACCGGGCTTGTTGGCGTTGCTCACGCGCGATCGGATGGCTGCGTCGGTCTTGGCTGTGAAAGCCACATGCAATCAACGGAACACGCTTCCGTGGCGAATAATAGCATCGATAAATCAACCCTACACAGCCACCACGACCCGGACAATTCAGGAACCGGCGAGTGTAATCCCACTATCTGCCAAGCAGTTGTTTTGCTCGCCCAAAACGGGGAAGCCGCGCAGGGTCAACGTGAAATTGCACCCGAGTTCCAGGTTGGAGCCCAAGCCAAGCCGATTGAGCCGGATAACCCTTACAAGCCCCCTGACTTTTGAAGCAGCGTAAATCCTTGCGAACACCTGCGACCTGCGCGTGCCGTTGTTCGCAGTGAATCGCAGCACTACCAGCTTCCAAAAGTCAGGATCAACTCATGAGAAAAAGTCTCTTATTCATCGGCGCAGGCACCGTCGCAGCCGTCGCCGCTTTCATAACCCTTCGGCCCGGCCCAATCGAAGAGGCCACATCGCCAGAGACAGGCACAGGCGGCGCCATAGTCGCAATTCAGATGCCGCCAATCGAGGGCAATGCAGTAATCGGTCAGCGTGTCTTTGATGTCTCTTGCGCTGCTTGCCACGGCGTCAATGCGGTCGGTGTAGAAGGCGCAGGACCGCCTCTGATCCACAAGATATACGAGCCCAGCCACCACGCTGACGAAGCCTTTCAGAGGGCGGTTTCACAAGGTGTAAGAAGCCATCATTGGCAGTTTGGTGACATGCCGCCGGTCGAGGGATTGACGCGAGGTGACGTTGCCATGGTGATCGCGTACATTCGTGAAATTCAACGTGCCAACGGAATAAATTGAGGACAGGACCATGAAAAAGATCGTAACTCTCGCAATCATGGCTGCTATTCCCAGCGGGGTACTGGCGCATTCCAAGGCCGAAGAAACGACACCTGCCAATGGGGCGACTGTAACCTCTGTGCCCGCTGAAATTGGCCTCAGCTTCACCAAGGACATCCGGCTGACGCGGATAGAGATGGCCCATGAAGAACACTCGGCAGTAAGCCTAGATTTGGGGGACCAGACAAGTTTTAGTCAGGAGTTCACGATCCCACTGCCGGGCAATGGAACCGGCACCTATGTCATCGAGTGGCGTGGTTTAGGTAAAGACGGCCATGCGATGCAGGGCGAGTTTTCCTTTTCCGTGGAATGAGCATGCCAGACATTTGGGGAGTTGTCGCAATCCTCGCAAAGCTGGTGCTCTACATCGGCTTTGCTGGGTCCACCGGGCTTGTCGCCGTTAAGTGCCTTTATTCCGAACTAGTCGCGCCGGTAAGCCTTGCGATGAAGCGCCAAGCCTTGGTCTTGGCGTGGCTTTCCCTCGCAGCAACGGTATTTGGTTTCATGCTCCGAGGAGCCGCCTTAACAGGCGGAGTTGACGGCATGGTCGATCCAGAGATGCTTGGCTTGCTTTGGCAGACCTCCGTAGGCGACGTACTTGCTTATCGCCTTTCAGGCGCAGTTTTGATCCTTGTGGGACTGTCTGTTCCTCGCTTTGGTCTATGGATCGCGCTGTTGGGTGGCACATTGGCCATGTGGTCCTTTGCACAGATCGGACATGTACCGGAACTGGAGAGTGTTGGCGTCCAACTGTTGCTGCTGTTGCACCTGCTGTGTGTGGCCTTTTGGGTGGGTATATTTGACCCGCTGCGGAGTATGGCTCTCATGCCTGGACACCTGACAGATGCAGCAGCGTTAGGGCACAGGTTTGGACAGGCTGCTGCACTAATTGTGCCAACGCTAGTCGCGGCGGGTCTGTGGATGGCTTGGTTGCTTGTCGGCAATCTCCAAGGGCTCTTGTTCACTGGCTACGGGCAGGCGCTGTTGATCAAGGTGTTTCTTGTGGCACTGCTGTTGATCCTCGCCGCTGCCAACAAGCTCCGATTTGTTCCGGCCATGCAAAGTGGAGAGGCAATAGCAGCGCAACGCCTCGCCCGATCCATCGAGGTTGAGGCAATAATCGTATTAGTGGTGCTGGCGACGACGGCAACACTCACGAGCGTACTAACGCTTCCGAGTTAAGGTAGGTAGAGATGAACAAACACCTTTGCGCACTGGCTATATGCAGCATTGGTACGAGCCTTGCTGCAGATCATGAGTTGTTAGATAGAGACCTAGCGAAGGGGCAGGAACTCTACGCAGTGCACTGTGCCTCATGCCATGGAGTGAATCTGGAAGGACAACCCGACTGGCAAACACCCAACGATGACGGGGTGTTGCCCGCGCCACCACATGACGTGACAGGGCACACTTGGCACCACGACAACCAGCTACTGTTCGAGTACACCAGACTAGGTGGGGCAGACACATTGGCAGCACGCGGCATTAAAGACTTCAACAGTGGTATGCCGGGTTTCGAGGGCACGCTGACTAACGAAGATATTTTGGACGTGCTGGGTTACATACGCTCCACATGGCCCGACGATGTTCAGCAAATGCAGGCCAGCCGCAACCTTCCCCACCAGTAAAAGACAGCTGGCCTCGTATAGGTTTGGACGTACACAGTACACCGTAGCAGGTTGTGCAACTTCAAGTGTGACTTCAAGAGAAGCCACAGTACAAACAAGAAATCTACAATAGTATTTACGATCAGTGTATTAGGCGTTCGGCGGCGTTTCCGGCAGGCTCCACCATATCCAAACAAAAAAACAGAGGGCAAACACTGGAGCGGCGTGGCACACAGGTGCGACCCAAAATGAAGCTGCATACTTATCTCTCGCCGTTCAGACACAGCGTTGAACGATTGAGGTCGACACCTTGGCGATATCCATCGAGCCTATGTTCCCCGCATATGGAAAGATGGGGTTACTCGACCCGAGAAAGCAGCAGAAAAACAGGTAAGAGGTCGTCGAACAATTCTGTCGTTCGTTCAATGAGGTTTGGTTCGATAGCAAAGGCGGGATTGCCTAGATCCGTCCAGACGGTAAAGCCTTTGCGGCGCAATGCTTCATCATTTGGATGATCTTTGTCAAAACCGGAGGGAACACGTTTCAATTCAGGATCCCCGACCCGGAATCCACGCTTTCGCATCTCAGCGGCAAGCTGTATCACCTCTGCCCCCTTGGGGCCTGCCATCTCTGTTCGAAAGGCATCCAACGCTTCCTTTTCGTACTGGAACACCCCGCAGCCAAGCGCCAGATCATCGGGTGAGAGCCCAAAGAACCACATCGGTGGCTGATCCGCATTCCCGTCAGGGATAAACGCAATATGCAGGTGTGCGTTGTAAGGTGTTTTGTCCTTGGAAAATCGGACATCCCGATGAATACGAAAAATCTTGCTGCTGTGGGTCTGGCCAGTCAGATCACGCAAGGCATCCGCCATGTTATCCGCGAAGTGCCTGCTGGCCTCCTTCAAATGGGTCTCGTAAATTGCCTTGTTGGCTGCAAACCATTCCTTCGTGTTATTGGCCCGCAAGTCCCTTAGAAAACCAAGCGCTGCGGGTGAGAAACTTTCAAATTTGGCCATTGATTTCTCCGTTCAGTCTTTCGCGGGAAGTGCTGCGGCGTGTTCGAGACAAAGGTGTAACCAGCGCAGCAAAGCGGCGTCATCGCAATCACTCTCATCCACGCGGATAAAACCACCCAGTTTGCGTGCACCGTGAATCACTTCCTGAGCCGCAGGGTCCGCCAGCGCAATGCTTTCGTTGTCCTTGCCCACCCGGAACATGAAACGGCCCAGCCCGTCGTTATGCCGCCGCGCCCCGCACAGCATGTTGCCGTTCAAGAAAAAGCAATTGCCACCCATCATACGCTTTTCTGAAATGCCCACATGCGCGGCCAAAGCGTCACGAATGCGTGCGTTGAGGGTTTCATCCACCGGCATCAGCTGGATGCCTCAGGCTGCCGGTGGATCGACGGCGCGAACGAAACATATTCGACGAAGTTTCCATTTGACCGCAGCACGCGCAAGAGCCTGTTGCCCCCATCCCATAACGGATGGATACCCGCCCTGGACCGACGCAGGTCAAAAGCAGTCGCCAGTGGAATGCTCACCCAGACCAATACCGCCGCAATAACCCGCACGATGTGCGAATATTGTTCCATCTGCGCCCTCCTTTCAGGCAGTTCTCAGGGTCTCATGCTTTCGTAGGTGATCAATGCAAAGCGTGCACTTTGCGGGTCGTTCAGCGTGGCCATGCGCCCGACACCCGGCATATCCATCGCGGGTTGAAGAACTGTGGCGCCTTTGGCTTCGGCCTTTGCAACACTCGCATCCACGTCGGCCACCGTGAAGAAGATCGTCCAGCTTCCACGCTCCTCTGGCATTGGTGAAAAGCCTCCGATAGCGGTCTCGCCCACAACTGCGGCCGAATAACTTGACCCATCCTGCATCGGCATGTCGCTGATCTTCCAGCCCAGCACATCCTGATAAAAGGATTTGGCCTTGCTCTGATCCGGCCCAGAATGCCCGATCCATCCTGAATTTCCGACAGCCGTCATCTCAAGTATACTCATGGGTACCTCCGTTGGTTACGCCCGCCACATACGGGTCTGACCCAAGGACGTATGAGGAGTGTGTGTTCCTACAGGCCCTCCAATTCTTTTTGACTGAATTTGATTTTTTCGTTGATCACGTCGCACTCCAACGCGGTGGGAGAAAGCGCCAACACGGTTTCAAAGGCGGAAATGGCGTCTTTATGATCCCCCGCTTCTTGCAAAAGGCCACCTCGCATCGCGTGAAACCAACGATAGTTGGACAGCTCCTGTGACAGCGGATCCATTGCCTTCAAAGCATATTGTGGGCCGTGTAGCTTGGCCTGTGCGGCAATCTGGTTGAGCCGGATCACAGGTGTCGGCTGCAATGCGTAAAGGGCGGCGTAGTGGCTTTCGATTAACGCCCAGTTGGTTTCTTCGGACGAGGTTGAACAGGCATGTGCCTGGGCGATTGCAGCTTGGATGATGTAGACCCCGCGGTGGCCAATCCGCTGGGCTTTTTGCAACAGCGATGTAGCTTCAGCGATATTCGAGCGATCCCAAAGATCGCGGTTCTGATCGTCGAGTGCGACGAGCTTGCCTTCGGTGTCAATCCGGGCCCAGCGCCGGGCGTGTTGAAACAACAATAGCGCCAGCAATGCGGCCTGCTCGCCCATTGCAGGGAACAATGCGACAAGAAGGCGGGCAAGCCGGATCGCTTCTTTGCATAGCGTGAGCTTGATTTGCTGCGGCCCGGCCGAGGTCGACCACCCTTCGCTGAACATCAGGTAAACCATTGTCGAGACTTCGCCCAACCGGGCTTGCCTTTCAGCCGGGCTTGGCGTTTCAAAGGCGACCGGGTTATTTGCTATTTTCTTTTTGGCGCGGGTAATGCGCTGTTCCATGGTCTTGGACTTGACCAGAAATCCGCTGGCGATCTCATCGACGCTCAGCCCCGCGACCACCCGCAAGGCGATGGCGATCTGATCCCGCCGATCCAGTTCCGGGTGACAACAGATGAACAGCAAGCGCAGGACATCATCCCGCATCTCGTCAGGGTCGGGTGTTTCCGCCGGCATCGGTTGAAACTCCTCTGCGTGGCGCGACAGGATTGCCGCGCGCCGCCGGGATTTGCGTATATCGTCCAGACCCGCATTCCGGGCCGTGGCCAGAAGCCATGCCAATGGATCACGAGGCGCCCCGTCCTGAGGCCAAACCGCCAAGGCTTTCAGGCAGGCGTCGGCAAAGGCCTCCTCTGCGGTGTCCAGATCCCGAAAAGCCCGCGTGAGGGCAGCAATGGCGCGCGGGCGTTGTTCAGCAAATGTGGCCTCGAGCCAGACTGACATGATCTATTCCGACGATATGGCACCCCCCGCCCAGGCCACAGGCCGAACTTCCAGCCGCGCGACCGGTGAAGAGATCAGTTTTGCATGTTCCAACGCTTCCTCAAGATCTTTGAAATCAGCGGCGTAAAACCCAAGGAAGTTTTCCTTGGTCTCGGAAAACGGGCCATCGGTGATCAGGGGGGCAGCACCTTCGGACGCCGCCGATTCGACCATTACCGCTGACGTTGGCGGCATCAGTTTTATCGACACGAACTCTCCGCGTTCCGACAAAACCGCTTGCAGGGCGCGATGGCCTGACATCACTTCGTCCTGGCGATCTTTCGGCAATGCCTCGAACACGCCCGGTTCCCCATAAATTGTGATTGCGTAGATCATTTTCGCCTCCATGCGTTGGTCGCATTGTGCAAGGACGCGCGACGCCATGCAAATCCGACAACACGCAGAGCCGACAGATTGCCCAGACCGCTTTTGTCTGAAAACCCAAGGGTCCGGGCTTCCATTTCCGTCCAGATAACAGGTTGGGTGATTTCAAAAACCGGAGCAAAACCGGTACCTTGAAAACTGGTTCCCAGAAAAATGTCCAAATGGTAGGCTGCGAAACTATGGAAAGCCGGCCAAATCGTCGATTAGCAGCCATCTTAGCCGCCGATATCGCAGGCTATTCAAGATTGGTTGGCTTGGATGAAGAAGGCACCATCGACAAGCTGCGCCGGATCCGCGCTGAAGTCATCGAGCCCTTGATCGCCGGGTATTCAGGGCGCATTGCGAACACAGCCGGTGATAGTTTTCTGATCGAATTCCCCAGCGCGGTCGATGCGGTTCGCGCCGCCGTCGAGATACAGGCCGAACTGTCGAAAAGAAACTCGGATACCGAACCTGATCGCGCAATCGTTTTTCGGATCGGTTTGAATGTCGGCGATGTCGTCTCAAACGCCGATGACATCCTGGGTGATGGTGTCAACGTTGCCGCACGGCTTGAGGCACTGGCAGAACCTGGGGGGATTATCGCCTCGCAGGCGATTGTCGGATACTCGCGCAACAAGGTGCCCTTCGCCTTTACGCCAATTGGCCCGCAATCCGTCAAGAATATCGCGGACCCCATTGAGGCGTTCCGCGTCGAAACAGATGCGTTGACCCCGGCGGTAAAGCAAAAAACGAAGAAAGCGCCGCGTTTAATGAAGCTGGCTGCAATTCTGATCTTGTTGGGCGCGACCGGGTATATCGGGACAAAGACATGGGAAAAGGGTCAGTTGCGCGCTTCTGAGGCACAGATGGCTTACCCTCTGCCGGACCTGCCCTCGATCGCCGTGCTTCCCTTGACGAATTTCACCAGCGACGCGTCCAACAAGATGTTGATAGATGGCGTTTCCGAGGATCTGATAACGGACCTGTCCCGCATATCAGGGTTATTTGTCATCGCCGGAAACACATCCTTTGCATTTCAGGACCGCGACATTGATGTGGCAGGTTTTGCCGAGAAACTGGGCGTTCGCTATGTCGTTGATGGAAGCCTTAGACGCAGCCGAGAGGGTTTTCGGGTCAACATCCGCCTGACGGACACGTTGAACGGCAGATTGATCTGGGCGGAACGTTTCGACGGTGAAATCGATGAGATCTTCGACCTGCAAAACAACATTGTACTGGCGATTGCGCGCGAGTTGGATGTCCCGCTCGACACGCAAAGCCGGATTGCTATCGAAAGCATAGAGACTGAAAAGATTGAGGCGCGCGAAGCGTTCCAGCGCGGATGGGCGCTTTATTCACGCTTCAATGAACAGGACAATCTGGCCGCAATTCCGCATTTTGAGCGGGCTGTCGAGCTGGACCCGAATTATGCGCGCGCCTGGGCGATGTTAGCTATGGTACATTTGCGACCGCACATCTTCCACCACTGGTCAGGCTTTGCGAATGCTGAAGAACAGATGCATATCGGGCTGTTCTATAAATACTACCGTGAACTGACGCATCAGGACACCTCGCTTATCCACGTCATCAGGGCAATTGTCGCTCTCAACCTTCCGGACTGGGACAGCGCCGAGGGTGTAAGTCGGGGAACAGAAGAAGCGAGACAAGAAGCCGCGAAAGCCATTGCCCTGCAACCAAGCGACCCCGAAGCGCATGTGACAATGGGATGGGCCTTGATCGCGGGTGGCGAGCCAGAGGAAGGGCTGGCATTTGTACAGGCTGCAATGCGCCTCGACCCGGAATACCCCAGCCACTACGCGCTATTTCAAGGTGCTGCGCTGTTTGCGATGAATGATCTGACAGGTGCAGAGGCCGTTATTAGGTCTGAGCTGGACCGAAACCCGCAGGCAGTAGAGTTGATGCCATTTGCAGCGTCGGTTCTGGCCTTGAATGGCGATCGAAGCAGCGCGCGTGCAATGATCGAACAATGGCAGAATGGAAAAAACGAGAAGGTTCTGGGCGAAGCGGTGCGCGATTATTTCTTTATCGTGCGATGGATCGGCGAGCATCAGCATTTGAACAACCGCTTGAAAAACGGCCTTCAATTGGCCGCGCTTCCGCCGAGCACGACAGTTGCAAGCCTCAAAGCTGATCTGATGCGCGGAGATGCCAAGGAACAACGTGACGCGGCTCAGTCTTTGGCGCTCTTTGGAGCTGACGCAGCCCCAGCCGTTCCTGAACTGATCATGCTGTTGGGCAGCCCTTCGGTTTTTGTCAGAAAAGAAGCGGCCAACGCATTGGGTGAAATCGGCGGGAAAGCATCCCCCGCTTTGCCTGCATTGGAAGCAGCCGCAGACGGGTCTTTGTCGGGTAGATTTGCCGCCCGAGCCATTGAACAGATACGCGGAGCCTCACAATAACGACGACTTTGGGCGTATTCGATCCCTTGGCTCCTGCTTTTTCTGGAGAGTGTTGGCTGGAAACGCGGGCAGGTATCCTTCGTCCCGGTGACCGCAGCCTCACGCAAGTGTTCTGAACGCATTCAGACTTTCGCTGAAATGCTCGATGAACTCCAGTGTTATCAAAGACGGCTGCTTCAAAACCGGGCGTACCAGCGAAAGAGTATGCGGCAAAAACGGCTTGAATGGCCTGTAGCTTAGCTCCCGGTCTGTGTAATGGACAGCGTCCAGTTCGCTGACGATTGAGACACCGACGCCTTTTATGGCCAATTCACATGCTGCCGTAAATTGCCGGACTTCGATATGAGAGTTGAGTGTAACGTTGGCCTGCTGAAATGCCTTCGAAAGCCGTCCGAAAAAATCGCTGTCGCGCCGCGTATGTATGATGTTCTCATCTGCAAGATCGGATGGCGTCACCTCCGAGAGGTTCTCAAGCGCGTGATTTTTCGGGAATACGCAAACCGTGCGCACATCGACATTTCTGCTTTCGACCCCCGGATGACCGTTGAAGCCATCGGTGATTCCAAAGTCATATTGTTCGCCAACCATCCATTCCAATATCCGTTCCGGCCTGTCCGGTTCGATCGTCATGGTGACACCTGGCCGGTCTTTCAGAAAACTTGCCACAACATCCGGCAGATGGCTGGTGGCGAAACCGGGCAGGCAGGCGACGCGGATGTGCCCGGCTTTACGCTGTGTGATATTCTGACTTGCGTCCGATATCTGCTTCATTAATTCCAGGACACGATCCACGCTGGGTTGCAGATAGCGAACTTCCTGGGTTGGCACCAATCTCCCTTTGCGGCGATCAAAAAGTTGAAATCCAAACGATTTTTCAAGATCCGACAGCAACCTGCTGACAGCTGGTTGGCTCACCCCCAAATCGGCGGCCGCTGCTGTGACCGAACCATTGGTGGTCACCGCCATGAGTGCTTCCAATTGCCGAATTCTCAAAGTTTGTCTCATTGCAGACCCAGTTCCGCTTTTTTATTCACGCTGTATAACATTGTATTATGTTTTTTGCCAATAAGTAGGGCTTGAATTATATTTCTGTAACGGTAACGTCGTGAAATCGTCATGTGTGTCGAATACGCGTTGCAGTCGGTACTCAACGAAGCATCAAACCTGATGCATGGGAGGAATCATGAAAAAGAATTTGCTTGGCGCTCTTGCCGTTACAACTGCCTTGTCCCCCTTGGCGGCAATGGCACAAACCGAAGTTCAATTCTGGCATGCCTTTACCGGCCGCCTTGGCGAACTTGTCAAAGCGCAGGTTGAAGAATTCAACGCCAGTCAGGATGAGTTTGTCGTGGTCGAAAGCCACAAGGGCAACTATTCAGAAACCCTGAACGCTGGCATTGCCGCTTTCCGTGCTGGCGAACAGCCACACATCCTGATGGTTTTCGAAGTTGGCACCGCAACGATGATGTCAGCAAAAGGCGCGATCAAGCCGGTCTACGAAGTCATGGCTGAAAGTGGCGCGTCTTTTGATCCCGATGCCTATATCGGCGCGGTGAAGGGTTACTACACCACCACCGACGGCGATATGTTGTCGCTGCCGTTCAACTCTTCCACGCCGGTCTTGTGGGTCAACCGCGACGCCATGCAGGCGGCAGGTGTTGATCCTGATACTGACCTGTCAACTTGGGAAAAAGTCGGCGATGTGCTGGAGCAACTCAAAGCCGGAGGCGAGGACTGCCCGCTGGTGACGGCATGGCAAAGCTGGATTCACCTGGAAAACCTGTCAGCCTATCACAACGTTCCGTTTGCATCGCAGGACAATGGTTTTGCCGGTCTGGACACAGAACTGATGCTGAACGGCCCGGTACAGGTCGCGCACCTGAGCGCCATGGGTGACTGGGCCAAGGATGGGAAATTCATCTATACCGGTCGCAGAAATGAAGGCGGCGCAAACTTCAGGGCCGGAGAATGTGCCTTGTTCACCGAAAGCTCGGCCGGGTATGCCGGGATCAAAGCCGAGGCCGAGTTCGACTTTGATGTGCGCCCGCTGCCGTATTGGGAAGCGGTCACAAGCGAGCCTCAAAACACCATCATCGGCGGTGCATCCCTTTGGGTGATGGAAGGTCATGATCCCGAAGAATACAAAGGCGTTGGCGAGTTCCTGAGCTTCTTGTCCTCGTCCGACGTTCAGGCGGCATGGCACCAGAATACCGGCTATCTTCCGATTACCGCAGAAGCCGGTGAAGCGACTCGTGCGGCCGGTTTCTATGATGAAAACCCGGGCACCGATATCGCTGTGATCCAGATGACCGCGAAAGAGCCGACAGCAAATTCGAAAGGTCTGCGTCTGGGATCGTTCGATCAAATTCGCGGTATCATCGATGAGGAACTTGAGGCCATCTGGTCCGGTGAGAAAACCGCCCAGGAAGCCATGGACAGCGCCAAAGAACGCGGTGACGCGCTTCTGCGCAGGTTCGAATCGGCGAATCAATAAACCTCTGAAATCCGGTGCGGGCTCGGCAGAGCCCGCATCCACTATTCCCGGCGGGTCATCAGGATGGAAAAACGCGTCACATTCCGCGGCTGGCTGTTGCCATTGGCGCTGATCGCCCCACAGGTCGTCATTTCTGCCGTATTCTTCTTTTATCCCGCTGCACAAGCTGTGTGGCAGTCGCTGTTCATCCCAGATCCGTTCGGGTTGTCGTCCAAGTTCGTCGGTCTGGGCAATTTTGAATTTCTGCTAAGCGACAAGTTTTATCGCGCATCCTTTGTAACCACGGCCGTGTTTTCGACGCTTGTTACGCTCTGCTCCATGATCCCGGCCCTGTTTCTGGCAGTCATTGCAGATCGGCTGATCAAAGGATCCGGAGCTTATCGGACGCTGCTGATTTGGCCTTATGCAGTCGCACCGGCGGTTGCGGGTGTGCTATGGCTGTTCATGTTCAACACGCGCGTCGGTGTCGTGTCGTGGTATCTTGGACAGCTGGGCTATGACTGGAACCACGTCTTGAATGGCACCGAGGCGATGGGGCTTGTGGTTGTCGCTTCGGCCTGGGGGCGCATCAGTTATAACTTTTTGTTCTTCTTCGCCGCACTCCAGTCGGTTCCGCGGTCGGTCATCGAGGCCGCAGCGATCGATGGCGCACGGTTCTGGCGCAGGTTTTTCACGATTGTCCTGCCGTTGCTGTCACCGACAGCGTTTTTCCTGCTTGTAGTGAATGTGGTCTATGCGTTCTTTGAAACTTTCGGCGTAATCCACACAATCACCGGTGGCGGTCCGCAGCAGGCCACGACCATTCTGGTTTACAAAGTCTTTTCAGACGGGTTCGTCGGTCAGGATCTGGGCTCGTCTTCGGCGCAATCGGTCATTTTGCTGATTGTCGTCGGCCTTCTGACCGTCATTCAGTTCAAGTACGTGGAAAAGAGGGTGCATTACTGATGGCAGCCCAACAGCACGGAATGGTCGAAAAGCGCGGAGCGGGTATCTGGCTGACACATGCCCTGATGATCCTTGGCGTCCTGGTCATCTTCTTTCCGATTTGGCTGGCATTTGTCGCCTCAACCGTTACCCAGCCGGAAGTTGTATCACCACCCATGCCGCTTTTGCCGGGTGATCAGTTCTGGGAGAACTACAAGGCAGCCTTGTTTTCCGGCGTGAATGTCCCCGTCGCAACGATGCTGTTCAACAGCCTTGTAATGGCCATCGGGATTGCAGTGGGCAAGATCATCATTTCACTGCTTTCGGCATTTGCAATCGTCTATTTCCGCTTTCCCGGTCGAACAACGTTCTTTTGGCTGATCTTCCTGACCCTTATGTTGCCGGTCGAAGTGCGCATCGTTCCGACATTTGAGGTCGTGGCCGGGTTCGGCATGCTCAACAGCTACTACGGACTGATCTTTCCGCTGATCGCCTCGGCCACGGCGACCTTCCTGTTCCGTCAGTTCTTCCTGACAATCCCGGACGAGCTGGCCGAAGCTGCGCGTGTGGATGGTGCCCGGCCTATGCGGTTTTTCATCGATATCGTCGTACCGATGAGTCGGACAAACATCGCGGCACTGTTCGTCATCCTGTTTATCTATGGGTGGAACCAGTATCTGTGGCCGCTGCTTATCACCACCGACCCTGAAATGAACACCATTGTGATGGGCATCAAGCAGATGTTCCCGTCTGGCGATGATGTGGCTGATTGGCCGGTCATCATGGCAACCTCCATTCTGGCAATGATCCCACCGGTCATCGTGGTGGTGTCGATGCAAAAGCTTTTTGTCCGCGGCCTTGTCGATAGCGAGAAATAGAAAATGGCAACAGTAACCCTGGAGAATGTCAAAAAGAGCTTTGGCCCGACAGATGTCATACATGGCATCGACATCCACATCGAAGATGGCGAGTTCATTGTCATCGTCGGCCCTTCGGGCTGCGGAAAATCCACGCTGTTGCGGATGGTGGCAGGGCTTGAGACCGTGACCGCGGGTGAAATCCGGATTGGTGCGGAACGGGCCAACGAAAAAGAGCCGATGGATCGTGACATTGCCATGGTGTTCCAGAACTATGCGCTCTACCCGCATATGTCGGTCCGGCAGAACATGGGTTATGGCCTTAAGATCGCAGGGTTGCCCAAGGCTCAGATCGATCAAAAAGTGACCGAGGCGGCCAGGCTGTTGCAGCTTGAACCTTTGCTCGACCGCAAACCCAGACAATTGTCAGGCGGCCAACGTCAGAGGGTGGCTATGGGGCGCGCGATTGTCCGTGAACCTGCGGTGTTCCTGTTTGACGAACCACTTTCGAACCTGGACGCAAAGCTTCGCGTGCAGATGCGGCTTGAGATTCGTGAACTACAGGAAAAACTGGGGATCACGTCGCTTTATGTAACCCACGATCAGGTTGAAGCCATGACAATGGCCGACAGGATGATCGTCATGAACGGCGGTATCGCCGAACAGGTTGGCACACCGCTAGAGGTATACGAAACGCCAAGAACCCTATTTGCGGCACAGTTCATCGGCAGCCCCGCGATGAATGTCTTTGACGCCCAACGCGAAAACGGAACCGTCATGATTGGTGGGGTCGCGGTTGGTTCGTCGCAGGGCCCTGATACTGCCTTCAAGCTGGGGGTACGACCCGAGCATCTATTGCTGGACGACAATGGCCCGATTGAGGCTACGATTCAGATGGCAGAGCCACTGGGGGCAAACACGCTGTTGCACGGTCAACTGACCGGCTTGGGCGATCCGATCACGATCAGCCTTCCTGGTGTGCACCCGATCGAAGGCCGACATCCGAACATGCGGTTTTCTGTGTCCTCAGACCATATGCATCTGTTTGACCGATCCACCGGTGAAAGGCTGGAAGGCTGATGGCATTCCCTCAGGTCGAGGCTTTCCGGGGTGGCGACAACCTGATCCGCATCGTAGGCCACCGGGGTGCGCGAGGTGTGTTGCCTGAAAACAGCATGATTGGCTTCGACTTTTCGCTGTCCATTGGCGTGCTGCTTCTGGAGTTTGATGTTGTCCTCACGGCTGACGACATCCCCGTCATAACCCATAATCACCGGCTGCACGCCCCCAGTTTTCGCGATGCTGACGGCCAGTTTTTGACCGGGGAAGAGCCGAAGGTTTCAACTCTGACGTTTGAGCAGATTCAGAAGTTCGATATCGGGCGGTTGGATGGGAATTCTGCCTATGGTCGGCGATTTCCAGATCAGGCGCTAATGGATGGCGTTCGCGTTCCAAGACTGCTTGACCTGCTGGATCTGGTGAGTGACCCCCTACATAGCGATGCCTGTCTGATGCTCGAGCTGAAATCGGACCCCGATTTGGCCCATGACGCGCGCTACAGAGAGAAGTTTGTCAGTCTTGTCCTGCAAGAGGTTCGTTCCAAGGCCCTGTCGTCGCGTGTGGTGCTGCACAGTTTCGACTGGAATCTGTTGGAAGAATGTCAGCGGCAGGCGCCGGATATACCATCTTCTTATCTGACCCAGCTTCCCGAAAACGCCGAGGATGTAGGGGAGGATTCGTCCAAGGCAGTCTGCCCGGATTTTCGCGGCCGCGAAGGCGATATTCCGCGATTGGTCAAGCAAGCGGGTGGCTCACTGTGGTGCCCGTATTATGCGGATGTAACTGCTGAAAACGTCGAACTGGCCAAAAATTTGGGCCTTTGCGTTGCGGTCTGGACGGTCAATGACCCTGAAGATATTGCCAGGATGATCGACCTGCGTGTGGATGCCATTGTTTCTGATTATCCGGGTCGGGTTCAAAGGCACTTGTCTGACCGGGGTATGAGCTGGCGCTAAACCGCCCTGAAGGCCGGGGCTGAATGCCTCGCCCTTCAGTTTATTGAATTCCTTCGTAGGGGCAGAGAACCGTTAGAACAGTTGCAAATCCTTCGCGCCGCTTTGGATTTCAGCAAAGTTCGGCATGTTCTGGATCGTAACAGGTGCGGGTTTCGTGCCCGGCATCGCAACCGTCGGTTTCGCCACGTTCGCCATCCCAAAGACCGGTTTTTCCAGCTCACCCCGGATATCGCGCAGCAGCGTTTTATGATCCGGCATCACTTTGACTATCTGCGCAAGATCCTCTTTCGCGCGCTGCATGCCCTGGAACCAAATCACTTTCTTCAACGGCCGCAAACGATCTCGTATGCCGGTACCGTAACCCGTATCATAGACCTGTTTGCCCAACAAAACCGTCTGATAAACGCGATGGTCAAACAGCGTAGCAAATTCCACATCGTGATCCATCGGCAGACGGTGCTGCCACAACTCCAGATTCTCGGCCAACCGATCCGGTATCTTCATCTCTGTCCGCGCGTCGATCCAATAGGGATCATCCTTTCGATTGCCCAATCGGTAGTGCAGGCAGATGAATTCCAGAACCTCGTTATAAAGCTTGTCCATCTGCCGGTTGTATCTTGCCCGCAGTGAAGGGGCGACGTCGCGCGTCGGCAAGTGTTCTGCAAACCAGCGTACTGCGTGGTCAATCATGTGGATCGCGGTACTTTCCAACGGCTCGATAAACCCGCCTGACAGACCGATTGCCACACAATTCTTGACCCAGGCATTGCGCACGCGCCCGACGCGCATCGGGATGATCCGCGGCGTCAAACCCTTGCCGCTGTCACCCAGCCATTCAAGATATTCGTCGGCCGCCTGATCATCCGTTCGATGCGCCGAGGAGAACACATAGCCTGTACCCACACGATTGTAGAGCGGCACCCGCCACGTCCACCCTGCGCCTAGCGCGGTCGACCGCGTGAGGCTTTCGATTTTATTGGGATTGCGGTGTTCGACCTGCAACGCCATGGCGCGGTCATTGGGCAGATAGTCCGAATAATCCAAGAACGGCTCGCCCAGCGCCTGATTGATGATCAAACCACGGAACCCGGTACAATCGATAACCATTTCGATGTCATGACGTCCTGCCCGCTCCAGCATCAGATGGCTGACGTTGCCTTGTTCATCCAGCTCGACCTTCTGTACCTCGTCCTGGATATGCTCGACGCCGCGCTTTGTGCAGACCGTGGTAAGCATACCCGCAAACTTCACCGCATCCAGATGATAGGCATAGCCAAAACGCTGTTCAAACTCGGGCTGACCCAGCTGTCGCGCGCCTTTGCACAGACGTCCCAGATGATCGTGGGGCGAGATGGACTGTGTAAAGTCCCTCTCTCCATTGCCAAAGCGCAGGAAATACTCGGCGGCGTCCAACCCTTCCAGCATCTGGCCATGGGCAAAGGGATTCACGTAATCGATGCGTTTTCCTTTGGGGTCCTTGTTCCAGTTGCAGAACTTCACACCCAGCTTGAAGGACGCGTTTGTCTCGCGGAAAAAATCCCGTTCGGAAATGCCCGCCTGACGCAGCGTGACCGGCATGCGCGGCACCGTAGCCTCACCAACACCCACGGTCGAGATATTGGGGCTTTCGATCAGGCAGATATGTGGTCGGTCTTTTGTTGCTGAAGTGCGTGAAAACACCATGTCCAGGATCAACGCGGTCATCCAGCCTGCCGTGCCGCCACCTACGATGGTGATTTTGCGCAAACGATTGTTCATATTCTTCTGTCCCCATTGGTTTTGAGGACTATATCAAGTTTCCGACGCTTATCTAGGCTCTGCCATTATGTGCCTTGTGACCCGGCTTTGAACATGTCCCTGAACTGGTCACGCAAGATGTTCTTTTGGACTTTTCCCATTGTATTGCGGGGCAATTCATCCAGTTGAATAAGCGTGCGGGGATGTTTGAACCGCGCCAGGCTGTCGCGCACTGCACCCATGACCGCGTCGAGATCCGGAGACTGCCCGGGTTCCGCTACAATCAGGCCCAGCACGGTTTCACCGAAGTCGGGATGCGGCACACCGATCACTGCGCTCTCCAGAACACCGGGGTGACTGTCCAAAACCAGCTCAACTTCCTTGGGGTAGATATTGTAGCCACCCGAGATGATCAGGTCCTTGTTGCGCCCGACGATATGGACATACCCATCTTCGTCGACCCGTCCCAGATCACCGGTGATGAAAAACCCGTTCTCGCGCAGCTCGGCAGCCGTCTTTTCCGGCATCTGCCAATATCCCTTGAACACGTTTGGGCCACGCACTTCGATCTCACCGATTTCACCCTGCGGCAAAGGGTTGCCGTCTGCATCGCATATCTTCAGTTCGACCCCCGGCAAGGGAAACCCGACCGTGCCCGCGCGACGTTCGCCGTCATAGGGGTTTGAGGTGTTCATATTGGTTTCAGTCATGCCATAGCGTTCTAGGATACGATGCCCGGTACGCTCCTGGAATTGTGCATGGGTATCCGCCAGCAATGGGGCCGAACCCGAAACGAACAGGCGCATATGTTTGGTCAGCTCGCTGGTAAAACGCGCGTCTGCCAGCAGGCGCGTATAGAAGGTCGGAACGCCCATCATCGACGTGGCTCCGGGCATTCTGTTAATGATCTGATCCGGGTCGAATTTTGGCAGCCAGATCATGCGTCCGCCGACAGCCAAAATGATGTTGGTGGCCACGAACAGCCCATGCGTATGAAAGATCGGAAGCGCGTGCAACAGAACGTCTTCCGACGTGAACCGCCACTCTTTGACCAGTGTCCGTGCATTGGACAACAGGTTGTTCTGGGTCAGCATCGCGCCCTTTGAACGTCCGGTGGTGCCCGACGTGTAAAGAAACGCCGCCAGATCCTCACCGTCCCGATCCACGGTCGCAAAGCTGTCTGGCATTGCAACCGCCAGATCCATCAGCGAGCCCGAGCCATCCGCATTCAGCGTTTCCACCCTGCCCCCGAAACGCGCGGCAATCGGGGTCAATTGGTCTTTGCTTCGGCCATCGCAGACAACAAGTGACGCGCCGCTGTTTTCGATGAAATACGTCAGTTCGTCCACGGTATAGGCGGTGTTCAGCGGCAGGAAAACCAGGCCTGCCTGCGCGCATGCCGCGTATAGCGCCAGCGCCTCAGGCGATTTATCGACCTGAGCCGCAACCCGGTCCCCGGGTTTTAGGCCCAGTTGCGTGGCCACATGGGCGATCCGGGCGGCTGTGCTCAGAAAGTTTCGATAGGTGATGGTCGTCCCGTCTGTCAGGTGCAGGAAAACCGTATCTTTGTCGGCGTGAATGCCAAACAGATCATCATAGAGAGGGTTAGCCATGTTCGATCCTCCGTTTCCCCAGCCATAACGGCGAACCGCTTCTCAGGGGAAGGTTCAACTGTGTCACACTGCGCTTTTGCTTGCAGTTCAATGTCTGGACACGTCGCATTTATTGCGCGGTGCGATTTGCTGCTCGGAAATCGTGGTTGGTAATGCCTTTCACCGCCTCTGCACATTTTCTGCACGAAAGCCCCATGAAGGCTGCGGATACTTCGCGCCAAAGATGCAAGCGCCGCAGGCAATCTGCCGGGAAAGGAAACCTGCAAGCTGGAGACAGGACATGAGGCAGGAACTGACAATTCGCGGCGTGCCGGACAGCATCGTGCTGGACGCGTGGTGGCTGGGAAAGATGGACGAGGCCCCGCGGTGGGGAGGCAACAGACGACAGCAGAGTGGTTCTCTGATGTCTACTCTGAAAATGCGCCATGCGATCCCGCTTCTTGCATCGCTGGTTGCACTTGCAGATTGGCTGTTTTGGGAACAGCCGCTAGGCATTTCTGTCTCAGTCTTCGCGCTGGTCTTGTCCGCCGCGATCATGGCGATGAAGCCCCGGCGGGCGACTGCAACGGAGTGGCTCATAGCCGCCGCATTCGCGTTATTGACCAACCTGCCGGTAGTCATCGATTTGCAGCTTCTATCTTTATTGTTCAGCCTTGCTGGTTTGGTCAGTCTGGCCACCTGGGCGCTATTCGGTCAGGCCGTAAACGAACGTCTGCTGCTGCGCTCCGCCCTGCGCCTGCCTTCCATCGGCGCGACGCTTTTGCTGCGCGACACATGTCGCACCGCAGTGGCCGCCGATCTTGGGTCCGACAGCCGCCGCCACGCAGCCTCGCTGGCCTTGCCGCTGCTATTGGGTACGGTCTTCCTTGCCTTGCTGGCCGCCGCCAATCCGGTGCTGGAAGACCTTCTGGCAGAGCTGGACCCAAGTCTTCTGTTCGAAGGGTACTTTTGGCTGCGGCTTCTGTTCTGGGGTGTTATGGCCTCGCTACTGTGGCCGTTCCTTAACCTCAGCGATCCATGGCTGGGCGGCATTGCCCGCCCAGCCACCATGCCGAAGACAGGCCCAAGCCGGGCCGCATTTCTGATCAATCCAATCTCGGTGCGCAATTCGCTGTTGCTGTTCAACCTGATGTTCCTTGTACAAACCGTGATGGACCTTGGTATCCTGACCGGCGGTGTATCCCTGCCTCAAGGGATGAGCTATGCCGCTTATGCCCATCGGGGCGCTTATCCGCTGGTGGCGACGGCCCTGATGGCGGGCGTATTCACTCTGGTCACTCACAGCATGATCGGCGCGGACCGGACGTTGCGCATTCTGATCTATATGTGGTTGGCGCAAAACGTGTTCCTGGTGCTGACAGCTGCCATCCGGCTGCATCATTACGTCGACGCCTATGCGCTTACCTATTTGCGGGTGGCCGCCTTCATATGGATGGCGCTGGTTTTCACCGGTTTGCTGCTGATCGTGGTGCAAATCCATCGCGGCTTCGGTACAACCTGGCTTCTGCGGCGTTGTTTTGCAGCGCTTCTGGTGGTCTTGTATATCTGCAACTTTGTGAATTTCGCATCAGTCATTGCCAGCTACAATCTGAGCCACGGCAGTGCTCTGACGCAACAGGATACCGGTTACATATGCAGCCTTGGTGCTGATGCTTACCCCGCTATCCGTGATCATGAGACCAGAACCGAACAGCAGGTCTGTGACGTATGGATGCGATATGATCTGAAAAAGGATGCAATCACCAACTGGCGCGAATGGGGCTTTCGGAGATGGCGAATCCAAGCCTATTATCGGCAGCAGAGTTGAAGGACCCCATTTGATGCCTGCACGCATTCTTGTTGTCGACGATGATCCGGATATCCTTGAGGTGACAAGGTTCGCGATTGAAAAGGCAGGTTATGCGCCACTTCTGGCCAGCGACGGCCTGACCGCGCTTGATACAAACCGCCAGGAAAACCCCGACTTGATCGTGCTGGATATCGGGCTGCCCGAAAAGGATGGTCTGGAAGTATGCAGGGACATCCGCAAATCCTCGGACGTGCCGATCCTGTTCCTGACCGCCCGTGATGACGAGGTCGACCGTATCGTCGGGCTGGAACTGGGCGCCGATGATTATCTGACCAAACCCTTTTCCCCGCGCGAATTGGTGGCCCGGATCAAGGCCATCCTGAAGCGCAGCGCGCCGACACCTGCCCAGCCCGATCCGGTGCTGTCGCAAGGCAGCCTGCACCTGGATGCAGAGCGGCACCTGTGCAGGTTCGCGTCAACGCCTGTGACGCTGACCGGATCGGAATTTCGGCTGCTGGCAACTCTGATGGCCCGTCCCGACCGCGTTCTGTCCAGGGCGCAGCTGATCGATGCGCTTTACGGCTACAACATCCACGTCTCGGACCGCACCATTGACAGCCATATACGCAATGTCCGTGCCAAGCTGGCCCAGGCCGGCTGTGCCGAAGGGATCGTGACCATTCACGGTGTCGGCCTCAGGATGGGTGCATGCACGCCCGGCTGAACCGCAAATGGCGCCCCAGATTGTGGACCATCGTTTTGCTGGTGTTGGGCATTGTCCTGTGCCTGCCCTTTGCCGGGTTGATCCTGTTCCGGTTTTACGACAGTCAACTGGTGCAACAGACCGAAGAAAGCCTGCTGACACAGGCTGCGGTTATGTCAGCGGCGTATGCCGAGCTTTATGCAGATGCAGCCGGGATCAAGCCACCCCGTCCGAGTGCAATTTCAACCGAGCACGCGGTGTTCCCATCGCTGTCGGTCAATCGCGAAACGGTTCTGCCGCCGCGCCCGGACGCGCGACCGGCAACCGTCCGACCCGGTTCGGTTCATCAGGCCATCGCCGCCCCGCTAAGCCGCATCGCCAACGCCGCCCAGGCGCAAACCCTTGCGGGTTACCGGATGCTGGATGTCGATGGGAACGTGTTTGCCGGTACTGCGGAAATTGACCAGAAGCTGGACCATGTTGACGAGGTTCGCGAGGCCCTTTCAGGGAAAACCGTCGCGGTCGCGCGCACCCGAGTACGCGAGGATGCAACGCCTGCGCTTTATACCCTCAGCCGCGGTGCCCGCGTGCGCGTTTTCGTGGCGATGCCAGTGTTCGTGGATCAGACTTTGATCGGCGCGGTTTACCTGAGCCGCACCCCGAACCATATTTTCCGCTTTCTGTACGGCGAACGTTTCAACCTTGCCAAAGCCGCGGCATTTGTCGCTTTATCCACGGCGCTTATCGGGTACGTGTTCTGGCGGTTCATCACCCGGCCGATCCACCTGTTGATCCAGCGCAGCCACGTGGCGGGCCACGGTGGTCAGGCATGGGAACCACCAGACCAACTTGGCACGCGGGAAATCGCGGATCTGAGCCAGAGCTTTCAATCGCTGACGGAACGCTTGCAGGACAAGCAGGATGGATTGAAAACGTACACCGCCCATGTCACCCACGAGCTGAAGTCACCCCTCACCGCCTTGAAAGGCGCGGCAGAGCTGCTGCGCGACGATGATTTGCCACCAGCGCAGAAACACCGCCTGCTGGACACTGTAGACAAAGGTGGAAAGCGGATAGAGGATCTGCTGGCCAACATGCGCGCCTTCAGCCTTGCCGATCAGAGCGCCATCAACGGTACATGCTGTCTGAGCGACATCACTGATCAGCTCGTCCAGACTTTCCCGGCGCTTGCGATCAAGGCTGAGAACAATCACCTGCCCTTACCCGTCGCGGCGCCCACCCTGCACATCATGCTGACACATATGCTTGAGAACGCTCAGCAACACGGCGCACAGAATGCCGTGCTTACAGCCTATCAGGACGACGGTGTCATCTGTCTAAAAATCGCAGATAATGGCGCCGGTATCAGTGAAGGGAACAAGGACAAGGTTTTGCAGCCCTTCTTTACGACAAAAAGAGAGGCCGGTGGCACAGGTATGGGCCTGAATATTGTCAAAGCGACCATGGAAGCAATTGGTGGACAACTCAGTGTTGTGCCAAGCAACCAAGGCGCTTGTTTTCTTCTGACTTTTAATTAATCGGGCGCGCAAGCCGCCTGTAAAAGGGGCAACATTTGCTGTTCAGAAGCTCGGAGGTTCTGTCTATCGAACCGCAGTCGCAGACTTTGCGTTAGCCGCCATTCGCTCTGACACCGCTGCGCGTTTTGGCACATCAATGTCCGAGTGGCGTCAACTTTGCCAAGGATTAGTTCGGGTTGATTACCAAAAGTGAGACAGCTCCGACGCTTTCCAAATGGCTCTTTCCGAACGCCGCCGCCAGCATATTGTTCAGGTTGTGTCGTGTCATTCCACCGAGACCTGTTTTCGCACGAGCGGCGGTGCCACCCTCAACCGCACCATCGAACAGTCGATCGCGTTATTTTCGACCCAAACTTGGCAATCAGTCAGCCTTGCGGCGTGTACCAGATTGGAGACGTGTAGGCACGCTCTTGCTGCGAAGTAGGAGCGCCTTCAGGGATGTCGATACCGTAGCGGTATGCGTCGTAGACGTACCAAGGTGGTGTCGGAATCTCGAGCACACGCGCGTAATAGAAAGCCGGGCGCGCCGGGTCGAATTCAGGATCAGTCCAGATTGTCGCAAGTTCCGCGGCACCAATGGTGTTGGTCCAGGTTGCGGAAGCAACATCCACAGTGTCACCAACGGGCGGAACCTTTCCGTCGCTGCCAGTTTCGCGTTCGTCTGACCAGGCGACGTCAAAGACTTTCTCATCGGTCGTCCCGTCCTCATTGAGCCAACCTTTCACGATTTGCACACGGTCGAGATTAGCGCCAATTGGATCACGAAGGGCTGCCACCATGAACCTTGGTGCCTGTGCACCTTCGGAGGGGGACATAAGGTCGGCGCCCATCGGTACGCCTTTTGCATATCCAACCGTCGCCGGAATGCGGGAATTCAGGTCTGCCTCGTCAAAATCCCACCCGCCAAAAAACCGCACGGCGATACGCGGTCCCGTTGTCGCATAGACTTCCTTGCGAGCCATGGCGTCGAAGATACTCTCGCGTGTATTCTCTTCCGCCCAAACGGCCGTGAGGCCCGAAGCGAGCATCTGCCAGGCAAAGAGTTCGCCATGCTCGGACTTCATAAACGGATGTTGCATCCGTTCCGCTGACGGCTCGTAACCGGTGTGTTTGCCAAAGAAGTTTTCTTCCTCAGCCGTGACCAGCCCTGTATGGCTGTCGGTGGCACCGCTTACGCCGAACTTATAGGGATTTGTCCCAAACTTTGCTTCCAGCGCCAGACCGCTTTTCAACCCTTCACGCGCATACTCCTGCGCCAGCATGTCATCAGTTTTAGGCGCGGACAGATCAAGGTTCCCGACATCCCAGTTGTAATAATCGGCAAACTCGTCGTTGGGGCTCAGAAACGGATGCGCTTCGCCGTCGCCCTTGATCTGGGTGATTTCGTAGAGAGGCTCCCACCTTGCACGGGACTCGACGTATTCTTGTGTGACTTCGGACCCGTCAAAACGAGTTTCGACGGGAAACATGACGCCGTTTGACAGGTTGCCATTGTGCGCCAGCGCCAGCACTGCGCCATTGGTCTTTTCTTCATAGGCCTCGAGATAAGCGTACAAGTCCATCGGATCCGGGCTGCCCCATGGTGGCGTCATCACCATCGGCACGACCTGTCCCACACGCGCTGGCCCGTCGCGGAAAATGACGTTGCGGTGCATGTTG
The DNA here is from genome assembly GCF_056541275.1 of Ruegeria sp. AI2. NCBI lineage: Bacteria > Pseudomonadati > Pseudomonadota > Alphaproteobacteria > Rhodobacterales > Roseobacteraceae > Ruegeria > Ruegeria sp. AI2. Next base: position 112,807 of record NZ_JBQFYB010000004.1, read on the forward strand.
TTCCCCGCAACGAGTGAGGTCCACTCAAACCCCAGCATGGGAGTGAAAATGCCAGGATCGTAGAACCGCTCGGCAGTCCGCAGGTTGTCCGACCAGATCGTCGCGAAACGACGCGCGCCGGGCATGTAACTGTTGAACAGATCAACCTCTACCTCTCCCTGCGAGACCGTTGTGATCAGGTCAAGCGCGGTTTCCACGGCCTTTTGACCTCCGGATCGAAATCCTTCGGACCAGCGCCGTCCTTGCTCGTAGCGCGTTACCGCAGGGTTTGCGGCAAGCGCGTCGAGGATCATCCCCATCCCGTCCGAGTGATCAGTGATCGCCAGCCAATCCAATGGTCGCGAGAGTCGTACCGGCTGCCCGGACGAGGCTATGACTTCTTCCCCACGCGCAAACCGATATGCATCCTCGTGGGTCAGCCGTGCGCCGAAGCCACCAGCGTCCATCGATTGTCCGGTATGAAGATGTGTATCACCCCAGAGCGGCCGCTCCGGGAACGAGCGCCCAGCATAGGGAGAATAGGCCGGCGCGGGGTAGGACTCTGCAAGCTGCTCCGCCGAAGGCGTCCATTCCTGTGCGCCTGAAGGTATGGCCATTGTGAGCACAACAGTCGAGGTCAGAGCCGCGGATGCCAGAAAAATTTGGTGTTGAAACTGTTTCATATTCCCCCCCTACGATTCAATGTTACTAGTATAATCCGAAATTGCAGGGTTCGTCATGATTTGTGTCAACGCGCTGACCGTTCTCCGCAACAAAGCCATCGCGAAGCCAGGTCACCTGGTGCCAGTTGCGCACTCCGATCGTCTTCAATGCGTCTGTATCGCGGCAGGCATTTCAGGCCCGGTTGGCGGGTGATGAAACACCTGGCGATCTCCCATGCATGCTTCCAGGGCTCGGAAGCGCTTGTAATCATAGTTCCGTTCGCAGAATTTATGTCGGTAATAATAACTGATACTCAAGAGCCGAACGCGTTGAAAAAAATTATCTCATCTCCGCTCGTCCATTTCTTTTTTCTCGGTGCGCTTGTTTTTGCCGGCTACGCGGCTGTCAAGGACGAGCCGGTTGTTTCCTCGCCCAATATCATCAGCTTGGACAAGAACGAGGCAGACCGTCTGGTTCAAAACTTCGTCGCCACCTGGAACCGCCCGCCCACGGTGGAGCAACTGGAGAACCTGATGCAGTCCTGGGCACTGGAAGAAGCCTATGTCCGCGAAGCACTGAGCCTCGGCCTTGATCGGGGGGATGCGGTGATACGTCAGCGACTGAACCAGAAGATGCTTTTCCTGGCGGAAACGGGCGCTGTGGTGCTGGTGCCGGATGAGGCGGTGCTCCGGTCGTTTCGCGACGAAAACCCGGACCGGTTTATGAAACCTGACCGAATTGCCTTTGAACAGATCATTCTGCCCCAAGACCGGAACCCTGCGGCTATAATCGCGTTACTGGAAGATGGTGCCGACCCATCAAATCTGGGTCCGGCTAGTCTTCTACCGCCAACTTTTCCGATGACAGCAGCACCAGTGATTGACCGGACTTTCGGAGAAGGGTTTTACCTGGCGCTACAAGACCTGCCAATCGGACGATGGCAAGGACCGGTTAAGAGTGGCTACGGTTTGCACATCGTTCGGGTCAACGACCGGGCGGAGGCTTTCCTTCCACCGTTGTCCGAAATCCGCGACCGCGTCGAGGCCGAGTGGCGTGCAACGCAGACGGAAGAGATGCGTGAAAGCTTCGGTCAGGCACTGCTGACGCGCTATCAGGTAAGCCTACCTGATGCAGAGCAGGTGCTCGGTCAATGATCTGGCTGCGCGTTTTGCTAGTCTCTTTGCTTGCCGCATTCCTGCCAGGCAGCGTGACGGCGCACGCGCTTGATCCGGGCTATTTAAATCTCGCTTCCTTGGGGCAGGAGCGCTGGCGCGTCACGTGGCGTGTACCCGACGTAAACGGCCAACCGATGCCCATCCAGGCGCTCCTTCCAGAGAACTGTACCCATAAACCGCCTCCGCCACCCTTCTTTGATGGGCGGGCCTGGACGACAGCCTGGGTGACCGCTTGCCCGCGCGGCTTGGAGGGCGGTTTCGTCCAGATCCTGGGGCTCGACCAGACCAGAACAGAGACGCTCGTGCGTTATGAACTAGAGCCCGGGCAGACTCAGGTGCATCGTCTCACCTCTAACGACATCTCTTTCACCGTGCCCAAGGCGCCTGGTATTGCCGGAGTCCTCTCAAGTTACATCGCGCTCGGGGTGACGCACATCCTGGAAGGTTCGGATCATTTGCTGTTTGTCTTCGCACTTCTGCTGCTGATCCGCGATCGCGGTCGGCTGTTCTGGGCGATCACTGCTTTCACACTGGCACACAGCATTACTTTGGCTGCAGCAACACTCAGTTGGCTGAATGTCCCCCCACCTCCGGTCGAGGCGGTCATCGCTCTCTCAATCGTGTTCCTCGCCTACGAGCTATCTTTACCAACTGAAGCCCGCGACCCTATCACCGTGCGATTCCCCTGGGTGGTCTCCTTCGCGTTCGGCCTGATCCACGGTCTCGGTTTTGCAGGCGCATTGCGAGAGATCGGCTTGCCCAAAGGGGATATCCCATTGGCGCTTTTTGCCTTCAACATCGGTGTGGAGCTTGGTCAGATTCTCTTTATCGTTGTGATCCTGGCGGCCGGTGTCGCGGCCCGGCGTGTCTATCCTGCGATCAGGGATCGGGCCGGTCAGTTCGAACGCGTGACAAGCTACGGCATCGGTAGTTTGGCGGCGTTCTGGGTGATCGACAGGATATTGGGGTTCTGAACGGTATCAAAGCCGTGCACCCCGAGCGATTATGTGAAAGGTTACTTAAACGGTTATCACAGAACAAATCGACTGAAACAGCGCAGAGCGGCTGGAGTTTAGACCAGTTTCGAGGTGCCAAATGACCGCTCTTGAGCGGTCGTCGCAACGCCGCTGCCGGTTTTCTAGCAGCGATAGACAACTGCAGCATGGCGTATTGCGAAGCCGGTGGAGCAGGAGTTATCCACCCCATCCCCAATGCGGGCTGCGACCCCGGCTTCCGACTTGGGCAGTGGATGGCAGGAGTGAGCCGTCACGCGAAACGCTTTGCCGACGCCACGCAAATCACCACAAAGATCGTGACACTGATCATGGATGGCGCAACGGGCTCGGCGAGCAAAAGAGCCGCAAGAGTCAAACCGAAGAACGGCTGAAGAAGCTGAAGCTGTCCAACGCCTGCTGTGCCGCCAAGTGCAAGGCCACGGTACCAGAATATGAAACCGATTAGCATCGAAAAGATCGAGACGTAGCCTAGACTGAGCCAGACCGGCAAGGTCAGCTCGTTTAACGTGGGTGGCCATGTCAGAATCGCGAAAGCAGCCATAATAGGTAAGGATAGAACCAGCGCCCAGGAAATCACCTGCCATCCGCCCAATCGGCGCGACAACTGCGCTCCCTCATGTGGCACGAATGCTGTGCGACCAGAACATAGAGGTAGATCCCGATACTGTTTTGCTCACCAATTCCGGATCTCTGGCGCTGGACTTGATTTGTAGATTGCTTCTCAAGCCCGGTGATACCGTGTTGGTAGATGATCCTTGTTATTTCAACTTTCAGGCCCTTCTAAGAGCGCACCAGATTTCCATTGTCAGTGTACCCTACACGCCTAACGGCCCCGACCTTGCCGCATTTGAGAACGTGCTTTTGAGAGAGCGCCCACGGCTCTACCTGACCAACTCGGCATTGCACAACCCAACGGGCGCGACACTCACTGCAGCAACTGCACACCGTGTGCTGTCTTTGGCCGAAACCTATGATTTGCAGATCGTGGAAGATGCTATTTTCTCTGAGTTCGAACCTGATCTTTCGCCAAGGCTGGCTTCACTGGATGGGCTGAATAGGGTTCTCACGATTGGAAGCTTCTCCAAAACCCTTTCTGCATCGTTGCGATGTGGATACATAGCAGCGCGCCCTGACTGGATTGCGTCTCTGACTGAGCTTCAGGTTGCGATCAGCTTCGGAGGCCCCAGCCCAATGGTGACAGAATTGCTACATTCAGCGCTCACTGATGGCAGCTATCGCAAACACATGGAGGCGCTTAGGGACAAATTGGATCGCGTCCGCGCGCGTTCAATCGAAGAATTAAATACGCTGGACATAAGGCCTTTCGTGAAGCCCAGAGGTGGATTTTATCTATGGTGCGAACTGCCCAACGCGCAGGACGCTGCTGCGATCGCGCGAAAAGCTCTCAAGAAAGGTGTTGTTCTGGCACCCGGAAATGTCTTTAGCCCAACTCAATCAAAGAACTCGTTTCTACGTTTTAACGTAAGCCAGATGGCCGGAAAGACACTATCGCAAGTACTTCGTGATCTGATGAGTGACGCTCAATAAAAACGTCTGCTTCAAGGAACGGTCAAAGACTTTGCCCCTCTAGGTAAATGTCCGGTTAGGGGCGCAAGGAGTTCGGCCTTGGGTTAATCGGTATTGGCAGCAATGACTTCTATTACATTACCGTCCGGATCCTGAGCAAAGAACGACCGACCATTCCAGGGCAGACTGTCGGGCCATGAGCGTTCGCGAATAATCATTTTCAGGTCTGCGAAACGGGACCGCTCCAGATCGTATTGGGCGTCGGGAACCTCAAAGGCGATGTGGTCGAGCGTTGAAAGCGACGCATCGATGGAGTGTCCTCTCCCGAATAGAGCGAGAAGTTGCGGGTGCCCGACTTTGCCCAGCGGCGAATTCAGTGCACCGACTTCCAGAAAAACCACACCGGCTTCGCGGTGATGGAACTTGAAACCCAGGAAATTTTGATAGAACGCAATTGCCCGGTCCAAGTATTCAACACGAATGGCGATTTCAGCGATGCGGAACATGGTAGTGGTCCTCTCTTGCGGGCGCACACGCGATGCCATTGTGACATTCGAAAAAAACGAAGTATTGACCATAAGCAGCCGCTGATAGCTGTCGATTCATCGCTCTTTAGGCGCGGTGATCTGCAACCTCCGGCGCGAGTATCGTCATGCCCAACGAAGATGCTTTTGCAACCAGGGCCGGGATATCTGGAGGACCGCTCGGCGGCAAAGGCCGCGTTGCGCCCTCGGGCAATTCGGATCCGACGGACGTAAAGAACCGCTCGTGCATCACGCCGGGGGCGTTCACTATCAGTAGTTTCGCTTCCTCTGAGACACCGGAAAAGGCGTGTATCGCCCCATCAGGGACTGTTAGAAACATGCCTTTCTTCGCAACGATGTCTTCTCCATCGACGTGAAAAGCAACTTCACCATCCAGTACGTAGAAAGCTTCCATTTCGCCGGCGTGCATATTTGGTGGGGCACCTGCGCCCTTTGGAACAATGCACTCCATGACGCAGTACTTGCCGTCGGTTTCGTCAGGATACGCCAGAAACTTAACGACATTTCCCAAGACATCGTAGGTGCGGTGACGTTGGACGTTCATTGGCTTCTCCTTGTTGATTCTAGTTCGCATATACGTAATTATGATACATATGTCTCATTTTGAGGCAAGTGTCTTATTTTGGAGTGCTTGATGGCGCCAAGTCTCAGCAAACGATCCAGAACCCGCGAAGCGATTCTTGAGGGCGCGCGAAGTCTGATGTTGCGTGGCGAAACCGTAACTGTTGCGGCCGCAGCGGCAGAGAAAGGAATTTCGCGCGCGACTGCGTACCGGTATTTTTCGGACCCGCAGATTTTGGCCAACGAAGCAGGACTTGCCGTGGCTGTGCGTCCTTACGAAGAGGTGGTCGCAGGACATGAGGGCGCGCGGAAAAAAACGATTGCGGTCGCTCTGTATATTTTCGACCTCTCAGTCGAAAATGAAGCGGCCTTCCGTCAGTTCCTTGCGCGTAGCTTGGATGCCTGGCTCGTGCATGGTCCCGGCGACAGGCGCGGCGCGCGGCGGGTCGAAATGTTCAGAAACGCCCTTTGCTCGGCAAATCTTTCACCCACTGAGAAGGCCCGTTTGGTGAACGGGCTGACAGCAGCATCAGGTTCGGAGGCTATGATAGCTTTGTATGATATCGCCAAAGCCGACCCAAAAGCGGCGCGCGCTGCAATCCGCGATGTCGCCGAGGCGCTCCTGGACAAGTTCGGGGTCACCGAATGAAGTGCGCCGCTTCCGACCGCCAAACGTGATCGAGCTAAAGACTGCGCGTCAGGCGAGACATCAGCGCCAAACCAAATTGACCATCTTCCGCACAAGCTGCGCGGTGTTCAACAGAAGTACTGAGCGCACAGTCAAGGTCTGCAAGACTGGCAGCGATAGCAGCATCAGACCAGGGCGCTGAGTGTCTGTTGGGGGCCGTCTGTGAATTCAAGCTCTTAAATCGTATGACTGCAATGGTGACGGGGCTTTTGGCCCCACCGCTTTCGTTTCGTGGACCAGCGGGATTTGGACAGGCCAAACTCCCCTGGCCGTCAGGGTGAAGGCGCTGCCTTCCCCCTCGGGCAAACCCAAAGCAAAAATCGCTTCCAGAAAGCTATGCCATTTTTTTTGAACTTTAAAAGTGTTCTTTTATCGACTGCCTCCGCCACTACTGCAGTTGTAAAATGTCCGGAACGCAAAGTTTTCTTTTTGCTGGCATTTTGTCCGCTCCATCCGATCGTTTCAGTCGTTTCGGGCCGTCTTTGACCTTGATCTTCGGCTTTGCTAGTGGGCCCTTCAAGGTCACGGGCCAGGGGCTCTTCGAAAGAGGTTCGCCAATCTTTCGGGGCTGCAGATTTAGGTTCAAAACCTTGCCCGCCACATTAACACCGCCAAAGACGACGACCTGGACATGATCTGTCTCCAATGTGGTTTGTTTCGTCGAAATACTTCCATTTGAAATACTAATCGGCGCACGCAAACACACGATTGGAGCAACCTTTTGTTTCTCTTTGGTAAACACCCAAGGCAGCACCCCTAGCCCTGCCAGATCCAAAAGCTGGGTCTCGATTGAGCCATCACGCATTGAAACTGTGGCATTGCCGTTCATGCTTTTTGCAAAATGCTTAGGTGAATCGGTTCCGCCGGTCACCGAAAAATCTGCATATATCGTACCGCTTGCGCCCTTTTTGAAGTTCAGAGTGTGCAGAATGTCATCCAGCTGCCAGCCGCCAGCGTTACCTGACAACGTAAGCAGATGCGCGTTGTTCGAAAGATCCATCTGCCCGCTGACGTCGAAGTGAGCACCTCCGTATTCAAACTTCAAAGGTCCGGCCTTGAGCTCATTTTCGTTGAGCGTCACTTCACTCTGCAAACTGCTGATACCTTTGGCTCCTTCAATATGCCGAAGATCAATATCAACATCCATATCCATACCGGACAAGAGAATTGAGCGCCCGATAGGTTTAAGTGTCACATCTCTTAGAGGACCAGTGTCGCCGGATTCTTGATTGATGTCTTTCTCGTCGGGCTCCGATCCACCTATCTGCCGCAACTGCGCGGCCGCCTGAACGATGGGTCGGATCTGATTTATCTTTATCAGATCACTCTCAATCGAACCCTGCAGCACCGGGTCGCTTGTTGCATCATCAAGATCGGCCATAATCTGCAAGATAGAGTCGCCAACCTCAACACTGGCACTCGCGTTCCAATCGGTGCCTTCGCTAACGAGGTTGATTTCAAGGCGAGCCTGCCCGGTTTCCACACGTTCAAGCGATAGTGCCTCTAAAAGGTCCGCTCCCGATGGAACTGCGACATCAATTGCCAAATCCAGGTCCTCGAATTTAAGTACATTCTTAACAGTGCCATGCACCTCAAGGTTCCACACGTCCGTATCGCTTGTCTTTCCATCCAAATTCGTCAGCGAAAGCTGATTGATGTCGCCGTTCAAATGGAAGTCACCGGAAAACCTACCAAGCTGGTCGTCTGGTCCCAACAATTCTGGCGAGATTAAACTGCTTGCCGGAATATCCATTAGGCCTTCAGCTGATACTCCTTGCAACTGAAGCGCGTCATCGACCGAACCGTTCAAAATGATAAACGGATTGGCGGGGTTCCCAATTCTCAGGTTGATGCTTCCGACCCTCAACGCGCCTTCTGGTGTTCTGGAAAGCTCGGAGAACTTAATCGGGGGTGGGCCTTCGCCAGACGTGTCCAACGTGAAACCGTTGGTCTTAATGACCATTTGTCGCTGCGGAACCTGCCCAGGCACGCTGTCGATAACCATGTCGACTGCGATAAGTTTAAGATCATATCGCGATGCGGCAGGGGCTGGTTCAGCATCTTCAGGGTACAACCCAATGCGGGTTGTCAACGATACGTCTTCCGGGTTCCCCAATTCTCCGATCTGCCCCGTCAGCGAAAGGCTTTGTCCGCCTTCCAATTCAGCCAATACAGATAGGTCATCAATCCGTGCTACGCCGTCGACTGATTTGAACGTTGCACCAATATTCCCCGTACCTTCCAAAACCCGGTTAAGCTTCAGGATATCGAGAAGCTGGCCAAGTTCTGCAATCTCTACGGTCGTAGTCACTTGCAGACCGTTCTCTTGGGGGGTTTCCTCGGCGACAATAGAAATCTGTTCAAAGTTCACCGCCATCCGAAACGGGTCTTCAATGGGGAATGTCGCATTCAGATCAAACCTCTCTCCGTTCAGCGAACCGGCCCCGACTGCGGTCGCAACATCGGTTTCCATATCACGCTTTAAGAGCAGCTCAGGAAGCTTCAGATCCAGCTCAAACCCGTTCTGATCACTTTGATAAAGAACGGTGATATCGTTAAGGTCGATTTCGTGGTCCGTTAGAATTCCGCCCATAGGCAAATTTTTAGGTTCAGCGGGTTTCCCGACTTCAACTTCCGCGTGGGAAATGGACTGCCAGTTTCCGACGCCGTCTTTGTCTTCGATTAGGTTCAGATGAACACCCGAGAGCGAAAGACTACTAAGCGACAGTTTACTGTTCCAAAGGTCGCGCGCGGAAATTTCAAACTCAATTTCGTCGATTGCTGCCAGGTTCACATCAACATTCCGGGAACCCGGTAGTACCAGCCCTGCCGCTGATACCTGCAATTGCCGACCAAGACCCAGACGCACTTCATCTTCTATTCTAACCTCCTGACCAAGTTTCTTAGAGATCAAATTTTCGACGAAATTGGCCCTGACAGTGGAAAACAACGCAGAAGACAGGAAAAGCCAAGCTGCTAACACAGCGACAAACGCGACAGCGCAACAAACCATTATACCTTTTGAAACGTATCGCACGTTTTTCTCCTAGAAATTCCGATTCACCCATTGGGCAGCCTAGACCAATTAATCATTAAGTTAATGGAATATGCGGTCGGTAACTGTCCTCAACCCTGAATTACCTTGACCGTACGGCTGATACTTTCGTCAATTTGCTCGAACCTTTAAGTAGCGGGCAACTGACAAACGCTCGCTTCGCGCGGCACACCCAGTTTCTAAACGGCTGGCTTGAAGTGAGTTCAAATGCCAGAAACGGACAGTTGTATGAGTTTTGACTATGGCGGTTGGACGCATTCTCCTGACTTCAGGCAGTCAGATTTCTTCTATTTCCCACATTCATATAATTACTGCTATGTGTGAATTCATCAAACGATGAGGACATGATGAATTCACTAACAAGAATAACACGTGGGATAGGCGTCGCTTTCAAGGACGGTAGAGTGAAAGGCATTCTTGCCTTCACAGTTGGAATGATTTTATGGGCCTCGGTCTTTTACCACTTTGTCGAAGGTTGGAGTTGGCTCGACTCAATTTACTTTTCTGTAGTGACAATTTCGACCGTGGGGTTCGGTGACTTCTCGCCTGAAACCGCGGCAGGGAAGATCTTTACGATGGTGTACATCATTGTGGGACTCGGTGTCTTCGTGACCGCGGCGACCACAGTTGCAGATAGTATCTTGTCTCAAGGCGACGAAAAAACGGACAAGTAGATTTTCCCTATTTAGGCCAAGATGAGTTCATGCACAGGCACTAGCTTGATTGGGTATCTCAAGCCGTGACCCAAATTCATTTGTGTCTTCAAGTTGATAGGAGACCGCCAGAGGTTCAAAAAGATATATATATTGCGGTTTTTTAATGTATTGTTCGAAAAACTGATAATGGAGGGATGGAATGGAAAAGACCCAGGACGCGAAGATTGTCGACCTCGCGATACGATTGCTTTTTCTCGGATTATTCCTTTACAGCGCCTTGGTCATGGTGGCCCCGCTTGCAAGTGTGGTTATCTGGGCAACGATACTCTGCGTGGCGCTTTACCCGGCTTTTGATTGGCTTCAGTCCAAGCTGGGAGGGCGGAAAAAACTTGCCACGACGATCTTGGTTTTGCTGGGCCTTGTTCTGACTCTCGGGCCAGTCGCAACTGCGGTGTCTGGTGCTGCTGAACTAGGGTCCGAATTTGCGAATCAGGCCGATAAAGGTGAGCTGAAAATTCCACCAGCGCCCGAGCGGATCAAGGAATTACCGCTGATCGGAAGCAAGATTGCCGACGTGTGGGGATTGTTTGAACGGAACCTGGATGGTGCGCTTGAAAAATACGGCGCGCAAATCCTGGAGATCACAAAATCACTTTTCGGCAAAGTACTAGGGATCGGTATTGGGCTTCTGGGCCTTGCGCTTTCAGTTTTGATAATGGGTGCGTTGTTCAGCCCCGGGCCGAGTCTGGTCCAAGGCCTCCAGCGCTTTGCCAACCGAGTCTTCGCACCGCGAGGCGGCGAGTTTGTAACACTGGCCGGTGCAACGATCCGCAATGTGACAAAAGGGGTGATCGGGGTGGCTGCCATTCAGGCGGTCGTCGTTTGGCTGTTATTGGTGCTTTTCGGGATTAACTCGGCCGCCACGCTCGCTTTTGTCTGCCTGATCCTTTCAATTATACAAATCGGGCCAGGTTTGGTTCTTTTACCCGTAATTATCTACGCTTGGAGTACCATGTCCGGCGGAACAGCGCTGATCTTCACCATACTGGCCGTTCCCGTCACAATAATGGACAGCTTCCTACGACCTGTGTTCATCTCGAAGGGCCTCGAGACGCCCATGCTTGTGATCCTCATCGGGGTTCTTGGTGGCATGATGGCCTATGGCTTGATCGGTATTTTCATGGGCCCAGTTTTGTTTGCTGTCTTCTATGAGTTGTTTAAGGTTTGGATCGACGTTTCACCAGAAGCCGATGAAGCCGTTGAAGGAGCGGCAAAATGAGGAGGACGATCTGGTCAACACTGGCTGTCATTCTAATCTTTCTCGTCTGGTATCTGGTCGCGGACCGGAAGACGCCGTTCACCGGAAACGCTAGAGTAAAGGCCGTGGCGACCCAGATCGTTCCGCAAGTCACTGGGACGGTGACCGAGGTTCTCGTTGAAAATGGTCAGGTCGTCTCGGCAGGGGATGTTCTGGTTCGGATTGATGCCAGACCTTACGAAATTGATCGTGACAAAGCCGAAGCCGATCTTGAGGCTGCCACTCAGGAAGTGGGAGCCTCGTCAGCGGAAGTAAGCGCTGCGCAAGCTAAACTGGCAAGGGCACAGAGTGATCTCGACACCATGCGTCTGCAGACTGAGCGCGTATTTGCGCTCGAAAAGAAAGGGTTGATTGCCGTCTCAAAGGCCGATGATGCTCGAGGGCAACTGGCACAGTCCGAGGCGAACTTTGAGAACGCAAAAGCGGATCTGGAAAAGGCAAAGCAGCGCCTTGGTGACGACGGCATAGATAACCCGAAAATCCAGCGCGCGTTGGCGGCCCTGGCGGATGCGGAACTGAACCTTGAATGGACTGAACTGCGTGCTCCGGCGACAGGTGTAATCTCAAATCTGCTGATAGCTCCCGGAACGTATGCGAGATCCGGCCAGGATCTTCTGACATTTCTGGATGCAACCGACGTCTGGATCGAGGCGTACTTTACCGAAAATAACCTGGGAAGAGCCTCGGTAGGGTCTCCGGTAGATGTAGTGTTGGATATGCATCCGGGTCAGATTGTTCCGGGCGTCATTGAAAGCTTTAGTGCTGCTGTGTCTTTGAGTGGCGGTGATGAACCCGGAAAATTGGCTAGCCCGCCAAGCACCAAGGGATTTTTGCGTGAGCCGGAAAGGTTCCCGGTCAGGATTATTTTACCCGGCTATGAAGCTGGCAGTGCCGAAGATGATCTTCGTTTCCAACTGAACGGGCAGGCCGATGTGATTATGTATCTTAGTGACAACTCGTTGCTGAACCTCGTGGGCCGTGCCTACATCCGCGTGGTATCAATTCTGTCCTATGCGTACTGAAGACCGGCGCTCTGTCACTCGGCTTGCGCTGGGTGTTACCAGTGTATTTGCATTGGGCCTGTTTCTCGGGTGGCCACTCGCCATCATTGGAGCGGTCTTCACTGCCCTTTTTCTTCAAGCGCCTGCCGCATTGCCTTTGGCAGCATTTGCTAAGCTGTTTGTCTTTTCAATTGGATTGATGTTCATCTCCTTCCTGGTCTCCTCAATCTTCTCACCATATCCTCTTGTGTTCCTCATCCTCGTGGCCATTGGAATAATCCTATCTTTTATATGGTCAGTTTCTGGTGCCGGAGTATTGCCGGGTGTCATCGCCCTCATGGGGGCCTTGATGATTCCAAACCTGGTTCTGCAATCTCAGGATCTGGCTTTGGTGCTCGTGTATTGGATACCGTTGAACCTGCTTTTTGCAGGCTTCGTATCGACGCTGATGTTCGTGTTGATACCCGCTGAACCTCAAACGGCAGCTCAAAAGAAAGCTGCAACGTCGCCGGATTTCGACCCACATCGCCGCATAGTCAGGATGTCGCTTGTCACAGTACCATTTGCTATGGCTTTCTTTGTTTCCGGCGCATCTGCATTGCTGGTTCTATTTTTTGTCGCGCTGCTGAGCCAGCAACTCGCGGCGATGCCTGCCGCGGGCAAAACCGTAGCAAAAGCAATGCTGACGGCAAACCTTCTCGGAGCGGCAGTCTCCATCATTTGCTACGAGATAAACGTAGTAGCCCCGGTTATTCTCACTTCTATTCTGTTGTGTTTTTTCTTTTGCCTGACCCTCGGAGCACTTGGAAAATCACAAGCCCCGCTCGCCGCCGCTGCAGGTTCAGCTATTACAACGGCTCTGATCGTATATGGCGGGTCGGTTGCACCGTTTTCAGACGAGGCTGACGTCAAAAGCATTACACGAGTTTTGCAAGTTGCCAGCGCCGCTTTTTTTGTAATCATCGCATATGTCGTGGTGGATGAATTCTGGCCGGAAAAAGAGCGCCAGGCGACTCAATGAAGTTAGTTGCGACAAAGCTTGGCGCTGAAACCAGCAGAGTTCCCAGTTTAACCGATTTTCGCAACCATCGCACGAATTGCAGCGCCATAACAAACCGCGATGTTGCAACCAAGTAAAAATGTCACTTGGCTTGCAAAGTAGAAATGTCCCACCTGGGCGCTGAGGTGAGCAAAGCCTGACAGGGCGGAGACCTCAGACATCGCAGCTCTGGCTGGCTTTGCGGGCCTCCTTGGCGCGCCGGGCGGCGAGGGAGTTCCAGCCGTCGTTGCGGCGGCCGTTGGGTTTGTAGCGAGTGCGCTGTTTGCCCGCGCGGCGTTTCTTCGGCGGGGTTTTGTCCTGCTCGGCCTTGATGTGTTCCAGCACCGCGCTCAGATGCTTGTTTTCAGTGATCGCGGCGTGCGTGACGCGCTGGTCCTAGTCGAAGACAGAGTAGGGGAGCGAGACGCCCTTCCAGCGGAACTCGAACCGGCCGTCGGGATATTCGTAGCTGTCGACATACTTGCCGGGCAGCCCGCGCGTGATCTCGTTCTCTGCGAGAATGATCCGCTGCCGGTCGTAGGAGAAGCGGCCTCGCTGTTTGCCAGCGGCGCGCTGGCATCGCGAATAAGGTCAAGCGACAGAAAAATCAGGGCCAATCCGACCTACCTGGCGCACGCCGCGCCGGGAACTGCGCAGGAAAATCAGCACCCCGATCAAAAGTAGCAAGGGCGTCAGCAAAGCAATCCGGGAATTCATGATCTGCGCTACGATTGCAGAGCCAAGGTCCGCCCCCAGAATAATGGCCAAGCCGACGTTCCCAAACTGATCGACAGCGGGAACCGGACGAAAATCACTACACCTAGGCGAATGATCTCCAGACTTGTCGTGAGTTGCCTTAAGAGGAGCGCTGGATGATGGTCGCAGGCTATTCTGACCCCCTACAACCCTTCAACCTCAGCTCTTCTGACTGCGCTCAACAGGCAATTGAGAACACTTAAGAATGCGGGGTGCAGGCCGTCAGTCATCAAGTTGCGAGAAATCGGGGTCTTCCGTGAAGGTCTCTATCGGCGTGTTGGTCTTTTCACAAAACAGGACAATATCTAGCCACCTGATGTCCCGCACGCCACAGGCGGTCAGCTCAATCTTGCAAGTGAGATTACCCATTCCCAAAGTGTTATAGCCGAGACGCTTTTCTCTGCTCTCTCGGTTAGGCAGGCGAAATAGCCCCTGTCGGTTTCGACTGTTCTATGCGCCAGACGGATCAACTGGCCGCCGAGCAGATCCCAATTGAGCCAGAACTTGAGCAAACCTTTCCCAATAGAAAAATCGAGCCTTCAGCCTGACTTTTTGACCGGGTTTTTGGATTCTCTGAGGCGCGCAAACCCGGTCTAAAGGCCCAGAATACTTCGTGCCTGGGCCGCTGTTGCAACCGGGCGATTGTATTGGTCACAGATCTCTGCAGTCCGCGTTACAAGCGCCGCGTTTGATGGTGCCAACGTATTGCGATCCAGTCGCACATTGTCTTCCAAACCCGTTCGCGTATGGCCACCTGACGAAATTGCCCAGTGGTTAAGAACCTCCTGCTGTGCACCAATGCCTGCAGCGCACCAAGGCGCACCCGCAAACAATCGGTCAACAGTCTTCACGTAGAAATCGAATACGTCCCCCTCGGGCAACGCTATTAGACAGGACCATGTCCTCGGCTATGCCTGCGGGCCGCACCACCCCTATCGAATAGCATTGCCTCGCCCCCTCCCGCGTTCGCCACGTGGCAGATCGGTAGAAACAGGCAGCTTTGCTGTCTGATCTGCAAATCAGCCCTGATTTTCCAAAAAAAGGGAAGCCAGATCAAACGAAATTCTCTGCGGGAGTATTAAAATGGGAAACTTGAGTCAGTTTAAGACGCGAAGGCCAAAATCAATTGATGTCCAACATCGGGGGTACCTTCAGATGTCGTACGTTCACCCCGTTTCTGGCCCAACTGTGACGGTTGGGTCAGGTTCGTGTGACGTTCAACAATCACCAAGTGGCGGACCGAGGAGCAACCTAACATTTTATATAACTTATTGTTAAAAATTTATAAAGTCTTAGAAATTAAAATGCATACCACTAAATATACCACATTAATCATTGGAACTGGCGCTTCAAAGCCTCAGGTTCGAGCATGACGGAACGACCGGTAACTAAGAATAGCAGACACTCATAAAAAGTGCAGCGAACGTCTTCTTCGAGCCCAAATTACCCAATGCTGCACTTTGCACAAATGTCGGCTTTTTGCAGCAGTAAGGAAATGCGGCCCTAACGAACTTTGATGAAAGGGTGCTGCCTGCACAGAGTGCAGTCGACACAGAGTATGTGACATTCAAAGTGAAATTTGGCACGCTAGCTCGAATTGACGATTGCGGGGGAAGGTCATGAAGATAGATGGATCATGCCATTGTGGTGCAATCACCTATGAGGCGGAGCTTGATCCGGCAGCGGTGGGGATATGTCATTGTGCGGATTGTCAGGCCTTGTCCGCTTCGGCTTTTCGTACGCTTGCCATTGTACAAAGCGATAGTTTTGAGCTTTTGACAGGTACACCGAAACACTACGTAAAGGTAGGAGACAGTGGCAATCCGCGCGTCCAGGCCTTCTGCCCGGATTGCGGTTCCGGCCTCTATTCTTGCGGCGTCGAAGATAAACCTACCGCGTATAACCTTAGGGCTGGAACGATAAGGCAACGGGCGGAACTAGCTCCGCGTTTCGAATGCTGGACGCGTTCCAGACTACAATGGGTCACGGAAATCACCGGCGCTAGACAGTTTGATGGAAATCCAAATGCTTAAGTTTGATGCGGAGACTACGCGGTTATTGAACATTGCCTATGAAGGTGCCGAACTGACCCGCCGACGGCAGGCATCCTTTGACGCGCTCAAACCCAGCCCGGGTGACACGATCATTGATATCGGGTGTGGCAACGGTTTGCTGACCGCCGAATTGGCCAGGGCCGTCGGGGCAACAGGCAAGATCATCGGCGTTGATCCCAGCAAGGACATGCTGAAAGCCGGGCGGGACCGCTGCCAGGGTCACCAGAACGTGGAGTTTGCAGAGGGTCTCGCGAATAACCTCCCAGTTTCAGATGGTGCCGCCGACAAGGCCGTATCGGTTCAGGTTTTTGAATACATTGACGACGTGGAGAGCGCACTGGACGATGCGATGCGATGCCTGAAACCGGGTGGGCGTTTGGTGATTAGCGACCTGCACTTTGGCAGCTTCATCTGGCATTCCGGTAATCCCGAGCGCATGTCAAACTTAGTATCCTCTTGGGACAAGCATTTTGTCAGTGGCTCGCTGCCCGAACGGCTTCCCGGTATCCTCAAGGCCAAAGGACACGAGGTTGATGCAGTAACACCCGTTACTCTGACCGATCACGAACTCAAGCCCGATGGCATTGCCATCATGATGATGCATCTTATGAAGCAATACGCGATTGCCAACGCGCATGTAGAAGAGGCGGAGGCGCAGGCTTGGTTCGATGAACAGCAGGCGCTGTCGGATGAGGGTCGCTTTTTCTTCTCGCTTACGCAATTTGTCGTAGCTGCTAGGAAATCAGCGTGATCTCGTGCTTGGGTCTGGTTATGCCAAACCAAAGCCGACATTGGTTTGCGATCACTCAACGGAAGTTTTTTCCCCATATGCAACTTGACCCAACGCGCATAGTGTCACTTGCATGAGCAAGTTCCGAAATGCCCGGCAATCTGACGCACTGCGATGCTTTGAGGTCGAAACTGCTGCCTATGAAGGCGACGAAGCAGCAACCCTCGAAAAGATATCCAAGAGGATTGAGGTCTATCCCGATGGTTTCCTCATTCTTGAGGAACGAGGCGAGATCGCTGGCTTTATCAATTGCGGATGTGCCTATGAAGTCGAAATGTCAGACGAGGAGTTCAAGGAGCTTGTGGGGCATGACCCCGACGCGCCAAATGTTGTTATCATGTCTGTCGTCGTTGATCCTGTGCATCAGGGAACAGGCCTGTCGCGGGCATTGATGACTGAATTTGTCGACCGCATGAGGAATATGGACAAATCCGCGATCTACCTCATGTGCAAAGAGCATCACGTCCCGCTTTATCAGAGATTGGGCTACAGCTATCTTCGCCCATCGACCTCTGATCATGGAGGAATGACTTGGCATGAAATGTCCATGCAACTTTGAACCATTTGTTAGTTGAGCCATGGTGAGCTGACATTGCAGCAGCCGCAGCGAAGGGAAGCTTCGTCCCGCTCAGCCGAAATTGCAATTTTATTATTTTGGGTCCGCTATCCAAAACAAACCGGTCACCGAAAAACAAAAATTAAAGTACCTGTTGCCACGTCGCGATTGGCGCTGCCTCGGTCCCGGGTAGTGTTCGCGAAGGAGCCGACCTGCGTTGGTCGCAGAGCTTGAGCAAAAGAGCTGACCTTCGCATCTGCCGGAAGCCACTGTTTTGAGAAAGATCAAAGTCAGAACGCGTCCTTTTCGATATGAATCCGCCATGTCTTGATCGAACAGATTTGGGAGGGAAAGCAAATGCTCGAAGACAAGAAATCTCCGCAAATTACCCCTTGGATCAATCCGCTGACTGACAACTTTCGGCGTGAAATGGAGACCATGATGTCGCGGTTCTTCGGTGGCGCGTCACCATTCCTTCCGATGGACTCTGCGGCACAGCGAACGGGTTTCCCTTCTCTTGACATGACTGGAGCCGTGTCACCGGCCATCGACATCAATGAGACGGATGCGGCAATTGAATTGACGGCCGAATTGCCAGGTCTTGCCGAGGATGATGTCGAGATCGAACTCAGGGACCGCCGTTTGACGCTGCGTGGCCAAAAGAACGTCACGCACGATAATGGGGGTGACCTGCGCATCAGCGAGCGAAGCTATGGCAGCTTTGCCCGCACAATGACCTTGCCTGATACGGTGGACGTCGAGAAGATCACGGCTGAGTTCGACAAGGGCGTTCTACATGTGACCATGCCGAAGACCGAACCGAAAGACCCAAGCCGAAAAATCAAGGTCTCATCGAAATAACTGCCGGGATTGGCGCACGCCCTAAACCGACTGTTTGACACTTTCGCCTGACACATCGTCGAGGAGGAGAAACATATGAAGACATTGGGTCCTGTCTCAGTTGCCGTTACCTTTCTCCTCCTCGCCTGCGCCGCCGAAGCGCAGACAGTGCGTGCAGTTCATCGCGGTGAAACACTCGTGCAGACGTATTGCGCACAGTGTCACGCAGTTGGAAAGACCGGCTCCAGCGCGCTGTCTGTTGCTCCCCCTCTACGAGACCTCCACAAGCTTTATCCCGTTGAACATCTCGAAGAGGCCTTTGCCGAAGGCATTACCACCGGGCATCCGGAGATGCCGCGGTTCCAATTGGAACCGGATCAAATCGATGACTTGATCGCGTATCTGAAGTCGCTGGAATAACGTCTGCGCTAGTCTTGCCAGTTTTGCCAAAAAGGAGAGTTGAAATGGTTATCATTCGTGCTGCCATATTGGCGCTTGCCGCGACCGGTGCAGCATCGGCGCAAGAAATAGATGTTGATGCCGAAAAAACCTTCTTCTCAACTCTTGCTGGCAGTGTCATGGGCTGGATCACAAATGCAATCTCGTCTTTTCAGAAAGCGCCTGACAGCTGGCAACATACAGTGTGGGTTCAAGCCGAACTTGGTCCGCCAGGAAAACGGTGTTTTGAAACATGCCGTACGATAAAGAACACATAGCAGGAGAGAACGGCCGCGAAGAAACACCAGATCGACGTAAAGGCATAGTGTGCGACGATAAATCCGATGATAACCGAAAGCGTGATCAAAGTTCCGAACACCCTGACGGTTATCAACGAAGACAATAGCATCGGCGCACAAACGATGATTGCATATGTTACCCGGATAAGCGTTCGTGATACCACGCCGTCCCATAACAGTGGCGAGTTGTAGTCGATGGAGTGACTAACAATCCGGATTGGTAGCGGTTCAACTACGAACAGTAGCGGCGCGAACAAAGACATGCCGAGTAGCGCCCCTAGAAAAGAACAAGCAAGGAAAACACGTTTTCGACGTTCATCTTGCTCCACAAGATAAGTCGAAAGCGGCACCCAGAAAGGCCAGAAAAAGTAAGCGAAAAAAAGGAAGCCCACAGCATACCAGTGAGTTGTTTCGGGTGCTCCCTCTCCAATGCCGAGCCAAAGCCCGCCCTCCAATGCCTGCTGGATCCCAAAGAACAATGGGAAAACTGCGAATCCCAAGTAACTTTGGTCGTGTCGAATAGCTGCGACGATCGTAAACGTAGCGACAGGGGCCAGAACAGCTGCTGTTGCAAAGCTTGCAGATGCCGAAAAACACACGGAACTCTCTTTGCCTCCTTTGAACAAGCATCTTGACCTAGCCGGGGATTTCGATGCCAGCCACGAAGTCCGCTTCGGTGGGCACATTCCACCAACGCAAATAACTCTCGCTTCTACATTGCGCTCGGGACAGACCAGAGAGCGCAGAGCGCCAAAAGAGACCCTTCAGAAATCAAAGTATTTCTGAACGATCAACAAATCCATCGCCTTGATTTGCCTCAAATGGCCGTGACCGCTTCGTCCCGCGTCTCGATTGTTGAAGCAGACCGCAGCGAATGGGCGGTTTGAAAATTGCACACAAGCCTGGCCTTTAATGACCGCTTCAGTGAAATCTGCTGCGCTGGCAAAATCCCGATGCCGCGCGGGCGAACATCGGTTCACATTTTCTGCGCTTGCATTCGCCGCACCCGCGCGAGTCCGGTGTGTCCGCAAAGCAGACGCCCAACGAGCTCTTTCTGATGGCTGCTTCTGACCTCACCAACACGTATCCTACGCTCAATTTCGATTGGTTGTTAAGGCAATGCGACCGGGTTTTCATCGAGTGTCCGGAGGTAAGAAATCAAGTCTGCGCGATCCTGATCAACCCAAACTCCATCTAAGTCCATCTTTGTTCCCGGAATGTATTCTCGTGGACGCCCAAGAAACGAGTTGAGATTGTCGTAGTCCCAGACACCTGAAGTCGCTGAGAAAGCCGTCGAGTACTCGTAGCCATCGTACGAGCCAATGGTGCGCCCGAGAACTCCCCAAAGTGGCGGACCTTCATTGGCTTGAACTTGCCCATTGTTCTCCAGGCTGTGACAGGCTTTGCAGGCACCTGCCAGAGTTTCTCCTCGGCCCCTATCGGCATTACCAATCAAGTGCTTCACACTAGGGATACTTGCACTTGTAGGTACGCCAGCATCCAATAGGATGGTCACGATTTCGTCGTGCCCACGCAACGAGGCGAAATGCAGTGCTGTCCCAAGCCAAGGATCCACGACAGTTGGATCAGCACCGGCTTCCAAAAGCAATCGAACAACTTCTGTGTGTCCGTTGCTTGACGCAACATGGATTGGGTATGCAAAAGTTTTTTCGTACTCAGCATTGGGAAGAGAGTAGTTTGGGTCGGCCCCAGCCTCCAACAGGGCCGCGACCACGTCCGTACGACCGAACCGAGATGCGACTACGAGTGGTGACGAACCTTCAAAACGAGCGCCTGTGGTGCTCGGCAGATCCACCGGCACTCCTTTTTCGATTTCTGACATAACTTTTGCGACATCGCCTTTTCGAGCCATCAAGTGGATCATTTCAGCGGAACTTGTCGACATGGTGGCGCATAGCGCAGCCACCCCCGCGAGGAATGTTTTCCAAGTTCTGTTCATTGCGGCATCCCCCCGGTTGTGGGAGCCTTAATACCACAACTAGTCGTCAATTTCATTTCTTGCAAAGAGTGGCCGCTTTGTCCCGCATATCGGTCATTTGGGGAAAATCGCTCAAAGTCTGCTTTGCGGACTTTCCGGACCTTCAGCCAAACGCCACGAACGAGCGCTTTCGGCCCTAAGCTGACATTTGGTCATAGTGCAGCGAACGACAGACTCCGGTCAAGGGGATGAACCCAGGAAGGCCTAAACTTGGTGGATGAACGCAAACGGGTGTTGAGGGCATTGCTGATGGTGAACCAAATGCCCGTCCAACTTCTGATCTGACGTTGCGACTTTCCAAGATCGATATCAGCCGGATTGCCCGCCCTATAGTTTCGGCTTGTACGCTTCGAGTGTGTCAAGAACCCGGGATCGAGTTTCCGGTGCATGCTCAAAGAAACGGCTGGCAACTTTGTTGGCAGGGAAGCCAGGCCAAGTCCGATGCATTTCGTCAATCGCTTGACGTGCGGCCTCGGGTTCGCCGTTCGCGTGATAGGCGGTAGCGAGCAGCATCAGGCTCGGCGCGCTGACCGGGAAACCGCGTTCAGCCGCCAAAGAGAACGCCTCGATACATGCCGGATAGTCCCCAAGCATCAACTGTGACGCTCCCCAGATATTGTTTGCGCCGAACCTACCGCTTCCAGAGCGGGGGCGTTCCGGGTCCGAGACCTCTGCCGCGAATGTGGGGTCATTTGAAATGAGCGCCGCGATGCCCGCGAGGTCCAGAACGTGGCCGTCCTCCGGCGAAAGATCAACAGCTATCCGGGCTCTGCGCAGCGCTTCATCGGGGTTGTCTTCTACCGCAAATGTCCATCCCATTGCGGCATTCGCCCAGCCATCAGTTGGGCCGCGTTCCAGGGCCTTCTCCGCCATACTGCGTGCTTCGGCAACTAGGTCGGAGGCGCGTGTGGCGTCATTGGACAGATAGGCCAGAAGCGCCAAGACCTGTGCCGCGCCCGCGTATCCGCCGGGTAGGCCAGGGTCGAGATCGATGGCGTGCCGAAACGTGTTAAGCGCAACCTCCTGGCGCTTCAGGTCAAAGAGCGGGAAGAACATTCCGCGCGCCTGTTCGGCGAGATTGGTCGCCTGCACACTGGCCATGGACCGTTCCCTGAGCGCAGCGAGCTTGGCATTGCTCTCGTCCGCAGCGGTGTGAGTTGCTTCTTGGCGGAGATTTGCTGCAAAGAATCCACCCGTGATCAGCGCAGTGGCGAGTACTCCGATCGCGGCCATCCATCTCCGAGAGGCGGATTGTGCGCCGCTGGGTTCTGCTTTCTTCGGCCCTACCTTTTCAGAGAACGAGGGCGGTGCGTGCCCAAATGTCAGTTTAGGCTTGTAGCCGCCTGAAGGGATCTGGATGCGCACTTCATCTTCTTCTCCCTCGCCCTCATAGTATTCCTGAAGCAAACGCCGCAAGCGCCCGGCCTCGACGCGAACAAGGCTCAGCCCGCCGCCGTTGTCGTCAAGTCGCCGCCCGTACACCTCTACAGCAATGGCTTTGCCACGAATGCGGTCGCCATGCCCGGAAAGTGTCTCCTCGACGACGTAGGTCAGAAACTGCCTCAAGCGGGGCGACGCAGCAAAAACATCGCTCTCGACAACCTTGGCCAACGCGGTACGCGCCTGATCAACACGTTCAGACGTTAGTTCTTTTTTTACAGTGCCTTGCGCCAATTTATGCGTCGCCATCTTGCGTCCAACTAACCCCAACTTACCCCAACTTACTCTGACTGGCGAGCATACTGGATTACCCTCGGATCGAACTCCAAAGCTATCAGCCGCTAATTAAGAGCCAACATTGATCCTTCGTAACGATCTGCCTGATCTCGCCGATTTGATCCTCACACTTGCACTGGATCACCCGACGCTCAGGGAAGCCGTGGATGATTATGAATTGGCCTGCTCAAGCGAACAGGATGAGACGCTCAGTCCTGAGTTGCGTGCTGAATGGGCCAATATCCGAAAGGAACTGGTCCGCGAGATCGAACGCCAGACGCGGCGCATTTCCGTTAACCCCGACCAACAGAGGAAAAACTGAATGACCGAAGACAACCGCAACGATCCGCAACGGCCGAGCCACACAGAGAACGATGAACCGCAGGACCCCTCCCGCCGGGATCTGCTCAAGGGGGCGGGTGCCGGTGCGATCGTTGCCGGCGGGGTCAGCTTTGGCGGTGCCGCTCAGGCGCATCCGGGGGAAGGACCGCTTGGCGAGGCATTGACCAACCCCTATGGCGGCCGTCCGGCAGGCGGCATCACTCTTCCCGAGTACTTCCGTCCGACCAAATACATGACGGGTTCAAACGCCAACTATTTCCCGTTGGCGGAGGATCTTGGCCCCGACGAGATGCGGATTTCCTTCTGCGGTTCCACGCCCTTCCCACCGCGTGAGGATCAGGCGGGCACCTGCATTATGGTCGAACTTGGCAACGGCAAGCGTTTCTTCTTCGATTTCGGGTCGGGTTGTGTGCGCAACATCATCGGCATGCAGGTGCCGGCACAGTTGATCAATGACATCTTCATAACCCACCTGCACGTCGATCACTACGCCGACATTCCGTATATCTTCCCATTCCGCGCGTGGTCGGGTGGCTACACACCCCTGCGAATCCATGGTCCGTCCGGCCGCACGCCTGAGCTTGGCACACAGGGGATGGTCAACGGAATGAAGCAAATGCTGAAATGGCATCTGGAAGCTTTTGACGTCTTCCCCATTGGCGACGGTTACGAAATCGAAGTCAACGAGTTCGACTTCCGCAAGGAGGGCGGCATCGTTTACGACGAGGATGGTGTGACCGTCCGCTCCTGGCCGCGCAGTCACGCGAAAGACGGTGCTGTTGGCTACAGGCTCGATTGGAATGGCCTCAGCTTCGTGTGGACGGGCGATGGACGACCGGACGAGTTGAGCCTCGAATACGGCAAGGGTGCCGATGTCTTTGTGACCGAGATGTCCGGACAGGATATCGGTCAGTTGATGACCTATAAATACGGCCTGCCGCAGGAGTTGTTCAATTACACCATCGATACCCATCACACGTCGCATTACGCCGTTGGCAAGATCATGGCCGAAGCGCGCCCACGCCTTGCGATGGTGACTCACTACACGCAGGACGAGGATATCGACGCCGAGATGCTCGCCGGCATTCGGGCCCACTACGACGGGTTGTTTGCTTGGGGTCTGGACGTGGCGGTGGTGAATGTCACCAAGGATGCGATCTGGTATCGCAAGGCGACATTGCCTGGCAAGTCGGGGTCTGTGGCTCCCTTCCGGGAACTTGGCAAGATGGAAGCCGAGGGCCGGATCGAGTTGCCGGACGAAATCAAACCACCGGCACCGCGCCTGACCCGCGCCGACCAGCAGGACCAGAAATACCGAGACATGGAGATCGACCCGAAGGCCTACTATCCTGCAGATGTGTTCCGCGCCCCGGCTCCGGAATGGCCGAGCGACTTCACCATAAAGGTCGACGACGTGATCCCCAACCGCAAGAAGAAAGCGGAGTGATCGCATGATCGAGTTCGGCTCCGCTTCAGCTGTTCCCGTCACCATTCTTACCGGCTTCCTCGGGGCCGGTAAGACGACCCTCCTGAACCGGATCTTGACTGGAAACCACGGCCTGCGCGTTGCGGTTTTGGTCAATGATTTCGGGTCGATCAATGTCGATGCCGACCTTGTTGTCGGCGTCGAGGACGACGTGATGAGTCTTGCAAATGGCTGCGTCTGCTGTTCGATCCGGGACGATTTGATCGAGACGGTTGAAGCGGTGCTCGCCCGTCCGGAGCGACCGGAATACATCCTGCTGGAAGCAAGTGGTGTCTCGGACCCGTCCTCCATTGCCATGACTTTCACCGACCAGCGCTTCCGTGACACGATCCGCCTCGATAGCATCATGTGCCTCGTGGATGCAGAGCAGATCTTTGCGGCACCCGAGCAGATGGAACTGAAACTGCGCCAGATCGCCTTCTCGGACATGGTCATCCTCAACAAGATCGACCTCGTGGATCGGGAGACGGTGCAGAAGGTCCATGACTGGCTTGGATCGCGCTTCCGTCGCTACAGGCTGGTGGAAGCAGTCAACGCGGAGGTGCCGCTCGACATCCTGCTCTCTGTCGGACGCTTTGCCGCCGAACAGTTGGATGCGGAACCGTCAGACCACGCCCATGGCCCTGGCTGCGGTTGCCCCGAACATGCGCATCACCATGACCACGCGGCGAAGTTCTCGACCACGATGCTACGCTCGGATCTTCCCGTTAATCTCTCCGGCCTGCGAGACGCAATCAAGGGACTGCCCGGTGAGGTCTACCGGGTGAAAGGGTTTGTCTATAGCGAGGAAGACCCGGAGCACCGTATTGTCGTGCAAGTCGTCGGCAAGCGTATCGACATTTCCCGAGACGAGAAGTGGGGAACGCGCAAGCCGGAAACCCGCCTCGTGGCGATCGGCGCGCCCGGAGCCGTTTCGGAAGACACCTTGGGAAGAGTGTTCCTCGAAGTGGCATAAAGGAGACCACTCTTTCCGCGTTTACCTTGCCAAATACCGTCGAAAAGAGCGAACCGGACCTTCGTTGAGATCGCAGCGTAGGTCGGGAGACCGCCCTTCGCGACCGGTGCTTCGCGGTCCACAGACGGGTAGTATGGGCTCGACACGGTCATCCGACTGTTTTTCTCAGAAGACGACTACGCGCCGCTAAACGGCCGTTCGGTTACGAAAAACCGAACTTTCTGCTCTTAATGACCGCTTTCTGCGAATAGCAGACGCTGGTTAAAAATTCGGCTATGTCCGACTTGCGGACAAAGCTGCGGTTCACCAACAAGACCGCAGAGTCCGCTTTCTGCCATGAGCGGGCCGTCGACGGTTTCTCTTGATGACGGACTACCTTCCTGCGCGTAGTGTCGTGAAGATGGAATCGTCGACTATTTCTCCCGCGTGGGGTCTTCATGGAAACATTTGATCACGCAATTATCGGAGGCGGTGTCGTCGGCGCCTCAATCGCCTATCACCTTACCTGCAAGGGCGCTGGGAAAATCCTGCTGTTGGAGCGCAACGACCTGGCTAGTGCGGCGTCGAGTCGGGCCGCCGGATTGGTTCTGCAAACGTCTACCAAGTTTTCAAAAACGCCTCTGGCGAAGCTAACCGTCGAAACCATTCCTGCACTCGAAGAAGAGCTGGGGGAGAGGGTGGGGTATCACAAGGTGGGCAGCCTTCGTATTGCTGCATCAGAAAATCGCGTGGCAGAACTTGACGCCATGGCGCGCGATGCATCGCGACGGGATATTCCGGTTGAGTGGCCGAGTTCAACAGAAGTTAGCGCAATGGTTCCATGGTTGAATACCAGAACTATTCTCAAAACGGCGTTCCTGCCCACCGACGGGTATATTGATCCATATCTTCTGACCATGTTCTATATCCGCGCTGCGCGGGAGCGTGGTGCTGTGGTGCGCCCACGCACGAATGTGCGGGATATCTTGTTGCGCAAGGGCAAGGTAGTGGGTGCCATGACCGATGCCGGACAGATTGCCTGTGGCACCGTCGTCGATGCCTGTGGTGCCTGGGCAGCGGTGTTCTCGCAACACATCGGTTTTCCGTTACCCATGGCGCCGGTGCGAAGCCACTATTGGATTACAGAACCTTCTGAAACATATGGAGGAGAGCATCCGGTAACGATCCTTCCCGATATTGCCGCTTATACGCGTCCCGAAGTTGGCGGTTTGATCCTAGGCGTACAGGAATCATCTTCCGCCACTTTCGACGCCCGTGAGTTACCAGATGACCCCGCCGCCTTTTCGCCGACAACAGGAGAGGAACACTGGGATATACTTGCGGATGCTTACGAAGGCCTGGAACACTTCTTCCCGGCAATTGAGAACGCCCAATTCTCCAGTTACATGTGCGGGTTGTCATCCTACACTCCGGATGGGGAAATCATTCTGGGGTCTGTTCCCGGCGTGTCTGGCTTTTATGCCGCGGCTGGGGCTTGCGGTTCAGGTATTACCCTATCAGCCGGGATGGGTGATGCAGTCAGCGATCTGATGTTGGGACAGCAACCTGCTTTTGATATTGATCCATTCCGACCAGACCGATTTGGACAGGTCGATCCCTTTTGCGAGCCATTTCAAGCACGGTGCGCCGCCGCCAGGGCTTCGAAGTCTCGAACCGTCGGCTAAGGCAGGTGAAATGCGAGCTCGGAGGTTGTGCTCTTATCCCTCTTTCGCCGCGCGATGCGTGAACGATTGGTTCGGGAAACCTTTCCTTAGCGTAGGACGCTGCCCTGGGCGGCATCAAACCCCTAATCTCCGAAACCATGTCACTTTAAGAGCAAACCTCCATCGACGATAAGGTCAATGCCTGTGATGTAGGACGCGCCCTCTGACAGCAAAAAGACGGCTGCTGACGCGAGTTCCTTTGGGGTGCCGATGCGGCCTAGCGGCACGCATCGCCCCACATCATCAATTTTTTCAGTTGTATCCCATCGATCTTGCAACGGCGTCAACGTCAGGCCGGGATAAATCGCATTCGAGCGAATGTTGTCTGCGGCGAGTTGCATCGCAAGTGATCTTGACAATGCACCGACTCCCGCCTTCGCGGTCGAATACGCATCTTGGGGCTTAGGGTCGCCGCGCAGACATTGTGTGGTCGAAAAATGAACCATCGCCCCCCCTCCAGTTTTGCGCATATGCGGAACTGTCGAGCGCGCCATGTGCACCATGGATTTAAGATTGATGTCGAACACCCGATTCCAGACATCCATATCCATGTCGAGCAGCGAAGCATCGCGGTCAAACCAAAGAACACCGGCCACATTTGCAAGATAATCGATACGCCCGAACCGTTTGACACTCTTTGCAATCGTGGCGTTAACGAAAACGTGGTCGGTTACGTCGCCCTGAACGTAAAGGCGCTGATCGGCAGTGCCGCCCAGGTCGTCAGGTTCGGGTTTCAGGTCGATCATGACGGCAGATCCGCCAGCATTAAGGATCATGTTGGCGATCTGTTGACCCATGCCGCCTCCAGCACCAGTAACAACCGCCACACGGCCTGAAAAATCAAATGTGATCATGTGTTTCCGAGACCCTTGAAACCAAACTTCCGTAAAGCCAGTCTGCCGTCACCCCATAAAGTTCGCCTCTACCAATTAGAAATCACAGATCGCAAGTGCAAGTAATTTTGACGCATTTTTTTGCGCGCTGAAGAGACACGAAGTTCTGCTTTGATGGTGAACGTATAGCGCCCACAGCGGCCAATTTGCCGCAGCGCGGCATTCGTCACACTGGGCTCGACACGGTCATCCGACTGTTTTTCTCAGAAGACGACTACGCGCCGCTAAACGGCCGTTCGGTTACGAAAAACCGAACTTTCTGCTCTTAATGACCGCTTTCTGCGAATAGCAGACGCTGGTTAAAAATTCGGCTATGTCCGACTTGCGGACGGAGCCGCCGCTCGGGATTCTTGTCCGAATGGCTGGTAACTGCGGTTAGCGACTGTGGTGACTATCGCCCCTGGTGACCCCCCGTTATTTGCCGCAAACGCCACGTGATCTCAGGCCTGTCAAAAAAGCGGCCGTTCGAACCCTGAATGCCCGACAGAAACCATCAGATGACGGGAACGAGCCCAACCTTCCGATTTTCCGCACGTGCAGCGAATGACTGCTTCTTCAGTTACGCGCCTGACAATTCTGTCTTATGCGCTTCAGCCAGTTCCACCATACTGTTGAAACAGAAATCATACCTGGGCATCTCTCCGGGGTTCATTGTTGCCCCGAACCCTTCTTTTTCGTGACGGCGATAGATCCAGCAATTGGCCAGCCCGTATTTATTGGCAGGGCCGTGATCGTGGAACATGCTTTCTGCTGTATGAAGAATGTCCTCCTTGGCGAAACCCTGCCTTACAAGCGTTTCCAACATGTAGTCAAAGTTTCGATCAGATGGCTTGTAACTGCCAATATCTTCAGCGGTGTAAACACCATCAAAATGGACGCCGAGTCGGGCGTTAGAGCCTGAAAAACTCGTATTGTCAGTGTTGGTCAGGACGACCAGTTTATAGTGTTGTTTGAGATAAGCGAGTGCGTCACGGCTATCATTAAACGCAGGCCATTGGCGCACGGACAGGCCGTATGCCTGGCATTCTTCCCAAGTCACTTCGACACCCCATTCTTCAGCCAGACGACGATAAACGACAGCCAGAAGATCAAAGTACTTCTTGTTGGGTGTCCAGCGCTGCGTCGTGGATTCATGATAAGCGTGTGCTTCAAGAATATCATCGCGCGTCAGGTTTTGACTGACCTTGTCCGTCAATGGTTTGAGAGCCGTGATCATACCGCTTTCCCAGTCGATCAGCGTGCCATAAACGTCGAATGCTAGAACCTTGAAGTCCGTCAGTTTCATAGTGTCTCTCCTTTTTTGGTCTGAGTGATTTCGCTGAATTTTGTTCAGGCCCAACGGATCAAACCAATGATTGCCGACGTTGCGTAGAACACCTGGAGCAATAGGAACGTCCAACGCCGGTCTAAAATTGCCCATCCTGCGAACAGTGCCGACGACACCAAGAGCAAGGAGAACCCAAGCATCTCTGCACCAATGTTCATTGCAATCGACATCGCATAGACCATGGCCAGAATGGAGCCGATGACTTCGAACCGAGCCGTGAGCTTGCGATGGTCAAGCGTTATCGGGTCTTGAGGGCTAATGTCGGCCATGGGGCTTCCTCGCATATTGGGCTTTGCAGATTGGATAACCGAAGCTAAGATATGACACAAATGAATGATCGTCATTTATCAATGCCTATTTGTCATGTAAGGAGACGCCTTGGCTGAACGGCTGGAAATCGATGCTATGCGTGCATTATGTGCCATTGGCAGCAATGGCGGTGTTACCAATGCGGCGAGACAATTGGGTGTGTCGCAATCAGCCGTGAGCCACAAAATCAAACGGTTAGAGCGTGCATTGGATTGCAATCTCTTGGCACGGCAATCCGGCGGGCCACTTTTCACGGATGCCGGAAAACGCCTTCATGAATATGCCTTGCGTATCATCAATCTGCATGACGAAGCGCTTTCAGATTTGGGCAAAAAAACCCTGAATGGAGCCATTCGTCTGGGCATGACCGAAGATGCTACGACCAGCGACATTGCTGGAATTCTTGGTCGGTTTACGCGGTTGTACCCTTCTGTAAGTGTGCGAACGCGGACCAGCCAAAGCCTGAATGTTCAAGCTTGGCTGCAAGCAAATGAGCTTGATCTTGCGATGATGCAGGTGTTCACAACAGACATAGAGCCCCAAGATCAGGCTCTCTTTGATGACACCCTTCATTGGGTCAAATCCAAAGACTATGAACTAGACCTCTCTCGACCAATTCCGTTTCTTTCATTCGATATCAATTGCTTTTACCGAATGTGGGGTTTCTCGGAGGTGCTGCAAGAAGGACGGACCTTCGAGAAAGTCCTCGAGTGCCCCAGCGCTGCAGGCATTCAATCGGGTGTTCGTTCAGGGCTTGGCATTGCATTGTTGAACGGAATGCATGTGACGGAAGACATGGATGTGATCGAAAACCTATTCCCATCTCCGCCAAGCATTACATTTGTTGCACGGGTCAATCCCAAAAGTAGGTCTGCTCCAGTCAAGGCACTGGTCTCAGAAATCGCACGCGAGTTTCGTGTACATGCTTCATCTAGTGCCGCTGAATAGACCACATTGCGGACATTCACTGCAGACAACCTTACGGCTGGTTTGTCCCGCACCCCGGTCATTGCGGGATGTCGGTGTCGCCATATCCTTAGTGTTTGAATCGGATGACGGGATTGAGCCCAAAGCCGAAGTCATGATCTTACTGTGTCTGTTTGCGCTAGATTAGGACCCGACATTTGCATTTTCGGCGCGAGTGTCCGCTTTTGATGCCAGATCCGAGTCAAAGGAATACAAAAAAATCACACTTCACTTAGCCTTGTGCGGGCATCCTGTGGTAAGCTTGATGCGGACCGAATGTGGGGGACACTATGAGATTACTTCTTTCGATAACGACAGCACTTTCCGTCTGCGGTACAGCAGCTCTGCCGTTCGAACCAACACCTGAGGGATCGAGCCTTAGCAAGGCTTTCCCCGGCAAGTCGTATTCTCCTTACGCCCAACGAGGCATACCCGACCGCCCGTTGTGGGGAGATACCCACCTGCACACTTCTACTTCTTTTGATGCGGGTGCCTTTGGCAACAGATTGGACGCCCGAGCCGCTTATCGCTTCGCCAAAGGACAGGAAGTGGAAGCCACGACAGGCTTCATGGCAAGGTTGTCGCGGCCGCTTGACTGGCTGGTGGTCGCCGACCATTCCGACAACATGGGTCTCTTCGATATGATCTACGCGCAGGACCCGGCCATCATGTCGGATCCCGAGGGCAACCGTATTGCTACCATGGTGGCGAATGGCGGGAATGAAGCAGTGGCTGCGGCGCTGGAACTGATCGACGCCTATTCGCGTGGTGAGGCCATTTCCCCGGTTCTTGCAGTCGAAGCGGGTTCAAAGCCTTTCCGCTCAGTCTGGCAGCGCCAGATCGAGGCTGCCGAAGAGGCTTATGAACCTGGCCTGTTTACCAGCTTCATAGGCTATGAATGGACCTCGCTCATTCAGGGCGGGAATATGCATCGCGTGGTGATCTACCGCGACGGAGGCGAAAAGGCCGGCATGGTCGACCCATTTACAACTGAAGCGCCAATGGGCTCTATCAACCCCCGAGACCTCTGGTCTTGGATGGCCAATTACGAAGAGCGCACGCGCGGCGACGTGCTGGCGCTGGCGCACAACGGGAATCTATCGAACGGCATCATGTTCCCCGAAACCGTTCAGTATGACGGCACCGAACTCGACGAGGAATATGTTGCGACCCGCGCGCTCTGGGAACCAATGTACGAGGCGACGCAGATCAAGGGGGACGGGGAAACACATCCCTTCCTCAGCCCCAACGACGAATTCGCAGACTACGAGACCTGGGACAAGGGCAACTTGAACCTGTCGGAACTGAAAACTGACGACATGCTGGCGGGCGAGTACGCGCGCGAGGCGCTGAAGACCGGCCTGAAGCTCGAAGCCCGGCTCGGCACCAACCCCTACAAGTTCGGCATGGTCGGATCGACCGACAGCCATACATCGCTCGCCACCGCACAGGAAGACAACTTCTTCGGCAAACACTCCGGTGCCGAACCGAACCCGCAACGGCCTGAGCACATCGTTGGCCAGTTCGGTGATGTGGCGATCCTTGGCTGGGAGATGGTCGCTTCGGGTCTAGCAGCGGTCTGGGCGACCGATAACACGCGAGAAGCGATTTTCGACGCGATGGAACGAAAGGAGGTCTACGCCACCACAGGTTCACGTATTGGCGTGCGTTTCTTCGGTGGATGGAACTATACGACGGATGATCTGACCTCGCGGACCCCCGCGACGGCGGGCTACGCAAAGGGTACGCCAATGGGAGGTGATCTGTCCGCGGCACCGGAAGGCGCGCAAGCGCCTACTTTCATGGTCTATGCCTTGAAGGACCCCATTGGTGGTAACCTCGATCGCATTCAGATCGTCAAGGGCTGGCTCGATGCCGATGGCGAGACACAGGAGAAAGTTTATGACGTTGTCTGGGCGGGGGACCGCGAGCCCGATGCGAACGGCAAGTTGCCCGCCATCGGATCGACCGTCGACGTGGAGCGCGCCACGTGGACGAACTCGATTGGTCAGGCAGAGATGGGTACGGTCTGGACTGACCCCGACTTCGATCCCTCGCAATCGGCTTTCTACTACGCCCGGGTCATTGAAATCCCGACACCACGATGGACGGTCTACGATGCCTTCCGAATGGGCGCGTCGCTGCCCGAAGAAGCGCCGACAGAGACGCAGGAGCGAGCTTATACGTCGCCAATCTGGTATACGCCCGGCTGATGACACTTGTTTTGCTCAGTTGGTTTCCTTGGGCCGTTTTTCTGTTACTTGAAGCGTCATCAGAGGGCTTGTAACGAGAGGTAACTTGTAACGACAGGTAAGTTGCAGTTTCCGCAGGTGGGTCGGTCCTCTCAGAGGAGTCGGGCACTCTAATTCAAGAGCGGTCATTCGCTTTCTTTCGTTGAAAGACCGCTCATGCGCGGGTTGCGTCGATTGTCGTTCGGCCGGTTTGTCCCGCGACCCGGTCATTGCCGATCCCGAAAACACTGCAGGTCGTACGAATGGCGGGAATGCGAAAGCTGTAACGCCAAAGCAGGTACTTCGATCACCGGCATCCAAGAGCAATGACCAATTCGGGCAATGTCCGCTAACCGCGCATCGCGACAGTTTTTGCGCAGATCACCAACCGGGAGTTTGGGCTCGAAGCGGCCATCGAAACAGCTCTGTCGAATGACTGCTTTAACCTTGCTTGCGAGGCAGTGCCTGGTCAGCCGATCAATTTCTGCAGTTCCCTGTCAGCGCGGATAAGTTCATTGATCGTCTTGCGCATTTCCTCGGTTTCTCTCGATCGTTCTCCGTGCTTCCATGACGGATGGCTTGGCCCAGCGGCTTGCCCACCTCCAGCCCCATGCATGCGACAAACACTCCAGCCTTGAACGGCGGGTGCGCGGCACCGCTTGCCAGTGGACTTCGCCGTTGCTGTGCACCTGGGCGCATCATTGAGCCGTTTGGTGGGGTCCATGAGGTTGTCGTTACTTTTTGTCATCCGACTGCCCCCCGTTGTGCACGTTTCCAACAATTGCCTGACCACCTTCTTTGACTTCAACGCGTTCGACCCGGACGGTTTGATCTGCCTTGGAGCGATACCGTTTCAGGGTTTCAACCTGGTTAGTGAAGGTCCGCGCAAGTTTGTTGAGCGCCCGTTCCGCCGAGTCTTGCTGCGTGAGAGTTTTTACGTGGTTCAGGCGGCGTGCCATCATCATCGTCGCCTGATGGATCGCGCCAATCTGGATCGCAAGCATCGCTTCGATCTCGTCTCGCGGCCCAACCCCGGCAACAACAGACATCACGAAGTTTGATGCTGCCTCAGAAACAGAGCTGTCCTGTTGCCCGAGAGTCGCGACTTGATCCATCACGCCTTCGAAGAACCGATAATCGACTGTGCCTAGCTCATGCATCGCCAATGCGCAGGCCGCCGTTGGGTCTTTTCCTGTGTGCCCCACCGTGAGCCTTCGTGTGTCTTCATCAAAATCCAACGTGATATCCGGGGCCCGGACGCGTGATCGCTTCCGTTCCCTCAGATCGGCAACCGCATTGGTCTCCGCTTCGGTAAGCTCGGGGTCCTTTGTCTGCAGATCATTGCCATTGTCTTTCTGTGCCTTGCTCATGTCCGCCTCGCGTAACAGGGAGTGGTTAGTATTAGTGTTCCGATTCAGAACCGAAGGACCGACGAAAAACCGGCCTGACGGGTTCTGATTTGGAACCATGCGGGGTCTTTGGGTTCTCAAACGGAACCACAGAGGATGCTGACGGGTCCGTACCAGAACCGCGTTTTGTTTTTTCGGGCTGCCAGAAACGCCAGTTGTTAGTGGCGGCTTTTTTGCCGGACCGGGTTTGTGTGGTCTTAGTCGTTAACCGCCATTCGTGGGCGCGACGGTGATACCAGTTGCCTTCCTGCTCCAGCACAAGGAAGCCTTTGTCCTGCAGATCCTCGAAAGCGCGTTGAACGGTGGCCTTACCTAGGCCTAGAATCTCTGCCGCTTCGTTCATCGACAGGAACAGCTTGCCGTTGTTGCTGCCGTTGAAGCGGGTGTGAAGCTCCAGCCAGAGCTTCACTGCAGGTCCCGACAAAGCCCGCCACGCCGGAGATTTGATCATGGCATAGGGCAGAGGAACATATTGGCCCTCATCCGACCGTTTGCCTTTGGTAGACCGGCGCCTACTCATCGCGACACCTCCGCTGGAAATGCTCGGGAAGGGCATCCAATTCCGAAATGTCGCAGCCGATATACGCCCGGACGAGCCGGGTTAGACCGGATTTGGACACACAGTACCCGAGCGTGTCCCATGCCGCTCCCCCGGCCTGAAATTGGGGCCTCTGACGCTGAAACAGCCATTGGATGCCATCCCGGCATACGGCAACCCGGTAACTGCCGAGGCGAAAGAGTTCGCCCCGGTAGTTCTCGGCGGTTTCCCGGTGATCAGTTTGGCAAAGAGGGCCAGTGTCTGCCCCCCTGTTGTGACTGGTACTGTTCGACTTGGAGAAGGACATATCAGCCATGCTCGATCCTTCCTTTCCGAATGATCACTCGTTCGACCGAGTGGCTCTGGGGCGACCAGTAGTACCGGCGCTCGTTTTGTCTTGTCGGAGCGGGGCATCCTGTGGCATCAACTGAACTTGCTAGGGTGGCAGTTGATGTCACTGGAAAAGCCCCATCTCCGCGCTTGGAGTTGGGGTTTTTCATTATGCAGCCTCGTTGTTGGGATCGGTGCGCCGGGCCGTCAGCCAGGCGTTCAGATCAGCGCCGTGATAGGCGATGCGCCGACCGATGCGGATGAAGGCCGGACCACACATGCGGTGGCGCCATTGAGCCAGCTTTTCGCGGTTTCCCAGCAACTGCATTTCAGGGTCTTCTGGGAAATAGACCCGGTCGTCATTGAAGACGTTTGCCATCGTTGAAATCCTCTTGGATCAGTTGCGATGGCACCCAATATTCACAAAAATTAGAAGTTGAGAACAGTAGTCTTCCCATTCTTCCAAAACGGAAAAAATTACTCTTTGCCCTTGACACTGCGGAAGCAGACGTCGCCGGTGAACTCTCCAATTTTCCAAAGCTCCGCAATGTACTTTCTCAAAGTATCCTCGGAAATGTTGAACAAAGGTTCTAAAGCAAATCTGGAATCCAAAAGTTCGTCCTCTAACCTGGATCTTTCCGTGGCCTTTTTTCGCCACCATTCATGGGTTTCAGATTGAACTTTTTGAACGTAGCGATGCACTAGTTGCGCAGTCTTTGTGTCATTTCGAACCAGTTCGGGTTGCAATGGGTAAACCTTCTCGGCCAACACGAACCTTAAAGCCAATATTGTCTCCACTTTAGCCATCGGCGCCATCACGCTTGTACAATAAGTAGCTTGACCAACTGTGCATAAGTTCGCGCCGGCGCTCTAACAAATCCGACCGTGCATAGGCCCGCTCCACATCCGACCCGATCTGATGAGCCAAAGCCGCCTCTGCCAGTTCGCGCGGCGCGTTTGCAGCCTCCGCGGCCCAATCCCGAAACGAACTGCGGAAGCCATGCACAGTAACGCCGTCCTGCCGCATCCGACGCAGTAGCATCAGCATGGACATGTTCGACAAGGGCAGATGCCGCTTTTGCCCCTCGAACACAGAGTCAGAGGCCAACGCGCGCAGCGGCTCCAGAATTAACAGCATTTCATCGGTGAGAGGGACACGATGGACCTGCCCACCCTTCATGCGCTCCGCCGGAATGGTCCACAGACGTGCATCGACATTGACCTCGGGCCATTTCATCTCCAGCACCTCAGAGGTTCGGCAGGCGGTCAGAATGGTGAACTGCAGGGCTTTAGCGGCCATGGCTGAACGGGTCTGCAACTCGGCATAAAACGCGGGCACCTCCTGCCACGGCATCGCGTCATGGTGCTGGACCTTGGCCTTGACGGTGGGCAGCACCTTGCCTTCGCGGATCGCGGTCACCGGGTTCTCGCTCGAGCGGAAACCCTTGGACTTTGCCACATCGAGCACCGTCTTGATCCGCTGCGACAGTCGCTTTGCGGTTTCGTGTTTCTCGGTCCAGATGGGGGACAGGCACATCAGAACTTCGGGCTGATCTATACTGTCCACGGGCATGCGTCCGATCTTAGGGAACGCGTAGTCGCGCAGGGTGTTGAGCCATTGCTGGCCGTGTTTGGCATTCTTCCATGTCGGCAAGCGATCGATGTGAACCTGACGACTGAGTTCTTCGAAGGTCGGGATTTCTCGCTGCGCGTTGAAGCGCGGGTTCAACCCGGCCTTCGCCATTCGCCTGTATTCCAGAGCCCTCTCGCGGGCCTGGTTCAGAGTGACGACATCAGCGCCGCCCAAACCGAAATCTGTGCGCAGCGGAGCGCCCTTGCGGTTCTTCTGCCCTTTGACCGTTACGCGCACGATCCAGCGCCGTGCGCCCGAGGGATCGACAACAAGGTACAGGCCAGAACCGTCGCCATGCCGACCCGGGCCGAGATTCTCAACCAGCTTCTTTGTCAGTTTCCCGCTGAGCGCAACCATGAAAATACCACAAAATATACCACTCAATGAAAGTATACCTGTGTCATCGGATAAAATCCAATGAAACCCAGCAGCGCGGCTACAGCCATAAAACTCTAGAGTTTGAGTAACCTAATGTGGTTCATCAAAATTTGGGAAAATCACCAAGTGGCGGACCGAGGAGGATTCGAACCCCCGACCCCTTGATTCGTAGTCAAGTACTCTATCCAGCTGAGCTATCGGTCCGCGTTGGTGAGGCGCTGTTTAGACCTGTGGTCAAAGACGTGCAAGCCGATTCTTCAAAAAAAAATCAAAAAGTCATGTCTCCACGCGGAAGCCTGATTTCAAAGATCGTTCCTTCGGGTCCGGTCTCTTTCAGTGTCAGGTTACCGCCATGCCCGCGCACCAGTTCCTGAGAGATTGCAAGGCCCAGGCCAGAGCCTCCTTTGCGGACCCCACCCTGAAACGGTGTGAACAGGTTTTCACGTGCTTTTGGCGGAAGACCCGGCCCGGTGTCGCGAATTTCAAGACACCAGGCATCCTGATATTCACACCCGACGATGGTGATGTGACCCGGCTTACCCGAGGCTTCCAACGCCTGTCTTGCGTTACGCACGAGGTTCATGATGACACGAAACAACTGCTCGGGGTCGGCGCGGGCGATCAGATCTTCCGGCACTTCGTTCACGATCTCGACGCAGCCCCCTGCGACTGCCAGCTGTTCGCTGGTGGCGACGTCAGCCGCAATTGTCCGTAGGGGCACCATCGTCAAGGTGGGCGCAGGCTCTTCTGCACGGCCGAATGCCAATGTGCTTTCACACAGCGATACAGCACGGGTGATCGAATTCACCAACTTCGGAGCCATTCGCCGGACCAGCGGGTCATCACTGGATTCGATCCTGTCCGTGAACAGCTGCGCCGATGTCAGAATGTTGCGCAGGTCATGGCTGACCTTTGCAACCGCCCCACCCAGTTGCGCCAACCGCTCGCGCTGTTTGAGAGCCTGCGTCAGTTCCGTTTGCAGCATCTTCAGCGCTTCTTCCGCCTCGCGCAATTCTGTCACTCTGGAATTCGGAGAGATGATGCCGCGCGCATCCTCGGGTGCGCTGGCATAGCGCTGCATATATCCAACCACGCTTTTGATGGGCCGAACAAGAACCACGCGCACCGCAAGGAACAGTAAGGACGCCGTGATGATCGAGATGACAAAGGACAGCCCCAGAATGCGCAGGCCGTAATCAACCATCGCCATACGCAGGGGAGCGCTGTCGATGGTGACCTCGATCAGCAGCCCCGCGCCCTTGACCGGCTCGCCAATGATACGAATGACTTCATTTTCAGGTATGAATATCCGGCTCACCGCATCCCGGATCAAAATCCATGGACCGGCATCCCGTAGATCAAATGTTTTGGTGATTGCCTCTGGAATCGGAGACGACAGCATGAGTTGGCGGACTTCATCCCGACGCAACACAACGTTGTAGACACCGGCATTCGCCAGCAATTCCGCCTCAAGATCTTCGGCCAGCATATCATCTGCCAACAAAGCCAGCGATGCGATCTGAGCGCGTTCTAGACGGTTCAGTAGGAAATCCTCGCGGAACCGGGCAATCGACGGGACAAAGATCAGGATTTCGGCCAACATAACGAAGACCGTCGTCAGGATCAGAAATCGGCCCGACAGCGAGTTCAATTTACGCTCCTTTACAGGTCAGGGAATCCAACGCTGAACAAACCTGACCACACGTTTAACTGTCTGATTCTCAAACAGCCTTGGAGAGAAATAAGCGCCAGCAACGCGTTTGTTAAGCTCTCCGATTGTCGGATAGGGTGAAACCGTAGCAGCTATCTGCCCCATCTTCAGATTATTGGCCAAAACCAGCGACCACATGTTTATCAACTCGCCCGCCTGATGGCCCACAATCGTGGCGCCTACGGGCCTGCCCTTCACCACCATGACCTTTATGAACCCTTTGGTTTTGCGCTCGGCCAAAGCGCGGTCATTGTGGTGATAATCAAAGCGCGCAACCTCCAGCCTGTCGCCATGCCGGTCGCGGGCCTGAGCTTCGGTCAGACCAACCTGCGCCAGTTCAGGATCGGTGAACGTTGCCCATGGGATATGCGCCGTTTTCGCCCTGGTGGGCAGGCTGAACAAGGCGGATCGAATGATGATACCCGCATGATACCCGGCAACGTGGGTGAATTGCAGCCCCCCCACGACATCGCCGATCGCATAGACCCGGCGGTTTGACGTCCGCAAGCTGTCATCCGTCTTGATTCCGGTTCTGGTGCGGTCAATTCCCGCCGCAGTCAGGTTCAGACGCTCGATATTGGCCTTGCGCCCTGTGGCGATCAAAAGGTGAGAGCCCCGGTGAATATCGCCGTTCTCGGTCACGACCTCCACAACGCCATCCTTTCCGCGAATCTGGGCCACCACGGCGTTTTCGTGGATCACGACACCTTCACTGCGCAAAGCCTCCAGCACAATGGACGCGGCCTCGGGGTCGTCTTTGCCCAACGCCTTCTGCCCTTCAACGACTGTTACTTTACTGCCCAAACGGACATGAGCCTGCGCCATTTCCATACCCACCGGACCACCGCCAATGATCAGCAAGTGTTCCGGACGCTCGCGCAGGTCGAAGATGGTTTCGTTTGTTTGATAAGGTACAGTGTCCAGACCAGGGATTGGCGGAACCATTGGCGACGACCCGGTCGCAATCACGATCCGGCGCGCGGTGATGACATGATCTCCGGCCTGCACTTTGGTCGGGGAGATAAAGCTGCCATATTCGCGGATCACCTGGACACCCAAACTTTCGAAGCGCTCCTGGCTGTCCATCGGTTCGATCTGGGCAATCACATCCCGCACATGATCCTTCGCCGCCGCATAGTCGATCTGAGGGTTTACATCGGCCACGCCAAACGCGGCGGAATGCGCCTGACCAAAGGCCGCTTTGCCGCTTGCGATCAGCGCTTTCGACGGGACGCAGCCGAAGTTCAGGCAGTCGCCGCCCATCTTGTGCCCTTCCAGAAGGATCACCTTCGCACCCATCTGGCTGGCACCGGCCGCAACCGATAACCCACCGGACCCGGCCCCAATGACCAGGATATCTGTCTTGAGGTGTTGCATGGGTCAGGCGTCCTTTCCGCCACGCAGGGACTTGATGACAATCGGCAAAGCAGCCAGCACACACAAGCCGACAATGGGGCCAATGACGAAGGGTTCCCACAACAAAGAAACGTCCGGTGTTTCGCCACGGTCGAACACACCGCCCAGCCCAACACCGATCCAGGTGTAAACGATACCCCCCGGAACAATGCCCAGCGCCGTCGTGATCAGAAAATTGCGAAATTTGACGCCCACTAGCGCAGGCACCAGATTGGCCACAAAGAACGGCACAACCGGGACAAGCCGCAGCAGGAACAGCACCGAGATTTCGTTCTCGCGCAACCTGTCTTTCAGCTTCCCAATCGTCCCCTTTGAGGCATCCAGCCGGGCCGTCAAAGCATTGCCCAACCCCCAGCGGGCGGCCAAAAAGATGGCCGATGCGCCAATAGTGGCCGAAAATACATTGAACACCGTTCCGGCAAACAGTCCAAACAGGAACCCGCCGGTCATCGAGGCGACAGCAGCCCCGGGCAGCGAAAACGCGACGATTACGATATAGACGGCAACGAACCCGGCCACCATGGCCCAATAGTTTGCGTCCCGCCACGCCAGCAACGCTTCGCGGTTGTCGCGCAGGGTTTCGAAAGTCAGGTAATCACCCAGCGTGAAAAACCCCACCGCGGCGACACCGAGAATCACCAGCAAGGGGATATGGCGCGCCAACCCGTTTCGTGGAACGTGGCTTGTTTCGGACATCTGGTCTTCCGGTTCTTCTTGCTTCATCTTACGCCCAACATGCGCTGCTTGCGCTTTTGGCAACAGGGGGTTCACGGTGCCTTGATCTATGTGGCCGCGAACGTGACAGTTTCAGACGATAATCGACCGATTTGAAATCTTTTCTGCATCCGGTTTACAGAATTGTTGCAAAAGCCGCGAAAACCGGACCGTTGGGGTTTGACTTACACTTCGCTTGGCAGTAGAGGACGGGCTTCGAACACTAGGGCCAGGCGAATCCGCGCCGCACCCGACCGCTATAGATTGGAGACGGAGCGATGAAACGCACCTATCAGCCTTCGAACCTGGTTCGCAAACGCCGCCACGGTTTCCGCGCGCGCATGGCCACCAAAGCCGGCCGCAAGATCCTGAACGCACGCCGCGCCCGCGGCCGCAAATCGCTGAGCGCGTAAAACCGCCCACCGATCAGGGTATGAACATGACGCCGCCGGAGGCCCCTGAGGATGGTAAGAACCACCCCGGGAATACGCCCCCGGCGGCTTCTGTTTGTCTACCCACATCCCTGACGATCCTGAAAAAAAGAGCCGATTTCCTGAAAGCCGCCCGCGCGCGCAGGCAGGGAACGTCTTCGATGATGGTGCAGGCCCGCAGACGCGCTCCGGATGAAGCGGTGGGGCTGCGCGTTGGCTTTACCTGCTCAAAGAAAGTCGGCAACGCCGTGGCCCGCAATCGTGCCAAGCGCCGCCTGAGAGAAGTCGCACGGGCCGTCTTGCCTGTGTCCGGTCTTGAAGGTTGGGACTATGTGCTGATCGGGCGGGCTGATGTAACCGCCGATCTTCCTTATGACGTCCTGTTGAGCGACTTGCGGTATGCGCTTCGCAAAGTGCATGCGGATCGCAAATGACCTTTCTGTCCCATATCGTCGCCCTGCCCGTTCGCGCGTACCGGCTGATTTTCAGCCCCTGGGTTGGTTTCAACTGCCGCTATCAGCCCACATGCTCGGCCTATGCACTGGAAGCATTGGAAAAACATGGCGCGATCCGGGGATCGTGGCTGGCTGCACACCGGATATGCCGATGCCACCCCTGGGGCGGTGACGGTTACGATCCGGTGCCCGACAATACCGACCCTTAAATCAACGCCAGGTTGCCGCGGTCGGTGAAACTGCGGGTCGGAATGACCTCTCGGTCCAGTTTCCCCATCAACGTATGGTGCAGGTCTTCGAAAAACCGGGGCGAATCAAAATACCAATTGTGTGTCACAGAAGGCCCATCCCCGTATTCATCGCGGGTATTCTTGAAATGGGACCCGCAATACAGATTAACCGCTTTCTCAGGCCGGTCGTTTGGCATTCCGACACGGCCCAGTCGGCGCGATACTCCGACACGCTTGACCTCTGAAATCGACAAAACCTCGTCAAAGGGGCTGTAATAGCATGTCAGCCTGGTACAACGTCGCATCAGAGAGGACGTCTTGGAACTGCCGTCGCGGAACGATTTCGCGGATACATCCGCCGCGACAAACGCGATCTGGCTGGTCATCCAGCTGTGTTGCGCGGTTTCATGGTCGTCATCGGCATAATCCATGGCTTCGCGCACCAAGAACGTGCCCATGGAATGCGCCAGAACATGGACGCTATACCGGCAATCCGCGGTCTGCATCCGGGACAGCCGCGTGATCCCGTGACTGAACAATTTTTCTGCCGCGCGCCGCGCGTCAGCCCGGTCAACGTTATAGCCCAGAACCGATCCATCGCTTGGCCAATCATAGCTGATGACCACACCGTTAAAGCCATGCGCCTCAAGACCGGTGCGTATTTTGCGGTGACGTTCCAGCATCTGATATTGCTCGGTATTGAACCCGTGCACGAAGACGACAATATGCCCATTCTCGGTAGCCGTCGCCCCGGCTTCGGCCTGAATCCGGCTTATCCATTGAGACTGCGGTATTTCATGCTGCCGTGCCGGTTGCCCGACATTTCCCGGAATAGCGAGATATCGCGCGGCACCCATCTTGTTTGAATAGTGATCGCCGCTGCGGGCGCGGACCGAAAAGAAATAGTCCAT
Organism: Ruegeria sp. AI2; assembly: GCF_056541275.1. Taxonomy (NCBI): domain Bacteria; kingdom Pseudomonadati; phylum Pseudomonadota; class Alphaproteobacteria; order Rhodobacterales; family Roseobacteraceae; genus Ruegeria; species Ruegeria sp. AI2. The sequence goes on from NZ_JBQFYB010000004.1 coordinate 155,846, forward strand.
AATATACCTCCTGAAAAATACGCGCAGGATAACACGGGTGCAACTACGCTCCAAACGCGGTTGATCCTGCTTCTACGCCTTGCCCGGGCCTTCGGTCCGCTGTAACCACGGCGCATGTTTGATGATGCAGACGATATCCACCCGCTGTTTGCCGGCGCGCCCTCGACAACCGAGTTCAAGAAGCTGCGCAAACGCATTGTGCGCCAGACCCGTGAAGCGATCGAGCAATACGGGATGGTGGATCCGTCCGCCCACGACAAGGATGGCAAGCCGCCCCGCTGGCTGGTCTGTCTTTCCGGTGGCAAGGACAGCTATACATTGCTGGCCGTTCTCTACGAGCTCAAATGGCGGGGCCTGTTGCCTGTCGATCTGCTGGCCTGCAATCTGGATCAGGGCCAGCCGGGCTTTCCGGCCACGGTCCTGCCCGAGTTTCTGGGTCGAATGGACGTACCGCATCGGGTCGAATATCAGGACACATATTCCGTTGTGATGGACAAGGTTCCGCAGGGCCGGACCTATTGCGCCCTGTGTTCCCGTTTGCGCCGTGGCAACCTCTATCGCATCGCGCGCGAGGAGGGATGCTCGGCGGTCGTCCTGGGGCATCACCGCGACGATATCCTTGAGACGTTTTTCATGAACCTGTTCCACGGCGGCCGCCTGGCCACGATGCCGCCGAAACTGGTGAATGAAGAAGGCGATCTTTTTGTATTCCGCCCGCTCGCCCATGTCGCCGAAGCCGATTGCGAGAAATTTGCAAAGGCGATGCAATACCCGATCATTCCCTGTGACCTGTGCGGCAGTCAGGATGGGTTGCAGCGCCAGCAGGTCAAACAGATTCTGGATCAATGGGAAAAGAACAGCCCGGGTCGGCGACAGGTTATGTTCCGAGCGTTAACAAATGCGCGGCCATCGCACCTTCTGGATGGAAAGCTATTTGATTTCATTAACCTTTCGCTAAATTCCATCGAAAATTCCGGGAATTTGGATGAGATTCCGTTTCTGCGTTAACGACTGACTCAGACTGGTTTCATAGGCTTTGCCTTGTGCAGATCATGCCCAAGGCCAGAAAGCTGATGCGGAACCATCCCCTTACCGACCGTTTTGTCCATTCGTTGAAAACCGTTCTGGGCGGCCCAGCCGCGCTGGCCTTTGTTCCGGCGCTTTGTCTGAGTGCATTCTGGATTGGGGGAGAACAGGCCCTGTTTGCACTGGCCCTGATTTTGCCTCTGATCGTCGCAGGCATCAATGCGTTCGCAGCCAATCCGTCGCGTAAGGGGCTTTGGCGTCCAGGCGGTCTGCTGTCAAAGGACCAGTTTGAAATAGTTTTGGAGAAGGTATTTGCCGACGCCCGCCTGAAGGGGGAAAACTCGGCCTGTTTCGCGGTGGTTCTGGATGACTTTACGCAATTGTTTGATCTGCACGGACAGGCGGCGGCAAACCACGTTGCACAGCAATTCTGCTCGCGCGTTTTGTCCATGATCCGCTCAAATGATTGCGCAACCCGGATGGGTGGAAACAGGATGATGGTTGTTCTGCACCCGGCGCGGCAACTGGATTTGGAAGCTTGTATTCAGATGTCGGGTCGTATGCAAAACGCCGTAGAAGATCCCATCATGCTGAATGGCACCGGCGTGTATATGTCTTGTTCCATTGGCTTTTGCCTGAGCAGCAATATCACTGACGGCTCTGCAATCGATTGGCAGGAGGCCGCAAATAACGCCCTTTTGGAGGCACAACAAAACGGGCCATCCACGATTCGCGCTTTTTCCTCTCAGACGCGCAGACGGGCACAGGTCAGGATCAACTTGCGCAAAGAATTCGAAGCGGCGCTGGACAGCGGTGAGATCCGTCCATGGTTTCAACCCCAGATCTCAACCGATACCGGGCGTATCAGCGGGTTTGAGGCTCTGGCCCGCTGGGAACATCCGAAAAAAGGGGTTCTTGCCCCCAATGTGTTCCTGCCCTTTGCCGAACAGGCCGAACTGATGGACCGGTTGGGTCAGGCCATGCGGCATCATTCCTTTTCCGCAATGCGCGACTGGGATCGGTCCATGCTGTCGGTGCCGCGCATCGGAATCAACTTTTCATCTGACGAACTGCGCAATCCGGGCCTGATCGACCGTCTGAAATGGGAACTGGATCAATTCGATCTGACCCCTGACAGGTTGGCGGTCGAGGTGTTGGAAACCGTGTTCTCCAGACGGCCCGACGATGTCATCACCCGCAACGTCACCGGGCTTGCCGCAATGGGGTGCTGTATTGATCTGGACGATTTCGGGACAGGACATGCCTCGATCGGTTCCATCAAACGGTTCAACGTATCGCGCATCAAGATCGACAGGTCATTTGTTGCCAAAGCGGATCTGGACCCAAGCCAGCAACAGCTTGCCAGCGCCATTCTGATGATGGCAGAACGTTTGCATCTGGAAACTCTGGCCGAAGGTGTCGAAACGCCGGGTGAGCACGCTCTAATGGCCCAACTGGGTTGCGATCATGTTCAGGGGTTTGGCATCGGTAAGCCCATGCCATTCGAAAAAACCAAGGATTGGATCACGTCTTACCGCAACAAGGTCGACGGTGTTCCCAAAATCGGGCGGAAAACGCGGTAGGGAACCGGAAATCGCGACAAAGAAGACCCCTCCGTGACGAAATGACGGGCGATTCCGCTTGACCTTTGGGTCTGCACTCTGTTGAACCCTGCGGGTGTCTTTCACTGCTCAAGGTGGCTGTCCCCGATGGACGATCAGAACAAGAACCTCATCCTCGCAACCGCGCTCAGCTTTCTCGTGATCCTGGTCTGGTTCGTGCTGTTTCCCCCTCCGGAACAGACGACAACCACGGATCAGGTTGAAGTAACCAGCGTCGAAGGCAGTGAGGTTCAGGCGCCCAGTGCGGCCGACACCAGTACTGTCGGAGAGGCAACCGCGGCAGCTACCGAAGCTGAACCCGAGGCCGAAGCGCCCCGCATCAATATCGACACGCCCCGCCTGACCGGTAGCCTGTCCCTTGCTGGCGGTCGGATCGACGAGCTGTCATTGAAAGACTACAAGGTCTCGCTGGCCGAGGATTCTCCGATTGTCGAGTTGTTGTCGCCAGTCGGATCGCAATCCGCCTATTACGCCCTCTATGGCTGGGCTCCTGGCGCGGGCCTGACCGGTGCAGATGTTCCCGGACCAAATACCATCTGGACGCTTGAGCAGGGCGAGACCCTGGGTGTTGACACACCTGTGACGCTGGCCTGGGAAAACGGCAATGGTCTGACGTTCCGCCGCACCATCGCGGTTGACGAGAACTACATGTTCACGGTCACGCAATCTGTCGAAAACGCCACCGGGGTTGAAATTGGATTGGCACCTTATGGCATTCTTGCGCGCCACGGCATTGGCGAAGACGGGGACCTGCCGGACCTGAAGAACTTCTTCATTCTGCATGAGGGTGTGATCGGTATGGCCGACGGCACTCTGACCGAAGTGGATTATGGTGACGTTCGTGATTTCGATATCGACCCGGGCGAGCGCGCTCAGGCCGAGGTGTTTCAAGTCAAGGAAAACGGCTGGATCGGGTTCACTGATCACTTCTGGATGACCACGCTGATCCCGGAACCCGGTTCTGCGTTCAAGGCGGCTGCCAAATACGACTCGCGTCGCAAGATTTACCAGACAGAAACGGTACTTCCGACGCTGACCGTGGCGCCGGGTGCGACCGAGCAGGTGACAACGCAGCTGTTTGCCGGCGCAAAAGAGTGGGAGACCATCCGCGAATACCAGGCTGACGGTGTGCAGAAATTCATCGACAGCATCGACTGGGGCTGGTTCTTCTTCCTGACCAAGCCGATTTTCTGGCTGCTGCACAACATTCATGCGCTGATCGGCAATATGGGTTGGTCCATTATCGGCCTGACGCTGATCATCAAGGCAATCCTGTTCCCGCTGGCCTTCAAATCCTACGTCTCGATGGCGAAGATGAAGGAACTACAGCCGCAGATGGAAGCCCTGAAGGAAGCCGCGGGCGACGACCGCCAGAAGATGCAGCAGGGCATGATGGAGCTGTACAAGAAGGAAAAGGTGAACCCCGCTGCCGGTTGTTTGCCGATCCTGTTGCAGATCCCGATCTTCTTTTCACTGTACAAGGTGATCTTCGTCACAATCGAACTGCGTCAGGCACCGTGGTTCGGCCCCTTCCAGGACCTGAGCGCACCTGACCCGACCTCGATCATGAACCTCTTTGGCTTGCTGCCCTGGGCTGGCCCGCAACCGGACACCCTGATGGCGCTGATCTTTATCGGTATTCTGCCGCTGCTGCTGGGGATCTCGATGTGGCTGCAACAGAAACTGAACCCGGCACCAACCGATGCCACACAAGCGATGATCTTCGCGTGGATGCCCTGGGTCTTCATGTTCATGCTGGGCGGCTTTGCCAGCGGTCTGGTCGTGTACTGGATTGCGAACAACACGATCACCTTTACCCAACAGTATCTGATCATGCGCAGTCAGGGCTATACGCCGGACGTGTTCGGAAACATCAAATCCGGATTTAAGCGATTGCCAAACACGGACAAGAAATGAGCGGAACAGTTTCAGGCCTTTGGCGTCACCCGATCAAAAGCCATGGGCGCGAAGCCCTGAGCCAGATTACCCTCAACCCCGGGCAGACCATGCCCGGGGATCGCGTTTGGGCCGTTGCCCATGAAGCGGCCAAGACCGACGGAACGGAATGGGCCCCATGTGTAAATTTCAGCCGCGGTTCAAAAGCCCCCAAGCTGATGGCGATTTGGGCGAAACTGGACGGCGAGCAGGTCACGTTGCGCCACCCGGACCGCCCGGATCTGAGCTTTCATCCGGACACAGAGGAATCGGTTTTCCTGGACTGGGTAAAACCGCTTATGCCCTCGGATCGCGCTGCGTCCACCCGAATTGTCCGGGTGCCCGGACGCGGTATGACCGATACCGATTTCCCGTCAATCAGCCTGTGCAACATGGCGTCTCATCGCGCTGTTGAACAAAAGCTGGGCCAGTCTTTGTCTGCGGCGCGATGGCGCGGGAACATCTGGTTCGAAGGCCTGCCTGAGTGGAATGAATTCGACTGGCTGGGCCGTAACCTTCGCATTGGCGAAACCGTGCTCCGGGTGCGCGAGCGTATTATTCGCTGTCTGGCCACCACTGCAAATCCGGAAACCGGCGAACGCGACGCGGATACTCTGGGCGCGCTGAATAGCTGGGATCATCAGGATTTCGGTGTCTATGCAGAAGTCATTCAGGGTGGTGAAATCCGCCTGAATGATACGCTGGAGGTGCTATGACCACGCTTCCGTTTCCGCTGGCCGAAGAGCCGGATGACTTCGCCAAAGAACGCGGTCGCAAGCTGTTTGCCGGCCCGTCTGAATTTGTCAAAGGCGTGGTCGCCATGACGGGCCTGCCCGCCCCTGACCGGCTGGAGGTTTGTTTTGCCGGTCGCTCGAATGTCGGCAAATCCAGCCTGATCAATGCGCTAACCGGAACAAAGGGTCTGGCGCGTGCCTCTAACACACCTGGCCGTACGCAAGAAATCAACTTCTTCACGCAAGGCCCAGACCTCTATCTGGTGGACCTGCCGGGCTATGGGTATGCCAATGCACCGGTTAACGTGGTGGAAAAATGGCAGAAGCTTCTCAAGCAATACCTGAGCGGTCGTCAGACGCTGCGCCGTGCCTTTGTCCTGATTGATGCGCGCCACGGGGTAAAACCGGTCGACGCTGAAATCATGAAATTGCTGGATACCAGTGCCGTGACCTTTCAATGCGTCCTTACTAAGGCCGACAAGGTCAAGGCCAACGAGCGCGAGAAGGTTCTGGAACAAACCCGTGCGGCTTTGTCCAAACATCCCGCAGCATTCCCGGAAATCGTCCTGACCTCGTCCGAAAAAGGCGACGGGATTCCGACCCTGCGCTCGATCATTGCGCATCTGGAATAGCTTCGCCCTTGGCAGCGCGGTGCAAAGGCCCTAACACGGACGGTCAGAGGGACCTTAGCAATGAAGACACGTGACATGAACCGGGACTGGATCGCCACCGCAGCAACCCTGAACAGCGCATTGCCCTATCTGCAGCGCTATGATGGGGCCATCGTCGTCATAAAGCTGGGCGGGCATGCCATGGGCAGTGACGAGGCGATGGAGAGCTTTGCCCGCGATGTCGTCTTGATGCGGCAGGTCGGCGTGAACCCGGTTGTTGTGCATGGCGGTGGTCCGATGATCAACGCGATGCTGAACAAGCTTGATATCCAGTCCGACTTTGTGAACGGCAAGCGCGTGACCGACACGGCAACCGTCGAAGTTGTCGAGATGGTTCTGTCTGGCCTGGTGAACAAGCGGATCGTTCAGGCTATCAATGGTCAGGGCGGTTCGGCCGTGGGTTTGTCGGGCAAAGATGCTAACCTGATGATCTGCGACCAGACGGATGCGTCTCTGGGTTATGTCGGCACCCCGTCCGAGATGAACCCGAAAATCCTGCATGATCTGTTCTCACATGATGTGATCCCGGTCATCGCGCCTCTGGGCGCGGGCCGTGAGGGTGAAACGTTTAACGTGAACGGCGATACGGCTGCCGGGGCGATTGCCTCGGCATTGAAAGCTGACCGCCTTCTGTTGCTGACAGATGTCTCGGGCGTCAAGAACGCGGCGGGCGATGTGGTGACCGAGCTGAAAGCCGGCCAGATCCGCGAGATGACCCGCGAAGGCACCATCGCGGGCGGTATGATCCCCAAGACCGAAACTGCCCTCGATGCCCTGCACAGCGGCGTTCGGGCCGTCGTGATACTTGACGGGCGCGCGCCAAATGCGGTTTTGCTTGAACTGTTCACGGAACATGGCGCCGGGTCGCTGATACGGCCAGACTGATCGCAGCAAAAGCCGAGGGAAGATGACAGACCTTGCGCAACCTTCCTCAGTTCCAGATGCGGAAACCTATGGCCGCGTAGAACACGCGGCGCGTCAAGCGGGGTTGATTGTCATGGGCGCGCTGCATCCTCATCGCGTGGCGGCCCGGCAACTCGACGCTGGCACGTTAATTTTGCTGGGCGCGGGTCCTGATTTCTGGTCTGCTCTGAAAGCCTCGCCGGAATGGCGGGGGCCTGATCCAGTAAACCGCTGGTCAACCAGAGTCGTCGGCCAGATGGCACATGCGTTCGGTGCACAGGCCTATTTCCCCTTTGGTGGTCCACCCTATGCGCCTTTCATCGACTGGGCCCTGAAATCGGGACGCACCTTCAGCAGCCCGGTGGGGGCTTTGGTACATGACACAGTCGGTATGATGATCTCATATCGCGGCGCACTGCATTTCGCCCATGAGCTTGCCATCCCTGAGGCGTCTAGCGTTTCCCCCTGTGACACCTGCGCCGCCCCGTGCACGACGGCCTGCCCTGTCGGCGCGCTGAACGCGCAAAACTTCTATGACCTTGCAGTCTGCCACGACCATCTTGATACCGCTGAGGGTCAAACCTGCATGACAGGCGGCTGTCTGGCCCGCCTCGTCTGCCCGCTCAGCGCGGGCGCAGGGCGCGACCCCGAACAATCAGCCCATCATATGAGGGCTTTTCACCCGTCATGACCCGCACTCTGATCCTGACGCGTCACGCCAAATCCAGCTGGGATAACCCAGGACTTGGCGATCATGAACGCCCCCTGAGCAAGCGTGGGCGCAGGTCAGCCCCGGCCATTGGTGCATGGCTGCGCGATAACGGCTGGCTGCCGGATGAAGTGCTAAGCTCGACGTCAACCCGCACTCGCGAGACATGGGACCGGATGGGGTTAACGGCCGATAAGGTCCGCTTTCACAATGCGCTCTACCACGCCGACGCCGAAGTCATGTCGCGCGAGTTAGCAGGTGCCACGGAACCGACTGTGTTGATGCTGGGCCATAACCCCGGAATCGCCGAATTCGCCAACCGCCTTGTGCGACGGCCACCGGATCACATGCGCTTTTTCGATTATCCGACTTGTGCAACCACTGTGATGACATTCAACGCCGACAGCTGGTCGGACGTGCGATGGCATATGGGCACCGTGCTGGGCTTCACCACCGCGCGAGAGTTGCTGGAATAGAAAAAGGCGGGGCAAAACCCCGCCTTTCCACCATCTTGAGCCGTTCAGTGTCCCAGAATCTGGCTGAGGAACAGTTTGGTCCGCTCGCTTTGCGGATTATTGAAGAACTCTTCCGGTTCGTTCTGTTCCACGATCTGGCCCGCATCCATGAAGATCACGCGGTTGGCAACCTGACGGGCAAAGCCCATCTCGTGCGTCACGCACAGCATGGTCATGCCTTCCTCGGCAAGCTCGATCATGGTGTCGAGCACCTCTTTGATCATCTCGGGGTCCAACGCCGATGTCGGTTCATCGAACAACATGATCCGCGGCATCATGCACAGCGAGCGGGCAATTGCCACACGCTGCTGCTGACCACCCGAAAGCTGACCAGGATACTTGTCGGCCTGCTCGGGGATTTTCACCTTTTCAAGGAAATGCATCGCGCGCTCTTCGGCCTCTTTCTTGGGCGTCTTGCGCACCCAGATCGGGGCCAGCGTGCAGTTCTCCAAAATGGTCAGGTGCGGGAACAGGTTGAAGTGCTGGAACACCATGCCAACCTCGGACCGGATCTTGTCGATGTTCTTGAGGTCATTCGACAACTCGGTCCCATCCACGATGATCGTGCCCTGCTGGTGTTCCTCCAGCGCGTTCAGGCAGCGGATCAGGGTAGATTTCCCTGACCCGGATGGACCCGCAATAACAATCCGCTCGCCCTGATTGACGGTCAGATTGATGTCGCGCAGCACGTGAAAGGAACCGTACCACTTGTTCATGTTGGTGATTTCGATGGCGACCTCGTCGCTCACCTGCATTTTGGAACGGTCGATTTCGCGGTCAATTGCAAGTTCAGACATGTGTTGAACTCCTTAACGGTGGCCAGTCTGAAGCTTGCGCTCCAGATACATGGAATAACGGGACATAGAGAAGCAGACGATGAAGAACAGGAACGCGATGAACGCGAACAGTTCCCAATAGATGCCGTTCCAGGCTGTGTCGGCGCGGATAGCAGATGCCAATCCGATCACGTCGAACAACCCAATAATCGACACCAGCGTCGTATCCTTGAAGATCCCGATGAATGTGCTCACGATGCCCGGAATTGAGATTTTCAGGGCTTGCGGCATGATGATCAGCCTTTGCGCCTGCCAGTAGTTCAGGCCCAGACTGTCGGCGCCTTCGTACTGTCCTCGTGGCAGGGCAGCCAGACCACCCCGGATCACCTCGGCCATGTAGGCCGCCGAGAACAGGGTCATCATGATCATCACCCGCAAGATGATGTCAAAGTTGGTGCCTGGCGGCAGGAACAGGTTCAGAAGAAGCGACGCCACGAACAACAAGGTGATCAGCGGCACACCGCGAATGAACTCGATAAAGCCCACGCACAGGTATTTGACGATCAGCAGGTCCGACTGACGCCCCAGCGCCAGAACGATACCGATCGGAAGTGAGACACCAATGGCCACAACGCCCAGCAGGATCGCCAGCATGAAACCACCGAACTGACGGCTTTCGACAGCTTCGATGCCAATCGGCAGAACCGAGTCCAACGCGCCCGTGAAATAGCTGGATAGCACCAGCCACCAGATCACTGCGGCAACGACCGCACCAATCATACCCACCAGTTCACTCACCTGTTTGCTGAGAACCGAATACGCAAACCAACCGACGACAAACCCAAGCGCGGCCGAGATTGGCCCCCAGATGGTTCCGCCCCACATCAGGAACGGCATCAGGAACGGGTAGATTGCCGTGAAGATCAGCATCTTGGTTGGGACGCGGTCCGAATACAGAACCGGCGCCAATGCGACCAGCAACAGAACCAGCGCTAGGATCGGTCTCCAGTACAGATGGCTTGGATAGAAGCCGAACAGCAACTGTAACCAACGGTCATTGATAACCGCCCAGCAGGCGTGCCCATGGGTCGACCCCCAGGTGGCCATCATGATCTCGCGGCACTCGTTGAGAGAGTCGGCATTCCACACGGACTGGAAAATCCATGGCAGAACACCTGACAGCACGTAGTAGATCGCATAAAGCGAAACCACCGTCAGGATCGTGTTAAACCAACTTGAGAACAGGTTGTGCTTGACCCATCCCAGCGCACCGACCTCGGAAGCAGGCGGTGCCTGCTCGGGCAGCATTTCCGTGCGGACAAATGAAACATCACTCATATTACCGCTCCACCAGTTTTACACGGTTGTTGTACCAGTTCATCACCGCCGAGATGCTCAGCGAGATGGACAGATAGACCAGCATCAACAGCAGAACACATTCCAGCTCGCGACCGGTCTGGTTCATGGTGATGCCGCCAAGGGTCCCCGTGATGTCCATATATCCGACCGCGATCGCCAGTGACGAGTTCTTGGTCAGGTTCAGATAATTCGAGATCATGGGCGGAATGATCACCCGCAATGCCTGCGGTAGGATCACAAGGCGCATGGTCCGGCCCGGGCGCAGACCCAGCGCCGATGCGGCTTCGGTTTGGCCTTTTGAGATGGCCAAGATACCCGCACGAACGATCTCGGCGATGAAGGCCGCCGTGTAAAGCGACAAGGCCAGCCACAGCGCGATCAACGAGTTACGCAAATGTGTGCCACCGGTAAAGTTGAAGCCTTTCAGCTCAGGGAAACCAAGGTGAAACCCCAAGATGGTGAGAAGGACAATCATCGGCACAAACAGAATACCCAGCTGGATGTGCCAGATAGTCGGACGATCACCGGATGCCTCTTGCTTGGCTTGTGCCCAGGCGGACACCTTGCGCATCGCAAAGATGCTGCCGCCAAGCACGATCAGAATGGCGATCAGGTCCAGCGAGATATCGAACCGCAGGCTCGACGTGCCGAATATGTGGATATCACCCAAGCTGCGCGAGAACAGGAACTCCGGGATATAGACCCCGCGATTGGTCACCGCGACAGAATCGAACAGATTCATCGTGGCTTCTGGGTTTTCTCCGCGGAACGCCCTTGGTGCTGGCAGGCTTTCGATCAGAATGGCCATGGCCAGAACAATCCACAGCAGCACAGGTACGTTGCGGAACATCTCAACATAGACGGTCATGATCCGCGCAACCAGCCAGTTGTTGGACAGGCGCAGAACACCAACCAAAACACCGACTATCGTTGCTGTGATACAACCAAGAACCGCCACAACCAGCGTGTTCAGCAAGCCGATAAAGGCCGCGCGCAAGTGACTGTCGCGCGAATCGTATTCAAGCAAGCGCTGGTTGATATCGTAACTGGCCGGTTCTGCGAAAAAGCCGAACTCAACCGGTTTTCCAAGCGCTTCGAGGTTTTGGATGGTATTGGAAATGATCCAGGCTGCCAGAAGCATAAAGCCGATCATTGCAATGACCTGAATGGTCGCAGATCGGTACCGCGTATCATAAAGGAGCATGGACAGCCGGAACTGCTCCTTCGGCGGGTCAGTGAGAGTCGTCATGACCTATGTATATCCCCGTGCATCCCGTAAATATGCCGGCAGAGTTGATCCCTGCTCAAAACCGTACGGGCGTGATTCTTATGGATGGAAAAAGGGCGCAGGTTGCCCTGCGCCCTTCTCCGTCGATATTAGCGGAACGGCGGCGAGTACAGCAGGCCGCCTTCGGTCCACTGTGCGTTCAGGCCGCGTGCCAGACCAATCGGGGTTTCTTCACCGATGTTCTTGGCAAACACTTCGCCATAGTTGCCACCGGCTTTGATCGCCTTGGCTGCCCAGTCAGCGTCCAGACCCAGCATTTCGCCCAGGGTGCCTTCGGTACCCAGCAGGCGGTTGATTTCCGGGTTATCAGTTCCAGCGGCCAGTTCATCAATATTGGCCGAAGTTACGCCCAGCTCTTCAGCCGAGATCAGCGCGTTCAGAGTCCAGCGCACAACGTCGCCCCACTCGTGGTCGCCGTGACGGACCAGCGGGCCCAGCGGTTCTTTCGAGATGATTTCGGGCAGCAGGATGTGATCACCGGGGTTTTCGAATGTGGCGCGGGTTGCCGCCAGACCCGAAGCGTCGGTGGTGTATACGTCACATGCGCCAGCCAGATACTGCTGCTGTGCCTCGGCGTTGGTTTCGATCGGAACCGGTTCGTAGCTGATGTTGTTCGAACGGAAGAAGTCCGCCAGGTTCAGCTCGGTTGTGGTGCCGGTCTGGATACAAACGGTTGCGCCGTCCAGTTCCTTGGCCGAGCTTACGCCCAGTGCCTTGGGAACCATAAAGCCCTGACCGTCATAGTAGTTCACACCGGTAAATTCGAACTTCAGGTCGACGTCGCGGCTGAAGGTCCAGGTGGTGTTACGCGCCAGCATGTCAATCTCGCCCGAGGCCAGAGCGGTAAAACGTGTTTTACCGGTGGTCGGAACGAATTCTACCGCGCTTGCATCGCCCAGAACAGCAGCAGCAACGGCACGGCACAGCGATACGTCAAAGCCCTGCCATTCGCCATTGGCGTCAGGAGCAGCAAAGCCAACCAGACCGGTGGTCACACCACAGTTCAGCTTGCCGCGCGCTTTAACGTCGTCAACGGTCCCTGCCACGGCTGCGCCAGCAGCAAGACCGGCAATCGTTGCCGCGCCCAAGATTACGGATTTTTTCATTTTTACCTCTTCCTGATTTCCCGCCCCATCAGAGGCGGCTCTGCCCGGCAAGTGGATGCCGGATAGGTTACTCCAAAGGTGTCTCCCCTTTAGTGGCACTGAGTTTGGGCGTATTCATAAACAAACGTCAAGGGTCGGATCATCGAAAACGATGGATCAGACCCCAACCAATTTGAACATTTGGCCAAAAATCGGAAAATAAGGATCAAACCGACATATCAAAGAAGCGTTTAGCATGCAGAAATGCGGCTTTCTTCGTTTCGGCAACCGCATGGGCCTCGTCATCGTGACCCCATTGTTCGATCTGCCAGGTTTCGTCCAGCCTCGAAATGCGCCATATTTCGGCCGGTTCGCGCCAATCCATGGCCGCCGCAAACCCGAGAATCAATGACCCTGACAAGCTGACCAGATCGTGGAACGCCGCCAGTTGAAACGCATCCAGCGCGTGGACGCGAGCGCGCAGAGCCGACAGGGCAGCGGCAGATTGCGGCTTGTGCAACACACCGATAACCGGCTGCAAGCGAGCAGACAGCGCAGCCTCGGCCCAGTCCAGTGCCGGATCCCATTCGGCGCTTTGACGTTCCTGCAACTCTGTTGGATGTGTCGCTCGATAGCACAGCAGATCAGAATCGCCGTAATCCGCAAGCATATCGGCAACTTCCCCGTGCTGGGGCCGAACCTTGTCGATTGCCGCATTCGCCGAACGGGTGCATGGCATCGTCGACGGATCTACCTCTTTCTGCTGGGCATCCCATTCTGCCGCAACCGCTTCGGCCATGGCGCGGGTCGGCAGGATCAACGCCGCTTTGGCAGGGGACTTGACGCGGCGGCCATCCAGTTCAACCGTAAACCCACTGTCGACCTCGGTAATCCGGCTTTCTTTCCAGAAGCGTTTCGGTTTCCAGTCACTCATGTTTCAGTTCCATATCCCGGCCAGCGCAGTGGGCAACTGGTCAAAGGTCTCAATCATGCAGGTGGCCGAGGTCAAAGCAGACCGATCATGGTACCCCCATGCCACGCCGATGCCGCGCACCCCGGCAGCTGCTGCCATGTCCATGTCATAGCTTGTATCGCCGACCATCACCGCGCAGTCGGGTTCGACACCGGTCTCGGCCAACGCGGCCTGCACCATGGACGGATGCGGCTTCGACGGATGGTGGTCGGCGACCTGCCGGGTGACGAAGTAGCGCTCAAGCCCATGCACTTCGATCAACGCATCAAGCCCGCGCTGGGATTTGCCGGTTGCCACCCCAAGAAGCACTTCGGGTACGGCGTGCAAGGCTTCAATCGCCTCTCGCGCGCCGGGATAGAGTGGAGAGCTGGCAGCGCCCAAATCCAAGCGATGCGCGTGATAAGCTTCCTTGTACCCTTCAACGAGATCGTTCTGTACCGAGGAAGGTTGGTCCGGCACCAATCGTGCGATGGCATGTGGCAGGGACAGCCCGACAATGGACAGGATCACCTCTCGCGTCGGTACAGGTACCGACGCGGCCTGAAAGCTGGTGGTCATGGCGTGAACGATACTGCCCTGACTGTCGACCAGAGTGCCATCGACATCAAACAGAACCAGCCGCAGGGGTGCGCTCATTGCAGCGCCTCAAACGGGTCGTCTGCGGCCAGATCTTCGGTCCAGCCGAAGGTGTCCCAGCTGTGTTTCATATGTTCCGGCAAGGGCGCGGTCACGGCCACAGGTTTGCGCGTGACCGGATGCAGGAATGACAGTCGCCGCGCGTGCAGATGCAGCTTTTTGCTGATGATCCCACCCAATTGTGCGCCCCAGCCATCACCCAAGTTTTCCTGCCCCGAGCCACCGTATTTGCCGTCGCCGATGATCGGATGCCCGATCGCTGCCATATGCGCGCGCAGTTGGTGGGTGCGGCCCGTGATTGGCTCCATCGCCACCCAAGCGGCGCGCCCGGCCACCCGGTAGAGGGTCGCATAATGTGTATGTGCCCGTTTCGCACCGGGGGTGCTGTCGATCTCGTTCATATGGACGGGGATCATCTTTTCACCCTCGCCGTGGGCGCCATGACCGGTTGCTTTCACAAGACCCGTCTTGATTTCACCCAGATATGGCGTGGGAACACCTGCAACCAGCGCCCAGTAAATCTTGCGCGTGTCGCGGTGACGGAAAGCGGCTGTCAGCCCCTTCGCGGCTTCGCGCGTACGGGCCAGCAGCAGAACACCTGACGTGTCCTTGTCCAGGCGATGAACCAGACGCGGGTTTTCGTCATACCCAAACCGCAACGCCTCAGACAGGCTGTCGACATGCCGGGTCTGCCCGCTGCCGCCCTGAACCGGCAGGCCCTGCGGCTTGTTCAGGGCCAGAATGTGATCATCACGGTAGATCACGCAGGACTGGATCATCTTGGCATCCGCATCCGAGATACGATGCTTGACCTCAACCGGTTTGTGATCAGGCCCCGGCAATGGCGGTACACGAACCACCTGCCCGACCTCCAATCGGGTCGAGGCCTTGGCCCGGCTGCCATCCACACGCAGTTCTCCCTTGCGGCACATCTTTTCGATGCGGCCCTGGCTGACATGCGGGAACAGGCGGCGCAACCAGCGGTCCACACGCTGATCGCCGTCCCCTTCAGCGACTGTAATCATCTGTACGCCACTCATGCCATTGCCCCTTGCGCCGCGCGGGTGATCCGCCCGGATTGCGTCTTTGTCCGTGTCCCAGAAATCATGGGGGTCTCTCGCGCGCAACGCGGCAAGAGTCAAGGTATCAGACAGGAACCTTTGGCGTTCGTGGGGGCCCAGCGCCGACCGCCACTTCTGGGCGCGGTCAATACATTCCCAGCCAGCCTAGCTGTTGCGCTGGGTCCGAAGCTTGGCGAAGTAATCGAGGCGCTTTTTCAGCTCACGCTCGAATCCGCGCTCGACCGGTTGATACAAAACCGGGCGTTTCATTGTTTCGGGAAAATAGTTCTGACCGGAAAACCCGTCTTCGGCGTCATGGTCATACGCATAGCCAGCACCATATCCCTGATCCTTCATCAGTGATGTGGGGGCATTCAGGATATGCTTGGGCGGTGGCTCGCTGCCTGATTGCTTGGCCAGCCGCATCGCTGCCTTATAGCCGACATAAGCACCGTTGGATTTCGGGGCCAGGGCCAGATAGACCAGCGCCTGCGCCAGCGCCAGCTCACCTTCGGGAGAGCCGAGCCGCTCATACGTTTCCCAGGATTGCAGGCAGATGGCCTGCGCCTGCGGGTCGGCCAGACCGATATCCTCGACCGCCATCCGTGTGATCCGACGCGCCAGATAGCGCGGGTCTTCGCCCCCTGTCAGCATTCGCGCGAACCAGTACAGCGCCGCGTCCGGGTCGGACCCGCGCACCGATTTGTGCAGGGCTGAAATCAGGTTGTAATGTTCATCGCCCGACTTGTCATATTTCGCCGCCCGCCGCATCAGCCGCGTCGACAGCGCGTCCGTGTCCAGTGGCGCATCCACCTTCCAGGCCGAGACCTGTTCGATCAGGTTCAGCAACGCCCGTCCGTCACCATCGGCCATTTCCTGCAACGCATCGCGGGCTGCGGGTGTCAACGGCAGCGCGCGGTCCAGCTCTTTTTCGGCGCGCTGGGTCAGGCGTTCAAGATCGGAAAGGCCAAGCCGTTCCAGCACCAGAACCTGCGACCGGCTGAGAACCGCGGCGTTCAGCTCAAAGGACGGGTTCTCGGTCGTTGCCCCGACCAGAAGGATCGTGCCGTCCTCCATATGCGGCAGAAACCCGTCCTGCTGCGCCTTGTTGAAGCGGTGGATCTCGTCCACGAACAGCAAGGTCCCCTGCCCGTTCTGGCGCCTGATCTTGGCCGCTTCGAAAACCTTCTTCAAATCCGGAACACCGGTGAAAATCGCACTGATCTGAACGAATTGCAGATCGGTTTCCTGCGCCAGCAACCGTGCGATCGTTGTCTTGCCGACACCGGGCGGCCCCCAGAAGATCAGGCTGGACAGACTGCCTGACGCCAGCATGACCCCCAGCGGTGCATCCGGGCCAAGAACCTGTTCCTGACCGATGACCTCGGCCAGTG
This sequence comes from Ruegeria sp. AI2, assembly GCF_056541275.1. Taxonomy (NCBI): domain Bacteria; kingdom Pseudomonadati; phylum Pseudomonadota; class Alphaproteobacteria; order Rhodobacterales; family Roseobacteraceae; genus Ruegeria; species Ruegeria sp. AI2. The sequence continues at coordinate 172,533 of NZ_JBQFYB010000004.1, forward strand.
ACTGCGGGCGCAACCGGTCCGCCAGGGGACGGTGTGGCGCAGCGGTGGGTTCCGTTGGCCCGGTATCGAACAGATCGCTCACGGGTTACAGCCGGAACCGCAATGAGACTGACCGGCCACCGCGCAGAAGACCCATCTGCACACGACGACCCGGATCTGTCAGCGCATTCTCCACATCCCCAGGACGTTCGATGTCATTGGAATTGATGCTTTCAAGAATATCCCCCGATCGCAAACCCGCGCGGCCACCATAGGGGCCGGGATCAACAACAACGACACCTGTCTGGGACAGTGGCAAGCCCATATCGGAGATCACCGCAGGATTGACGCGGGACACCACCAGCCCCGGCAGGACAGTGTCTTCATCCAATGTCGTCTTTTCAGCGGCGGGGGTTTCCGGCGCTTTGATCAGTGCCACCTCAACCTCTTCGCTCTGGGTGCCGCGCAGCCGTGTCAGAACCGATGTTCCCCCCACCCCCGCTACGGACATGCGAAACTTCATCTCGGCTGGCGAGTTCACTTCGTCCCCGTCCACATGGGTCACGACGTCCCCCACCTTAAGCCCCGCCTCACGCAGCGGGCTAAGGTCATGCAGGTCCGAGATGACAACACCCAGCGGGATGGCAAGACCAAGGGATTCAGCAATATCCGCGCTCATATGTTGACCGGTCATGCCTGCCCAGGGGCTGATAAAACTGTCATTGCCCTGCTGGGCCTGTTTCAGAAACTCGGCCACAAGATTTGCGGGGATGGCAAAACCGATGCCATTCGACCCGCCCGAGCGTGTCAGAATTGACGTGTTGATCCCGATCAGGTCCCCGTTCACATCAATCAGAGCACCACCGGAGTTGCCCGGGTTGATCGCTGCATCTGTCTGAATGAAATACCCGCGTGCATTGCCTGTCGCAGTACCTGTGCGCGCCAAGCCCGAGATGATACCAGAGGACACCGTTTGCCCCACCCCGAACGGGTTGCCGATGGCAAGGGCCAGTTCGCCAACCTCGACCTGATCGGAATCGCGCAGGGTCAGGTAGGGCAGGTCTTGCGCCTCTTCCAGACGCAGAATCGCAATGTCGCTTTCTTCATGCCCCAGTACGACCGTGGCAGAAAACTCGCGCCGGTCGGTTGTCACGACCCTGATTTCGGTCGCCGAGCCTACAACATGGTAGTTGGAAACAACGTAGCCATCTTCAGACAGGATGACCCCGGAACCGAGCGAGTTCTGAACCCGCGGCTGCGGCGTTCCCAAGCTGCCGCCAAAGAAATCCCGAAAGAACGGGTCCGAGTAAAACGGGCTGGCCCGCCCCTGCCGCACGATCTTGGCGTAGATATTCACCACCGCAGGCGAGGCCTTTTTGACCACCGGAGCAAAGCCCAGAGAGATTTCGGACTGCGATTGCGGGATGCGGGTTTCGGCAAATGCTGGCAGGGCCATGACAAGCATAAGAGAGATGAAGGATGCGCGGATCATGGGGGCTCCGGATTTGATTATCCTTGGGATATGCGGGGCAAAGGCAATAAATGCAAGCCGCGCGCTCAGCTTCGGCGGCGCAGGGACTTGAGCCCGGACCAATCGGCGTCAATCGCGCAAACCTTCACGTCGAACCAGCCCAGCGGCAGGATTTCACTGCGCAGCATATCCTCGGTCACACCTGCGTGCAGGGGCGAAGATTTCTTGGCTCAGGAGACCCACAGCATTCCTCCGCTCCGTATGTGGGCGATTTGCTCAGCGGCCAATTCGGCGATCTGGTCCGGATGGTTCAGGAACATGTGAACCGCATCCGCAGGATCGGCTGCAGGGTCGAACAGAACACCGTCGGCACCTGCAGTCAGGTTGGGATAATGGGCAGGAGCGTTGAGCGTACGGACCGCATATCCGGGTTTGAAACCCAGTTTCGCCCAGAGCGGTTTGCCCGAGTATCCAGCAGCAGGATTATTTGTCATAACGGTTTGAACTTAATGGACAATCCACATGATGACAATTGGCTGACTGAGGCACAAAAAAAGCCTGCCTGATTGCTCGGGCAGGCGCATTAGGTCGATGACCTTAGTGCTTATTCTTCGGCTGCGGCTTCTTCGGCAGCAGTACGGGCTTTGTCCGCGGCGCCTTTGGCATCAACATCGCGATCGACGAATTCGATGATCGCCATCGGAGCCATGTCACCATAGCGGAAGCCGGCTTTCAGGATGCGGACGTAACCGCCCTGACGCTCGGCATAGCGGGGGCCCAGAACTTCGAACAGCTTGGCGACGTCTTTGTCTTCTTTCAGCTGTGCTGCGGCCTGACGGCGGGCGTGCAGGTCGCCGCGCTTGCCCAGGGTAATCAGCTTTTCGATGATCGGGCGCAGTTCTTTTGCCTTGGGCAGAGTTGTCTTGATCTGCTCATGTTCGATGAGCGAGCCAGCCATGTTTGCAAACAGAGCCTTGCGGTGCTCATGAGTACGGTTCAGGCGGCGGTAACCACGTGCGTGACGCATTTTTCAATTCCTTCTTTCGCGTTTTGCTTTGTCCGGCCTCCGATGCGTGTCAGAGGCTCACCTTGGGGCGGGATTGCCCGGATTGTACGTTTTGTACCGGCTTTCAGACCCCATTGGTCCGAAATGTACAAAACCTGCGACGGCAGGTTGGCCCCGCCGCCGCAGCCGAAGATGCTTAGAACGCGTCTTCGAATTTCTTTGCCAGATCTTCGATGTTGTCGGGCGGCCAGTCCTCGACATCCATGCCGAGGTGCAGACCCATGCCGGACAGCACTTCCTTGATCTCGTTCAGCGACTTGCGGCCGAAGTTCGGGGTGCGCAGCATCTCGGCTTCGGTCTTCTGGATCAGGTCGCCGATATAGACGATGTTGTCGTTTTTCAGGCAGTTTGCCGAACGGACCGACAGTTCCAGCTCGTCCACTTTCTTGAGCAGCAGCGGGTTGAACTCCAGACCATCGTCTTCGTCCTGACGGTTTGCCGATTCCGGCTCGTCGAAGTTGACGAAGATCGACAGCTGATCCTGCAGGATGCGCGCGGCATAGGCCAGTGCGTCATCGGGGGTGATCGAACCGTCGGTGTCGATCTTCAGGGTCAGCTTGTCATAGTCCAGAACCTGGCCTTCACGGGTCGGCTGCACGTCATAGGCAACTTTCTTGACCGGCGAATAGATCGCGTCGATCGGGATCAGACCGATGGGCGCATCTTCCGGCTTGTTCTTTTCAGCCGAAACGTAACCCTTGCCGGTGTTGACGGTCAGTTCCATGAACAGGTCGGCGCCGTCGTCCAGGTGACAGATGACGTGATCGCGGTTCAGAACCTCGATGCCTGCGCTTTCGCTGATGTCACCAGCCGTAACGATTGCCGGGCCTTTGGCATTGATCGACAGGCGCTTGGGGCCTTCGACTTCCATGCGCAAGGAAACCTGCTTGAGGTTCAGGATGATGTCGGTGACATCTTCACGCACGCCCGCCACGCTCGAGAACTCGTGCAGGACGTTGTCGATCTGGACGCTGGTGATGGCCGCGCCTTGCAGCGAGCTCATCAAAACGCGACGCAGGGCGTTGCCCAGGGTCAGACCAAAACCACGTTCCAGCGGTTCGGCAACCAGGGTCGCCTGACGCGCAGGGTCGTTGCCCGGCTTGGCTTCCAGCTGGGTCGGCTTGATCAATTCTGCCCAATTCTTGTGGATCATGTAATCCCTCCATTCCTGCCCGCGCCCCATGACCAACAAGGTGCAGACGCCCGAGGTTCAAAATGACGTGCTGGGGCCGTGCAAAAACACAGCCCCAGCTTAATTCCAGATCGCTTAGACGCGACGACGCTTCGGCGGACGGCAGCCGTTGTGAGCAATCGGGGTCACGTCGCGGATCGACGTGATGTTGAAGCCCACGGCAGCCAGTGCGCGCAGAGCCGATTCACGACCCGAACCGGGGCCCTGAACTTCGACTTCCAGCGTCTTGACGCCATGTTCCTGCGCTTTCTTGCCTGCGTCTTCCGCAGCCATCTGCGCGGCATACGGAGTAGATTTCCGCGATCCCTTGAAGCCCATGGTACCGGCAGACGACCACGAGATGGCGTTGCCCTGTACGTCCGAGATCAGGATCTTGGTGTTGTTGAAGGTCGAGTTCACATGGGCAACGCCCGATGCGATGTTCTTGCGCTCTTTGCGCTTGATGCGAGTCTTATCGCGTGCCATCGGTCAGACCCTCCCTTATTTCTTCTTACCGGCAATGGCCTTTGCGGGGCCTTTGCGAGTACGAGCGTTGGTGTGGGTACGCTGACCGCGAACCGGCAGGTTGCGGCGGTGACGCAGACCGCGATAGCAGCCCAGGTCCATCAGACGCTTGACGTTCATCTGAACTTCGCGACGCAGGTCACCTTCGACGGTGTAGTTGGCATCGATATGTTCACGGATGGCCAGAACTTCGGCATCCGACAGTTCATTGACGCGGCGGTGCGCTTCAATGCCCACGGCTTCGCAGATTGCGTTGGCCGAGGTGTTGCCGATACCGGTGATATATGTGAGGGCGATTGGAACCCGCTTTGCAGTCGGGATGTTTACGCCGGCAATACGTGCCACGTGTCACTTTCCTTTTTGTTGCGGTTCCGTAACTCCGGAACCTTTTTTCACAACACTTTACCGTGGCAGTGACGCCAGAGGGTCCAGTATTATTCGAGGTGGTCGGGGCAATTGGGACGAATCCCGCATGCGGTCTTGATTCCCTTTAGGGATGGGGGTCGATATGGGCTTTTGGTGGGGCCGTCAAGCCCCAACTTTCGGTCAACCCAGTATCGCCTCGATCGACGCCGTCACTTCCTTGATATCCGCCAGCCCGTTGACTGGGCGCAGATCGCCCTTGGCGTAGTAATAGCCAATCAGCGGAGAGGTCTTCTTGTAGTATTCCATCAGGCGCGTGCGCAGGCTGTCTTCATTGTCATCGGCGCGGCGCTGGAAATCATTTTCCTTGCCGCAATTGGTGCATTTGCCATCTGCCGGGATCGGCTTGGTGTTGTCGTTATAGACCTCGCCACAGCCACCACAGGTTGAGCGTGCGGTGATCCGGCCCACCAGCGCGTCGTCATCAACGCGCATCTCGATCACGGTGTGCAGCGACTGGCCCAGCTTGGCCAGCAAAGCGGCCAGAGCATCGGCCTGCGCCAGCGTGCGGGGAAAGCCGTCAAAGATGAAACCGGCGCCTGTTTCGGTAGTCAGTTTCTCTTCGATCAGGCCGATCACGATTTCGTCGGTGACCAGCTTGCCCGCATCCATGATCGCCGCAACCTTCCGGCCCATCTCGGTGCCCGAGGTCTTGGCTTCGCGCAGCATGTCGCCCGTGCTGAGCTGTACCATGCCGCGTGTTTCAACCAAGTGACGCGCCTGCGTTCCTTTCCCGGCCCCCGGGGGGCCCAACAGAATGATATTCATCGACGAGAGGGTCCCTTCCTGCCGCGTTTCTTGCTTTTGCCGCGCAGTTGAGACTTTTCGATAAGCCCTTCGTATTGGTGCGCCAGAAGATGGCTCTGAACCTGCTGGATCGTATCCATGGTCACGGAGACGATAATCAGAACCGAGGTGCCGCCGAAATAGAACGGGATGGCAAATTGGCCCCGCAGGATTTCAGGCAGCAGACAGACGGCAGCCAGATAGGCCGACCCCAGCACCAGCACGCGGTTGACCACGTATTCCAGATACTCGGCGGTCTTCTTGCCCGGACGGATACCGGGCACGAACCCGTTCTGCTTTTTCAGGTTGTCCGCCACATCATCCGGTTTGAACGACACGTTGAACGTGTAGAAATACGCAAAGAACACGATCATCGACGCGAAGAACAGCAGATACAGCGGCTGTCCGGGGCCGAAATTGGCCAGCAGCCACGACATGACCGGCCCGTTTGCAGCGCCCGACGAGAAGGTCGAGATCGTCACCGGCAGCAGCAGCAGCGAGCTGGCAAAGATCGCCGGGATCACGCCCGCGGGGTTGACCTTGACCGGCAGGTGGCTGGAGCCGCCTTCATAGATTTTCATCCCGGCCTGACGGCGCGGGTACTGGATATGGATCTTTCGCAGCGCCCGTTCCATGAAGACCACGAACATGATGACGGCAATCACCATTACGATCACGCCAACAATCACGGCGGGGCTGATTGCGCCCGAACGGCCCGACGCGAAGAACTGCGCCAGGGCGGCGGGGACCTCGGCGATGATGCCGACGAAAATGATCAGAGAGATACCGTTGCCGATGCCGCGCGCGGTGATCTGCTCACCCAGCCACATCAGGAACATGGTGCCGCCGACCAGCGTGATCATGGTCGACATGCGGAAATACAGCCCCGGATCGGTCGCCAGATCGCCCGATTCCAGCGAAACAGCCAGACCATAGGCCTGAACGGTGGCCAGCGCCACGGTGCCGAAACGGGTGTATTGGTTGATCTTCTTGCGGCCCTGCTCGCCCTCTTTCTTGAGCTGTTCGAGCGCGGGAACCATCGATGTCAGCAGCTGCACGATGATCGAGGCCGAAATATAGGGCATGATGCCAAGGGCAAAGATGCCCATTCGGCCAAGCGCCCCGCCTGTAAACATCGAAACCATGCCGCCGATGCCCTGCCCCGCTTGTTCCATGAACTCGCGCAATGCTGCTCCGTCGATCCCCGGCACCGGAATGAAGGTGCCCAGACGATAGACGATCAGCAAACCCAGCGTGAACAGGATGCGGTTGCGCAGATCGGTGGCCTTGCCAAGGGCAGCCCAGCTTGTGTTGGCTGCCATTTGTTCTGCTGCTGATACCATAAAGTCGGTCTCTCTTATGCAAACGCCGCCCGGAACCGTTTTCCGGCTCGGACGGCGTCTTGGAAAACTCTGAAGTCTATGTAAGCGGGTCTTTGCCCGCTCACAAGCGCTTACTCTGCCGCAGCGGCTTTTGTGACTTTCAGTGAACCGCCCGCTTTTTCAACTGCCTCGACAGCAGCTTTCGACGCACCGGTCACTTCCAGATCAACCTTGGCGCTGATCTCGCCTTTGGCCAGAACGCGGATACCGTCCAGCTTGCGGCGGACCAGACCGGACGCAACCAAAGCGTCTTCGGTGATCGCAGCTTTGGCGTCCAGCTTGCCGGCTTCGACGAATTTCTGGATCAGGCCCAGGTTGATGACGGCGAATTCCTTGCGGTTGGGCTTGTTGAAGCCACGCTTGGGCAGACGCTGGTACAAGGGCATCTGACCGCCTTCATAGCCGTTGATGGCCACACCCGAGCGGGATTTCTGGCCTTTGATACCACGGCCACCCATTTTACCTTTGCCGGAACCCGGACCACGGCCAACGCGGGTGCGTTTCGGGGCGGCGCCAGGATTGTCGCGCAATTCGTTCAGTTTCATTTCGCTTCTCCTAAGCCGGATATGACCCCCGAAGCGTGATGGGCCAAACACGGCATTTCTTGGTTTTGATTCTCGCGGCCAAAAAGCCACCGCAGGCGTATAGGCCCGATGATCCCCCTTGGCAAGCCTGTAGATCGCCAGCCGCTTGGCCTGACCGGCCAAAGCCCCGCGACCGGCCCCGCAAGGTGAACCCAAAAGGACACCTTCACCGGGGTCTGACCGAAAATTGAGCACAAAATATGGCGATTTTGGCAAATATCGCTTGCCATGACCGGGCGGTAGTCTATCCGGATTGCCACAAACAAGAACTTGGCAGGCGCATGACTGAAACCACTCTTTCGACCCGGACACAGCCTGGGGCTACCGCTGCACGTGACTGGGTCACAACGCTTGCCAAGTATCGCGAACCCGATCAGCTGCGCAGCGCGTTTGAACTGGGCGTCAGTATCATCCCCTTCTTCGCGCTTTGGGCCTTGTCCTGGATGTCGCTGTCGGTCAGCTATTGGCTGGCTTTTGCGATCTCCGTTCTCAACGCGGCCTTTCTGTTGCGTCTGTTTGCCATCCAGCATGATTGCGGGCACGGCGCGTTTTTCAAGAACCGGACGGTCAGCGACTGGGTTGGACGCGCGATCGGAGTTCTGACGCTGACACCGTATGATGTCTGGCGCCGCACGCATTCCACACATCACAACAGTTCCGGCAATCTGGGCAAGCGCGGTATGGGCGATATCCACACCCTGACCGTGGCCGAATATCAGGCGAAAACCCCGATGAACCGGTTCTGGTATCGCGTGTATCGAAACCCGATCACCCTGTTTGTCTTTGGCCCCGGTTATCTGTTCCTGTTTCAGAACCGCCTTCCACTGGGCCTGACCGACAGCGTCCGGTTCTGGGTCAGTGCGATGGCCACCAATCTTGCCATTCTGGTTGCGCTTGTGGCCATTTACTATTTTGGCGGGCTGATGCCGATGGTTCTGATCTTCCTGCCCTCGACCCTGATTGCCGCTACCGCCGGGGTATGGCTGTTCTATGTGCAACACCAGTTCGAGGACACGCATTGGGACGCCGATGAAGACTGGCAGTTGCACGAAGCGGCGCTGCACGGAAGCTCTCATTATATATTGCCGTCCGTGTTGCAGTGGTTCACCGCCAATATCGGCATCCACCATGTGCATCACCTGTACAGCCGCATTCCGTTCTATCGCCTGACCGAAGTGCTGCGCGACCATGATGAGCTGGCCAACAGCAACCGGATGACCATCCGCGAAAGCCTCGCCAACGCGCGCCTGCACCTGTGGGATGAGCAAAGCCGCCGACTGCTGTCCTTCGCCGAGGCGCGGGCGCTTTACGGGTGAGGTCTTCTGCGGCGTCGAGCGCAGGCGGAGTTTTCAGAGTTACCGGTCCGTGAGCCGCGCCAGCGACTGCCCGTGGGGTGGCGCTGCAACAGCTGATCAGCGCGCTTTATGGTACCAGATACGTGTGAATTCGTAGCGAGGCGCCAACGTCCCCAAAGCGCCAGCCCGCCGGGACGGGCAGTCGCTGGCGCGGCGGGCTTTGGTTTTGATGTGCGCTTGGGTTGGGAGTAGATGGGCGTCGAGAGGCTTTATGTGACCGCAACAGCCTCTGATCGGACCCGTCTTTGGAGAAAAAACAGCCCCCCGCGAGAGCGGGGGGTATTTGACAAGTCTTATTGCATTCGATCTGCTGCACGCTTCGCAGTACGGGTAACAAAGTTCAATGCAGAATACGCACCAGCGCTTCTACCCAAGTTCATGGGATTGGTGTCTGAGGCGCGCCATTGCTCCAATGCAGCATCGACTAGTTCGCTTTCCTCAAAGATCTCTGGTTTCTCTAACACCCATTTGCCGTTCTTTTGGACAACAAAATGGCGAAGTGAACTTAGGATCGGAAAGATCATACCGGGGGCGACCCAAATAATTTTTCCACCCTTTTTGTCTCTCCTGAACGTCCGTTTTTTTCGTCCATCGGACACTTCTGCGCGAATGCTCTTGCCGTTGAACATTTCACCGTTTTGCCAGTACTGAAACTCTTCAATAGCCGTCGCTGCCATGTCCAAAGTGAATTGGTATCTGCGGAGGTCGTCTTCATCGACGTCTTTTTGTCCATACCAACGAGTAAAGTCCTCTAAGCAAAGTGCTCTCTGTTTATATGGACGAAGCAACTCTGACGGAGTGTCATTTTGGGACACCTCTAGAGGCATCATCAATCTGGTGGCCTGCAGAATGTGGAAGGTATCATGCGATCCTGCGCCGTCGGTTTCAGATTTTTTTATGTGCGCCCCAGTTGCTTTGAAGACTATTGCATCAAGCTCGTCAAGTTGCCCACGTCCTCCCGCTTGTGAAATTGATTTCACTGGCGAAGCACTGTTACGGGCGATAGCTGTTTCAACAACAGACGAGTGATCGGGGTCAACAATGATTTCTGCCCGAACATGGAAGTTCTCGGGCTCATCATATTCAAGCTCCAACTGATCGTTTTCAAATGTGTCGAGATACCTAAGTACCTCTCCGCGTGTTTGAGCACCATTGATCACAGAGTCCTCAGACAGAGTGGCAACCCTTAACTTGTCGTCCACTTCAATCTCACTACAGGTTAACGTAAGACCACCGTTCCGGTTAATGAACCGGTCGGCCTCCGTCCGAATAGTCTGTTCAATGGCCTTGTGAACCGAGTTCCGTTTGGCAGGTTTATATGGGTCTGCACCGGGGATGTAATCTCTGAGGTTTTCTCTGGTGTTCATCTTTCGAAGTTCAAAGATCGGTATGTTTGCGAAGAACGTTTGGATACCGTTCGCCTTTTCTTCCGGCGATGTGAGATTACGAATAATCTGGTAGTTTAGCTCGATCTTACCTTTAGGCATAACTAGTTCCTTTTCGATTTACATCGCAACTCATGCTCGCAACGCCCGAACATCCGTTGGGGTCGCAATGAGGCTGCTTCGAAACAGCTAAACTTTGCATTTGAATGAGGCAAGCGAACAAGATTTTTTATCTTTTCCTCTCCCATCAGAAGGTTAATTTGAGGTTAACTGTGTTGAGGAGAAAGAACTGCGCTTCCCCCTTGCCACCCACCCCCAACACTGCTAAACGCACCCAATCTTGCGGCCTCGGATTCGTTCCGGGGCCTTAGATATTTTGCAACCGGGGACCTTCGGGGCCCTATACCTTTGGCACCTACGGGGGCCTATCACATAGCGGGGGACCTCCCCTGCACTTGCTAAACGGAAGACAGAAAGCATGGCACTCAAGTCGTACAAGCCGACGACGCCGGGCCAGCGCGGGCTGGTGCTGATCGACCGTTCGGAGCTTTGGAAAGGACGTCCGGTCAAGTCTCTTACAGAGGGTTTGACCAAATCGGGCGGCCGGAACAACACCGGACGGATCACTTCACGCCGCCGCGGCGGTGGCGCAAAGCGTCTCTACCGGATCGTTGACTTCAAACGGAACAAATTTGATGTCGCGGCAACCGTCGAGCGGATCGAATATGACCCGAACCGGACCGCGTTCATCGCACTGGTTAAATACGAAGACGGCGAGCAGGCGTATATCCTGGCTCCGCAGCGTCTGGCTGTTGGTGACAAGGTCATCGCGTCGGCAAAGGCCGATATCAAGCCGGGCAACGCAATGCCGTTCTCGGGCATGCCCATCGGTACCATTGTCCACAACATCGAGATGAAGCCTGGCAAAGGCGGTCAGATCGCACGTGCGGCCGGTACTTACGCGCAATTCGTGGGCCGCGATGGCGGTTACGCTCAGATCCGTCTGAGCTCGGGCGAGCTGCGCATGGTCCGTCAGGAATGCATGGCCACCATCGGTGCCGTGTCCAACCCCGACAACAGCAACCAGAACCTTGGTAAAGCCGGTCGTATGCGCCACAAGGGCGTTCGTCCGTCGGTTCGTGGTGTTGCTATGAACCCGATCGATCACCCGCATGGTGGTGGTGAGGGTCGTACCTCGGGTGGCCGTACGCCGGTTACGCCGTGGGGTAAGGACACCAAGGGTAAGCGTACCCGCAACAAGAACAAAGCGTCCCAGAAGCTGATCATCCGCTCGCGGCACGCCAAGAAGAAGGGACGTTAATCCATGTCTCGCTCTGTTTGGAAGGGTCCTTTCGTCGATGCTTACGTGCTGAAAAAAGCCGAAGCAGCGCGCGAGTCGGGCCGCAACGAAGTCATCAAGATCTGGTCGCGTCGTTCCACCATCCTGCCCCAGTTCGTGGGTCTGACCTTTGGTGTGTACAACGGCCAGAAGCATATCCCGGTAAACGTCTCGGAAGACATGATCGGTCAGAAGTTCGGTGAATATTCGCCGACACGGACCTATTATGGCCACGCCGCAGACAAAAAAGCGAAGCGGAAGTAAGTCATGGGCAAGGAAAAGAACCCCCGCCGCGTGGCTGAAAACGAAGCAATGGCGAAAACGCGCATGCTTCGCACCAGCCCGCAGAAACTGAACCTGGTTGCGCAAATGATCCGCGGCAAGAAAGTCGAGAAGGCCCTGACCGACCTGACTTTCTCGAACAAGCGCGTCGCGCAGGACGTCAAGAAGTGCCTGCAGTCCGCAATCGCGAATGCCGAAAACAATCACAACCTGGACGTTGACGAGCTGATCGTCGCCGAAGCATGGGTTGGCAAGAACCTGGTCATGAAGCGCGGTCGCCCGCGTGCCCGTGGCCGTTTCGGCAAGATCATGAAGCCGTTCTCGGAGATCACCATCAAGGTGCGTCAAGTTGAGGAGCAAGCCTAATGGGACATAAAGTCAATCCGATCGGCATGCGCCTTCAGGTCAACCGCACCTGGGACAGCCGCTGGTACGCAGATACCAAGGACTACGGTGATCTTCTTCTGGAAGACCTCAAGATCCGTGAGTTCATTCAGAAAGAGTGCAAGCAGGCCGGTGTTGCCCGTGTGATCATCGAACGTCCGCACAAGAAGTGCCGCGTTACGATCCACACCGCACGTCCGGGTGTCATCATCGGCAAGAAAGGTGCGGACATCGAAGTTCTGCGCAAGAAGCTGGCCGCGATGACCGACAGCGAACTGCACCTGAACATCGTCGAAGTGCGCAAGCCCGAGCTTGACGGTCAGCTGGTTGCCGAGTCGATCGCTCAGCAGCTGGAACGCCGTGTTTCGTTCCGCCGCGCGATGAAGCGTGCCGTACAGAACGCCATGCGCATGGGCGCCCTGGGTATCCGGGTGAACGTCGCTGGCCGTCTGGGTGGTGCCGAAATCGCACGGACCGAATGGTACCGCGAAGGCCGTGTGCCGCTGCACACGCTGCGCGCCGACATCGATTACGCACATGCCGAAGCGATGACCCCCTACGGGATCATCGGGATCAAGGTCTGGATCTTCAAAGGGGAGATCATGGAGCACGATCCGCAGGCACGTGATCGTAAAGCACAGGAACTCCAGGACGGCCCTGCACCTCGTGGTGCTGGTGGCGGTCGTCGCTAAGGAGGGAAAGATATGCTTCAACCAAAGCGTACAAAATTCCGCAAGTTGCACAAAGGCCGGATCAAGGGCGAAGCCAAGGGCGGCTCTGATCTGAACTTTGGCACCTACGGCCTGAAAGCGATCGAGCCTGAGCGTGTAACCGCACGCCAGATCGAAGCTGCACGTCGTGCCATGACGCGTCACATGAAGCGTCAGGGCCGTGTCTGGATCCGCATCTTCCCCGACACTCCGGTCACTGCAAAGCCGATCGAAGTTCGTATGGGTAAAGGTAAGGGTTCGGTCGACCGCTGGGTTTGCAAGGTCAAGCCCGGTCGCGTGATGTTCGAGATCGACGGCGTCAATGACGACATCGCCCGCGAGGCCCTGCGCCTGGCTGCGATGAAGCTGCCGATCAAGACCCGCGTCGTGGTTCGCGAAGACTGGTAAGCGATCCGAGGGCACCCCCGCTCGTGACAAGATTGACCCCCGTCGGAACACCGGCGGGGGTTTTTCTATAGGGGGCTCTGCCCCCGTCGCGCGTGCCGCGCGCCTCCCCCGGGATATTTTGGGCCAGATGAAGCAGGGGATCCGTTCTTTATCTGGCTGCAAATATCCCGGAGCGCGAGGCAGAGCCTCGCAAAACAGCCATCGCCTTCACCGCGCGGCTGGGTTAAGACGGCCCCATGCCACAGATTGAATCACTCTTCGTCACCCGCCTCTATCGTGCCTCCTTGTCCGAGTTCGGTCCCCCGATCGATGCGGAGGAGTTGGAAAGCTCGTGCCTTGTCATCGCCGAGGATGACGAGGCCGGGCAGGACTGGTGCGAAGAAAACGGCTATCCCGGTTACACCAGCTATGCCTCGCTGACCGACCTGCCCTGGCGGTTTCCGATATTCGCCGATCTGGTCAAGGCGCTGGACAGCCATGTGGCGGCTTTTGCCAAGGATCTGGAGTTTGATCTGGGTGAAGGTGAGCTGAAGCTGGAAGACCTGTGGATCAACATCCTGCCCGAGGGTGGCATGCATTCCAGCCATCTGCACCCGCACAGTGTGATTTCCGGCACCACCTATGTGGCGATGCCCGAGGGCGCGAGTGCGCTGAAACTGGAAGACCCGCGCTCAGGCCGTATGATGGCCGCGCCGACGCGGCTGAAAGGCGGGCGACGCGATTTGCAGCCCTTTATCTATATGAAGCCGCAGGTGGGCGATGTGCTGCTGTGGGAAAGCTGGCTGCGCCACGAGGTGCCGATGAACCTGGCCGAGGAAGAGCGGATTTCGGTGAGTTTCAACTATAAGTGGGTCTAACATTGCCGAACCGCAGTAGACGTTTGAGAACGAACTTTTAAACTTGGCTGATACCCAGGGCGAGCGTTAGGTTGCTTAATGTCCGGATTGTCTTTTATGGGAGTCTAAAATGGGCAAGCTGTGCGTTGTTTTTGCCAGCCAACGGGTTGGCAGTACCATGTTCGAGACCAGTTTGAGCAGGGCAGGCGACCTTGGCCAACATGGCGAACCCTGGGCCGAAATCCAAACTATTCCCGAAAAAACTTGGGATCGAGACCTTTTGCTTGAAAAGCTTGAGTATGGTCGCGATGGCTCTGGAGCAACCGCGGTAACCATCATGGAGAGCTACCTTACAGCCGTTGCAAAAGCCTACTTCAATGAACCTTACTCCCTCGAAGATCGTTCGCTTCCTTACGCCGAAAAGTTCTGGGCGAGTTTCCGTGATCGTTTCAGTGAAGCGGCGTGCTTTTACCTTATTCGAAATCCTCTTGGGCAGGCGCTATCGCAGTATTTCGCTAGTCGGACAGGGCTGTATCACGTGATGAACAATGGGATGGAGAACAAAACAAATCTGAGCAAACCTGAATCGGTTGAAGAAGTTCTCGAAGGTTTTGATCCGGAATTCCTGATAAAGTTGATACAGCTTTGCGATCGCCAGAACGCTTTTTTAACCGCGTTCCTGCAGCGCACAGAGACAGATTATTTTGAAGTAAAATATGAAGACATGGTCCAAAATCCAACGGCCGTTGGTCATAATGTATTGGAGTACGCCGGTAGTCAGGCCTCGGTCGATCGATTTTCGCCGGGATCCAAGAAGGTGTTGAATACCGCAACGACAGACAAAGCCAAAAGAAAGCTTCGAGAATTCTTTGGTTACTTCGAAAAAGACGGCCAAAAGGCGGTTAGCGACGATGTTCTAGTGTCTCTCGCCCGGGCGCACGGCCTTTCGATGGATGGTCTAAGCCGGATAAAACACAGCAGCGTTGGCGGTGCCACCACTGTCGAGGGCATCATTGCAGAGCGTGATCATATCATTGCAGAGCGTGATCATGCTGTAAAATACCCTTGGAAATACATACGATCTGCCATCGCCAGAAAGCTCAAATGACTTTGGAAAAACTGGCTTGGGAGCCTGAGAACAAATGCGTGGCGTACCCACCGGCACATATGATTTCTTCGAGCAGTCATTCCTACATGACTTCCATATAGTTCAGAGGGATTACCAATTCATTTGCTGAGGTCCGTTGTTGCTCTCGCGATAGAGCCTCAAGTTGCGCCCTAATGTCGGGGAATTACCTGGAATTTCGTTACGTGTTGGTTTGTTGGAAACCTGCTGTCCTCCTGGCGATGGGGAGGTGTGCAGGCATATTGCGGAGCGGCGATATTCTTTAAACTTTCCCTTGCCACCCCACCCCTAACCCCCTATAGAGCGGCATCTTGCGGTCTCCCGGCGTTGTCGGGCGATTCGTATGTCTATCATTCATCCACCAGGTCAAAGGTGACCCGTGTACGGGGCCTTCTGGTGTTTTGAGCAAAGGAAAAAGGCGATGAACGCCCAAGAACTGCGTGACAAGACCCCTGATCAGCTCCGCGAGGAACTGGTCAACCTGAAGAAAGAAAGCTTTAACCTGCGCTTTCAACAGGCAACCGGTCAGCTGGAAAACACTGCTGGCATCAAAGCGGCCCGCCGCAACGCTGCCCGCGTCAAAACCATCCTGAACGAAAAGGCCGCTGCCGCGGCATCCGAGGAGTAATCAGATGCCCAAGCGTATCCTGCAAGGCACCGTGACCAGCGACGCCAACGAACAGACCATCACCGTGCTGGTCGAGCGCCGTTTCAAGCACCCGCTGCTGCACAAAACCGTTCGTAAGTCCAAGAAATACCGGGCTCATGACGAAAAGAACGCCTTCAAGGTCGGCGACTCTGTACGCATCATCGAATGCGCGCCGAAATCGAAGACGAAACGTTGGGAAGTTCTGGAAGCGTAAGCTTCCGGGATTTTTCATTTGTCGAAACCCTGGGGGATTTAATCAGACCAGCCCCCACAGGTCGGGAGAAACCACATGATCCAGATGCAGACCAATCTGGATGTCGCTGACAACTCTGGCGCACGCCGAGTTCAGTGCATCAAGGTCCTGGGTGGTTCCAAGCGTAAATACGCCTCCGTTGGCGACATCATTGTCGTCTCGGTGAAGGAAGCCATCCCGCGCGGCCGCGTAAAGAAAGGTGACGTCCGCAAGGCCGTCGTCGTACGCACCGCCAAGGAAGTCCGTCGCGAAGACGGCACCGCGATCCGTTTCGATCGCAACGCCGCCGTCATCCTGAACAACAACAACGAGCCCGTAGGTACCCGTATCTTTGGCCCCGTTGTTCGTGAACTGCGCGCGAAGAACTTCATGAAAATCATCTCGCTGGCTCCGGAGGTGCTGTAATCATGGCTGCTAAACTCCGCAAAGGCGACAAGGTCGTCGTGCTGGCCGGCAAGGACAAGGGCAAAGAGGGGACTATCACCTCGGTTGACCCCAAAGCCGGTAAAGCTGTTGTCGATGGCATCAACATCGCCATCCGCCACACCCGCCAGTCGCAAACCTCGCAAGGTGGTCGCCTGCCTCAGGCAAACCCGATCGAGCTGTCGAACCTGGCACTGCTGGACAAGAACGGCAAAGCAACCCGCGTTGGCTTCCGCATGGAAGGTGACAAGAAGGTGCGTTTCGCCAAGACCACAGGGGACGTGATCGATGCTTGATAACGCAACCTACACCCCGCGCCTGAAAGCGCAGTACGCCGAGACCATCCGTGCCGCTCTGAAAGAAGAGTTCGGCTACAAGAACGACATGCAGCTGCCCAAGCTGGAGAAAATCGTTCTGAACATCGGTTGTGGTGCTGAGGCTGTCAAAGACTCGAAGAAAGCGAAAGCTGCTGTCGAGGACCTGACTGCGATTGCCGGTCAACAGGCCGTTGCAACCAAGGCGAAGAAGTCGATCGCGGGTTTCCGCGTCCGTGAAGACATGCCGCTGGGTGCGAAAGTGACCCTGCGCGGTGACCGGATGTACGAATTCCTGGATCGTCTGATCACGATCGCGATGCCGCGTATTCGTGACTTCCGCGGTGTTAAGCCTTCTTTCGACGGTCGTGGCAACTTTGCCATGGGCATGAAAGAGCACATCGTGTTCCCGGAAATCGACTTCGACAAGGTCGACGAGGTCTGGGGCCTGGATATCGTAATTGCCACCACAGCGAAAACCGACGCTGAAGCAAAGGCACTGTTGAAAGCATTCAACATGCCGTTCAACGCGTAAGCGCCGGGAGGATTGAGACATGGCTAAGAAAGCAATGATCGAACGCGAGAAGAAGCGCGAACGCCTGGTGGCCAAATATGCCGCAAAGCGTGCCGAGCTGAAAGAAATCGCGAATGACGAGAGCAAGCCGATGGAAGAGCGTTTCAAAGCGCGTCTGAAACTGGCGAAACTGCCGCGCAACAGCTCGGCTACCCGTCTGCACAACCGTTGTCAGCTGACCGGTCGTCCCCACGCTTACTATCGTAAGCTGAAGGTCAGCCGTATCGCGCTGCGCGAGCTGGGTTCTGCTGGTCAGATCCCCGGCATGGTGAAATCGAGCTGGTAAGGGAGACATAGATATGAATGATCCTATCGGCGATATGCTCACCCGTATCCGCAACGCGCAAATGCGCGGCAAGTCCACCGTTTCCACTCCGGCGTCAAAGCTGCGTGTTTGGGTTCTGGACGTGCTGGCGGACGAAGGCTACATCCGTGGCTATGAAAAGACGACCGGTGAAAACGGTCATCCGGCCATCGAAATCAGCCTGAAATACTACGAAGGCACCCCTGTCATTCGCGAACTGAAGCGGGTTTCGAAACCCGGTCGCCGCGTATACATGGGCGTCAATGACATCCCACAGGTCCGTCAGGGTCTGGGCGTGTCGATTGTCAGCACTCCGAAAGGTGTGATGTCGGACGCAAACGCTCGCTCCAACAATGTTGGCGGCGAAGTGCTCTGCACCGTCTTCTAAGGAGGTCTGCAATGTCTCGTATTGGTAAAAAACCGGTCGAGCTGCCCAGCGGCGTAACCGCCTCTGTGTCGGGTCAGACCATCGAAGTCAAAGGTCCGAAAGGCACCCGCAGCTTCACCGCCACCGACGACGTAACGCTGTCGGTTGAAGACAACGTGGTCAAGATCGACCCTCGTGGCATGTCCAAGCGTGCCCGCCAGCAGTGGGGCATGAGCCGCACCATGGTTGCCAACCTAGTAACCGGTGTGACCACAGGCTTCAAAAAAGAGCTGGAGATCCAGGGTGTTGGTTACCGGGCGCAGATGCAGGGCAACACCCTGAAGCTGAACCTGGGCTATAGCCACGATGTTGATTTCACAGCTCCGGAAGGTGTCACCATCACCGCACCGAAGCAGACCGAGATCGTTGTGGAAGGTATCGACCAGCAGCTGGTGGGCGAAACCGCGGCCAAAATCCGCGAGTGGCGCCGCCCCGAGCCGTACAAAGGCAAGGGCATCCGCTATAAGGGCGAGTTCATCTTCCGCAAGGAAGGCAAGAAGAAGTAAGGACGCAGACAATGGCAAACAGCAAAAGAACCCTGTTTCTGAAGCGCCGCCTGCGCGTTCGGAACAAACTTCGCAAGGTCAACGCGGGTCGTCCGCGCCTGTCCGTACACCGTTCGAACAAGAACATCTCTGTTCAGCTGATCGACGACGTACGTGGCGTGACCCTGGCCTCGGCCTCGACCCTGGAAAAAGACCTGGGTGTTGTTGGCAAGAACAACGTCGAAGCGGCGACGAAAGTCGGCGCGGCCATCGCCGAGCGTGCCAAGAAGGCAGGCGTCGAAGAGGCCTATTTCGATCGTGGCGGCTTCCTGTTCCACGGCAAAGTGAAGGCTGTTGCCGACGCTGCGCGTGAAGGTGGCCTGAAGATCTGATGGTGTGCCGGGCTGAAGCCCGGCCTACCGGATACGACGCCGTAGGCCGGGCTTCAGCCCGGCACCGGCACTTTGAAGGCGGGTCCGCCCGCCTCGATGATCGGGGAGCCCCAGAATGTCATTCACGGGTTCACTTCGATTGAGTAATTGGCGCCGCAAGCGCCTCTAGAGAAAAAGGGATGCCAAATGGCAGAACGTGAAAACCGTCGGGGCCGTGGCCGCGACCGTGAAGAAACGCCGGAATTTGCAGATCGCCTGGTCGCAATCAACCGCGTGTCGAAAACCGTAAAAGGTGGTAAGCGCTTTGGCTTCGCCGCTCTGGTGGTTGTCGGCGATCAGAAAGGCCGCGTCGGCTTTGGCAAGGGTAAAGCGAAAGAAGTACCTGAAGCCATCCGCAAGGCGACTGAGCAAGCCAAGCGTCAGATGATCCGCGTACAGCTGCGCGAAGGTCGGACCCTGCACCACGACATCGAGGGCCGTCACGGCGCCGGTAAAGTGGTTATGCGCGCCGCGCCTGAAGGTACCGGTATCATCGCCGGTGGTCCGATGCGTGCCGTGTTCGAAATGCTGGGCGTCAAGGACGTTGTGTCCAAGTCGCTGGGCTCGCAGAACCCCTACAACATGATCCGCGCCACCATCGACGGCCTGCAGAAAGAGCAGAGCCCGCGTTCGGTTGCCGCACGTCGTGGCAAAAAGGTTGCTGACATCCTGCCCAAGCGGGACGATGCACCGGCTGCTGCTGAAGCAGAAGCATAAGGAGAGCACGTCATGGCAAAAACCATCGTCGTCAAACAGGTCGGTTCGCCGATCCGTCGCCCCGCCGAACAGCGCGCAACCCTGATCGGCCTGGGCCTGAACAAGATGCACAGAACCCGTGAGCTGGAGGATACTCCTTCGGTGCGCGGCATGATCCGCAAGATCCCGCATCTGGTAGAGATCATCGAAGAGCGCGGCTAAGCCCGCAGCTTCGAAGACTTAGAAACGCCTCCGACCTCGGTCGGGGGCGTTTTTTTGTTTAAGGGCTTGCATGCCGGTGCCGTGAACTGATCCTCCGTCAATTCACCTTGAGCGCATGCCGCCTATGACTCGACGCATATAGTTCATGAATTGTGCGCGCTCAGGGTCATTCAAGACCTGTAATGCATCAGCATTTACGTTCTGAGCTGCCTCGTAGGCGCTGTTGCGAAGTGCTGCGGCCTTCTCGGTCAACCAAATCAATTGAGCCCTGGCATCAGCAGGGTTCTTCGTTCTTTTGATCAAGCCATCACGTTCCATACGGTTAAGCGTGTTGGCCAATGTCGCCTGTTCGACGTCAATTTTGGTCAGCAGATCCTTTTGCGTCACACCGTCTTTGAGCCAGAGTTCCAGCAAGATTGGGAATTGTCCGACGACGATGCCAAAGGGCGCAATGCGTTGCTGCAACTCCTTTGCGAACAATCGTGCCATGTGATTAACCAGATACCCGGCCGAGTTTTCTTTTTCGAAGTCCATGTCCTGGATTTACACTTGAATAGCATGCTATGCAATTTTATATAGCTTGCTATATTTCAGAATCGAAGGGAACCGAAATGGCTCGTATCAAAGAGTTGGACACGATCGTCACGCTGGCAGATCAGATGCAGACCGAGGAAGGACCGGTGGTGCTGATCAACCTGTTTACGGTGGGCGCCGAAGACGAAAAGGCGCTGCTTCGGGCATGGGCGCATGATGCGGATTTCATGAAATCACAACCGGGATATATCTCGACCCAGCTCCATCAGGGTATCGCGGGCAGTTCGACCTTTGTGAACTACGCGATCTGGCAGAACGTGCAAAGCTTTCGCGACGCATTCACTCATCCCGAGTTCCAGCGTCGGATCGCGGACTATCCAGCAAGCGCAGTGGCCCGGCCACATCTTCTTCGCAAGCTCGCAGTCGAAAACCACTGCGTCGCCTGACCCTCATTTGGGAGTAGCAACATGTTAAGAACCATCCACCCCATCGCCGGAGTAGTAGGCTTTCTTACGATCCTCGTATTCTGGACATCCACTTTGTACAGTGAGTTATTTGCAAACCATGAGACCGTCGCGGCAGTAAAGTCCATGATCGTCAGCGGGCTCTTTGTTCTGGTGCCTGCAATGGTGATTGTCGGTGCATCCGGGGCGACACTTGGGCGTCGTCGAAAAGATGCCCCTGCGCTCGCCAAAAAGAAACGGATGCCGATCATTGCTATGAACGGGCTCATCGTCCTTGTTCCAGCCGCCGTCTACCTGAGCGCAAAGGCAAACGCGGGCTCGTTTGATACCAGCTTCTATATTGTACAGATCATCGAACTGATTGCCGGGGCGACCAATCTGACACTGATGGGGCTGAGCATACGTGATGGTCGGGCGATGGCCGCCCGCAATAAAACGCGCGAAAGAAATGAAAGCGGCGTGTGATTGACGTGGCCCACGACATGTATAGCCATTCAACAGATGCATATCGGCTAGACCAAAATCTGCGTTGTTAGCGATAGCAAACGCTCCTATCTCTGCCTTATCCAATGAAGGAACTCAAAAGGAAACGTCAGGGAATACGCCCTGATACGAGAAAGGAATACAGAGATGACAACTGCAACACTGACCCATACCGGCTTCAACTTCGGCACCCGGATCGCTGACATGATCACACGGATCAAAACAGCCCGTGCACGTGCTGCTGAGTATCAGCGCACCTATACCGAGTTGCAGCGTCTGAGTAACCGTGAGCTGGACGATATCGGCATCCGCCGCTGCGATATCGCAGATATCGCGCACCGGCACGTATATTGCTCGTAACCACTCATACAATTGAAACGACCCAAAGGCGCCTTAGGGCGCCTTTTCTATGTCCAGTGCAGGCCCTGCCCCGCGAGCAGGCCGCTCAGCGGCCGTCAGAGGGTGCGATAGCTGTTGATGGGCCACCAATGTGCCGGTAACGCCAGAACCGCCCTGAGCGGCCGCTGGAGGGCGTGTGACCGCCCTGCCCCGACGCGCAAACCCAGAGCTTTGACGTCTGAAACGAAATCGGCCCCGGAGGAGTGATCCACCGGGGCCGAAAAGTGTCGCTGTAAGCGTTGGATCAGAGACCGGTGCTTACGTCGATTGTGTTACCCTCTTCCAGGGTCACATATGCTTTCTTGACGTCTTTCCGACGGCCCAGCTGGCCGCGGAACCGCTTGACCTTGCCTTTGGTCACGGTGGTGTTTACCGCCTTGACCTTCACACCAAACAGCGCCTCAACGGCCTCTTTGATCTGCGGCTTGTTGCTTTCGATCGCCACTTCAAAGACAACCGCGCCATTTTCGGACGCCATGGTCGACTTTTCGGTGATGATCGGCTTGCGGATCACGTCGTAGTGTTCTGCCTTCGCGCTCATTTCAGACGAGCCTCCAGTGCTTCGACAGCCGCTTTGGTGAGCACCAGGGTGTCACGCTTGAGGATGTCATAAACGTTTGCACCCATCGACGGCAGGATATCCAGACCTTCGATGTTGCGCGACGCCTTCAGGAACCCTTCGTTCACGGTCGCGCCGTCGATGACCAGAGCGCGTTTCCAGCCCAGGTTTGCAACCTGTTTGGCCAGTGCGGCGGTCTTGCCTTCGGCTTCGGCGTTCTCGATCACAACCAGTTCACCTGCTTTGGCTTTGGCCGACAGAGCGTGGCGCAGACCAAGCTTGCGGAACTTCTTCGGCAGGTCGTGGCCGTGCGAACGAGGGGTCGGGCCCTTGTAGATACCACCCTTGCGGAAGATCGGTGCGTTACGGTCACCATGGCGTGCGCCACCGGTGCCCTTCTGACGGTAGATCTTCTTGGTCGAGTAGCTGGTTTCCGAGCGGGTCTTGACCTTGTGGGTGCCGGCCTGCGCGTTGTTACGCTGCCAACGGACCACACGGTGCAGGATGTCCGCGCGCGGCTCGAGGCCGAACAGGTCTGCATCCAGCTCGATGTCGCCGGCCTTGCCGCCGTCCAGTTTGATTACATCAAGTTTCATGCTTCACCACCTTCCGCGGATACTTCTTCCGCAGGTGCTTCGGTTGCAGCCGATTTCACAGCAGCCGGGAAAGGCAAGCCTTCCGGTGCTTTCTTCTTCACGGCGTCCTTGACGGTGACCCAGCCCGATTTCGGTCCGGGAACGGCGCCTTTGATGAAGACCAGACCACGGTCGGCGTCGGTTTTGACAACCTCGAGGTTCTGGGTGGTAACACGGGCAGCACCCATGTGACCGGCCATCTTCTTGCCTTTGAACACCTTGCCCGGGTCCTGACACTGACCGGTCGAACCGTGCGAACGGTGGCTGATCGAAACACCGTGCGAGGCGCGCAGACCACCGAAGTTGTGGCGCTTCATCGCACCGGCAAAGCCTTTACCGATCGAGGTGCCCGAAACGTCAACCTTCTGACCGGCCAGGAAATGCTCTGCCGAGATTTCGGCACCCACTTCGATCAGGCCATCTTCGGAGACGCGGAACTCGGCCAGCTTACGCTTGGGCTCGACCTTGGCAGCGGCATAGTGACCGCGCATGGCCTTCGAGGTGCGTTTTGCCTTGGCAGCACCAGCGCCCAGCTGAACGGCGGTGTAGCCGTCTTTTTCAGCGGTCCGCTGTGCAACGACCTGCAGGTTGTCCAGGTGAAGAACGGTCACAGGGATCTGCTTGCCGTCTTCCATGAACAGGCGGGTCATGCCAACTTTTTTTGCGATAATACCAGAGCGCATAATCTATACCCTCCGATCTTACGACTGCAGCTTGATCTCGACGTCCACACCAGCAGCCAGGTCGAGCTTCATCAGCGCGTCCACGGTCTGGGGGGTCGGATCAACGATGTCGAGAAGACGCTTGTGCGTGCGGATCTCGAACTGGTCGCGGGATTTCTTGTCAACGTGAGGGCCACGGAGAACCGTGAACTTCTCGATCTTGTTCGGCAGCGGGATCGGGCCGCGCACATTCGCGCCGGTCCGCTTGGCAGTGTTGACGATCTCTTGCGTGCTGGCATCCAGAACGCGATAGTCAAATGCCTTCAGCCGAATACGGATATTTTGGCTTTGCATAATAACAGCCTTTTATCAGGCGTTGGGGTTGAGAGGAGGACAGACGCGCATCGCCAACCCTCATCGAACCCAAAAGGCGGGAATCACCCCGCCTTGACGTTCTTGTTGAGAACTCGCGCGTATTAGTGGGGTTGGCGGGGTTTGGCAAGGGCGAAATAACCTTACGCCAAGACAAGGTAGTCAAGCGTCCGAAATTAGGCTCGCGTTTCTTCTTTCCTGATCTCACGCTTCTTCACAAATAAAGTTGTCTCGATGACAAATGCAATCGGCCAAAACGTAACTAGCAAAACGTTTACCAAATAGGCACGGTCGGACAATTCAAAGTGACTGAAGAAAAGGTTGTAACAACCCAGCATGTGAAAAACCGAAATTATGCAAAGTCTTTTTCTTACTGTCCGCCATATTTCCATTCCAATTTTTCCATTCTTTGAATTTCATTTGTGTAGCCAATGCCAGTGACCTCGCAGTAGCCTATATCGCGTATAGCAAAAGGCCGCCCCTGACGGAGCGGCCTTCGTTTGTTCACCGATGTGCCGGGCTAAAGCCCGGCCTACGGATTATTCTACGATTTTCGACACGACGCCGGCGCCGACGG